>JACPFM010000079.1 GCA_016182965.1 Deltaproteobacteria bacterium | reverse complement strand
GAGCGCGAGATCGATGCACCCGATGGCTTCGTCCATCGACGCCGCCCCTCGCGAGTAGTGCTGCCCGCGGATCTTGCCGAGAGAGCGTGACCCCTCGGCGATGCCCAGCACGGTGGTGTCGCCCGCGCGATCGAGCTGATCGGCCAGCGACGGCTGCTTCCTGCGAATCGCATGAACGTACGGCTGCAGCCTGCGAACGACGTCGAGAGCGACACGGTAGATGCGCAACATGGCATGAGCTCCTTCGGACCGAGCCGCCCGAGCGCACCGCGCGCCCGAGCCGAACTCGGCGTGGTGCACACGCACCGCCGCGCGGAAGTGGGGTCGAGCCTGCGAGCGCAGCGAGCACGGCGCGCAGCGCCGCTGCGGGCTCGACGCCACTGAGCACGGCGGTACACTCCCGAAGCGCCGAGCGAGTCTTGATTCTCGCCTCCGCCTCCGCGTCCGCGTCCGCGTTCGCGTTCGCGTTCGCGTCCGCGTCCGCGTTCGCGTTCGCGTCCGCGTCCGCGTTCGCGTTCGCGTCCGCCTACTCGTACACCTTCTCTTCAACCGCGTCGGCCTCCGCCGCGTCCATCTCCGCATCCCGCGTCGCCCCGCTCGCCCGCGCCTCGCGCGCCTCGCGGTACCACTCGCTCGCGGTGATCACCGACATCACCTCGTTGGTCCCCGTCCAGATGGACGCGAGGCGCAGATCGCGGTGGATGCGCTCGACCGGGAAGACGTTGGTGTAGCCGATGCCGCCCATCACCTGCATCGAGCAGTCGACCACGCGCTGGCAGGACTCGGTGACGAACTTCTTTGTCTCCGACACGAGGCGTCGCACGCGGTTGGCGGAGACGCCGCGCTGCACCGCGAGGCAGGTGTTGTAGACCATCGCCCGGGAGGCATCGAGCAGCATCGCCGCCTCGGCGATCTGGAAGCTCACGCCTTGGAAGCGGTTGATGGTCTGGCCGAACGCCTTGCGGCGGGTGGTGTACTCGGTGGCGACCTCGAGGGCGGGGCGCGCCGCGCCGATGGTCATCGCCGCGGTGCCGAGGCGCTCGGGGATCATCATGGTGTTGAAGACGTCGTAGCCGCCGTGCAGGCGGCCGAGGAGGTTCGCCTTCGGCACCTTCACGTCGCGGAAGACGACGCGGCTCGCGCCGCCGCCGCGGCAGCCCATCAGGCCGTAGAGGTACTTCGTCTCGACCCCCTCGGCGCGGTCGACGATGAAGCAGGAGATCCCCTTGTGCGGCTCTGCCTTGGCGTCGGTCTTCGCGTACACAAGGAAGTAGTCGGCCGCGGTGCCGCCGACGATGAAGCGCTTCTGCCCGTTGAGCACGAAGTGGTCGCCGTGGTCCTCGGCGACGGTGCTGGTGCCGAAGAAGTCCGAGCCGCCGCGCGGCTCGGTGAGACACTCGGCGGCGAACAGCTCGCCGCGGAGCAGCGGCGCGACGTACTTGTCGCGCTGCTCGTCGGTGCCGTGCAGCACGATCGCGTCGCACACCAGCTCGGCGCCCACGCCGAAGACGCAGGCGAAGATGTACCCGAGCACGCCGACCTCCTCCATCACCATGGAGGTCGTCGCCCAGTCCATGTCGCGGCCGCCCCAGCGCTTCGGGTAGCGGACGCCGAGCAGGTTCCGTTGGCCGGCCTCGCGCAGGAAGTCGCGCGGGAAGTCGACCTTGTCGGCGTCCATGTCGAGGATCAGCTGACGGGGCACCGACTTGACCAGATCGCGGACTTCGTCGCGCACGCGGCGCTGCTGATCGTCGAGGAGGTGGTCGAACATCTCGCGTTTCTCCCGCGGACGGCCTCGCGCGAAAACGTGCGCGGATGTCGGATGTCATGCGCCTTCTCCGCCCCGGACCACCCGGGCCAGGCCAACGCGCCGATCCCCGGCGCGGGCGCGGGAGCGAGTCGGTCGCCGGCTTGCGGCGGAGTGTTGAGGATCTCACCACCGCCGAATCGCTCGGAGCGATTCCCGCCGATTCTCGCGAGGTAGGGTGCAGAGGAATTCAACACTCGTCTCGAGCGAGTGTTGGTTTCTTCAACGGCTGCCCGCCGCGTCGCGCGCGCGCTCGGGGATGCGCCGTACGGATTGCCGCATTTCCCCGGGCGCGCGTCGATTCCTTCGTGTGTTCGGGCTGCGGCACGGTCGCTGCAATTGCCGCGATCGAGTGCCTTCTCGTGCAGGCGCAGGCGCACGAACGGCGCGAAAGGAGTGCCGTCATGTCCAAGAACGAAACACCATTCCAATTCACCGACTATGTCATCGTCGCCGCGATCACGTTGGGCGTCCTTCTGCTCGTCCCGTTGATCGCCGTGGTCGGCTTCGCGCTGCAATTCGGCTTCGTGCTCGCCGCGCCGATCGTGTTGATCGCCAGCACCATCCACGCGTTCGGCACGCGGCCCGAGGTGATCGTCACCCAGGTGCAGGGCATCGACGTCCCGAACGACGTGCGGCTGTACCGCCGTCACAGCTGGGCTCGCCGCGCGGCCGCCAACTGCGTGGTCGCCGGGATCGACGACTTCGCCCAGCGCCTGGTCGGCCCGATCGAGTCGATCGACACGCCGCTCGTCGGCAAGGTGGTCGCCGAGGGTGACGTGCTGGCGGTGGTCCGCCGCGGCGATCGCGAGCTGCCGGTCCGCGCGCCCGTCGCCGGCGTCGTCTCGCAGATCAACCCCGCGCTCGCCAAGGACCCGTCGGTCGTCAATCGCGCCCCGTACGGGCAGGGCTGGCTCGTCGAGGTCACCCCCGAGAAGGCGACCGTCAAGCAGTCCCTCAAGCAGCTCTTCGGCGGCGGCCGCGCCCTTCGCTGGATGCGCGCCGAGGTCGATCGCCTGGCGATGCTGACCGCGCCTCCGGAGCTCGCCCACACCCTGGCCGACGGCGGCGAGCTGAGCCCCGACGTCCACACCCACCTCGACGAACCGACTTGGCGTCGCGTCGTCGACGAGTTCTTCGCCTGACCCGAGCGACGGTCCCGGAAGCAAGAAGGAAGGTGTCCCGTGAAATGGGCAGCAGCTCTCAGCCTGATGGCGATTGCCGGTTCCTGGGTCGCGTTCGCCGCGGGAGCGGAGGCGCCGCCCACCGATACCCAGTGCCTCGAGTGCCACCGCGACAGCGGCGGGCTCTCGACGCCGGCCCCCAAATCCGAACCCAAGTCCGATAAGGACGGTTCACCGTTCGACCTGAAGACCCACCGCGCCTCGGTGCACGGCAAGGTCACCTGCGTCGAGTGCCACACGGCCGCCAAGGCCGACAACCACCCCGGCGGCCTCGCGAAGGCCGACTGCGCGGGCTGTCACGCCGAGCAGGTCACCAAGTTCCGAAAGAGCGCGCACTTCACCAGCAAGACGCCGGCGACGTGCAAGGACTGTCACGGCACCCACGACACGCTCGAGAAGAAGGACCCGAAGAGCACGGTCTCGACCGAGCGTCAGCCGGAGACCTGCGCGCGCTGCCACGACGGCAAGAAGACCAAGCCCGCGGCGCTCAAGGGCTCGCAGCTCTTCTCGATCACCGAGTGGCAGAAGAGCATCCACGCGCACGGCACCAAGAAGGACGGCCTCGAGGAGTCCGCCACGTGCGCGAGCTGCCACGGCGCGCACGAGGAGGCGAGGTCGAGCGATCCGACCGCGCGCGTCTTCCGCGGCAACATCCCCAAGACCTGCGGGAGCTGCCACGAGGGCACCTTCGAGCAGTACATGACGGGCGCGCACGGCCAGGCGCTCCTCAAGGGCAACACCGAGACGCCGATCTGCACCGACTGCCACGGCGAGCACGGGATCCGCGGCAAGAAGGACCCGCAGTCGAGCGTCTACGCGACGATGATCAGCAAGGCGACGTGCCCTGCGTGTCACAACGCCGAGCACGTGAACCGTCGCTACGGCCTCGCGGTCGAGCGCGTCGACAGCTACCGCGAGTCGTACCACGGGCTCGCCGATCGCTTCGGCGACTCGACGGTGGCCAACTGCGCGAGCTGCCACGGCGCGCACAAGATCCTCCACTCGTCGAACCCCGCGTCCTCGGTCCACCCGAACAACCTCGGCCAGACGTGCGGCAAGTGCCACCCGGGCGCCGGCCCGAACTGGGGCAAGGGCAGCGTGCACACGCCGGATCAGTCGACGCAGGGCGGCGGCGCCATCCGCATCGTGCGCGGCGTCTACATGTTCCTGATCGGCGGCACCATCGGCGGGATGATGTTCTACAACGGCCTCGACTACTTCCGGACGCTGCGCGACAACTGGCGCAAGCGCCGCGAAGAGAAGCGCGTGCTGCGCTTCACCGTCGGCGAGCGCGTCCAGCACTTCCTGCTCGTCTTCTCGTTCTTCGTCCTGGTGATCAGCGGCTTCTCGCTGAAGTACCCCGACGCCTTCTGGGTCAAGGCCCTCGTCGACCTGAAGCTCAGCTTCCTGGCGCGCGGGTACGTGCACCGCGTCGCGGCGGTCGTGAACGTCGCCCTGTCGGTGTACCACCTGTACTGGCTCGCCTTCACGGCGCGCGGTCGCGAGCAGTTCAAGGCGCTGATGCCGACCCGGTCCGACGCCAAGGAGCTGTGGCACCAGCTGCGCTACTACGTCGGGCTCGAGCAGCACGGCGCGCACTTCGGCCGGTTCTCGTACGTCGAGAAGGTCGAGTACCTCGCGCTCATCTGGGGCACCATCGTGATGGTCGTCACCGGCGCGATCATGTGGTTCCCGGTGCCGGCGATGCGCTTCCTGCCCAAGTGGGGCTGGGACCTCGCCGAGCTGATCCACCTCTACGAGGCGTGGCTCGCCACCCTCTCCATCCTCGTGTGGCACCTCTACCACGTGGCGTTCAAGCCTTCGGGCCACGGCGTCAGCATGGCGATGGTCCACGGCGAGCTCACCGAGAAGGAGATGCTCCACGAGCATCCCGCCGAGCTGGAGGAGCTGTCCTCGCTCGCCTCGACGGAGTCGCACTGACCGTCTTCACCAGAGGAGCACTCCGATGACTCGGCAATCGCGCACCAACCGCCGGGGGATCAGACTCCGCCTCACGCTCACGGCGCTCGTCGTCGCGCTCGGCGTCGGTGCGTCCCCCGGCCTCGCCCTCGCCGACGCGCCTCACGCCAAGGAGGTGCCGCTCGGCACGGACGAGGGCCCGCGCTCGTCGTGGGAGCTCGACGTCGGCCTCGAGAGCCTCGGCAAATCGGTGCACAAGAACCTGAAGTGCTCCCAGTGTCACGCCAAGGCGGAGGCCCGCGCGGCCAACGCCGGCATCGCGACCTGGGAGGGGCTCTCCGCCGAGGCGGGCATGTGCCGCGGCTGCCACAAGAGCGCCGACGCGGCGTACGACCAGAGCGCGCACGGGCTCGCCTTGCGTGAAGGCAAGGTGGGCACCGCGCGCTGCCAGGACTGCCACGGCGCGCACGACGTCTACCCGAAGGCGAGCCGCGAGAGCCGCCTGAGCAAGCGCAACGTCGTCGCGACGTGCGCCAAGTGCCACCTCCACCCGATGTACGAGGAGGCGCTGACGCCCGCCCGGCTGAAGTCGGTCGGCTCGTACGCCGAGAGCATCCACGGCAAGAGCCTGATGGAGACCGGTCAGGTGAAGTCGCCGTCGTGCGTCGACTGTCACGGCGGGCACGTCGCCGCGATCCAGGACAAGACGTCCACCGCGCACGTGGCTCGCGCGACCGCGATGTGCGCCGGCTGCCACGCCGGCGTCCTCGACGACTACAAGAAGAGCGCGCACGGCATCGCCGCGGCCAAGGGGGAGAAGGACGCGCCGGGGTGCCACAACTGCCACACCGCGCACGGCGTCGCCGCGCCCGGAGCGAGCTTCAAGCTGACGAGCGATCGGCAGTGCGGCACCTGCCACCAGAAGGCGTTCGCGCAGCACCTCCAGACGTACCACGGACGCGCTCACGCCCTCGGCGGCGTGCAGGTCGCCGCCTGCTACGACTGCCACGGCAACCACGGCGTGCTCGGCAAGGCCGAGGCGGGCTCCACGGTCGCCGCGGCCAACAAGCTCGGGACCTGCCGGAGCTGTCACGTCGGCGCGCCGGCGAACTACGCGGCGTATCTGCCGCACGGCGATCCGACCGACCGCGCCAACTACCCGCGCCTGTACTGGACGTACAAGCCGATGACCTGGCTGATCGGCGGCGCGTTCGCGCTGTTCGCGCTGCACACGGTCGTCCTCGGTCTGCGTCACGTCGTCGAGCTGCTGCGCGATCGGCGGAGCTACCTCGACGCGCGGCGACGCAGCGGCCTCGTCGAGCGCCGCACCTGGCCGTCGCTCGAAGCCGAGCGCTGGAGCCCGCTCACGCGGTTCATCGACCGCTTCTCCTACGGGCTGCTCCTGCTGTCGTTCGCCGTCCAGGTCGTCGCGGGCATGCCCCTCGGCTTCCCGCAGGCGCCGTGGGCGCGGGCGGTGTTCGGCCTCCTCGGCGGGGCCGACTCCGCGCGCAGCCTGCACCGCTTCGGCGCCATGCTCACCGTCTTCTGCGTCGCGCTCCACCTCGGGAGCATGATCGCCGCGGCGTGGTCAGCGCGCGGGCGCTGCCGCGACGAGGACGGTCGCTTCCGCGTGTCGCTCCTCCTGCGGCTCGCCTTCGGTCCGGAGTCGCCGCTGCTCGGCCCGCGTGACGCGCGCACCATCTGGGCGCACGTGAAGTGGATCGTCGGCCGCGGCCCCGAGCCTCGCTTCGACCGCTACCGGTACTGGGAGAAGCTCGATTACCTCGCGACCTTCATCGGCGTGGCGGTCATCGGCGCCTCGGGCCTCGTCCTCTTCAGGCCTGCGCAGGCCCTCAGGTTCCTCCCCGGGTGGATCGTCAACGTCGCGCAGGTCATCCACCGCGAGCAGGCGTGGCTCATCCTGGTCTTCATGCTCACCTCGCACGTCGTGCACGTGCTGCTCCGGAGGACGCCGGCGCTGCTCGGCGCGCTCTATCCACGCCCCCGCGCGTTGGCGACGGATCGGTGGCAGGTGGAGCAGAGCTCGTAGCCCTTGAGATCGACGTCCTCCGCGGCGGAGGAGGCGTGCATCACGCACCGCGAATCGCCGCAGTGCACGAGCCCGTGGCAATGCCCGAGCTCGTGCACGGCTTCTTTCACCAGGCGGTCGCGCATGCGGTCGGGATCGGGCGGGAGCCCGTAGCGCTCCTCGTGCAGCCGGTAGGTCGACACCACCGCCGCGCGCCCGCCGAGGCAGGCCTCCCCGATGACGAACGTGAAGATCGAGAGGAAGAGATCCGCGCTCGTCACCCCGAGGATCAGCCCCTGCTCGGGCAGCTCGAGGAGGCGCGTGAGCAGCGCCCGCGTGTCGTACTGCCCGCGGCGCTTGTCGAGGCACGCGGCGACGTCCAGCGGCCCTTCGAGGACGCGCGCCTGCACGCGGAACGTCGGCTCGAGGCGATGCCCGAGCCACGGCAGGAGACCCGGCGGGTCATGCAGCTCGAAGGGGACCAGCCACAGCGCGGTCATTGTTCGCGCAGGCCGTACTTCTTGATCTTGTTGTAGAGCGTGACGCGATCGACCTCGAGGACGCGCGCCGCCTGCGAGATGTTCCAGCCGCAGCGCTCGAGCACCCGCGCGATGTGCGCCTTCTCCGAGTCGGCGAGCGACCCGAGCGCCTCGGGCGCCTCGGCGGGCGCGGCGACGCCGGCGACCGCCACCAGGTCCTTCGCCCGGACGACCGGCGGCTCGGCGAGGATCACGGCGCGCTCGATGACGTTCTTCAGCTCGCGCACGTTGCCCGGCCAGGAGTGGCGCGACAGCGCGGCGAGCGCGTCGGGCGCGAGGTCGGTGACCTCCTTGTCGGTCTTCGTCGCGAAGTGCTTCAGGAAGTGTCGCGCGAGGAGCGGAACGTCGCCGTCGCGTTCGCGCAGCGGCGGCAGGTCGATGCGGAAGACGTTGATGCGGAAGTAGAGGTCCTCGCGCATCTCCTTCTTCGCGACCAGCTCCTCGAGGCTCTGGTTGGTCGCGCAGACCACGCGGAAGTCGACGCGGATCGCCTTCTGCCCGCCGATGCGCGCGAACTCCTTCGTCTCGAGCACGCGCAGCAGCTCGACCTGCGTGCGCAGGCTGATGCTCCCGACCTCGTCGAGGAAGAGGGTGCCGCCGTCGGCCTGCTCGAGCTTGCCGCGCCGGCGGTGCTGGGCGCCGGTGAACGCGCCGCGCTCGTGGCCGAACAGCTCGCTCTCGAGCAGGCTCTCGGGCAGCGCGCCGCAGTTGATCGCCACGTGCGGGAAGAAGCGCCGGTTGCTCCTGGCGTGGATGGCGCGCGCGACGAGCTCCTTGCCGGTGCCGCTCTCTCCGCGGATGAGGACCGTCACGTCGGTCGGCGCGAGGGAGTCGATCATGTCCATCACGCGCTTCATCTGCGGGCTGCCGCTGACGAGCTCGTCGGACTCCGAAAGGACGGCGATCTTGGTCCGCAGCTGCGCGTTCTCGTCGGCGAGGCGCCGGTGCTGCAGCGCCTTGGTCACCACGCGGACGAGCTCGTCGGGATCGATGGGCTTGGTGAGGTAGTCGTAGGCGCCGATCTTGAGCGCCTCGACGGCGGTCTCGACGGTGCCGTGCGCGGTGAGCATCAGCACCACCGTGTCGGGCGAGACCTGACGCACGCGGCGCAGGAGCTCCATGCCGTCCATCCCCGGCATCTTGATGTCGAGGAGGGCGACGTCCCAGGGCTCCTTCTGGAGCTCCTGCAGCGCCGCCGCCGCGTTCTCCGCGGCGCCGACCCGGAAGCCGTCCTTGCGAAACCAGTGGAAGAGCGAGTCTCGCACGGAGAACTCGTCGTCGACGATGAGGATGCCGTAGCGATCGTTGCTCACGAGAGTGCACCTCTTCCGAAGTTGATGCGCGGTTCGGAGGCCCGACGCGCCGTGTCGCTCGAGGACGCGGCGGTCGCGCCGGCGTCGCCCGTCGGGCGTCGCGGGAGCGTGACGCGGAACGTCGTGCCTTTGCCGGGCTCGGACTCGACGTCGATGCTGCCCTCGTGGCGGCGGACGATCCCGTAGACCACCGAGAGGCCGAGCCCGACGCCCTTCTCGTCCCCCTTGGTCGACACGAACGGCTCGAAGATCTCGGGGAGGATCTCCGGCGGGATGCCGACGCCGGTGTCGGCCACGTCGACGACGATGGTGTCGGCCTCGCCGGTGAGGTCGATGCGCAGCTCGCCGCCGTTGGGCATCGCCTCGGCGGCGTTGACGAGGAGGGCCACCAGCGCCTGCTGCAGCTCGTTCTGGTCGCAGAACAGCCGATCGTCGCCGTCGATCGTCCCGACACGGCACTCGATGGAGTTCGTCTTCATCAGGTGCTGCACGGTCATCATGCTGCGGTCGACGATCGTGTTGAGCCCGTGCTCGGCGAACACGTTCTTCGACTGCCGCGCGAAGCTCAGCAGGTTGCGGACGATGTCGCCGCAGCGGCTGGACTCCTGCCGCACGACCTCCACGTACCGGAGCGTCTCCTTCTTCTCGCTCTCGGGCAGCTCGGGCTCCTTCAGATCGCGCGCGAGGAGCTTCGCGTACACCACGATCCCCGCCAGCGGGTTGTTGAGCTCGTGGGCCACGGTTGCCGCGAGCTTCCCGAGCGAGGCCATCTTCTCCATGTGCAGCATCCGGCGGTGCGCGGCGGCCAGCTCGGCCGTCTTCTCGTCGATCGCGCGCGCGAGGTTCTCCTCCCATTTCTCCGAACGCTCCCGCGCCCGCGAGAGATCGCCGGCCATCTGGTTGAACGCCCGCGCGAGCTCGTACGCCTCGGCGCTCTGTTCGAGGTGGAGGCGCGTCTCGAGGTTGCCGGCCGCGACCTCGCGGGTGCCCCGCACCAGCTCCAGGATCGGCCGCCGCACCAGGCGGAAGATCAGGAACATGGTCACGATCCCGCCGGTGATCGCCATCACGACCGCGGCCCACGCGGTGCTCCGCTGCGCGTCGAGGTTCGCCTGCTCCACGGCGATCATGGACGTCTGGAAGTCCATCACGCCGAGGTACTCCTTCTTGTCCGGCGGCTCGTGGCAGCCCGTGCCGGCGCACTGGGCGCCGTTCCGGATCAGCCGGGCCTGCCCCATGATCGGGACGCCCCGATCACGGAGCGTGCGGGTGAAGCTCTCGAGGCGCGCGGTGCGGAAGTGCTCGCCGTGGCAGATCGCGCAGACCTCGTCGTTGCGGGCGGCCCTGGTGCCGATCTCACCCTCGTTGGTCGAGAACCGCACGACGCCCTGCTTGTCGTAGATGCGCACGACCTCGATGCCCGGCGCGGTCGCGACGTCGCGCATCGCGGCGTGCACCGACTCCTTCTTGCCGAGGAGCATCCCCTGACGGAGCACGCGCTCGATGACCGCGGTGGTCTGCGTGGCCTGCTGCTCGAACGACTGCTCCCACGCTTCGGACGTCTCTTGCGCGCTGAAGTACGAGAACGACAGGAAGACGACGACGATCGTGCCGAAGACGCCGGCGAACAGCTTCACGCCGAGGGAGGCGCGCGGCCTGCTCACGGCCACCTCGACCGTGTCGAGACGACGTCAGGCGGGCCGAGCGCCGCTCTGCACCCCGGATGTCGTGGGGGACCCTGCATGCGCGAGTGTCTCCGGGAGTTCCTTCGAGGCTAACGCGCACCATGCACGACCGAAACCCGCCGCGCATGCGCAATCGCCCGCTCCGCCGCGCGCGGCGCGCAGGTCGCGATTAATGTCAGTTTCACGGGTCTCGCGGGCGGAGCGAGCACCACAGCCGTGCGGCCGCGCTGCGCCGGCGCACCGCCAACCCTTGAACGCCGACTGCGCGCGTGGATCCCTATCCGCGATGAGCGAGGTGCCCGAAGGACGAGCAGGCTGGGCCGCGATCGAGACCGCGTTCGCGGCGCTCGGTCGGGTCCTCCTGCTGCTCGACGGCGAGTTCCGCGTTCTGCGCGCGACCTGCACCCTCGACGCGTGGGTCTGCCCCGGCGCGTGCCAGAAGATCCCGGGCCGCCCGATCGAAGATCTGCTCGGGGCGCGGCTCTTCGGCGTCGACGAGTCCCTGCGGGCGTCGCTCGAGAACGGCGGCCGCGAAGAGGGCCGTCGCGCGTTCGTGCAATGCGAGACGGGCGCCGCGCGCCTCGCCTCGGTGACCGCGGCGCCGGTGCCGGCCGACGCGGGCGCGTGGGCCGAGGGCGCGAAGTACCTCGTGGTGCTGCGGCCCGCCGAGGACGACGAGCTGATCCTCGAGGGCGCGCTGGCCGCGCAGGGGCTGGTCGCGCGCGCGCCGGCCATGTTGAAGATCGTCCGCTTCATCGAGACGCTCCACCGCAGCGACGCGACGGTGCTGATCACCGGCGAGAGCGGCACCGGCAAGGAGGTCATCGCGCGCGCGATCCACGCCAGCTCGGCGCGGCGCTCGGGGCCGTTCGTGGCGGTCAACTGCGGCGCGCTCCCCGCAGACCTCCTCGAGAGCGAGCTGTTCGGCCACGTGCGCGGCGCGTTCACCGGTGCGGTGCGCGATCGCGTCGGGCGCTTCGAGGCTGCCAAGGGCGGCGTCGTGTTCCTCGACGAGATCGGCGACATGCCGATCGCGCTGCAGGTGAAGCTGCTGCGCGTGCTGCAGGCGCGCACGTTCGAGCGCGTGGGCGAGAGCACCACGCGCACGGTCGACGCGCGCGTGATCGCGGCGACCAACGTCGACCTGAAGGAGGCGATCGCCGCCGGCAGGTTCCGCGAGGACCTCTACTACCGGCTGCGGGTCGTCCCCATCCACGTGCCGCCGCTCCGCGGGCGCGCGGAGGACATCGAGGCGCTCGCGCGTCACCTGCTCGCGCGCATCGCCGCGCGCGAGGGGCGCGCGGTCCGGCTCTCACCCGACGTCCTCGTGGCGCTCAAGAGCTACGCGTGGCCCGGCAACGTGCGCGAGCTCGAGAACGCGATCGAGTACGCGGTGGCGATCTGCCAGCGGCAGACGGTGCAGCTCGAGGATCTGCCGCCGGAGATCGCCGTGGCGCTCGACGACGAGACGGACGAGAAGGAGCGCCCGGCCCGCGCCGAGGAGACGGTCGGCTCCGACGAGGCCGCGCGGGTGCGCGCGGCGCTCGACGCCCACCGCTGGCATCACGCACGCGCCGCGGCGGAGCTCGGCATCAGCCGCACGACGTTGTGGCGGAAGATGCGCGCGCTCGGGCTCACTTGAGGCACTGCGGCCGCACGCGCCCGAGGCTCTCGCCGAAGCTCCGGTAGATCGGGTCGTCCCACGCGCCGTGACACGCGAGGCAGTCGCCGACGCGCGCGACGCGGGCACGCTCGGCGTCGTCGAGCAGGCGCGCGCCGACGCGGGTGGTCTCGCCGACCTTCGGGTAGGTCTCGTCGACCCGCAGGTGGCAAGACGCGCAGGTGCGCGAGCGCGCGGTCGTGTGGGGATCGAGGGGCGCGAACAGCGCGCGATCGATCGGCGCCGCGTCGGCCGGGATGCCCTCGCCCGCGATCGTCAGGCGCATGCCCTCCACGAACGGCTCGATCGCGCCGCGGGGACCGATCGCGAGCAGCGGCGGACCGAACCCGTTGCCGCCGGCCCGCTCGGTCCAGTGGCCCTTGGTGACCTCGCCGGAGAGGTGATCGACGTCGGTGCCCTCGGGCTCGAACGTCGTGTGACAGGCGCGGCAGCGGGGCGCCCACGCGGCGTGGCAGGATTGGCAGGAGAGCCGCTCGTGACCGCGCAGCGCGTGCCAGGGCTTCTGGGAGGCGAGGGGAATGGTGCGACGGTCGCCGCTCGTCGCGAGCAGGAGCGAGTACGTCGCCGCGTCGGTGCGCACGAGCGGCGTGCCGGCGAGCGTGCGCAGCGGCGCGGTCGAGAGCGGCGGCAGCTTGCGACGGGCCCAGGAGCGCCGCAGGGCCTCCGCGACGGCCTCGCGATCGGCGTCGAGCGGTCCCGATCGAGCCTCGGCCGGCTTCACGTGACAGTCCGCGCAGCGGACCTCGAGGGCCTCGTGCGCGTGGAGGTGCGGCGTGCCGGAGCCCATCAGCTCGCGCTCGACGTGGCAGTCGACGCAGGTCATCCCCGCGGTCGCGTGCACGTCGGGCGAGGTGCGGGTGGTCGGGCGGCCGTCGGCGGTCTTGCCGGTGACGCGGGGATCGTGGGGCTCGACCTCGGCGACGCCGCGGAACGACATGGTGATGCGTCCGCTCCGACCGTGGCAGCCGCTGCACCGCTTCTCCGGCACCACGGCGGAGACGTCCGGGTGCAGCGGACCGCCGGTCTGTCGGCCGAACGCGCTCGGCGGCGCGAGGTGGCAGGCGGTGCACCCGCCGCCGCGCGCGTCCTCCCCGAGATCTCCGGCCCGCGGCTTGCGAGCGCCGAGGTGGCATCCGGCGCACAGCTTCCGCACGTGCGATTCGGCCGGCGTCTTCGCCGGTGCCTTTGGATCGAGTGTCGTCAGATCGTCGCCCGGGGCGCGGTGCGGCGTGGGCCGCTCGCCGAACGCGAACCGATCGACCGCGAGGATGCCGGGGGCGCGCGCCATCAGGCTGGTGCGCACCCGCGCCGTCTCCACCGCGTGGCAGGCGCCCTGTCCGCACGTCCGGTCGACGGTCGCGAAGTCGCCCGACTGCACCTCCATTCCGCGGTGGGCGGCCGCTGCGTCACGGGCCGTCGCATCGCCGAGGTGACAGGGGCTGCACCCCAGCGCGTCGTGCGCGGCGCCGAGCCCCTGCGTCTGGGCGTGGCACGTCAGACACCCTTCGTCCCGGGTCACGCCCGCGACGGTGATGCGGGGGAGCGGCGGCGCGGGGGGGCGCGCGAGGACGAACGCCGTCGCCGCGATCGCCGCGAGGGAGACGATCGCGGCGACCTGGATCAGCAGCCTTCGCGCTTCTTCGGGGCTCCGGCCGCCGGCGCCGCGACCGGGGCGATCGGCGCCGCCATCATGGTGGCGGCCGCCGCCTGCTTGTCGCCGAACGCGTGCCGGAGGGCCAGGTGATCGCGGTAGGTCTGCCATGCGGTGCCGTTGGCTCCTGCGGGCGGGGCAGGCGGATCGTCAGCCATGGCAACGTCCCACGACTGCAGCCCGCCGGCGAGCACCCGGACGTCGCGCCCGGCGAGGCGCAGCCGACGCGCCAGCCGATCGACCCGCACCACGTCCTCGCCGAGCAGGACGATGCGCCGGTGCTCGGGGGCGTTCTGCACGAGGGCGTCGTCGGTCGCGCCCCAGAGCGCCGCAGGCTGCGCGAACCGCAGCGGGTGACGGGCGTCGTCGAGCGTGATGACCACCACGTCGGGCGGCGCGTCGGCCATCAGCCGCGCGAGCGCGAACGCGTCGATGGTGGGCGGAGCGGCCTCCATCTTGACCACCGGGACGGCGTGGCCGGTGCGGTGCGCGAGGGCCGCGCTGAGGACCGCGACGCCGATCGCCGCCGCCGCGAACATCGAGTGCTTGGTGAGGCGTGCCATGGCTGTCACTCCGCGGGGCTCGGGGCCGTCGTGTCGTCTTGGTGCGATTCGTCGCCTGCGGAGCCGGGCGTCGTCGGGGCGGCGCCGCGCATCTTCCGCTCGATCCACTCGGCGCCGGCGAACATGCCGAGCGCGAGGAGCGTCACCAGGATGGCGACCGTGCCGTAGGACAGCTTCAGCCAGTCCATCAGGAACACGCGGTCGCCGCCCTTGTTGGCGAACGCTGCGAGCTTGGGGTACGCGCCGGCGTAGCCGAGGATGCCGGCGGCGATGCCGGCGAGGAAGACGATGCCATCCACCTTGCCGGTGGCGGCGGCGACCGCGCTGGTGCCCGGGCAGTACCCGCCGACCACGAAGCCTGCGCCGAAGATCAGGCCGCCGACGACCTGCGGCCCGAGGAACGTCGGGTTGACGTAGATCGCGTCCATGTTCACCAGGCCGGCGGCGCGCAGCAGCACGAGGCCGAGCATGGCGGTGACGATGGCGGTGAACATGACCTTCAGCACCGTCATGTCGCGCAGGTAGAACTGCGCGGCGAGCTTGCGCGAGCTGCCGAAGCCGGCGCGCTCGAGCACGAACCCGAACGCGAACCCCGACAGGACGGCGAACGTGTAGGCGATCCAGGTCTCGGGCTTGAGCGGCATCATGTCCAGAGCCTCCTGACGAAGTACGCGAGCCCGTAGGCGCCGCCGAAGACGGCGAACATGAAGGCCCAACTACCGAGAGCGAGCGTCGCGCCGCCGGTGAGCGCCTGGCCGCTCGTGCAACCCTGCGCGAGGCGCGCGCCGAAGCCGGCGATCGCGCCGCCGAGGAATGCGAAGAGCAGGCGCTGCCTGGCGGTGACGCGGGGGCCGCGCTCGATCTGGATCCCGAAGCGACCGCCGGTGAGCCCCGCGGCGAGCCCGCCGAGCACCACGCCGATCAGCTCGAAGACCAGCCAATCGTCCCACCACTTCGCGCCCTTGGCGAAGTAGGGACCGAGCGCGCCGTTGCCGTGGACCCAGGAGGGCACGAAGATCTCGGCGGTGCGCGCGGTGATGCGGGCGAGCGCGCCCGAGGCGCCGAGGCCGCGCCCGACCACGAGGAACGTGCCGAGGAGCACCAGGCCGAGGAAGAACCCGGCGACGTACGGATCCCACATCGGCTTCAGCTGCGTGGGCGCAGGTTTCGTGTGGCGTCCAGGAGACGCAGAGACGTTGGCCATCGCGATCACCCCTTCACGAACGAGACGTCTTGTCCCGCGTAGACGATGACGAACCGGAGCAGCAGGCCGCCGAACAGCACGAGCGCGGGCACCCAACGCGAGTGCAGCGCCTTGCCTCGCAGCGACAGCGCCTCGAGGGCGGCGGGCAGGAGCAGGCCGCCGAACACCACCATGCCGACGAAGAACGGCGCGTAGGGCCCGGTGACGACGAGCGCGGCGGCCTCGCGGTAGACGGGACCCTGCGTCGCGAGGCCGACGAGCCAGAGCACGATCACCATCAGCTCGACGGCGATGAGCGCGAGGTCGGCGCGAGCCCAGATGCCCTGCATGCGGTGATCGCGCTCGAGCACCATCAGCGCGGCCACGCCGGTCGACGCGCCGGAGGCGAGGAACAGGAATCCGAGCGCGCCGCTCGACCACAGCGGCCGCGCGACGGTCGCCGAGAGGAGCACGCCGGTGTAGACGCCGAGCGCGACGCCGCTGATCAAGGCTGCCCAGGCGAGCCGTCTCACGTGCCTCTCGGCGAACGTGCGGACCTTGCGCAGCGTCGGCACCTCCTCGAGCAACCGCGCGAGCCACGGCTCGATCCAGTCGGGGGGCATCGCGAGCACGAGGCCGATCTGCACCGGGTAGACGAGCAGGAGGACCCACGAGCCGAGCGACATCGGCGCCGTCGCGCGGAACGTCGTGTAGAAGCGGAAGACGTGCAGCTTGTAGGTGAGGTCGATGAACAGCGCGCCCATGCCGAGCGACAGGAGCACCGGCGCCGCGAGCAGGCCGCGCTTCATCGCCTGGGTCACCTTCTCCCGCCCGAGCATCAGCACCGAGGCGCTGACGGCGAGCATGATGCCGGCGACCAGACCGCCGAGGAACAGGTAGATGGGGATCTCCCATCCCCACGTGTGACCGTGCGCGGCGAGGGCCGCGGCACGCGTCGTCTCGATCTCCGTGTGCGCGAGGTGCGGTGCCATGGTTGCCTCAGCTCCCCTGCGCGGAGCGCGCGAGGTAGAAGACGTTGGGTTTGGTGCCCGCCTCGGCGTTCACCACGGTGACGTCGCCGCGTCGGAGCCGGATGCTCACGAGCGAGGTCGGATCGTCGGCGTCGCCGGTGAGGATCGCGCTCGTGGGACAGACCTCCTCGCACGCCGTCGGCTTGCCCTTGTCGAGCCGGTGCACGCACAGGGTGCACTTGTCGACGAAGCCCTCCGGGTGCACGTAGCGCGCCTCGTACGGGCAGCTCGTCATGCACGCGCGGCACCCGGTGCACAGGTCGCGGTCGATCTGGACGGTGCCGTCGCCGCGGAAGAAGCTCGCGCCGGTGGGGCAGTTCGCGACGCAGGGGGCGTTCGTGCAGTGGTTGCAGCGCTGCGACCGGATGATCAGCTCGAGGGCGCCGGACTGACCGCTCCCGGGGAACTCTCCGCTGCTCTCTTGCGTGACCCAATCACGGTACGCGCCGTCGGGTACGCGGTTCTCGGTCTTGCACGCGATGACGCACGCTTCGCACCCGACGCAGCGCTTGGTGTCGACGACCATTACCCGGCGCATGGCTCAGGCCTCCCTCGCCGCGGGCTGCAGCGTGACGAAGTTCACTCGCATGCCGGTGCCACCCATCACCGGATCGACCTTCACGCGCGAGACCAGCTCGGAGTCGTCGGCGCCGCGCCCCTTCGCGTAGCGCAGCCCCTTGGCGGTGTGGCCCCACCCGTGGACCATGTAGACGCAGTCGCCGCGTATGCGCTCGGTCGCCCTGATCTGCACCGGGGCGCTCTGGACGCCGTCCTGGTTGATCAGCCGGACCCACGCGCCGTCGGCGAGGCCGAGATCCGCGGCGACCTTCGCGTTGATCCACACGCGATCGTGGTGACTCAGCTCGCCGAGGAGGCGATTGTTGGTCGTGCGGCCGAAGGTGTGGCCTGGCGCCCGGCCGTAGAGCAGGCGGAAGTAGCCGGGCGGCGCCGCGTCGGGGCGCTCGTAGACCGGCACCGGAGCGAACCCCGCCTTGGCGAGCTTCTCGGAGTAGACCTCGATCTTGCCGCTCTCGGTGCCGATGGAGAGCGCGAGGCCGTCCTCGACGACGGTCGGCTTCTCGGGCGCGAGGACCACGCCGTCGCGCACCAGCGTGTCCCAGTCGACGCCCGACAGCTTGCACCGCTCGCGGAGGTAGCTCTCGGCGTCCTTCCACGGGAAGAACGACTCGAGGCCGAGCCGCAGGCCGAGCTCGCGCGCGATCCACCAGCCGGCCTTCGCCTCGCCGGGGGGCGGCATCGCGGGCTGACGAAGGGCGACGCCGCTGCGACGCCACGAGATGCCCACCAGATCGTCGTAGCGCTCGAGGTAGGAGGCCTCGGGCAGCACCACGTCGGCGTAGCCGGCGATCTCGGCCGGCAGCACGTCGACCACGACCATCAGGTCGAGCGCCTGGATCGCCTTCAGCGTCTCGGCTCGCTGCGGCAGCGCCTGGATCAGGTTGGTGCCGTACACGAACCAGCCCTTGATGGGGTACGGCTTGCCGTCGATCGTCGCGCGACGGAGTCCTTGCGCCAGCGGCTCGAGCGCGAACGGCGCCTCGCCCTCCAAGCGATCGGCCGGCGGCCTGGCCTTCGGGTACGGCGGCGTCGGGAACTTGGCGAGCTTCATGCCGCTCGGCCGGAAGAAGCCGCCGCGGTGCCCCCAGCTCCCGAGGAGAGCGTTCAAGATCGCGATCGCTCGCGAGCGGTGCGTGTCGTCGGGGCCGTACCACGTGGCGTGACGGCCGGGGTGCACGAGCGACGCGGGCGCCGCGCCGGCGATGCGACGGGCGGTGCCGCGGATGAGCGTCGCGTCGAGGCCGGTCTCCGCCGACGCCCACTCGGGCGAGTAGGGCGCGACGGCCTTGGCGAGCTCTTCGAGGCCGCTCACGTACTTCTCGACGTACGCGCGGTTGTAGCGCTGCTCGCCGACGATCACGTGGATCCACGCGAGGAGCAGGGCGGTGTCGGTGCCGGGGCGGATCGGCATCCAGGTCTTCGCCTTCGACGCGGCGGTGGAGAAGCGCGGGTCGACGACGATGATGTCGGCGCCGCGCGCGACGGCCTCGGCGAAGTCCTGGACCTGCGTGTTGTGCATGTTCTCGCCGAGGTGCGAGCCGATGAGCACGAGGCAGTCGGAGCTTCCGATGTCGAGCACCTCGGGCGAGCCGGGCTCGGCGCCGAACGTCAGATCGAACGCCACGTCGCGCGGGCCGCGGCACTGCGCGAAGGACGGCGCGCCGAAGTTCGCGGTGCCGTACGCGGAGAGCAGGTGCTTGAACCACGACGCGCCGGCGCCGTGATTGAAGAGCGCGACGGCCTCGGGCCCGTACTTCTTCCGGATCTCGTCGAGCTTGTTGGCGACGAAGCCGAGCGCCTCGTCCCAAGACACCGGCCGGAACTCGTCGCGCCCGCGCGCGCCGACGCGCATGAGCGGCTTGACCAGACGATCGGGGTCGTAGCCGAGGCCGACCCCCGCCGCGCCGCGCGGGCAGAGCCTGCCGTTGGAGAGCGGGTGGCGCGGGTTGCCCGTGATCTTGATCAGGCGATCGCCCTGGACGTGGGCGTCGATCCCGCACTTCCAGAAGCAGACCTCGCAGATGGACGAGACGATGCGCCCGTCGGTGCCGGGATCGATCGTCGGGCGCGCCGCCGACGCCGATCGCGTGAACGCGAGCTTCGCCGCGGCTGCCGCGGCGAGCGTGCCGGCACTCAGACTGAGGAACCGCCTGCGCGAGAGGGCCATGGCTCCGCCCAAGGCAACCTCGATGCCGCGCTACGCCGAAGGGAGATCTCGCGGGAAGCGACGAAGCGTCCCACCTACGCATGAACCACTACGTTCCATGCGGCGCGCGCGCGCGAAACGATCCGTTTCGGCGGTCCGCCGTCAGAGCGCGAGAATGTTGCCTGGTCCGAGGGATCGGAGCCGTGGCGCGTGGGTTGCTGCGCGGAGCGTCGATGCGGGCACGATCTCGACTCGCCTCTCGTCCCGTCCCCGTAGACGACGCGTGGACGCCCGCGCTGGCGGAGCGCGAGGCGGCCGCGCTCGGCGTCGCGCTCGGGCCCGCGCATTGGCACGTGCTCGGCTGCGCGCGCGAGCTGCGCGCCGCGCAGGGGGCGGTCCCGAGCGTCGAGGCGTTGGCGCGGACGACCGGGCTGTCGCTCGAGACGATCCGCGCGCTCTTCCACGACCCCGAGCGCGACATCGCGCGCATCGGCGGGCTGTGACGCGCTTCCTCGCCGCTACGGAAGCGGCTTGCCGCCCGTGACGCCGAGCACCTCACCGTTCACGTAGCGAGACTCGTCCGACGCGAGGAAGACGAACGCCGGGGCGAGCTCCGCGGGCTGCGCGGGGCGGCCCATCGGCGAGTCCTCGCCGAAGTGCTGCGTCTTCTTCTCGTCGAACGACGGGACGATGAGCGGCGTCCACACCGGACCGGGCGCCACGCAGTTCACGCGAATGCCCCGCTCGATGAGGTCCTGCGCGAGGCCTTTGGTCATGGGTGACGATCGCGCCCTTGGTCGCGGCGTAGTCGATGATCGCGGGGCTCGGCTGGTACGCCTGGATCGAGGCGACGTTGAACCTTCCGAACCTGGAACGGTGTCGCCTGGTCGGGTTGGACCGGCTGTTCGACGCCATACCGCTCGTTGTGATGTAGCGGCGTGCAGGACGGCGCGCCCCGAGCACCGCCCGGTGCGGGACTTCCGGCGCCGAGCGGCGTCGGTTCGTGGCCGCCGGCTTGACAGGTGCTCCTCCCGTGCCCAGAGTGGTTGGACCACTGGATCACCGGATGACATCACCTACTCGTCGCGCCGTCACCAAGAAGGACGCGGGGCTCCTCAGCCCGCTGACCAAGACGCGGCTGCACGAGGACATCCTCGAGCAGCTCGAGCACCGCATCCTCCGCGGCGATCTCGCCGCGGGCGCCAGGCTGCCGCCCGAGCGGGAGCTCGCCGAGCAGCTGCAGGTCAACCGCACAACCGTGCGCGAGGCGCTCCACAAGCTCGAGAGCATGGGCCTCGTCGAGATCAAGCACGGCAACGGCGTGTTCGTGCGCGACTGGCAAGAGAGCGGCAGCCTGGAGCTCGCGCGGCACCTCTTGTTCCTCGACGGGAAGGTGAACCTCGAGGTGCTGCGCAACCTGCTGTCGCTGCGCCGGTCGATGGTGCCCGAGATCAGCTGGCACGCCGCCCAGCACCGCACCGACAAGCAGCTCGAGGAGCTCCACCGCGTCATCTTCGAGCGCGACGAGCTCTCGCCCGACGAGCGGGACTGGCGCGTGCACAACGTCATCGCGCGCGCGAGCGGCAACGTGCTCTTCGTCATCTTCCTCAACTCGTTCACGTCCTTCGCGCAGGACGCGTCGCACGCCTACTTCTCGAGCGAGAAGAACCGCGAGCGCTCGCGCCGCTTCTACGCGGACATCTACGAGGCGATCAAGGCGAGGAAGGCCGACAAGGCGAGGCAGATCATGGCCGACGTGCTCGATTTCGCCGAAGTGCAGATCCTCGAGGCGTTCGGGCTCGCAGCGAAGAAGGGACGCAAATGACGAGCGCGCAGGCACCCGTGTTGGAGCGCTTCATCGAGGCCTACGACGGCGACGAGGTCGACCTCCTGATCATCGGCGGCGGCATCACCGGCGCCGCGCTCGCCTACGACGCCGCGCTGCGCGGCCTCTCGGTCGCGCTGGTCGAGAAGCGCGACTTCGGGTGCGCGACCTCCTCGGTGACGTCGAAGCTCATTCACGGCGGGTTCCGCTACCTCGCCAACATGGAGCTCGGGCTCGTGCGCGAGTCGCTGCGGGAGCGGCGCACGCTGGAGAACATCGCGCCGAACTTCGTCTACCCCCTGCCGAGCATCCTCTGCGCGTACGACACCAGGCCGACCAACACCATGGCCGCCATTCGCACCGGCATGGCGCTCTACGAGGTGCTCTCGTACGACAAGGGGAAGACCTGGGACAAGGCCAAGGCCATCCCCTCGCACCGCATGCTGACGGCCGAAGAGGCGCTGGCGCTCGAGCCGGCGATCAACGCGCATGGGCTCAAGGGCGCCGGCCTGCAGTACGACTGCGCGAGCATCTCCCCCGAGCGGCTCACCCTGGCGTTCATCCGCTCGGCGGCGGCCGCCGGCGCGCGCGTCGCGAACTACGCGAAGGTCGAGCGGTTCCTCGAGGCGCGCGGGCGCATCCGCGGGGTCGTCGTGCACGACCTGCTGCGCGACCGTCCGGTGGAGGTGCACGCGAAGCTGACGGTGAACTGCAGCGGACCGTGGGCCGATCTGGTGCTCGGCCTGGCGCGTGGGGGCGCCGCCGACAAGAAGCTCCGCCGCTCCGAGGGCATCCACGTCATCACCAAGAAGCTCGTCGATCGGCACCTCGTGGGCTTCGCCGGGCGGCACGGCGGCCACTTCTTCCTCATCCCGTGGCGCGGTCACACGCTCATCGGCACGACCGACAAGGAGTACGTCGGCGATCCCGATCAGTACCGCGTCACCCGCGAGGCGATCGAGGAGCTGCTCGCCGAGGTCAACGACGTCCTCGGCCGCAAGGAGCTCGACTACGACGACGTGGTGCACGCGTACGGGGGCCTGCGGCCCCTGGTCGAGGACCAGACCAAGAGCGTCTACGAATCGTCGCGCCGTTACGAGATCCACGACAACGGCGAGGACGGCCTCAACGGCATGATCACCGTCGAGGGCGGCAAGTACACCACCAGCCGCAACCTCGCCGAGACGGCGATGAAGATGATCGAGGTGAAGCTCGGGCGCCCGGCCGCCGCCTGCGAGACGGCGCACCGTCGGCTCGTCGGCTGCGAGATCGACGACGTCGACGCGTTCGTCGACAAGGCGCGGCGCGACAACCCCGACCTCGATCCGAAGACCGTCGAGTGGATCGCGCGGCACTACGGCACCGAGATGGATCGGGTGCTCTCGCTCGCCCGTCGCGATCCGCCGCTCGCCCGCCCCCTCGACGCCGACGGCGAGATCGCCGCGCAGGTCGTCTACGCCGTCCGCGCGGAGATGGCCCGCACGCTCGAGGACATCGTGCTGCGCCGCACCGGAATCGGTACGCTCGGCTTCCCCGGCGACGAGGTGCTCGCCACGGTCGCCGACGTCGCCGCGCGTGAGCTCGGCTGGGACGACGCGCGCAAGCAGCGCGAGGTCGCGGCGATACGCGGCGCGCTCACGCTCCCGCAGTGATCACGAGGACGAGGAAGGAACCGAAGGAAGCAAGAATGCCCTTGTTCAAGAAGCCCCAGCCCTCCTGGCGCGAGGACGTCGCCGCGCCGGGGACCTTCCGCTCGATCCTCAAGTACGACCCGAACAAGTTCAAACACCCGAGCCACGGGTGGGTCGAGGCGTTCAAGTCCGAGTTCGGCATGACCGACGAGGACTTCCAGGGGAAGGCCAAGCGACCCGGCGGCGATCAGCCGGTGCGGCTCGAGCAGCCGATCGCCCTCGCGCGAGAGCAGATCGACGCCTTCCGCAACATGCTCGGCGGAGACAACGTCGCCGCCGACGACTACAGCCGCGTCCGGTACGGGCACGGCAAGGCGCTCGAGGAGAACCTCGATCTGCGCAAGGGCATCGCGCGCAAGGTGCCCGATCTCGTCCTCCACCCGCGCGACAAGGAGGACGTGAAGAAGATCGTCGAGTACTGCAACCAGCAGCGCATCGCCCTGGTGACCTACGGCGCCGGCTCGGGCGTGGTGCTCGGCACGCGCGCCGATCGCGGCGGCGTGGCCCTCGCCCTACGCACGCACATGAACAAGCTCATCTCGATCAACGAGCTGAACAAGACGTGCGTGGTGCAGCCCGGCATGATGGGGCCCGACTACGAGGACGCGCTCCAGCACGCGCCCGAGCGCTTCGGCACGAAGCTCGCCTACACCTGCGGGCACTTCCCGCAGTCGTTCGAGATCTCGACGGTCGGCGGCTGGATCGCTGCGCTCGGCTCCGGCCAGGCCTCGTCGTACTACGGCGACGCCTACCACATCGTGCACAGCCAGGAGTACGTGACGCCGGCCGGCGTGATCAAGACGAACGACATCCCCGGCACGGCGACCGGCCCGCGTGTGAACGACATCCTCAAGGGGAACGAGGGGACCTACGGCGTGCTCGTCGAGGCCACGATGAAGGTCTTCAAGCACATGCCGGACAACCGGCAGCGCTTCGCGTTCATGTTCCCCTCGTGGGAGGCTGCCGTCGACGCGAGCCGCGCGGTCGCCCAGGGCGAGTTCGGGATGCCGGCGGTGTTCCGCATCTCCGATCCCGAGGAGACGGAGCTCGGCCTCAAGCTCAAGGGCTTCGACGGCGGCTTGTTCGGCAAGCTGCTCGTGAGCCGCGGCTTCCAGCCGATGCGCCGCAGCCTGTGCATCGGCACCGTCGAAGGCGAGAAGTCCTTCGCCGCCAACGTGAAGAAGCAGATCGCGAAGATCGCCCGCGCGCACGGCGCGATGTCGCTCACCGGCGTGGCGACCAGGCAGTGGGAGCATGGTCGCTACTCCGACGTGCACATGCGCGACGACCTGCTCGACCACGGCATCCTGATCGACACGCTGGAGACCGGCGTCACCTGGGACAACGTGCTGCACCTGCACCGCGCGGTGCGCGAGTTCGTCAAGAAGCGCCCGCGCACGTTCTGCATGACGCACGCGTCGCACTTCTACCCGCAGGGCACCAACCTCTACTTCATCTTCATCGCGCGCCCCGAGCACGAGGAGGAGTTCTTCGAGTTCCGCGCCGGGATCATCTCGAAGATCGTCGAGAACGGCGGCTCGGTCAGCCACCACCACGGCGTCGGACGCCTGTTCGCGCCGTGGATCGAGCGGCACCTCGGCAAGGAGCAGATGGCCGTGCTCCGCGCGCTCAAGCGGCACTTCGACCCGAACGACATCATGAACCCGGGCGGAGCTCTCGGGCTGTCGTGAGCCGTCGTCGGCGCGTGCCTGCGCGAGGCACGCGCCCGCGCGCGGTCGGCTACTTGTCGTCGATCGTCAGACCGCCGACCTTGACCTTCTTGCCGTCGCCCGAGACCTGAACGGCGGGCCCGCCCTTCACGGCGGCGTTGACGTCCTTGGTGCCGTCGCCGGTCACGCCGACGGTCGCCTTGCCGGTCGGCGCGACGACCTTCTGCTCGCCGTCCTTCACGACCACCGTGGCGCTGGTCCCGCCGGCGGCGGCCTCGACGGTGGCCGCGCCCTTGGTCTTCTTCACGACGGCGGTGGTGCCCTCGGACTTCGACTCGTCGTCCGACGATTTGCCCTTCTCGCCTTCGACCTTGCCCGACTTCTCGGACGACTCGGAGGTCTTGTCGCAGCCGAGCGCGGCGACGAAGGCGAGCGACAGCACCGACAGCAGCACGTGACGTTTGGCCATGATGAACCCCCTGCGAAGGACCGCTAGCGTGCCCACGAATTCGCGCGGAGGTCCAGGTGGTCAGATCAGCCGGTCGATCTTCGCCGCGAGGATGAAGTCGTTCTCGCTGAGGCCGTGGACCGTATGCGTCCAGGTCGAGACCTCGACCCGGTTGTAGCGCACGGTGAAGTCCGGGTGATGGTCCTCGGCCTCGGCGACCGCGGCGAGCGCGTTCACGAAGCGCATCGCGGCGGCGAAGTCGGGGAACTTCAGGGTGCGGACGAGGCGATCGTCGCGCGCGGTCCATTCGGGGACCTCCGACGACAACGCCGCGATCTGCTCGTCGTTCAGCTTGGGCGTGCCCTTCGTCTGCGGCCGGCAGTGCTTCGACACGAGGTCCATCGCGCGAACGATACGGCACGCACGCACACCACGCCGCCCGCATCCCGCACGCCCTGGGCTCGCGCGCTCGTGGCCGGCGGTCGACGTGCTCGTGCCCTTCGGGCGCCGGTGACGCCGACGACCCGCAAGGTCTCGGCCGCGGCTCGCGCGGAGGCGCGGACCCGTGGCATTCTCGGCGCGTGCGGCGTCGTCGGACCAAGACGGTGGCGAGTGGTCTTCGGATCGCGCGCCGCCTCTCCGGGGCAACCCCGGGGGTGCTCCTTCAGCCACGCAGGGCAACGCGTGACCCACGCTGCGCGCTGGCGCAGGACTGGTCACGCACGACGAGATCGGTTGGCCGGCGACGCCGCACGTTCGTGTGCCGATGACCCGAGCGGACCTCGCCGCGCGGGCGATCGCCGACGCGCTGCTCGACGGCGAGTGGGCTCTCGAGCCGATGGTGCAGCGCCTCGGCACCACGTTCGGCGCACGGAGAGCGTGGATGACGAAGCTGGCGCGGCGCGCCCTGTCGCTGTTCCCGCGCGCACCTGCCGACGCGCGCGATCTCCTCGCGCGGACGGCGCGGACGTTGCCCGGGTTTCCCGCGGCCTGTCGCGCGCGCGTCCGACACTGGGCGATCCCCGAGCCGCGCATGGGGCGCGTTCGGTGGCCGGTGCCGACGATCGAGACCGCCGCGGACCTCTCCGCGTGGCTGGGGGTCGACGCCGCCGCGCTCGCGGTCCTCGCCGATCGCCGCGGGCTCGCGCGCGACGCCGATCCGAAGATGCGGCACTACACGTACGAGTGGATCGCGAAGCGGACCGGTGGGCGTCGGCTGCTCGAGGCACCGAAGCAGCGACTGAAGGCGGTGCAACGGCGCATCCTCCACGGCGTGCTCGACGCTATCCCGGCGCACGACGCCGCGCACGGGTTCCGCGCGGGGCGATCGGTCGTTTCGTTCGCGCGAGTCCACGTCGGCGCGGCGCTGGTGCTGCGCGTCGATCTCGAGGCGTTCTTCCATTCGGTGTTCGCCGGCCGCGTGTACGGGATCTTCCGCGGCGCCGGCTACCCGGAGGACGTCGCCCGCACGCTCACCGCGCTCTGCACGCACCGTTCGCCGAGGGACGTGCTCGCGGGCGCGCCGCGCGACCTCGTCGGCGATCGGCCGCGCTCGCTGCAGCGCCTGCGCACGCCGCACCTGCCGCAGGGCGCGCCGACCTCGCCGGCGCTCGCGAACCTCGCCGCGTTCGCGCTCGACGTCCGCCTCGACGCGCTCGCGCGCTCGTGGGGAGCGCGCTACTCGCGCTACGCGGACGATCTGGTGTTCTCCGGGCGCGTCGCGCAGCCGCAGCGCCTCGTCGCGGCGATCGACCACATCGTGCGCGACGAGGGCTTCCTGATCGCGCGGCACAAGACGAGGCTCCTCCGCGCGTCGACCCGGCAGGAGATCGCCGGTGTCGTGGTGAACCAGAAGACCTCGGTCCGGCGCGACGAGGTCGACCGACTGCGCGCGATCCTCCACAACTGCGCGCGCACCGGCCCCGCGGCGCAGAATCGCGACGGCCACCCCGACTTCCGCGCGCACCTCCTCGGGCGCGTGGCCTGGGTCGAGCAGGTGAGCCCCGACAAGGCCCGGCGGCTGCGCGCACTATTCGACCACCTCCGCTGGGACACCTAGAGTTCCGCTCGGCAGAGGTGTCGCCCTGTCTGACCGCCTGCACCAGACCTTCGCCGAGCGTCACGCGTGCTCCGGCTCGATCGGGCCGAGGCGCAGGAAGCCGCGCGAGAGCAGCCACGAGCGCGCCGCCGAGACCGGTGGCGGTCCGGTGCCGGGCGACCAGCCGAGCGGCTGGACCGGCCTCGAGAAGTGCCTGAACGACGGGGCCGAGGAGAAAGGATCGACGACGATGCCGCGGCGGCCGATCTCTGCGCTGTGCTTCTGGTGGTTGCCGATCACGTAGGCGATCGCGCGGTGGACCTCGCGCGGCGTGGCGAGCAACCGCGCATGATAGCGATCGCCGAGGACGGGCCCCCGAGGGCGACCCATCATCGCGTTGATGCGACGCGCGAGCCGGATGCCGAAGCCCTGCATCCGACGCGACAGCGTCGGACGATCGTCTGCCTCGACGATCAGATGGATGGGGTTGCCCTGCACCGAGAAGTGCACGACGCGTAAGACGCCGCGCGCGCGCTCGGCCGCCAGGGCGTGCTCGACACAGCGATAGCCGCGCTGGCTGCGTAGGTTCCACACGCCTTCGGCCATGCGGAGGGTGACATGCAGCGGCGTGCGCGCGCCGTCGAAGCGGGGGCGCGCGGCGTGCGACACCGAGCGCGAGGAGCGCGGCCGGCCGGCGCCGCGCCGCGCGCCGCCGTGGCGGTGCATGGGCAACTCGAGCTGGACGGCGCGCGTTCGACGTCGCATCTTGAATATGGCATATATGCACGAACGCACTGGCCGTCAAGCCGTCCGGCACCGACTGCACAACAGCTAGTACCGCCGGCCGGAAGTGTCCGCATACTTCGAGCGATGGGCCGCGGTACGCGGCAGCGGCAGCGGTAGCGGGCGCGGGAGCGGAAGCGTGAGCGGCGGCGGCAGCGGTCAGCGGGATGGGCTCGCGATCCG
>JACPFM010000077.1 GCA_016182965.1 Deltaproteobacteria bacterium | reverse complement strand
GATCCCGCGCACGCGCCCGGACTGGACGCTCCCGGAGGAGCCCGTGCCCGAGTCGCAGCCGCACGATCAGACCATCGATCTGCTCAAGGCGATCCTGCTCGCCTGGGTCGCGCGCACCGGTCGCTCCGCGCAGGTCGCGCGCAACCTCGCCGTGCGCTGGGAGGAGCGCGAGCCGAACGTCGGGGTCGACCCCGATCTGTGCGTGATCGAGCCGCGCACCCCCGAGGGCGACGAGCTCGAGAGCCTGTGCACGTGGAAGCGGGGGCACGTTGCGCCGCGGCTCGCGATCGAGGTGGTCAGCAGCAAGCCGCGCAAGGACTACGCGACCGCGCCGGAGAAGTGCGCGGCGGCCGGCGTCGAGGAGCTGTGGGTGTTCGATCCGAAGCTGGTCGGGCCGAGAAGCGGCGGCGGTCCGAACCGGATCCAGATCTGGCGGCGGGAGGACGACGGGTTCCGTCGCATCTACGCCGGCGAAGGACCGGCGTGGTCGCCCCTGCTGTCGGCGTGGGCGGTCGCGGTGCACGAGGGGCAGCGGCTGCGCGTCGCCGACGATCGCGAGGGCACGCAGTGGTGGCTGACGGCCGAGGAGCGCGAGCGCGCGGCGAAGGAGGCGGAGCGCGCGGCGAGGGAGGCGGAGCGCGCGGCGAAGGAGGCGGCGCTCGCGCGCGTCGCGGAGCTCGAGGCGCAGCTCGGGAAGGGGTGATAAGGGGGGGGCGGAGTTTCGTGCGTCGTTGTCCTGCTGACGCGGGTTGGCCGCCGAGCCCGGTCGTGCCGCTCAGCTGCTTTCCGCGCTGACCGAGACGACCGACGACCGAGTCTCGGGCACGGGGATCGCACGCGCGAGACGGAGGAGGATCCGCCATGCGCATCGCCTGCCTGCTCGCGGACGGCTTCGAGGACTCGGAGTTCCGCGACCCGTACGACAGCTTCCTCTTCGCCGGCCACGAGGTCTTGGTCATCGGCAGCGAGGCTCGTCAGGAGCTCAAGGGCAAGAAGGGCCGCGAACGGTTCACCACCGACAAGTCGATCGCCGAGGTGCGTCCGGAAGAGTTCGACGCGCTGTTCATCCCCGGCGGCCACTCGCCGGACAAGCTCCGCGGCGATCCACGGTTCGTCGAGTTCACCAAGGGCTTCGCCCGCAAGCCGATCTTCGCGATCTGCCACGGGCCGCAGCTGCTGATGACCGCGGACATGGTGAAGGGCAAGACGCTCACCGCGTGGAAGACGGTGCAGAGCGATCTACGCCACACCGGCGCCCACGTCGTCGATCGCGAGGTGGTCGTCGACGGCAACCTCGTCACCAGCCGCATGCCCGACGACATCGACGCGTTCACGCGCGAGTCGCTGAAGCTGCTGGTGAACGGCCGGACGTCGGTCTCCGAGCAGCGGCGCTGATTCGATCTCGACTGACGACTGACGACTGACGACTGACGACTGAAGACTGAAGACCGACGTCAGCCCTCGATCACCGACCCGAAGATCAGCGCCCCACCGAGGACGAACAGCCCGTCGAAGAGGAGCAGCAGCTTCACCCAGTCGAAGAGCTCCGCGAGCGTGGCGCCGTCGATGAGGTCGCGGGTGGCGGCGACGCCGACCACCAGCGTCGGCGTCAAGAGCGGGAACAGCACCGCGGCGAGGATCAGCTCGCGCGCGCGCGTGCGCACGGTCATCGCGCCGAACAGCGTGCCGCTCGCCGCGACGCCGACCGTCGCCAGGCCGAGGAGCAGCGCCAGCGGCCCGATGATCGACGGCAGGTCGACGTGCAGCATGAGCGCGACCAGCGGCACGACGACCAGCTCGATCGCGACGAGGAACGCGGCGACGCCGATCGCCTTGCCGAAGAACACCGCCGGGCGCGACACCGGCCCGGCGAGCAGCGCGTCGAGCGCGCCGTCGTCGCGCTCACGCTGCCAGGTGCGCCCGAGCGCGAGGACGGCGGAGAACGCGGTGGCGATCCAGATGGCGCCCGGGGCGAGGTGGTGCGAGCCGGCCGGCCCCTCGTAGAACGCCACCGACGTGAGGATCGCGAGGAGCGCGCCGAAGAACCCGCCCGTCACGACGATCTCGCCGGTGCGGCGCTCGATCGCGAGGTCCTTCTTCGCGACCAGCCACGCTTGGACGAGCGCGCTCGGCGGTGTGGGTTCGGCGGTCGCCATGGGCGGCGCATCCTACACCGCCCCGGTGACGCCGGATCACCACACCGCTTTCGTCACACCGAAGCCGGCCGGCGCGCCGAAATCCGCGGATTCCTCGCGCGGTACACGTGTTGCGAAGAGCCCTTCCCATGGTCGCTCTTCCTTCCTTCGGTTCGTTCTCCCTCCCCGATCCGCTCGAGCGCGCGCGTGCACGCTTCGAGCGGTGGCTCACCCGCGGCGGACCGCGCGCCTACGCCGACACCCACGACGTGGCGCTCGACCTGCTCGCCGGGGCGCCGCCCTGCCGGTTCCTCGATCTCGGCGCCGGTCGCGGCGATCTCTCGCGCCGCCTGCACGCGCTCGGGCACCAGGTCACCGCGGTCGAGCGGTACGTCGAGCAGTTCGACGCGCCCGTGCCGCTGGTCGACGCCGACCTCAACGCGACGTGGCCGTTCGCCGACGGCTCCTTCGACGCGGTGGCGGCCGTGGAGATCCTCGAGCACCTCGAGAACCCGCGCTGGTTCTTCCGCGAGCTGTCGCGCGTGCTGGGGCCGCGCGGCGTGGCCGTGGTGTCGACGCCGAACATCACGACCCTGCTCTCGAAGCTGCTCTTCGTCGCCGTCGATCAGTGGGATCTCTTCTTCAACCACCCGTGGCGGCTGCGCGACGGGTACTCGACGGCGGTGCAGGGCCACATCACGCCGCTGCCCGCGTGGCTGCTCGCGCACCACGCGCGCGACGCCGGGCTCGAGGTCGAGGCGTTCGGCTACTCGCGCGCGTGGCTGCCCGGCGTCCCGTGGCGGCTCAACCCGCTGCCGTCCAGCGCCGCGTTCGGGCGCATCCTGCTCGTGCGCCTGCGCAAACGCTGATACGCGAGGGGCGATGCCCCTGCCCCTGCACCACCTCGCGATCGTCGTCGCCGATCTCGCGCGCGCCGAGGCGTTCTACGTCGAGCTGCTCGGCCTGCCGGTCGAGCGTCGGTGGACCGACGAGGCGGGGGCCCACCGCTCGACCTGGGTCTCGCTCTCCGGCCGCGAGGGGGGCTTCCTCGCGATCGAGCGCGCGATCGAGCGCGCGACGGCGCCGCGGCGCAGCGACGAGGCGCCAGGGCTGCACTGCCTGGCGCTCGGCATCGGGCCCGACGAGCGCGAGGCCTGGCGAGCGCGCCTGACCGACGCGGGCCACCCGGTCGAGCGCGAGAGCGCGTACACGCTCTACGTGCGCGATCCCGACGGCAACCTCGTCGGCCTCAGCCACTTCCCCCACCCCCGCGCGACCTGATCTATCGTCGCGCCTGGCGGAGGAACCCCGGAAATGCAGACCGATCTCGTCGATTACGTCGTCTCGGAGGGCGTCGCGACGATCACGCTCAACGATCCCCCGATGAACGCCTACACGCACGAGATGATGAAAGATCTCGACGCGGCGATCGTCGAGGCACGCTTCGACAACGAAGTGCACGTCATCGTGCTGGTCGGCCACGGCGAGAAGTTCTTCTGCGCCGGCGCGAACGTCCGCATGCTGTCGGAGGTCGACACGACCTACAAATACTACTTCTGCCTGCACGCCAACGAGACCATCTCGCGCCTCGAGCAGACGCCGAAGCTGGTCATCGGCGCGCTCAACGGCCACTGCGTCGGCGGCGGCCTCGAGATCGCGCTCGCCTGCGATCTGCGCATCGCGCGCGCAGGTGCCGGGAAGATCGGCCTGCCCGCCCGCCTGGTCGGCAAGTCGATCGCGATCCAGATGATGGTCGAAGGCGCGACCTACGAGCTCGATCGCGCGCTCGAGATGGGCCTCGTGAACTACGTGTGGGAGGCCGACGATCGCGACGCGTTCCTCGCGCGCGTGCAGGAGTACGCGCGCCAGTTCACGCCGCCGAACAAGGCCTCCCTGGCGGTGGGCCGCATCAAGCGCGCGGTGCAGACCGGCGCCGAGCTGCCCCTCGAGTACGGCCTCGCGTTCGAGCGCGAGCTGCAGGCGGAGCTCTTCGGCTCGGCCGACGCGACCGAGGGCCTCGCCGCCTACGTCGGCAAGCGCAAGCCGGAGTTCTCCGCCCGCTGATTCAGCGTTCGGGATTCTCGGTCTAACCGCTTCGTCAGCCGCGCAGGCCCGGTTGAAGGTCAAAGGGTCGAGGGTCGAAGGAAGCCCGGTATCTCAGGCGACGACCGGTCGCGAGTAGATCCTCGCGCGGCCTCGCGCGTTAATGGCGCCATGCGGTTCTGGTCCGCCGCCGCCATGCTCCTCCTCGCGTGCTCACGGCGCGACGTGGTCGCGGTGCCCGATCGCGTCGACGCGCCGCCGCCGAAGAAGGTCGCGCCGGCTCCCGCGCCCAAGCCCGAGCGCGAGATCGTCGGCGGACAGTTGGTCGACCTGGACACGCGCGCGGTCGTCCACGTGCTCTCGAAGGCGGCGCCCACCTTCAGCGCGCTCGACGAGTCCTCGGCGTACCTCGTCGACGGCGTGGGCGAGGTGCACGCGTTCGATCTCGCGTCCGGCGAGGAGCGCTGGAAGGCCAGGCCGCCGCGGTGCTCCCAGCTCGCCGCGTCGGACGGCGAGCTCTATTGCGTCGACGACACCCACGTGCACGCCCTCGCGAAGTCGACGGGCGCGCTGCGCACGATCGCGGGCACGAAGTCCATCGCGCAGCTCATCGGCGTCGGAACGCACCTGATCGTCACGCGCGCGGGCGGAGAGCTCGAGTCGTTCGCCGAGGGCTCGTCGGCGGTCGTCGGCACCGCCGCCACGCCGCTGCACGCGTGGCCGCGGATGATCGCGCGAGGCGACGACGTGTGCGGCGCGGCGCACGCGGCCGGCGGCGTGTTCGCAGGGTGCTGGAGCGCGACGCTGGTCTCGCGCTGGACGAAGAGCATCACGTTGGCGAAGCCTGCGGATCCTCCGCACACGACCTTCGACGTGCGCGCGTTCGGCCCGGACTTCCTCGTGGTCGGCACGTGGTGGGGCGCCAAGGCCGTGCAGCGCGCGGCGATCGTGCGCCTCTCCGACGGCCTCGAGCTCACCCGCGTCGAGGACGACATCGCGGCGGTCGTCTCGCGCGACGGCAAGACGCTCGACGGGCTGATCTCGCTGCACAAGGGCCTGCGCCTGCTCGAACCGAGCGGCGCCGTCCGCTGGACGTCATCGGTCAAGACGTGGGGCGAGTCCGCCGCCACGGTGCTCCACGGATCGGACGTGATCGTCGCGACGTGGCACCCGGGGTCGAGCGGCGCCGAGCTCCACGCGTTCGACGCAGCCGGCAAGACGCTGTGGAGCGCCACGCCGACGCTCCCGCCGATCGCGCACAGCGCCTACATCAACCACGTCGAGCTCTCGATGCGCGCCGGCAGCGTGGCGATGCGCGGCCACGAGGCCGCCTTCGAGTACCTCGCCCTCTTCGATCCTGAGCCGGGGCCGAAGCCGGGGCCGAAGGCGGGGACGAGCCTGCTGAACGTGGTGCAGAACAACTGGTGATCGGCTAGACCGGCACGCGCATGGCCGAGATCGAGATCTTCACCGACGGCGCCTGCAAGGGGAACCCGGGCCGCGGCGGCTGGGGCGCGCTGCTGCGCTACGGCGAGCACGAGCGCGAGCTGTGCGGCGGCGAGAAGACCACCACCAACAACCGCATGGAGATCCTCGCGGTCATCCGCGCGCTCGAGGCGCTCAAGCGACGCTGCCGGGTGAAGCTGCACACCGACTCGAAGTACGTCATGCAGGGCATCACCGCCTGGATCCACGGCTGGAAGCGCAACGGCTGGAAGACCGCCGACAAGAAGCCGGTGAAGAACGACGATCTGTGGCGCCGCCTCGACGAGCTCGTGCGCGAGCACGACATCGAATGGATCTGGGTGAAGGGCCACGCCGGTCACCACGGCAACGAGCGCGCCGACGCACTCGCCAACGCCGGCTGCCACGGGCGCGAGCTCGCCTGAACCAACGGTCGCTCTGTTTCGGCACCACCATGTCGCTGCCGCGGGCGACTGGGTCATCAGTCGTCAGTCATCAGTCATCAGCCGGGACGACAGCGGGACCGTCCAGCTCTTCTTCTGGACTGACGACTGAGAGCATGTGAAACAATCGGACCGGCGCGGTTCCGAGGTCGAAGGTCGAAGGTCGAAGGTCGAATCGAGAGCCCATTTCCACGGGGTTCCAGGGGCTCTGCCCCTGGTTCGACCTTCGGCTTTTCGACCTTCGACCAAGCTCGACGAAAGCTTCAGACGCTCTGACGACTGACGACTGACGACTGACGACTGACGACTGACGACTGACGACTGACGACTGACGACTGACCACTACCGCAGGAGCGGCTCGTCAGGCGCGAGCGTCACGCGCTCGCCGGCCTGCTCGATCGGCGCGACGAAGTTGAACGACTCGAGCGCCATGTGGCTCCCGCGCACCGCGCGCGACGGATCGAGCGCGTACGCGGTGACCGAGCAGTTGGCGACCTCGGCGGTGCGGTCGACCGCCATGATCTCGTCCTCGGTCATCCGCTCGAACAGATAGCGGAAGCAGAGCACCACGACCGAGTGGCAGACGACGAGGATGCGCTCGTCGGCGAACTCGATCGACATGCTGTCGAGGACGCTCCGCAGGCGCAGGATGATGTCGCACCACGACTCGCCGCCCGGCGGCCGGTGATAGAACTTGCCGAGCAGCTTGCGCAGCTCCGCCTGCTGCGGCTCGTGCATCGCGATGCCGATCTTGGTCAGGCGGTCGAGGATGCCGAACTCACGCTCGCGCAGGCGCTCGTCGGTGATGACCTCGTGGGCGCCCTCGCCGATCTTTCTGCAGATGCGGCGCGCGGTGTCGAGCGCGCGCCGATAGGGCGACGAGAGGATCACCGTCGGCCGCTCGTCCTCGGGGAGGCCGGCGAACCAGGCGCCGAGCGCGTCGGCCTGGCGCTCGCCGAGCGCCGAGAGCGGCACGTCGCAGTCGCGGATCTCGAGATCGACGACCGGCAGCGACGCGGCCTCCGCCGCGTGGCGCGCGAGGTTCCCCGCGCTCTCGCCGTGGCGGACGATCCACACGTAGCGGGGCCACTGCTGCAGCATCTCGCGACGACGACGGTCGCCGGTCCGCCACGCCGCTGCAACCGCGACACGCGCAAGCTCGCGAAATCGCGTGGGCAGGCGTCCAGTCCGACCGGAATGGGCACGACGGGAACGTTTCGCACACGAAACGAATTGCCGGGGCCGCCGGCGGGAAGTACGGAAGTGGGAAGTCGAACTTGCAACTTCTCGGTTTCAGCCCATGCGCCTCTCCCCGCTCCTCCTCAGCGTGCTCATCGGCGCGCAGCACGCCGTGGCTTGCTCCTCGTCGGACCCCGCCGCGCCTCCCGGCGACGCCCCCGCCCCCGCCTCGTCGCAGGTGATCCCGGGCGTCGGCCTCGGCGAGGTGCGCGTCGGCGACACGTGGGCCGCGCTCCGCGGCAAGCTCGGAGCGGCGACCGAGGTCGGGCTCAACGGCCTGGTGTTCGGGCGCTTCCCCGATCGCGGCCTCGAGGTCGTCTTCGCGTCCGGCAACGACGACACGCTCTCCGACGACGCGGTGGTCCTCGCCGCCTCCGTGCGGGCCGGCGTCGAGCTGTCCGGCGCGCCGCGACCCGGCATGACACGCGCCGGGCTGATCGCCGCGCTCGGCGAACCGACGGACGAGATCGGCCAGATCCTCTACTGGGCGAGCGGCGCCTCCGCGCGGCTCGGCGACGACGGCGTCGCGCTGCAGGTCGCCGTGTTCGCGAAGTACGTGCCCGAGACCGCGGTGGCCGAGATGACCGCGAGCAAGGGCGCGATCGCAGCGCCGAGGACGATCGGCGCCGCCGCCGTCGCGAAGGTCGCCGCCGTCGACATGCACCTCCACCCCGGATCGTACGGGCGCATCCCGGCCGCCACGCGCAAGATGATCGTCTCGGCGATCCCGCCGTTCACCCAGATCTACGCGCCCGGCGCGCTCGCGGCGGCGCTCGATCCCTGGGCGCCGTTCGTCGGCGTGCGCGCGCAGACGAGGCTCGCCGGCGTCGACCACGCGGTGCTGTTCGCCGTCTACACGCAGAGGACCACCGGCTGGTTCTCCAACGAGGACCTCGAGGCGGTGCTCGCCGATCCGCGCAACGTCACCGAAGGCGGGCTGCCGTGGGCCTTCGGGCTGGCGAGCATCGACTTCTTCGACGGCTTCGTGAGGCCAGACGGGACCGTCGATCCCGCGATCGCGAAGTCACGCCTCGACGCGCTGTCCTCCTATTTCGAGCGGCGCCGCGACCTGTTCATCGGCATCAAGCTCGCCCACCCGCACCAGCACGTCGCGTTCGACGACGCGCGCTTCCTCGGCGTCTACGACGTCGCGGCGAAGCACGGCGTACCGGTGTACCTCCACACCGGGTTCTCGCCGTTCGAGGGCGCGAAGAACGAGCGCGCCTACTACGACCCGGACGGCCTGCGGAACACCATCGAGAACCAGCCGAAGGTGAGGTTCATCCTCGGGCACGTCGGGCAGGGCGACGCGCTCGCGGTGGAGCACGCGTTGAAGCTCGCCGCCGATCTGCCCAACGTCTTCCTCGAGATCAGCGCGCTCAACCGGCCGATCCTGCGCGACGAGGACGGCAAGGACGTCGCGCCGGACAAGGACGCCCCGCAGTACCCGTGGGTGCTCGAGCAGATCAAGAAGCGCGGCCTCGTCGACAAGACGATCTTCGGCACCGACGGCCCGCAGTACGCGGGGATGGTCCGCGGCTACGTCGCGCTGATCACGAAGACGATGAGAGAGAAGGGGTTCACCGACGACGAGATCGCCAAGGTCATGTCGCGGAACTTCTTCGCGGTGTTCTTCGGGACCGCCTGAGCAGGAGCGCTCCACATGTCGATCCGACCCGCCGTCGCAGCCGAGAACGAGCTCGTGAAGATGTCGACCCTCGCGCGCCGGAGCGGCGTGCCCGCGGCGACGATCAAGCACTACCTGCGCGAGGGGCTGCTCCCGCAGCCCGACGTCCGCACCAGCAAGAACATGGCGCTCTACGACGCGCGCCTGGTCACCCGGGTGAAGGCGATCAAGGAGCTGCAGCGAACGCGCTTCCTGCCGCTGAAGGTGATCAAGGGCGTGCTCGACGGCATCCAGCCGGACACCGACGCCGAGACCGCCAAGGTCATCCGGCAGGTGCTCGACGACATGACGCCGATGGAGGCGCGCACGCGGCGCCAGCTGCTCGACGCCGGCGTGCCGCCCGAGGAGCTCGACTTCTTCCGCGGGCTCGGGCTGCTGCAGCCGGAGGGCCCGCACGGACCGCTCGGTAATGACGTGGTCGACGCCGACCACGAGGTCTACGTCGGCGACGATCTGCAGCTGCTGCGGGTGCTCGGCGAGGCGCGCAAGGCGGGCATCACGCAAGAGATGCTCCCGCCCGGGATCCTCGAGCCGTACGCGCGCGCCATCCGCGAGCTGGTGCGCACCGAGCTGCGCCTGTTCCGCGAGGGCGTGATCCCGCTCGCCGGCGGCAACCTGAAGAGCCTCGTCGAGACGGCGACGCGGCTGTCGGAGCAGCTGGTAATCGTCCTGCGCCGCAAGCTGCTCCTGCCGACGCTGCAGCAGCTCGCCGAGCGCGACGCGTCGCAGCCGGCGAACGACGCCGCGGCCCCCGAGCCGACGCCGAAGACGACGCCGGCGACACCGAAGCCCAAGGGCAAGACGACGGAGCGCACCCGCAAGAAGGCCGCCCCGCGCGGCGGGAGGAGGTCGCGATGAAGACGATGACCATGACGTTGGCCGCGCTCACCGTCGGCATCGCCGGCTGCGGCGGCTCGGATCCCGATCCGGTGACCGACGGGCGCGCGACCTGCGAGCAGTCGACCCGCTACGCCAGGCCCGGTCCGTTCGTCGCAGGCGTGAAGACGGTGACCATCGACGGGGTGGTCACCGAGCTCTGGTACCCCGCCGACAAGGGCACCGAGGCCGGTAAGAAGCGGGACGTCTACGACATGCGCGAGTGGCTGCCGGCCGCCGAGCGCTCCAAGATCCCCGACGCCGAGACGCCGCTGCACCAGACCGACGCGTACCGCGATCTGCCGGTGAGCAAGCAAGGCAAGTACCCGATCGTCCTCTTCAGCCACGGCCTCGGCGGCTACCGGCTCCAGACGTCCTTCCTGATGACGCACCTCGCGTCGTGGGGCTTCGTCGTCGCCGCGCCCGAGCACGTCGAGCGCGGCCTCGCCATCGTGCTCGAGGGCGATCTCTCGAAGGTCGAGGACGAGGCGGTCCCGCAGCTGAAGGGCGCGCTCGCGTGGCTGAAGGCCGAGCACGCGCGGGCCGGCAGCGAGCTCGAAGGACGCCTCGACCTCGCGCACGTCGCCGCGGCCGGGCACTCGATGGGCGGCGCCGCGGTGTCGACGCTGATCGACGACGCCGAGATCGACGCCGCCGTGCTGATGTCGAGCGGCGGCTTCGGCGAGACCCCCGAGGGCAAGCCGCTCCTCATGATGTGGGGCAGCGCCGATCGCGTCGCCAAGCCGTCGAACATCGCGCAGGCGTTCGACAAGCAGCCGCGCGGCACCCGCAGCATCGGCCTGCACGAGGCCGGCCACATGGCCTTCACCGATCTGTGCGTCATCGGGCAAGAGCGCGGCGGCGTCCTGAAGATCGCCGAGGACCACGGGATCAAGGTCGAGGACCTGGTCAAGACGCTAGCGAGCGACGGGTGCGGCACGCAGCCCGGCGGCGCCGCGTACCTCGCGCCGGAGCAAGGATGGCCGGTGATCGATCACTTCGTGACCGCGCAGCTGCGCGCGGTGTTCGCCATCGACGCCGCGCCCGTCGGCTTCGACGACACGGCTCGCAAGTGTTTCGGCGACCGCGTCGCCACCCTGCTCACCCGCTGAGGAGCCCCCGCCATGAACACGAGGACCTTCCGTCTCTTCACCGTCGCTTCCGCCCTCTCGCTCACCGCCTGCGGCGGCGGCAACGATCTCCCCGAGACCGCCGATCCCGACGCCGCGATCGGCGCCGACGCGCTGAAGCCCGCGGACGACGACACCGGCACGGCCGGCACCGACACCTCGAAGCCGGTCGATGACACCGGCTCGGGCGGCGCCGGAGACACCGGCAGCGCGCCGACCGACACCGGCAGCAAGACCGACGCCGGCGGCGGCACCGCCGGCGACAAGGGCGTCGTCAACTGCGGCCCGACGCTCAAGTGCACGCTCCCGCAGATCTGCTGCATCGGGTTCGCCGGCGGCGCGACCTACAAGTGCGAGGCGTCGTGCAGCGGCCTGTCGGCGGCCGCGAAGTGCGACGGCCCGGAGGACTGCACCGGGACGCAGCGCTGCTGCTCCGGCTTCCCGTCGGGCGCGCAGTGCAAGGCGACCTGCGGCAGCGGCGAGCAGGACGTCTGTCACGTCGACGGCGACTGCACCGGCGGCAAGACCTGCAAGGAGTGCGCGACGCCGGGCGGTGGTCCCTCGGTGCGGTTCTGCGTCGCCGGCGGCAAGTGCCCGTACTGATCGGCCCTTCTGATCGGAGCCTGGCCATGAAGCACGTGCTCTCCCTCGCCCTCGCGCTCCACCTCGTCTGCGGCTGCAGCGACGACGCCTCACCGCCAGGTGGGCGAGAGGGAACGACCGACGGCGCCTCCAAGGACACCTCCGCGAGCGTCGGATCGATCGCGGTGAAGGTCCGGTACGGCGGCGCGCGCAAGGGACCGCTGACCATCGGCGCCTTCACCGCGCCCGTGCCGGAGGGCCCGCCGGTGTCCTTCGACACCAGCAAGTCTCCGACCTTTCCCTACGAGGCCACGCTGCTCGATCTCGACCCCGGCAGGTACTGGATCGTCGCGGTGGTCGACGTCGAGCCGCTGAGCGGCACCGCCGTCAAACCCGGCCCCGAGGATCTGCTGGCGGTCTCCACCGCGGTGGACGTGGTCGCCGGCGGCACGAAATCGATCGAGATCGAGATCACCGACACACTGGCCGACGCCGGTCCGGACGCGCCGAGCGACTGACCGACGTCACGGCGCTCGCGTCGACCTGGGACATAGTGGGCGCGAGCAAGATTCCCGAACGTTCGAATCCGCAGTAAGGAGCTCGTCATGGCCAACACTCCCTCGCTTCGCCTCCTCTCGGCGCTGCCGGTGCCCGACACCACGTGGGAGCCGATCGAGCCGAAGGTCCAGCCGCAGCACCACCCGCGCGGGATCCTCCGCAACGTCTCGGGCGTGCACGCCATCGTGACCGTCAACCCGCTGTCCGCCGCCGAGCGCACCGGAACCGACAAGCAGTAGCCGACCTGACGCAGCGCGGAATGCGGCGCGACGACGGACGAGCTAATCGCGCCGTCCATGTCGACGATCACCAGCGTTCTGCAGGAGACCCGCCGCTTCACGCCGTCGGACGAGTTCCGCGCCCATGCGCGCGTCAAGACGCGTGAGGACTACGAGGCGCTCTACGTCCGGTCCATCCAGGATCCGAACGGCTTCTGGCTCGAGCAGGCGCAGACCATCCCGTGGATGACGCCGCCGACCAGGGCGCTCGAGTGGGAAGCGCCGCACGCGAAGTGGTTCGCCGACGGCGCCCTCAACGCGTCGGTCGCCTGCCTCGATCGCTGGCGCGGCACGCCGATCTGGCACAAGGCCGCGCTGGTCTGGGAGGGCGAGCCGATCCAGCAGACCGGTGAGCCCGAGGTCGTCACCGTCACCTACGCGCAGCTCTACGCGAAGGTCGTGAAGCTCGCCGCCAAGCTCAAGCGGCTCGGCATCCACAAGGGCGATCGCGTCGCGATCTACATGGGCATGGTGCCCGAGGTGGTGGTCGCGATGCTCGCCTGCGCGCGCATCGGCGCGCCGCACACGGTCGTCTTCGGCGGCTTCGCGGCCGACGCGCTCCGCGACCGCATCAACGACTGCCAGGCCAAGGCGCTGATCACGCAAGACATCGCCTGCCGCCGCGGCACCGAGGTGAAGCTGTTCGACGCCGCGCGCGCCGCCGCCGCGCAGTGCCCGAGCCTCCGCCTCTTGCTCGTCCACACGCGCAAGGCCGAGAACCTGCTGCTCGACGACGAGGCGTTCGCCACGAATTTCGCGGTGCCCGAGGCGCGGCAGGACGTCGAGCGCTTCCTCTCGCGCGTCGATCTCGCGCCGTCGGCGGAGGCGTCGCAGCCGACCCCGGTCGAGGCCGAGCACCCGCTGTTCGTGCTCTACACGTCGGGGTCGACCGGCAAGCCGAAGGGCGTGCTGCACACGACCGCCGGGTACATGATCGGCGCCCACCTCTCGACGAAGTACGTCTTCGATCTCCGCGAGGACGATCTCTTCTTCTGCACCGCAGACGTCGGGTGGGTCACCGGCCACAGCTACATCGTGTACGGGCCGCTCTCGGCCGGCGCGACGTGCCTGATGTACGAGGGCGCGCCCAACTGGCCGCGCCCCGATCGGCTGTGGGAGATCATCGAGCGCCACCGCGCGACGATCCTCTACACCGCGCCGACCGCGATCCGCGCGTTCATCCGCACCGGCGAGGAGTGGCCGGCCAAGCACGACATGACCTCGCTTCGCCTCCTCGGCACCGTCGGCGAGCCGATCAACCCCGAGGCGTGGCTCTGGTACCACCGCGTGATCGGCGGCGGCCGCTGCCCGATCGTCGACACCTGGTGGCAGACCGAGACCGGCAGCATCGCGATCACCACGCTGCCGGGCGCGGTCGACGCCAAGCCGGGCAGCGCGGGCCTGCCGTTCTTCGGCATCGTCCCCAGGGTCGTCGATCAGCAGGGCCAGGAGGTCGCGCGCAACGCCGGCGGCAAGCTGATCCTCGAATCACCTTGGCCGTCGATGCTCCGCACCGTGTGGGGCGACGACGCGCGCTACGCGTCGCAGTACTGGAGCGACGTCCCGCACGTCTACACCACCGGCGACGGCGCGCGGCAGGACGAGGACGGCTACTTCTGGGTGGTCGGCCGCATCGACGACGTGCTCAACGTCGCCGGGCACCGCCTGGGCACCGCCGAGGTCGAGAGCGCGCTCGTCTCGCACCCGTTCGTGGCCGAGGCGGCGGCCGTCGGACGTCCGGACGAGATCAAGGGTCAGGCGCTGGTCGTGTTCGTCACGCTCAAGGCCGGCGCGGAGCCGAGCGACGAGACGCGCGCCAAGCTCCTCGAGCACGTCGCCCGCGAGATCGGGAAGTTCGCGCGCCCCGACGCGCTCCGCTTCGCGGCGTCGCTCCCGAAGACGCGCAGCGGCAAGATCATGCGTCGACTGCTGAAGGATCTCGCCGCCGGCATCGAGTCGAAGCAGGACACCTCGACCCTCGAGGATCTCAACGTCCTCGCGGCGCTCAGGGGCGCCGAGGAGTAGCCCCCCGCCGCCGCGCCGCCGCGATCGCCAACGCCAGGCCGATCGCTGCGAACGGCGCTTCGCTGCGCCCGCGGCCGGGCAGCTCGCAGCTGCAGGTCGACGCTTCGGGCAGGTCGGCGCCGGCGCCGGGGCCGCCGCCGTCGGTCGTCGCGTCGTCGGTCCCGCTGTCCTCGGCGGAGCCGCTGTCCTCGACGGTCGTGCCGGTGTCCTTGGCGGTGGTCCCGGTGTCGCTCGACGCGCCGGTGTCGGTGACGGGGGCGGCGTCCTCCTCGACGATGCCGGTGTCGGTGCCGCCGTCGGTGCAGGAGGCAGCGACCGACCACGAGGTCTTCGAGGCAGGCGGATCGCAGAGCTGACAGGCGTCCTTCGGGTTGACGTCGCCGTATGCCCAGCACTGCCCGTCGATCACGCACTGACCTGCCTTGATGCCGCTGGCGGTGGCGGTGCAGGTCTTGGTGGCCTCGTCGCAGGACACGGTCGTCGTGCAGGTGAGGCCGCAGTCGTGGGTCGACTTCATGCAGTCGCCCCACTCGTCGCACGCGTACTTGGTGCAGAAGAGGCCGGTGCCGGCGTCGCCGAGCGACGCCCCGCAGGTGGTGCCCTCGGCGGCGTACTCCCAGCAGTCGCCCCAGCTGTCGCAGAAGGGACCGCACGACGGATCGCCGCCGCACTTGCCCTTCGGATCGGTGCCCACCGCGGCGGCCACGCAGTCGCCCACCTTGCCCGCGGTGTTGCACGACTCGCAGTCGCCGGTGCACGCGGTGGCGCAGCACACGCCGGTGACGCAGTAGCCGGTCGCGCAGTCGGAGTTCGCGGTGCAGCTCGCGCCCTTGGGCTTGGTGCACACGCCCTCGAAGCCGGCCGCCGCGCAGGTCTGCCCCTCGGCGCAGCTCGCCGACTTGCAGCACACGCCCTCGGTGCAGAACAGGCCGGTGGGGCACGGCGACGCCGTGGAGCACGCCGCGCCGAGCGTGCCGTCGAAGAGCTCGGAGCTCGTCGTCTCGCTGCCGTCGGAGTCGGCGGTGAGGCCGCCGGTGACCAGCACCGTGTCGCCGATGGCGATGCCCGCCGGGGCGATGCGCGCGACGTTGAGGTTCGCGGTGCCCACGATCTTCGCGGTGGTCTTCGGATCGCTGCCGAGCACCAGCAGATCGGCGGTGTTGGTCGGGGTCATCGCCCACTTCGGATCGTCGGGCTCCTTGTTGCCGGCGGCGAACAGGATGCGGCCGTCGGTGAGCTGCGCGCCGACGTGGAACATGCGCGGCTCGGTCATGCCCTTGCCGGCGATCTCGGACCAGGCCGTGCCGTCGAAGTACTCGACGGTGGCGAGCGTGTCGTACATCGAATTCCAGCCGCCGGCGACGACGGCGCGCCCGCTGGGGAGCGCGAGGACCACGCCGTCGGAGCGCTTGGTGATCAGCGTGCCGGCGCCGGCCCACGTCTTGGTCGCGGGATCGAAGACCTCGGCGGTGGCGAGCTGCGTGGAAGAGGTCGTGTATCCGTGGCCGCCGACCACCAGCACGCGACCGTCGGAGAGCACGGCCGATCCGGCGTGCGAGCGCTCCTCGCTCATCGAGGCGCCGGTGAACCAGCTGTCGGTGACCGCGTCGTAGTACTCGACGGTCTTGAGCGGCTTGGTCGACGTCGAGGTGGTCTGCATGCCGCCGGCGACCAGCGCCACGTCCTTGCCGTCGATCCGCGCGGCGTGCATCGCGAACCAGGCGCGCCCGACGCTCAGCGACGCGGCGCCGCTCCAGGTGCCGGTCGTCGGCGAGCGCACGTACGCGTTGCTCTTCGCGGTCGTGCCGGTGGTGGTCGGGAAGCCGCCGGCAGCGACGACGGTGCCGTCGGGCAGCGCGACCGCGTTCATGCCCATGCCCAGCGAGTCGGACAGCGCCGACGCGGCGGCCCACGTCTTGGTCGCGGGATCGAAGAGCTCGGTGTACGTGGGCTCCGAGCCGGTGCCGCCCACGAGGAGGATCTTCCCGCTGTCGGCGCCGGCGCCGATCTTGAGCATGCGATGGTAGGCGTGCGAGCGCTTGGTGTTGACCGTGCCTTCCCACGCCGGATCGACGAGCACCGGGTAGGCGAGCCCGCGACCGTCGATCGAGGCGACGACCTCGCAGCTCTCGGCGCCCGGCGCCACGGGCGCGCGGCCCCACGGTCCGCGCGCGTCGCGATCGACCGCGCACCCGCGCACCTCGATGGTGCCGGTGCGGCGATCGCCGTTGGCGTCGGCGACGATCGGCGCGGGCATGCGCAGGCGCGGGGCGCCGTCGCGATCGACGACCTCGAGCGTGTCGCCGACCAGGCGCAGGCCGCCCGCGCCGCTGGTCGACACCTGATAGGTGAAGGTGAGCGTTTCGCGCGGCGAGCCGACCTCGAACACGTCGTCGAGCCCGCCCTCGTCGACGCGGCGGAACATGGTCGTCGCCGGCGCCACCTCGGGGTGGATGGCGAAGTCCTGCGCCCACTCGGCCGCGACGTGCGCGAGCTTCGGCCGGACCACGACCTCGACGCCGCCGGAGCGGACGCGGGCCGCGCCGTCGGCGTGCTCGGGGAGCTCGACCGACGCGCTCGGCAGCCTGCCGCGCGGCGCGAAGGGCAGCGCGACGAAGGTGTCGCCGACGCGCTGGAAGCCCTGCACGCCGGGCGCGCCGAGGAACGGCGTCTTGCCCTTGGCGAAGCGCTTGCGGGTGTGGCGCAGCAGCTGACCGCCGCGCGCCGTCGAGACGACCTCGATCGGCGCCGAGACCGAGGAAGGTCCGGCGGGAGCGCGATGCGCGTCGTCGCCCTGGCAACCCGTGAACGCGCAGAGAGAGACGACCGACGCGCAGAAGAAAGCACGACGCATGGAACTACCTCGAAATGAAGAGAAACGCGCTCAGTCGCGCGCCGGACGCTCACGCTCCGTCAATCGGCGGCGGCGCGCAATCGCGCGCGGGATGCCGGCCAGCGACTCGATCACGCCGATGAGGATGTACCCGAACAAGAGCCACACCAGGACGAACGCCGGCCGGGTGTACGCGCTCACCACCGCCGACGAGGCGATGACGAACCCGACGAAGGCGACGGTGCGCGCCGAGAGGCGCACGTCCTTGAACGAGCGGAACTTGATCGTCGACACCATGAACCCGCTCAGCGCCACGACCACCGCGAGCAGCACCCACGCATACTTCCGCGAGTGCAGATCGCCGGCGATGGCGTGGTTGGTGACCACCAGCGAGATGAGGATGCCGGCGGCGCCGGGGATCGGCAGCCCGACGATGTACTTGCCGGGCTTGGACGGCTTGCCCTTCTCGGCCATCGTCAGCACGTTGAAGCGCGCGAGCCGGATGGCGCCGCACGCGAGGAAGGCGAAGGCAGCCACCAGCCCGGCGCGCCCGAGCTGCTCGAGCGACCACTTGTAGACGAGGAACGCCGGCGCCGCGCCGAAGGAGACCACGTCGGCGAGGGAGTCGATCTGCAGGCCGAACGCGCTCTGCGTCTTGGTCGCCCGCGCGACGCGACCGTCGAGCGTGTCGAAGATCATCGCGAAGATGAGGAGCAACGCGGCGCGGAAGAACTCGTCGTCCGAGCGCGCGTCGGACGCGATGCGGATCGCGTCGAACCCGCAGAAGATGCTCGCCAGCGTGATCGCGTTGGGGAGCAGGAACAGGCTCTTCTTCAGGTTCACGCGCGCCCTCCGAGCGTTCAGTATAAACGGGGCGCGCTGCGAGGAAAGCCGCGCAGATGCGCGGTCGCCCGGAGCACCGGTCACCGTGTCGATTCAGAACACGATCAATGTCGTTGACCGGCGGCTTTCGGCACGACTACCTTGCGCCGGTTCGTCGGTAGCCCGCTCGCGCTAAACGCGCGAAGATTGCGCCGCCGGATTGCTCGCAGAAGCAGTGGAGGTTCGAGATGGCCATCGGTAAGGTGAAGCGCTTCTACAACGACAAGGGTTTCGGGTTCATCAAGCAGTCCGATGGTCCGGACGTCTTCGTCCACTACACCCAGATCGAGGGCGAGGGGCGCAAGCAGCTCTTCGAGAACGAGACGGTCGAGTTCGAGATCAAGGAGGGCCCGAAGGGTCTCCAGGCGCTCAACGTGCGCCGCATCGCAGAGGCGACCGCCGGCTGATCACGAACACGTGAACGGGGCCTCCCTCGCACCGCGAGGGGGGCCTCTTCGTTTTTGAGGCCAGAGTGCCAGGGGCGGTGACCGGGTCGCGGCGGAGCGTCACCGGGTGGCGCTGCCGACGACCGCGTCCGCGGCGGCGCGGGCTTCGCCGTCGTGGCGGGCGAGGTCGAGCCCGAGGACGCTGAGGCTCGCCAGCCCGGCGTCGTACGCCTCGGTGTCGCTGCCGGGGATCTGATCGTGCTCGACGCCGTGGCCGCCGAGCCAGAAGTAGGCGCGCCCGCGCGGGTCGATGCGCGCGTCGACCGCCTCGGTCCACAGGCGCGTGCCGAGCTTGGTCGCGACGAGCCCCTTGACCGGACCGGCCGGCACGTTGAGGTTGAACAGCAGCGCCGGACCGGGCTTCTTCGGCAGCGCGAGGACCGCCTGCGCGACCTTCGCGACCAGCTCGGCCGCCCAGACGGGCTCGAAGACGTACGAGCCGCTCTCGTCGGCGACCACCCCGACCGACGCGGCGATCGAGGGGATGCCGCGCAGCGCGCCCTCGCGCGCGGCCGCCACGGTGCCGCTGTAGAAGATGTCCTGCCCGAGGTTGATGCCGCGGTTGATCCCGCTGACGACCAGATCCGGCTTGCGCGTGAGCACCGGCGTCGCGCTCCCCGACTCGCCGAGGTGCACCGCGAGGTAGACGCAGTCGGCCGGCGTGCCGTCGACGGCGTAGCGATCTTCTGCGTAGCGGCGGAGGCGCAGCGGGCGGTGCAGCGTCAGCGAGTGGCTCGTGGCGCTCTGCTCGGTCTCGGGCGCGACCACCACCACGCGCGCGAAGGTCGACAGCGCCTCGGCCAGGGCGCGCAGACCGTGGGAGAAGAAGCCGTCGTCGTTCGAGCAGAGGATCAGGGGACGATCGTCGACGTCGGTCATCACCACGTTCGTACCACGATGCTAGGGAGAGGACATGCGCAAGCCGAGTACGCGATGGCATCGGAGCGGAACCACACGCGTCGGCGAGTACGGCGTCTTCGACGTGCTCCGTCACGAGATCCATCGCGAGATCCACGAGGGGATCCATCCCGAGATCCATCGGAAGAGAGACGAGCGGAAGCGGACCATCCACACGCTCGAGACGCCGCAGGAGTGGTGCAACGTCGTCGCGACCACGCCCGACGACCACCTGATCATGGTGCGCCTGCAGCGCTTCGGCATCGACGCGCCGTCACTCGAGATCCCCGGCGGGCTGATCGATCCGGGCGAGCAGCCGATCGACGCCGCGCGACGCGAGCTCGCGGAGGAGAGCGGCTACTCCGCGCGCGAGCTGGTCCCGCTCACCGTCGTCCACGCGAACCCCGCGATCCAGCCCACGCGCCTCCACGTCTTCCTGGCGACCGGCTGCACGCCGCGCCCGGAGGGCCAGCAGCTCGACGAGCTCGAGGACTGCGAGCTCGTCCTGGTCCCGCTCGCCGAGCTCGACGATCGCCTCCGACGCGGCGACGTCGTTGCGTGAGATTCGCGTCGCACGGACCGGAGGGCGACGCAGGCGTACTGGCAGTACGTCGAGGAGACCGGAGGGAGTACGACGCGAAGATCGCGCAACATCGCGGGTTGCAGCAGGCTTCAAACCGTTCGGTGCTCTAGTGCCCACCCGGCGGATGTTTAGCCCGGGTTTTTGCCCCGCAAGAGCACCCTCGCTGACCCCGGACGAGAGGATTCCTGATCTCCGCGGGCTGAAGCCCACGGCATACCTCTCAAGCCCAGCTTTGCTGGGCTTGCTCGGACGTCCGCCGCAGGTTTGATCTCGGGAGCGCCGGTCTCGCTCCCGAAATGGGGTTCGCTGAGCCCCGCGAAGCGGGGCTTGGGCGAGCTGCGTGGGCTTCAGCCCGCGATTCACGGAAACGCTTGAGTGCATCTCAGCAGGGCGCCTCGGAACGCTGACTTGGACGCCCCACCGGGGCGTCTCGAGCTCATCAGCCTCCCCCGCCGGGGTCTTCGACGACGTCCTCTCCCGCGGTGTCGCGCATCGCGATCGTGTCGCAGGCGCAGTCCTCCGCGTCGGCCGTACGGCTGTCGCGCAGGCCGACGTCGGTGCCGGGCTCCTCCGGCTCGCCCTGATCGTCGTCCTCATAGTCAGGAGAGTCGGGGCCGGGAGGCAGCGGGGTGGCCTCGTGGTCCGATCCCCGGATCGTCACGACCGGCCCCGACGCGCGCGCCTCGTCGCGACTGCTGCACGACGCGCAGATCGGGAGCACGATCGCGATCATCAGGGCGCGTAGTCTCTCTCCTCGGTCCATGAGGCCCCCATTTCGCCGCCGGTGACGCGCGGCAGCGTGGAACGGTGCGAGGCGCGTGCGCGCGCGCGGGCGAGGTCGCGTCGCGGAGCGCGCGCATCTCGCGGGCGCCCGATGCGCAGATCCGAAGCCGCGCCGCGCTGGACGTGGACCAGTCCGTGACCATGCTGCGACGATGCGTGGGTCACTGCTCAGCATCGTGCTCGTGCTCGCGGCCTGTGGCTCCGAAGACGCGTCCGGCGGCGCGACGGGGGGCGCGACGCGTGCCCCGGAGCTCGGCGTCGATGGCTCCGCCACGCTGGTCGAGCTCTTCGCCGGGAGCGAGCTGCGCCGGCCGCGCGATCTCGCCTTCAACCCCCAGCGCCCCGACGAGCTGTGGATCGTCAACGACGGCGACGGCAGCGTCGTCATCTTCCACGGCATCACCGGCGACGCGCCGACGTACGAGCGCCGGCGCGACGCCGCGGCCGATCACTTCATGCACAAGCCCTCGTCGATCGCGTTCGGCGCGAGCGCGACGAGCTTCGGCTCGTCGGGGACGTTCGCGACCTGCGGCGAGTCGCGCAACGAGCACGGCATCGAGGGCGCGCACGATTTCATGGGACCGGTGCTGTGGAGCTCCGATCTCGCGATCTTCGCGCGCGAGGATCCGATCGGCCTCGGCTCGCACCTCGACATGCTGCACAACAGCCCCCTCTGCATGGGCATCGCGCACGAGGGCGCGAACGTCTACTGGACGCTCAACGGGCGCGACGGATCGATCATCCGCAACGACTTCGCCACCGACCACGGCGTCGGCATGGACGATCACGGCGACGGCGCGTCCCTCGAGTACGTCCGCGGGCAGCTCGGCTTTGCGCCGGGTGTCCCGAGCCACCTCGCGTTCCACGCCGGCAGCGCGATGCTCTACATCGCCGACACGGCGCACGGCCGGGTTCTGCGGCTCGACACCACGAGCGGCACGCGCGGCGCGCGGCTGCCGTCGATGGAGCGACAGCAGGGCGGCCACTACCGGATCGACGACGCCGTGCTCACCGAGGTCGTGCCGCCCGGCGCGCTGACCGCGCCCTCGGGGCTCGAGCTCCGAGACGACGTGCTCTTCGTCTCCGACAACGCCACGGGCCGGATCGTCGCGTTCGATCTGCAGGGCAACCAGCTCGAGGCGCTCGAGACCGGCCTCGGCGCCGGCGCGCTCGCGGGCATGGCGTTCGGCCCCGACGGCCGGCTCTACTTCGTCGACATGGTCGGCGGGCGCCTGCTGCGGATCGAGCGCTGAATCAACGCTGCACGATCACCACCCGGTGATCGTCGCGGTAGGTCACCGCCCCGCCCTCGCCCGCCGCGCCCCAGGCCATCGACCACACGATCTCCCGGCGGATGTTGCCCTGGTACGCCAGCAGCACCGGGCCCTGCTCGTTCGCGAAGATCATCGACGAGGCGAGGCGGTAGCGCTCGCCCTCGGCGTCGTGGAGGCGGTGGAGCGCGACGACGAACGCGCCGCCCTTGCTCTTGCCGGTCGCCACGAGGATCTCCGTGCCCGCCACGGGGCTCCACACGATCGGCTCGGCGGTGAGCGTCCAGCCCGCGCCGGGAGGGTTCTTCGCCTTCTCGGTGACCTCGGCGGCCTCGCTGTCCTTGAAGAAGCGGACGCCCTTGAGGCGGGAGAGCTCGGGGATGCCGGCGAGGATCTCGGCGAGCTTGCCGGCTTCGACCGCGCCGCGGCGGAACGCGGGCGCAGACTCGATCGCCGCGACCGACACCGAGGGGGCCGGACCGCTGCAGCAACGGAACCCCGTGGGGCGCCCGCCGCCGGAGGGATCGCTCGCGCGCCGCGCCGCGCAGCGGTGGGCGGAAGGCGACGCGGCGCCACTCGCGCCCTTCACCACGAACCGCTTCGCCGGTCCGAGGCGCGGCCCCGCGGTCGGCGACGCCTCGGCGAGCGCGCTCGCGGTCCACTCCTCGAGCGCCGATCCCATCGACCGCACGCCGAACCCCGAGACACACTGCTCGGGCGTCTTCGCGCACGTCGGATCCCAGGCCGTGCCCGAGGAGAACGGATCGCCGTTGGGGCCGCGGCACGCGCGCTCCCACTCGAGCTCGGTGCACAACCGGGCGCCGCGCTCGGCGCAGAGCTTCGACGCCTCGGCTTGCGAGACGCCGGTCCGCGGTGGTTCGCCCGGCTTGCCCGGGTACGGCAGCGCGTCGATCGTGAAGCCCGGCAGATCGTAGGTCGCCGCGACCGGCTCGATCGTCGGATCGCGCCCCTCGTCGCCGGGGACGCTGCCCGCGAAGAACCGGCCGGGCGGGATGGCCACCGTCTCGCCGGCCTTCTCCCCGCCGAGCCGCCGCCCGGCGCCCGCGACCACTTGCACGCTGCTCGCGGTCGGCACCGCGCCGCCCCCCTGCTGCGCCACCCCGGAGGTCGACCGCCGGCAGCCGCTCTCGAAGAGCAGCGCGCCGACGACCATCGCGAGCACGACTCGGGAGATGCGGGCCACGCCCGTTCCCACCACGAATGGCGGCCGGAGCGCCAGTTTTCGTCAGGTCACTTGAGCAGACGGTCGAGGTTCGCCTTCTCCCAGGCGAGCGCCCGCTCGAAGTGACGGAAGGCTCGCTCGCGCTCGCGGAAGGCCGGCGGGTGCAGCGCGCGGCGGCCGGCGATGCGGGTGGCCGGCATCACGTGGTGGAGCATCTCGTGGAAGACCACGAACGCCACGAAGTAGCGGGGGACCCACGGCTGATCGAGCCGCGGGTGCACGCGGACGAGCTGCTCCTGCGCGGCGTACGAACCGAGCTTGATGGTCGTGCGCTTGCGCGCCTTCGCCCGGCACTCGTGACCCCAGCAGATGCGCGCGTCGACCACGCCGTCGAAGTAGGTCTCGTTGACCTCGGCGAAGATCGAGTCGAGGTCGTGGTGGTCGCCCGCGTTCGGCTTGTGAGAGCGCCGGTGGGGCTCGAGGCTGCGGATGCGGGCGAAATTGCCGTCGATGTAGCGGCCGACGACGTGCGAGGCGTCGCGATCGCGGAACAGGAGGAACCGGGCGAGCGCCTCGATCACCGAGTGGGGCGCGTCGAGGAACATGTGATGGAGCCGCGCCCGGAGCACGCCGTCGCGGCGGGTGGCGTGGATCATCGAGTGGCGGTTGTCGGTGATCGAGACCACCACCGGCTGCCGGCCGAGCGCGGAGAGCCGCCGCTCGAGCGCCTGGCGCGCGCCCTCGTGCACGTAGACCGCGGGCGTGCGCTGCGGGAACCGAAGCTCCAGCTGCTCGGCCATCCGCTCGATGGCGTGGTGCCGAAGCGGAATCGCCGGCCGCGCGACCCGGGCGCCTGCCTGCTCGTTCGCCCTCCGCGCCCGGGCCACCCCGCCGCGAAAGAACGGGAGCACCGCCTGCACGGCCGGCGCGCGCGCGAGGAGCGCGGAGGCAGCGGCGGCCTTGGTCTCGGCAGGCATGGCGGATGCCATTGGGGGTAGAAGCACCCCCGAACCGTGTCAAGAAACCGCCCTTTCCACAGGGTAAAGCTGCGGTATTCCTCACGAATCACGCGGACGGAATCAGCCGCGGACGGAGGAGGATCGGGCTTGCGCGGAGCCTCGGGTCAGTGCATCGCCCGGACGGAGGGCGGCGGCGGGGTGCTCAGTCGGCGGGCCTCTTCGATGTAGAGAATCGCGCACTCGCGGCCGCCCTTGTGGCGGATGCGCATGCAAAGCTCGACCAGATCTTCGTCCGAGTCGACGAGCGTTCCCTCGAGCGGCTTGGCCGTCGACTCGTCGTAGCGGCAGCCGTCGAGCGCCACCCACCTGCCCTGAAACTCGTCCGAGGCGCAGAGCTCGGACCACTTCACTGGAACCTGCATCATCCGATACGACCCTCGAGCCAAGCGCTGGACCTCGAACCTCCCCCCGGAGACCGCACGCTCTAGCGGCGACGGGAATGTAGCAACCTGGCAACACCCAGGTCAAACGGTGCCGCAGGCGTAGGGGCTCAGGTCGGAGGCGCGCCTACCTTTAATCATTCCCAATCAGTCGTCGCCGTCGTCGTCGCCGTAACCGGCCGGGGGAGGCGCGCCGTCGTGCAGGATTTCCCAGATCTGCGCGGACAGGCCGGGCGCCTGATCGGGCTGCGAGAGGTCCCAGCGGGACATCTTCGCGGTCGTGGCCGCCTTGCCGTCCTTGGCGTTGCAGGCGAGCGGCTGCGTCCGCTTGTCGTGGATGAACGGCGAGTAGTCGGGGGTGGAGGTGAAGGCGTCGAGCGGCAGCGACGCCCGCGCCACGATCTCGTTCGGGTACGCGATGCCGAAGATGTGGGCGAACAGCTTGTGGATCGACGTCGTGTCGTAGTGCCCCTTGGAGACGTACCCGCGCTTGACCCACGGCCCGGCGAACGCGAGCGGCGTGCGGTGGGCGTCGACGTGATCGCCGCCGTCCTGCGGGTCGTCCATGGTGATGACCACCAGGGTCTCGCTCCAGGAAGGCGACTTGGAGAGCGCCTCGACCAGCATGCCGGTGCCCTCGTCGCCGATCGCGATGTACGTCTCGACGGTGGGCAGTCCGGGCGAGCCGCCCGACGTGTGGTCGTTCGGCATGACCGCGTAGGTGAACGGCTTCAGATCGCAGGTCACCCGCGCGCGGGCCGCGATGTAGCACGCCTTGCGCGAGTCCGGCTCGTCCTGGGCGTAGAACTGCCCCGGGTAGAGCGAGTCGAGGCAGCAGTTCTTCGGCAGCTTCTTGTCGTCGTCGGCGGCGCCGACGAGCTCGCCCATGTTGTCGAACAGGATCTTCTCGCGCTGGAACCAGTTGAACAGCGAGCCTTCGACCGGCCGCCCCTGCGAAACGCCCATGACCGGCAGGCGCAGGCTGCGCCCCCAGGCCACGAGCCAGGTGCGCTCGACGAACTCGGTGGTGCGCCCGTGGGCCGTCCACACGTGGCCCTGCAGCGATTGCTCGGCCGACGTGTAGTAGTTGTCGAAGACCGTGAAGGTCTTGGCGATCTTCCGCTGGTTGCCGAACAGCGCGTCCATGCGACCGGGCGCCATCACCAGCTTCGGATCGCCGTCGACGCCCGGCAGATCGCCGAACACGGCGTCGAAGGTCTTGTTCTCCTTGATGGCGAAGACGACCTTCTTGATGACCTTGCTCGGGCCCTCGGTGTTGGTCGCGGGGACGGGGAAGTCGTAGGGAGCGCCCGCGCAGTCGACCTTCGAGGCGCCCCCGAGCTTTCCGAGATCGGTGAGCGCGTCGACCGCGGTCTTGCCGGTGAAGCTCGCGAGCTCGGTCGCGCCGACCACCTGCAGCGAGCCCTTCATCAGGACGGTGATGTTCCCCTCGCTCGGCTTGAAGGCGATCGGGTTGGCGCCGGTGCCGCGCCCCTTGCCGTTCACCACCACGAGGGCGGAGTCGGAGGCGCGCAGCGTGACGGCCGTCGGCCACCACTCGGTCGGGATCATCGAGCGCAGGGCGAGGGTCGGCGCGGCGGTCCCGACCGCGACGTCGTAGACGGCCACCGCGTTCAACCCGGCGAGCGACACGTAGAGTCGCTTCTGCGCGGGATCCCAGGTGAGGCCGCTCGGGGCCCAGCCGTAGCCCGAGCCCTCGACGACCTTGGTCTCGGAGACCTTCGACCAGCCGTCGGGCAGCGTGTCGAAGACGGTGATCACGTCGGCGTCGGACGACACGACGGCGATGTAGCGGCTGTCGAGGGCAGCGAACGCCTGCGGCGCCTTGGCCACGGGGATCGACTTCGCCAGCTTGGCGGCGTCGAGATCGACGACGTCGATGCGGTTGCCGTCCCACGAGCTCACGTACGCCCAGCGACCGGCCGTGTCGGCAGGGTGGAGGTACACGGTGAACAGCTCGCTGCTGCCGAGGGCGATCGGATCGGAGACCTTCTTCGTCGCGGGATCGACCACGAACAGCTTGCTGCCGCCGACGTTGTTCTGCGTCGCCACGACCAGCTTGCCGTCGGGCCGGCGCGCGATGCCGCTCGGCATCGGCTTGCCGCTGGTGGAGATGGCGATGGGGATGTCGGCCTCGACCTTCGCCGTGAGCGTCGCCGCCGTCAGATCCACGTCGAAGGCGAGCAGGCGCGCGGAGGCCCCGTAGCCGCCCGCGACCCAGACGCGACGCTGCGAGCTCGTCGCGCCCGGCGCGACGACGGCGCCGTAGTTGGTGTTCTCGCCGCTGCCGTAGCGGACCATCCCCTTGATCGCCTTGGTCGGATCGGTCTCGACGGCCTTGGTGTCGATCAGGCGCACCGCGTGATCCTGGATGCCGCCGTCGACCACGATCACCAGATCGGTGCCCTCGATCGGCACGACGTTGGTGGCGAAGCCGCCCCGCGTGTCGTCGAAGGCGATCGACTTGCCGGCGGGCTTCGCCCGGTAGCCGGTGGGGAGGATGGTGCTCGTCGCGTCGTCGGGATCGACGCCGGTCCTCTTCGCGGCGGCGCCGGTCGGGACGCTCGCCGTGCACTTGCCGGCCTGCGGCGCGGGGAAGGTGCCGTCCCACGCCGGACAGGAGCCGGCGTGCGGCAGCGCCTTCCAGTCCGACATCGCCGGGCACTGGTAGCCGTCGGGCTCGCAGCCCGCCTGGTTGTCGCACTCGAGCGCGCACGATCGCGGCGCCTCGCGGTACTCCTCCGGATCCTGCGGCAGGCCCGAGTCGGGCATGGCATCGCCGGCGGGCGCCTGCTGCTGATCGTCCCCCGAGCCGCAGCCGAGCTGCGTGAGCAGCGCGAGCAGCGCGAGCACTGGTGACGCCGACCGAACGCCCGGGAGGAGTCGAAGACGCATGAGCACGATCCTAGGCCCCGCCCGGCCGCGGCTCTAGTAGGAAGGGAGGCGATGATCCCGATCCTGTCGCGCGCGCAGATGCGCGCGTTCGATCGCCACGCCATCGAGGGGTGCCACGTCCCCGGTGTGATCCTCATGGAGAACGCCGGCCGGGGCGCCGCCGACGTCGCAGGGCGGCTCCTCGCGTCGGGCCTCGCCGGGGCGCGGGTGGTGGTCGTCTGCGGCGCCGGCAACAACGGCGGCGACGGCTTCGTCGTGGCGCGGCACCTCTGGGCGCGCGGCGCCGACGTCAGCGTGTTCCTGGCCGGCTCGCCCGAGCGCGTGCTCGGCGACGCGCGGATCAACCACGACGCGTACCTCGACCTCGGCGGGCAGGTGACCGTGGTCCGACCGACGGAGGCGAACGTCGATCAGGGCGGGCTCTCCGACCTCGAGGCGGCCCTCGGTCTGGCCGATCTGGTCGTCGACGGGCTGTTCGGCACGGGCCTCGATCGGGCGATCGCCGGGCCGATGGCCGACATCATCCACGCGATCAACCGGGCGCCCGGGCGGCGCCTGTCGCTCGACATCCCGAGCGGCCTCGACGCCGACTCGGGCGCGCCGCTCGGCGCGTGCGTCGAGGCGCACGACACGGTGTGCTTCGGCCACCTCAAGGTCGGCCTGCTCACGCCGCAGGGTGCGCGCTACGCGGGTCGGGTGCACGTCTGCGATCTCGGCGTGCCCGACACCATCCTCGGGAAGGTCGGCCACGTCGCCGAGGTGATCGAGCGCCGCGCGGTCGCCCGCCTGCTCGAGCCCCGTGAAGCCGACGCGCACAAGTTCTCGGTGGGCGCGGTGCTCGTCTGCGCAGGGTCGGCAGGCAAGTCGGGCGCGGCGCTTCTGTCGGCGCGCGGCGCGTTCCGCGCGGGCGCCGGCGTGGTGACCATCGCCACCTGGCCCGAGGCGCTCGCCGCCATCGACGCCCGCATGCCCGAGGTCATGGCCGTGGGGCTCGATCGCAGCGATCCGCTCGCGCACCTCGACGCCCTGCTCGATCGCCGCAAGGCCGTGGTCATGGGTCCCGGCTTCGGCCTCGACGACGCCTCGCGGAAGGTCGTCGAGCGAATCCTCGACGGCTTCACCGGCCCGGTGGTCGTCGACGCCGACGCGATCTCGCAGCAAAAAGGCAACGCGCAACGCCTCTCGCGCGCCCGGGGGCCGCTGGTGCTCACGCCGCACGCGGGCGAGATGGGGCGCCTGCTCGGTCTGGCGGCCGAGGAGGTGGAGCGCGATCGCTTCGGCGCGGTGCGGAAGGTCGTCGAGCTCACCAACGCGGTCGTCGTCCTCAAGGGCGCCCGCACGATCGTCGCCTCGCCCGACGGGCGCGTCGCGGTCAACACCACGGGCAACCCGCTGCTCGCGACCGCAGGCTCCGGCGACGTCCTCGCGGGCATCATCGGCGCGCTGCTCTGCACCATGCGTCCGTTCGACGCCGCGGTTGCGGCGGTGCACCTGCACGGCCTCGTGGGCGACGTCCTCCGCGCGCGCGTCGGCGATCGCGGCGTCTTCGCCTCCGAGCTGGCCGACGAGGTCCCGCGCGTCATGGACGCGCTCTCGCGCGGAGACGACGGCCTCCCCGAAGAGCGCCTCTGAGTGTTCACGATTCGCGGACACCCTGCTTCCGTCGGCCCCGCATGCCCTGCGACCCACCTGTGCGGGCAAGCGCAGGGCCCGTGTCCGAGCATCGCGACCGGGAAAGAGGGTTTGGCCATCCGGCTCGGCCGCTGGCGTGCCGCGCCACGACGGGGCACCATCCGGCTCAGCGACGTTGGTGGTTCAGCCTTGACGGCCCAGCCCGCCACGGCGAGGTGGGCGTTTGTCCTACACGGGGGCTCGCTGCGCGGGCCGGAGGAGTGGATCGTGCGGCGGCTTCTTTCTTCGCTTGGGGTGATCGGCCTCGTGGTGCTCTCGGGGTGCGCTCGGGAGTCGGCGCCGACGCCGGTCTCCACGTCGACCGAGCCGGTGCTCACGGCCGATCCGCAGATCGCCGCCACCACGCCGCTCGGCATCGAGGTGCTCGGTCGCGCGCGCGAGCTGTCGCGGAAGCTGCCGGGCTTCTTGCCGGAGGCGACGATCGAGCGCGTGTCGCTCGCGTCCGACACGATGCACATCGTCGCGCGCGGGGCGCGCTACGAGCGCTCGGTCGTGCGAATGGCGCTGCCGCGGAAGGCCGACGGCGCGCTGAAGGTGCAGGCGGGCGCGATGGAGCTCGCCGTCACGCCGCGGGGCTTCTCGCCTTCCGGCATCGAGTGGGCCGAGCACGTCGCGATCTACCCCGACGTGCAGCCCGGCACCTCCGCGCTCCGCCTCGTCGCGGCCGATGGCGTCGAAGACTTCTACCAGGTCGACGGCGCGCGCGAGGTGCTGTCGTTCTCGTACGACGTCGCGCTCGGCAACGTCGCCGGGCTGCGCGTGATCGACGGCAACGTCGAGTTCCTCGAGCAGAGCGGCAACCCGGTGCTGCGCATGCCCCGGCCGATCGCGCTCGACGCGCGCGGCGAGACGCGCCTCGGCAGGCTGACGGTGAGCGGCTGCGCGTACGACACGAAGGCCACCGGCCCGTGGGGTCGCCCGGTCACGAAGCCCGGCGCGTCGACCTGCACCGTCGTGGCGACGATCGACGGACGCGGGCTCTCGTACCCGGTGCTCGTCGACCCGGCATGGCAGGCGACGACCAACACCGCGAAGCGCTCGCACGCCTACCACAAGCTCGTGCGCATCGAGGCCGGGGCCGACTCCGGCAAGGTCCTGCTCGTGGGCGGCACCGGCTCGGAGCCCGGCGCCACGGAGCTGTTCAACCCGACGACCGGCACGTGGGCGATCGCGTCGTCGCTGCCCGGCACGTTCACGCTCGGCATCGGCATGAACGCCGTCGGCCTCCCGAGCGGGCGCGTCGTCGCCGCCGGCGGCTTCCCGACGACCGGCACCACGAGCACCGCGCAGGGCGTGACGATCGTGCGCGATCCGACGACCGGCGCCTGGAGCACCGCGGCGACGATGACGTCGCGCGCGTGGCACGCGATGGTGGCGGTGACGGTCGACGGCAAGGAGGCGGCCCTCGCCATCGGCGGTCAGCCGACCACCTCGTATTCGAGCACGACCGCCCCGTGGAAGTCGGCCGAGTACTACTTCCCCGTCGCGCCGCCCCCCATCACCGACGACAGCTGGGTGAACGCCGGCAACATGACCGCCGGGCGCACCAAGGGCCGCGCCGTCGTGCTCGGCGACGGCCGCGTGCTCGTCGCCGGCGGCGAGAGCTACGGCACGTCCACCACGTACCTCGAGACGGCGGAGCTGTACTCGCCGACGACCAAGACCTGGAGCGCGGCGCCGAGCATGGCGACGAGGCGCACGCAGCTCGAGCTCGTCGCGCTCGACGGCACGGCGCCGCGCGCGATCGCCGCCGGCGGGTCGACGAGCAACTACGCGAGCTCGGCGGTGACCTCGCTCGAGTACTTCGACGGCACGAGCTGGACGACGCTCACCGCCAAGCTGTCGACGCCGCGCTGGCAGTTCGCCTCGGCGCGGCTCGACGACGGGCGCATCCTGTTCACCGGCGGGCAGTCGTACAACACGACGGCGTACACGCACGTCAACAACACCGCAGACATCTTCATCCCCGGCGCCACGCCGACGACCGGGACGATGACCGGCGCGGGCTCGATGTCGATCGAGCGCATGTTCCACGCGATGGCGAACGTCCCGGGCACCGGCGCGCTGGTCGTCGGCGGCCTCGCGCCGTCGACCGAGACGACGAGCTCCGAGATCTTCAACACCGCCATCGGCGGCGCGTGCGGCACCGGCTGCGCCGGCGGGCTGACGTGCGTCGACGGCGTGTGCTGCACGAGCACCGGCTGCCCCGAGGGCCAGACCTGCGCGGCGCCGGGGCGCGAGGGCGTGTGCACCAAGCCGAAGGGCGCGACGTGCACGAGCAACCTCGAGTGCGCGAGCGGCTACTGCGTCACCGGCGTGTGCTGCGAGAACGCGTGCACCGGCGGGTGCAAGGCGTGCAACGAGGCGGGCAAGGAGGGCACCTGCACGCTCGCGCCGGTCGGCGCCGATCCGGGCGGCTTCTGCACCGGCACGAGCGATCCGACCTGCGGGCGCAAGTGCAACGGGACGGGCTCTTGCAGCACGGTCTACGCCGCCGAGGGCACGCCGTGCGGCAGCTCGCTCAGCGACGCCGGCACCGGCACGTTCTGCTCGATCCAGTCCTGCACGAGCTACGGCTCGTGCACCACCAAGACCAACAACTGCGGGCTGACCTGCACGACGACGGTCACCTGCAACGAGGCGACGAAGACCTGCACCCCGACGACCAGCGGCATCAAGGCGGGCTTCTGCGTCATCGCGAACGAGTGCTGGTCGTACGGCGACATCAACCCGAAGGACTCCTGCCAGGTGTGCGATCCGCCGAGCTCGAAGACCTCGTGGTCGACGGCTTCGTCGTGCTTGGAGGGCGGCGTCGACACCGGCACCGAAGAGGACACCTTCGTCGAGGACACCGGGACCGAGGACACCTTCCGCGAGGACACCGGCACCACGTCCGACACCGGCTCGCTCGACGACACCGGCTCGCTGGAAGACGCCGGCGAGGACGCCTCCAAGGGCGTCGGCGACGATCTGCCCGAGGCCTCGACGTGCGGCTGCCGCGTGCCGGGCCAAGGCGGCTCCTCGGAGGTCTTCGGCGCGCTCTTCGCGCTCGGTCTCGCGCTGACGGTGGCGGCGCGCCGTCGTCGCGAGCTCGACGGCTGATCGGAGATCCCTCGGGCTGAAGTGTCTCGACCCGGGGGCAGCCGCAGGCGGCCCCTGAGGGCGATCGCGGTTGCCGAGACGGCGCGCGTCCGCCACGCTGCGCGTGTGAGGCTCGTCGCGGCGTCGCTCCTCGCGCTCGGCGCGCTGCTCGGGGCTTCATCGGGCGCCGCCGAGCCGAGCACGCTCGCCATCGGCAGGGTCGGCACGTCGGCGGTCGAGCTGCTCGCGCCCCCGCGTCCGTTCTTCGCCCTCGTCTCGCTGCCGGCGAGCGCCGACGCCGAGCGCCTCGGGCTGCACCCCGTCGTGCCCGGGCTCGCGGTGATCGACGGCGACGCCGCGCGCATCGCGGGCTTCGCGCGCGCGCACCCGGAGCTAGGCGTCGAGATCCGGCCGCCGCTCCGCCCGAAGCTCGACGTGGCGCGCGCCTTCGTCGGGGCGCCGTCGTCGGCGACCCCCTCGCCGCTCGACGGCACCGGCACGTACGTCGGCATCGTCGACACCGGTCTCGACATCACCCACCCCGACTTCCGCAACGCGGACGGCACCACGCGCATCGCCTGGTTCCTCGATTTCGCCGGCGACAAGCGCGAGGGCAACGTCCTCGACCAGCGCTACGGCGGGCGCGTGTGGGACCGCTCGGAGATCGACGCCATCCTGAAGGGTGCCGCGCCCGGGAAGATCCCCGGCGACGACGAGGGGCACGGCACGCACGTCACCGGCATCGCCGCGGGCAACGGCGGCCCCTCGCGGACCTACGTCGGCGTCGCGCCGAAGGCCGACCTGGTCATCGTGCGCGCGTCCGACGCCTTCGGCGGGGTCGACGAAGGGGCGGCGATCCTCGGGGCGAAGTTCGTCTTCGATCGCGCCGCCGAGGCCAGGGTCCCGGCGGTGGTGAACCTCTCGCTCGGCACGCAGTACGGCGCGCACGACGGCACCTCGAAGTTCGAGCGCGGGCTGACCGAGCTCGCGCACGGACCGGGGCGCGCGATCGTGGTGGCCGCGTCCAACGAGGGTCACATCCCGATCCACACCAGCGTCCGCGTCTCGCCGGGCGGCACCTATCGCATCCCGGTGCAGCTGCGGGGCGCCGACGGCCGCGGCGCGGCCTACCGCGACGCGCAGGTGTTCGTGTGGATCAACAAGCGCGATCGCGGCGACGTGCGCCTCGGCGTGCGCGGCCCCGGCGACGCGCCGTGGATGGCTCCTGTGCCGCGCGGCGAGGCGCTCGAGACCAAGCCCGCGAAGGACGTGCGCGTGCTCGTCGCGAACGACGTCCCCAGGTTCCTCGACGAGGGTGACACGAGCGGCGCGATCGCCGTCTTGCAGGGCGCGCTGCCGGTCGGCACGTTCGAGCTCGAGCTCGAGGGCGACGGCGCGGTGGAGATCTGGCTGCAGGGCTCGCGCGAGGCGATCGACGGGCCGGGCATGCCGTTCTTCCAGCGCGGCGGGCAGATCGAAGGGACCATCGGCGTCCCGGCGAGCGCCGCCGGCCTCCTCTCGGTCGGTTGCGTGGGCACGCGCACCGAGTTCGTGAACCAGAAGAAGCGCACGGTGGGCATCGAGGACGCCGTCGTCGGGGGTCGCTGCTTCTTCTCGAGCGCGGGCCCCGCGGCCAACGGTCCGATGCGGCCGGACATCCTCGCCCCCGGGCACTACGTGATCTCGTCGCTCGCGCGCTCGGCCCTCCTCGCCGCGCCGGGCGGCGCGTTCGATCTGTCGCAGATCGTCGATCCGGAGCACGGCGCGCTGGCGGGGACCAGCATGTCGGCGCCGTTCGCCGCGGGCGCCGCCGCGCTGCTCTTCCAGCGCGATCCGACGCTGACCCAGGAGGACGTGCGCGCGCTCCTGCAAGCCGGCGCGCGGCCGCTGGTCGACGATCCGCCGGCTGGCGGCTCGTCGCGCGACTTCGCCAAGGGCGCCGGGATCCTCGACGTGGGCGGCGCGCTCGCGGCGCTCGATCGGCGGCCGGCGCCGCCCCCCGCGACGACCCTGTCGCTGCGGCTCGGCGCGACGTATCTCGCGGCGGACGGAGGGCTACCGGTGTACGCGCTCGCCATCGCGCACGACGCGAACGGCCTGCCCGCCGACCTGCCGGGCGGCCTCCTGCTCGAGACCGAAGGCGCGAGCGCGCGCGTCGCGCTCGAGCACCCTGCGGTCGGCGTCTATCGGTTCGCGATCGTGGCGCAGCCCGGGCGCGGCGGCACCGACGCGCGCGTCCGACTGCGGCCCGCGCTCGCGGCGCCGATCCCGGGGAGCGGCGCGCTGACCATCGAGCGCGAGATCCCGATCGGCGCGGACCGGTGGGACGCGCGCGACGGCGTGCGCACCGGCGGCGGGTGCGCGGCGGGGCGCGCGGGCGGCGCCGGCTTCGGAGCCTTCGCGGGCCTGCTGCTCGCGCTCACGAGCCTGCGAAGATGCCGAGATCGTAGCCGTGCGCCGGCGACGGAGGCTCGGTCGGGCGCCACGGGCGGCCGGGATCGCCGAGGTTGACGCCGCAGAGCAGGATCGTGCGCACGCCGCTCAGGTGACGCGCCTCGATCGTGATCTTGCGCGTCGTCTCGAGCGGCGGGACCGGGACCTCGGAGACGACCCTCCCCGCGGCGTCGAGCTTCAGCACGCGCCACGCGAAGCGCGAGCCGCCCTCCCAGGCGAGATCCATCTCGACGGCGTCGCCGGCCGGGGCCACGTCGAGCTCGACGCGCACGAAGGTCATCCCGGTCGGCTCGATGCCGCGGCGCACCGCGAACCGCCGGGGCAGCGTGGACACCGGCACCGTCCACTCCCACGCCGGTGCGACCGGCGCTGTCGCACGAGCCACCGCGACGTCGAGGAACATCGCGTCGAGCGACGAGCCGGCGTCGGAGAGCGAGCTCGCGAGGACGTCGAACACCGAAGGATCGTCGTGGAAGTGCGCGGGGCCGAGCTCGTCGTCCTCCGCGGGCACGACGATGCCGTGGTGGTTTCCGGCCATCGAGAGCACCCCGGGGACGATCGCGCCGAAGCCCGACCCCCGCTGGACGTCGAGGGTGCGCGCGACCAGGTGAGGCCCGGCGGGGCTCGCGGTGATCGCGCGCCACGGCCGCGCCTGGAGCTCCGCGAACGCGGGGCGCTCCAGCTCCGGGCACGGCGCCACGACCTCGGCGATGCGCCGCGCGAAGCCGTCGACCACCACCTCGCTCTCGGCCACGTCGAGGCCCATCGTCGAGGCGCGGACGACGCCGCGCGCCGCGATCGCCGCGAGCGCGCAGGAGCCGGCGCGCACCGCCTCCTCGTCGACGACGAGGAACGCCGACGCCGCGTCGCGATCGGCGAGCAGGTCGAGCGGATCGCGCCCGACGGCCAGCCCGTCGAGCATGCGCGGCACCTTCGTCCCGCGCGCGACCAAGTACACGTCGAGCCGCGGATCGCCGCCGCGCGCGCCGTCGGGCAGCGGCCGCGGCACCCGCAGCGTGTCGACGACGAGGCTCCACGCGATCGAGAACGCGACGCGCGCGGTCGCGAGCGCCTCGACCGGCACGGCGCTCGTCGCGTGCACGCAGACGGGCGCGAGCGGATCGCAGCTCCGGAGCGCGCCGGTCGGACGCTCGATCACCGGGCCCACCGGGGCGCCGGCGGTGCTACGTCTGGGCGCGGCGACGCCTGTGCGCGCGAGCAGGAGCACGAGCAGCGCCGCGACGAGCGCGGCCATCCACGACGCGATCGGCAGGGCGCGCGCGGGGGCTCCGCGCGGCCGAACGGGCGTGGTATGACTGCGCTCGCCCCCTCGTACGATCCGAAGGGCGCCTGCAGAGGGCATTTGGAGCATTCCTCGTTCGACCCGAAGAAGGCGGTTACGTTCGACCTCCCGAACGGTCAAGTGCGCCTCGGCTCCGGGGGCGACGAAGCCCATCGGGAGAGCGACAACGCCCGCGCGGTGATCGTTCCCGCCGCCGCTCTCGGCGTGCTCGCGGCGGCCGCCGGCGAGACGGCGACGCGCGAGCTCGGCCGCACGCTCGGCCGGTCGCTCGGCGCCCGGGTCGCCGAGCGGCTCTCCGCGTCCGGCGGTCACGTGCGCGACGCGTCGCTCGAAGCGGTGCTCGAGGGGCTCGCCGGCGAGCTCGCCATCGTGGGCCTCGGCGCGCTCTCGATGGAGCGGTGGGGCCGCGCGCTGCTGGTCTGCGTGAGCGACGCCCCCGTCGAAGGGGCGATCGGCGACGCGCTGCTCGCAGCCGTGATCGAGGGCATGCTGGCGGCCGCGTCGGGTCGCGAGCTGCGCACCCTGCCCGTCGCGCGCGAGGGCGCGCGCCTGCGCGTCCTGGTGGCGAACGTGGCGTCGATCGAGCGCGTCGGCGAGTGGCTCGGCCAGGGCCTTTCGTGGGGCGACGCGCTCGTACGGCTCCACGCGCCGCGCGCCGAGGAGGCGTCGTGAGCGCCTTCGGTGAGCAGATCGCGCGGCTCGAGGCGCTGCTCGCGCGCATCCAGCGGCGCGCCGCCGAGCCTCGTTCGCCACGCTTCGTCGCGCCCGAGCCCGCCGCCGCCGCGTCGGAGCGCGCGTTCGTACCCGAGAAGCCGACCGAGCCGACCCCGCCGTTCACGCCGGTGCTGCACCTCCCCGCGGTCGCCGAGGAGCGGCTCGCGCCCGAGCCGATCGCGGCCGCGCCGGTCGCCGAGGTGCAGCAGCCGATCGAGGTGCCGCACGTGCCCGAAGGGCCGCACCTTGCCGAGGCGGCGCACGTCCCCGAGGTGCCGCACGTCGCCGAGCCCGCGACGCCCGAGAACCTCGAGTCGATCAGCGGCGAGTTCGCGGTCGCCGCGGTGCCGCTCGAGCTCGAGGAGCTCGGCCCCGCCGACGAGATCGAAGCGGGCGAGACCGTCATCGAGATCAACGTCGAGGAGCCGGCGCACGTCGAGCCCTCGGCGCTGTCGCCCGTGGTCGAAGAGGGGCGCGCCGCGCCCGGCCGCGAGCTCGTCGCGCCGCCGCACGAGAGCGCGCGGCTCGCGGTCGCCGCGCCGTCGGTGCCCGACATGTCCTCGTTCGAGCTCGCCGAGGAGCGGCCGGCGCCGCCGGAGTCCACGCGGAACCTCCGCGCGGCGCCCACCGCGCCGTCGACGAGCGACATCGTCGAGCTCGCGCCGTTGCCGCCGAAGGTCGAGGCGCTGCGCGCGGGGGCGGTGCTGGCCGAGGTCGAGCACGAGCCCGAGGTCGAGCGCGTGCGCGAGCCCGAGCCCGAGCCCGAGCCCGTGCGCGAGCCCGAGCCCGAGGTCGTGCCTGAGGTCGTGCGCGAGCCTGTGCGCGAGGGCGTGCCCGAGAGGGAGGCTGCGGCGGCGGCGATGGAGGTTTTGCCTTCGCCGATCGAGGAGGAGCGCGCGCCGATCGAGGTCGCGCCATACCTCGAGGTCACGGCGCAGCCGATCGAGGCTCCACCGCAGCCGATCGAGGCTCCACCGCAGCCGATCGAGGTTCCACCGCAGCCGATCGAGATCCGTCCCGAGCCCGTCGAGGTCCCCGAGGCGCCGCCGGCGCCGGAGCAGATCGCGATGGCCGTCGCGCTCGCCGCGCCCGGCGCGCACGCGCGGCGCATCGAGCACGTCGCGGTGTCCATCGAGGCCGACGTCCTGCGCCCCGAGATCACCCCGCGCGAGGTCGCAGCCTTCGTCACGGCCGCGCGTACCCCGAGGCCCGAGACGTTCGGCGTCCTCCTCGACGCTGCGCTCGATCTCTGAGATTTCCCGACCGTGCGCACACGAACCCTGGGTAAGAGCGGCCTCGTGGTCTCGGAGCTCGCGCTCGGGACGTGGGGCCTCGCGGGCGAGGCCTACGGACCGGTCGACGACGAGGAGGCCGACAAGACCATCAGCCGGGCGCGCGAGCTCGGCGTCACGCTCTTCGACACCGCCGATCTCTACGGCTCCGGCGAGGGCAAGGAGCCGATGGAGGCGCGCCTCGGGCGCGTGCTCGACCGCGACGATCAGGCGTACGTGTGCACGAAGGGCGGCAACGACGTGGCGGGCACGCCGCCGCGAAAGCGGTTCGATCGCCTGTTCCTCCACCGCTCCGCGGCGCGCTCGGCCGATCGGCTGCGGCGCGCGCCCGATCTCTACCTGCTGCACAACCCCACGGTCGACACGCTCCGCCGCGGCGAGGCGATCGGCGCGCTCGAGGAGCTGATCGCCGACGGCGTGATCAAGCGCTGGGGCGTCTCCTGCGGGAGCCCCGAGGTCGCCCGCGCGGCGATCGAGCTCGGCGCCTCGGTGATCGAGGTCGCCTACAACCTGTTCCACCAGCGCGACTTGAACGAGGTCGGCGCGGACGCGAAGGGGTCGAACGTCGGCGTGCTCGCGCGCTCGCCCCTCGCGCACGGTCTCCTGTGCGGCACCTGGTCGGCCGAGCGCACCTTCGACGAGGGCGATCACCGCCGCGAGCGCTGGACGCCCGAGGAGCTCACCGAGCGGCTGCGCGAGGTCGCCGCGATGCGCCCGCTGGTCCACGGCGAGATCCACACGCTGCGCAGCGTCGCCTTGCGCTTCGTGCTCTCGAACCAGCTGGTCTCGTCGTGCGTCGTCGGCGCGCGCAGCGCGCAGCAGATCGAGGCCAACGTGCGCGCCGTCGGCAAGGGCCCGCCGTACTTGACCGACGAAGACCTCGCGCGCGTCCCCAAGCTCCTCGACGACGCGGGCGTGCGCATCTGAGATCGGCGACGCTCGCTCCGATCGGGCCGTCACGCCCGACCTTCGACCCTCGACCCACGACGGGGGACATCGAAGGCACCTCGTCCGCCGTCCGCATCCTCGCGGCCGCGATCCTCCTCTGGCCGCTCTCGTGCTCCTCGTCGACGTACGCTCCGTCGTCCGAGACCAGCGTCACTCGCGCCAGAACAGCTTCCAGGGGTTGTGCTTGATGTCGCGCAGCATCTCCTGGAGGTCGTCGTAGATCTCTTCGTCCATCATCAGCGCGCCGACGGTGCCCTTGCCGGCCTTGATGTGCTTGACCATGGCCTGCACGTCGTTGGCGGTCTTGTTGGCCGAGACCGCGATGTTCTCGACCTCCTTGAGCGTCTTCTTGATGCTGGCGCGCTGCTCGGGGCCGAGCGTGTCGGTGGCGATCTCGTCGAGGTGCGCGAGGGTGTCTTGCGTCTTCTTGAGGAGCGGGCCGGTGTCCTTCGCGAGCGAGGCGGTGAGGACGTCGACGTTGTTGAGGATGCGCTTCACCTGCGGGCCGTCGACCTTGTCCTTGGTCGCCTGCACGAGCTCGACGGCGGAGGCCGAGAGCTTCTCGGTGTTCTTGGTGATGCGGGTGATCGTCTCGCGGTTGTCGATGATCAGGAGATCGATGCCCTTGATCAGCGAGGCGCCGTGCTTGGCGATGTCCTGAAGCGGGCCGTCTTCACGCGTCAGCGCCTTGTGCGCCATGGTCATGAGGTCGGACGCCTGGGCGAGGAAGAGGTCGAGGCGGGGGGGATCCTTGCCCTGACGGATCGACCCTTCGGGCAGCGGCGGCTTCTCGGGATCGCCGGGAAGGATCCCGATGAACGGTTCGCCGAGGACGCCTTGGGTCGTGATGACGAACTGCGCGTCCTCGTGGATCGAATCGCGGACCTTCTCTTCGATGGAGAGCTTCACGCGGACCAGCGCGCGCCAGGGGACCTTCGGGTCGGCCTTGCCGCCGCGGTACTCGAGGCTGTCGACCTTGCCGACCTTCACGCCCGCGATCTTGACCGGCGCGCCGATCTGCAGGCCGCTCGGGTTGTCGAAGTCGACGAAGACCGTGTAGACGCGGGCGACGCTGAGCCCGCCCATCACCACGATGAAGCCTCCGAGGAGGATCATCGAGATGAGGATGAGCGCACCGACCTTGACCTCGATGTTCTTACCGGCCGCCATGCCGGCGAATCATAGCGCGGCCGTCGCTTCGCGTGCTCGGAATGACGAGGCCGGCGCCGCGATCGGACGCGCGATGCAGGCCAGCGACACGCCGATCGGCAGCTTCAGGTGTGACAAGAGGCGCTGCTCGGCGCCGAAGGCCCGGTAGAACAGCTCGTTGATCGGGCCGGGGGGCACCGTGTCGGCGTCGGAGGCGCCGCCGCTCTTCTTCAGCCGCCCGACCATGCGCGCGGCGAAGACGAGTGGGAAGAGGAGCGTGTTGAAATAGCTCATCCACTCCGGCTCGAGGCCGGCTGCGCGGAGCGACCGGGTGAGCGACGCGCGGTCGTAGCGGCGGCGGTGGTGGTGCACGACGTCGTGCTCGCTCCAGAGCAGCTGCAGCGCGGGGACGGTCACCAGGACGCGCCCCTCGGGGGCGAGCACCTGCGCCGCGCTCCGCAGCGCGCCCACGTCGTCGTCGATGTGCTCGATGACGTCGAGGAACATCACGAGGTCGTAGGCCTCGCGCGACAGTCGGGTGCTCCCGAGCACGCCGCGCTCGACGAACTCGAGCCCCTTGGAGTGGCAGAAGCGCACGGCGATCTCGGCGTCGTCGATGCCGTGGACGTCGTAGGACCCGCGCAGCTGCTCGAGGACGTACCCGGTGCCGCAGCCGACGTCGAGGATCGAGCCGCCGGCGGGGACGTGCTCGCGGACGATGCCGGAGAGGATCTCGCGCCGCGCGCGGAACCACCAGTGCGTGCGCTCCAGACGATACATGTCCTCGTAGACGACCTGCTCCATGCGACGCGCGAGCATAGCAGACGCCCCCCCGCCGGCCGCCGCTTCGGTGTTCCGCGACGGCCGCGGATCGTGGATGATGCGCGGCCGTGGAGCGGGCGGAGGTCCTCGAACAGGCGCGGCGCTGGGCGCTCGGCGAGCCGATCGAAGGCCGTCGGCTGCGCACGGCGTGGCTGCTCCTGCAGCTCGCCTCGCTCGTCGCGGTCGCGCCGTGGGCCCTCAGGACGCTCTCGCCGATCACGCGGGCGCCCAAGCCCGCGGTGCTGGTCGATGGTCCGGGCGACGCGCGCTACGGCATGCCGCTCGCGCTGCGGCGCGAGGTGTTCAAGGAGCTCGCCGCGGCCGAGCCGCAGAACCGCCAGTCGGGCGCGGCCGGGTTCCCCGGACAGCCCTGGTCGCAGGAGGATCACCGCGCGGCGTTCGAGCGCGACGTGATGCGCGACGTGGCGGCCCGCCGGAAGCTGAACCTCACGCAGGTGTACCTCGTGCTCGACGAGGGCATCCGCGCGAAGTGGCCCGGGCCCGACGGCCAGCCACTGATCGCGACGACGATCCCGCTCGATCCACGGAGGAAGTGAGGCGCAGGCGCAGGCGCAGGCGCAGGCGCAGGCGCAGGCGCAAGGCGCAGGCGCAGGCGCAGGCGCAGGCGCAGGCTTGGATGGGAGGAGTTTCTCCTCCGCTCGGGGGGCCGGAGTTTGCCGGCGTGCTCGGTCGCGTCAAGGGTGCGCGCGCTGCGCGCGCCGCCTGCGGCGCCCTTGACTCGACCTGCGCGCGCCGGCGCGGGACCTCCGCCCCGAGCGGCGGCGCGAGTTGGTCGTGCGTGCGCGTCTCGGGGCGGAACGAGCACCGACATGCTGAGGGTTTACTGGGTGAGTCTCGAGGTGGTGGCGGAGCTGCGGCCCGTGATCGCGCGCATCGAGCGGCACGATCGCGATCTTGCCCGGCAGACGAAGAAGGCTTCGACCTCGGTGCCGTTGAACATCGCCGAGGGGTCGTTCGCGCACGGTGGGCATCGGCGGGAGCGCTACCAGACCGCGTGCTCGTCGATGCGCGAGACGATGGCGTGCTGCCATGCGGCCGAGGCGGCGGGCTACGAACCGCGCGTCGCCGAGGGTACGTACGCGAAGATGCGAGAGGTCATCGGCACGCTCGTCAACAACCTGAAGCGCTGAGCATCGAAGACGCGCAGGCGCCTGCGCACCGACACGCAGGCGCCTGCGCACTGACACGCAGGCGCCTCGCACCGACACGCAGGCGCAGGCGCAGGCGCAGGCGCACGCGCAGGCGCAGGCGCAGGCGCACGCGCAGGCGCAGGCGCACGCGCAGGCGCAGGCGCACGGGCAGGC
>JACPFM010000076.1:38677-103966 GCA_016182965.1 Deltaproteobacteria bacterium | reverse complement strand
GGACCACGGATCGCGAGCCCATCCCGCTGACCGCTGCCGCCGCCGCTCACGCTTCCGCTCCCGCGCCCGCTACCGCTGCCGCGTACCGCGGCCCATCGCTCGATGTATGCGGACACTTCCGGCCGGCGGTACTAGTACGGCGCTCCAGCGTTGGGAGATCAACCAGGTACGAACTTCCAGTGCGCCGTACTAGACCGACCCCTCGGCCTCCGGCCAGATCCCGATCGAGCCACCGACCCAGTCGAAGTTCTTGTTCTGATCGACGCCGAGCATCTTTCCCCGCGACATGCGCACGAGGTTCAAGACCAGCTCCGGGTTCTCGTCCCTCGGGCCGCGGATGAACATCATGCGGACCTCCGCCTTCACGCCCTCGCCGCTCGGCATCGGCAGCGCGGGCTCGTAGACGATCTTCTCCTGCAGGATCCACCCGGCGCGCTCGTTCTCGGGGATGGCGTCGAGATCGGCTTGCGTGGGATCGATCTTCACGCCGGAGCCGGCGAACGAGAACAGCGGCTTGAGGACGTAGCGCGACAGGTCCTCCGGCGGCTTGCGCAGATCGGACACGTAGGTCGCCTTCGGCACGGCGTGGTGGTCGACGTGAGGCAGCGTGTACTTCGACCAGAGCCAGTACCAGTTCGGGTGCGGGAACCACGAGACGTCGAGATCTTCGCGGTAGTCGAACGGCAGCTCGACGCCCTTGTTCGACAGCTCGTCGAACACCACGCGGTTGAAGATGCGCTTGATCTGGACCTTGCGTCCGCCCTTCTTACGGAACAACCGCAGGCCCTCGCGCACGATCTCCTCGGGGCCGATCGACTCGACGCCGGTGAGCTGCCTCGTTGCGACGAAATCGGCGTAGGTCTTCTGCGCGGGCGGATCGAGGTCGAGGAGCACGACCTCCTCCGGCTCGTGGCCGTCGAGGAGCGCCTCCTTGAACTTGGCGACGAAGCTGCGCCGATCGTGCCCCGAGTAGAAGATCGACCAGGGCCCCTCGAGGCCGGGGATCGTCTTCAGCTCCTCGGCCATCGCCTCGGATTGCACCACCATCAGCGCGTACAGCGACGGGAAGCCCTGCAGCTCGACCACCTTGCCGGTGAGCTCGCCGTCCTCGCCGCGCACGATGGCGAAGTCGACCTGGATGCAGCTCGCCAGGGAGTCGCGGCGCGGCACATCGAGCGCCGGAGGGATCGCCGCCTTCATCTTCTCGATCAGCTCCGGCCGCGAGATCTGCGCGACGATCTCCCGCGCGGAGGTCGCGAGCTTCGCGCGCAGCGCCTTCGGGAGGAAGAGCGGCGACTCCGCGATGCGGAACGGGATCTTCACGTCGAGCCAGGTCTCGAGGCGGTCGACGTAGCGGCGGTACAGGGCCTGGGAGAACGCGGCGTTGTAGAGGCGACGCAGCTCGGGGTTCATGTGGTTGGGTGGCCGGAGCGTATCTCACCCGCAGACGCTCTGCCGACCATTGGCGACCGGGTCGAAGGTCGAAGGTCGAAGGTCGAACCGAGCCCTGGGGTTCCAGGGGCGGAGCCCCTGGTTCGACCTTCGACCCTTTCGACCTTCGACCGCGTCCGCAGCCCAATCCAGCCGCCGTCTCGACTGACGACTGACGACTGACGACTGACGACTTACTTCAGCCCGATGACCTCGCCGCTGTCGGTCAGATCCATGCCCAGCACCGCCGGCTGCCTGCCGAGGCCGGGCATCGTCATGATGTCGCCGCACAGCGGGACCACGAAGCCGGCGCCGCTCGAGAACCGGATCGCCTGGATCGGGACCACGTGATCCTTGGGGATGCCGCCGCCCTTGGGGTCGGCGGTGAGCGACAGGTGCGTCTTGGCCATGCAGACCGGCGCCTCGGCGAGGCCGGCGGCCGCGACCTTCGCGAGGTCCTTCTGCGCCTGCATCGACAGCTCGATGCCCGACGCGCCGTACACCGTCTTGGCGATCTTCTCGATCTTGACCGGCAGCGGGTCGTGGAGGTCGTAGAGGAAGTGCGGCTTCGGATCGGCCGGCGCGTTCGCGAGCACGTCGGACATCACGTCGGCCAGGGCGAGCCCGCCCTCGGCGCCGTTGGTGTAGCCGGAGGCGCGCGCCACCTTGCACCCGAGGTCGGTCACCATGCTCTCGAGCGCGCGCAGCTCCTCTTCCTGATCGGTCGGGAACAGGTTGATGGCGACCACCGGATCGAGCCCGAACACCCGCGCGGACTCGACGTGCTTCTTCAGGTTGGCGAAGCCCTTCTTCAGCGCGTCGAGGTTCGGCTTCGACGCGTCCTTCACGTCGGCGCCGCCGTGGAACTTTAGCGCCTTGAGCGTCGCGACGAGCACGAACGCGTGCGGCCAGAGCCCGGCCACGCGGCACTTGATGTCGAGGAACTTCTCGGCGCCGAGGTCGAAGCCGAAGCCCGCCTCGGTGACCACGATGTCGGCGCGCGACAGGGCGTAGCGCGTCTGCACGATGCTCGAGCAGCCGTGCGCGATGTTGCCGAAGGGACCGCCGTGGACCAGCGCCGGCGTGCCCTCGTGCGTCTGCAGCAGGTTGGGAAGCAGCGCCTCGCGGAGCACCACCGCCATGCCGCCGACGCCGCCGACGTCCGACGCGAACACCGGCTGGTTGTCCTTGGTCCAGCCGACGCGGATGCGCCCGAGGCGCCTCTTCAGATCGGCGAAGTCCCGGGCCAGGCTGAGCACGGCCATCACCTCGCTCGCGGCGGTGATGTCGAAGCGCGTCTCGCGCGGGATGCCGTTGAGCGGACCGCCGAGGCCGATGAGCACGTCGCGGAGCACGCGATCGTCGAGGTCGATGACGCGCGGGAAATCGATCTTCCGCGCCTCGAGCTTCGAGTCGCCGAAGTGCACGCCGTTGTCGGCCATCGACGCGAGCAGGTTGTGCGCCGAGGTCACCGCGTGGATGTCGCCGGTGAGCCCGAGGTTCACGCGCTCGAACGGCTCGAGGCGCGAGCGCCCGCCGCCCGCGCCGCCGCCCTTGCTGCCGAGCGTCGGGCCGAGAGACGGCTGACGGAGCGCCACCACCACGTTCTTTCCGCGCAGGCTGAGCCCGTCGGAGAGGCCGATGGAGATCGTGGTCTTGCCCTCGCCGGCCGGCGTCGGCGTGATCGCCGACACGAGCACCAGCTTGCCTTTGAGGCGCTGCCCCTCGGGGATGAACGCGACCTCCGGACGCAGCTTGGCGACGCCTTCGCCGTACTGCACCCAGTCGGTGCGCGGCAGGTGGAGCTTCGCGGCGATATCTTCGATCGGCAGCAGCGGCATCGGGAGAACCTCCGTTCGATTCGACGGACGCGTACCGCCGTGCGGCACGCGGCGCCAGCAGTTCACCGAGTCACGACGCAGCACGTCACGAGAATCGTCAGTTCCACGGAACGGGCGTCACGCAGCCTTGCACAGCCGTACCGACCGCGCTGGCCTCGCCGCCCGAGAGTGGGCCGTCTCAGGCGGTCTTCGGCGCCTTCGCCACCGTGCCGCTGTTCGTGTCGGCGAGCGCGTGCACCGCCGCGGCCAGCGACTTCGCGTCGGCGAAGCGATCGGCCGCGACGGGCGCCATCGCGCGATCGATGATCGCGCGCCAGCGATCGTCGACCTGGATGGTGTCGGTCCAGCGCGGCGGAGCGCTCGTCCCCCCCTCGGTCACGGCGCGACCGCGCAGCGGCGGCGGGTTGCCGGTGAGGCACTCGTAGATCGTCGCGCCGAGCGCGTAGATGTCGCACCGGTGATCGATCTACTCGCCCGTCTCCTGCTCGGGCGCCATGTAGCCGGGCGTGCCCAGCGGGACGCCGATGTTGGTGATGCGGGTCTCCGCCCACTCTACGCGCGCGATGCCGAAGTCGAAGATCTTCACGCGGGGCGCCGTCGGGTCCTTGGGGGTCCAGTTGCTCGAGGCCCGCAAGTTGGCCGCCGGATCGCACAGGTACACGTTGCTCGGCTTCAGATCGCGGTGGATCACGCCCGCCGCGTGCATCGCCGAGAGCGCGTCGCACAGCTGATCGACGATCGGCACGACCTCGCGCGACGGCAGCGCGTGCTGGCGGGAGAGCAGCGTGGCGAGCGTCTCGCCGCGGAGGAGCTCCATCACGATGTACGACGTGCCGTCGGGCAACGTGCCGTGGTCGAAGAGCTCGACGACGTTGGGGTGCCAGGTGAGGCGCAGCGCCTCGGCCTCGCGCGCGAGCCGGTCGGAGGCCACGATGTCCTGCGCCACCGCGGCGCGCAGCAGCTTGATCGCGACCGGCGTGCGGTCGGACAGGCGCAGCGCCTCGTAGATCACGCCCGTGGCGCCCGAGCCGAGGCGGGCGTGCAGGCGGTAGAGCCCGGCGATCACCTGCCCGTCGAGATCGCCGACGGAGACGAGGTCGGGCTGCTCCTGCAGCTCGAGGCTGCGTTCGAGCGCGCGGATCCGCAGCGACTGCGCGTGGACCTGCGCGCGGCGCGCCAGCTCCTCGCGATAGAGCTTCGCCGCGAGCCAGCCGAGCGCGCCGCCGAGCAGCCCCATCGCCACGCCGCCCTTCCACCCGAAGGCGAACGCGCCCGCGGCGACGAAGATCAGCGCGGCGCCGAGGATGACGATCCACTTCCACGCGCCGAGGCCGATCTCCCGCCAGCGGACCTCGTACTCGTAGAACCCGTCGCCGCGATCGAGCGAGGCGAGCTCGCGGACCTCCGCCGGCGGCAGGCCGTAGAGCGTGGGCACCGCCGAGAGCTCGACGCGCCGCGCCGCCGAAAGCAGGCCGCCGCGCTCGAGCGCCGAGTCGTGCAGCACGTGGAGGCGGCCGCGCCACGACGTCGGGGTCGAGGCCATGGTCTCGATGCGCGTCGTGGAGGAGAGGTTGGTGGTCGGCGCCTCGAGGAGGCGGTAGGCGTCCTCCACCCGATCGGCGCTGCGCACCAGGTGGATCCACGGTCCGAGGTTCGAAGGGTGCACGACCTCGGCGGTCGTCTGCGCGATCGCCTCGGTGCCGTAGCGTCGCGCGAACTGCTCGAGGGCGCGGCGCCAGATCGCGACGCTGACCGGCCTAGTCTCGTCTTTGACCAGATCGCGATGGACGCCGATCTCCTGCAGGAGCTCGTCGGCCTCGGTCCGACCCATGGTGCGCTCGGCGTACAGGACGAGCGTCTTGATGCGCGACGCGGTCGTGTCACCGGTGGGGGCCTTGAACGAGGGCACGGAGAGCAGAGCGTACCAGCGGTCCGCCCCTCGTCGACAGCCGCCCGTGCGCGGGCCTTTCGGCCCCGGCCGCCTCGGGCGCGAGACCGAAGAACCGGAAGTTGCGGTCTCGGGGGTCGCAGGGAACACTGCGCGCATGGCGAACAGCCCGATCGGCTCCGCTCTCGGCCGAGCCCTCCCTCTCCTCGCGGTCCTTCTCGCGGCCTGCTCCGGCAAGGTCTCCGACGAGTCGCCCGACGCCGCGACCGACGCGCGCGCCGACGCGCGCACCGACACGTCGACCGGAATCCCGGCCGACAAACGCCTCGACGGCACGACCGCCGAAGAGAGGGGCCGCATGTGCGATTGGATCGCCGAGAAGTTCGGCGGCTACGGCAAGACCATCCGCTGCGCCGACGGCAGCGTCTCGATGACCGGGCCTCCGAGCCGCGAGGAGTGCCTGCGCACGTTCCCGACCGGGTGCGGCGCCACGGTCGCTCAGTTCGAAGTGTGCGTGGCGGCGATCTCGCGCCTCGATTGGTGCTCGGTCATCGAGCCGCCGCCGGAGTGCGACGCGCTGCGAGACTGCGAGGGCGGCGAGGAGCCGGTGCCGCCGGAGCCGATCGATGCGGGGCCCGGGTTTTGAAGCGGTCTAGAGTCTAGAGTCTAGAGTCTAGAGTCTAGAGTCTAGAGTCTAGAGTCCAGAGTCCAGAGTGTAGAGACCTGAGCTCCGGCGTCGTGAGCGACATGAGCCGTCGACTCCGGTCGAGAGAGAGACGAGCTGACGAGCGTGAACGTCGACGAGGGCCTGCGCGAACCGGCCGAGACCATCGGCAATCCCTGTTCAGAGACTCTGGACTCTAGACTCTAGACTCTAGACGGGTCCCTCGAGAGCAACGACCACGCCCCCGTCAGATATCGAGGTTCTTCACCGTCAGCGCGTTCTGCTCGATGAACAGACGGCGCGGCTCGACCTGGTCGCCCATCAACACCGAGAACAGCTGGTCGGTCTCGACCGCGTCTTGGATGGTGACCTGCCGCAGCACGCGCGCGTCGGGGTTCATCGTCGTCTCCCACAGCTGGGTGGGGTTCATCTCGCCGAGACCCTTGAACCGCTGGATGCCGAGGCCCTTGCGCCCGCGCTGATCGACGAAGTCCCACAGGGCGTCGGCGTCGGCCAGCTCCTGCTTCAGCGCCTCGGGCGAGTCGCCGGCCACGTACGGCGCGGGGCCGATGGAGCGGACGTCCTGCTCGATGGAGAGCAGCTCCTGGTACTCGGCGCCCTCGACGAGGGTGTAATCGATGGTGGTGGTGCGGACCGCCGCGCCGGAGCGAGACTTGACCGTGACGACGCCGGCGCCGTGCTCGGCGTCGGTGCCGACGCCGATGGAGATCGGCAGGATGTCGGGGTAGCGCGCCTCGATCGCCGCACGGATCTTGTCGACCGAAGCCTCGAGGCGCGCACGATCGCGGAGGAGCCTCGAGTCGAGGAGCGTGCTGCGCACGACGGCGGCGAACACGCGCGCGTCGCCGCGCCGCTCGAGCTTCGCGAGCGCCTGCCGGAAGCGACGCAGGCGCATGACCAGGTTGAACAGCGGCTCGCCCGAGAGCGTGACGCCGCTCGACGAGCGGACGACCAGCCCCTCGGTGCCGTTCTGCACGAGGAAGAGATCGAGCTCGTCCTGATCCTTCTTGTAGATCTCCTTCTTCTTCGTCTTCACGAGGTAGAGCGGAGGCTGCGCGATGAACAGGTGGCCGCGCTCGACCAGCTCGCGCATCTGACGGAAGAAGAACGTGAGGAGCAGGGTGCGGATGTGACTGCCGTCGACGTCGGCGTCGGTCATGAGGATCACGGAGTGATATCGCAGCTTGGCGATGTCGAAGCCGCTCTCGCCGATGCCGCACCCGAGCGCGGTGATCAGCGTGCCGATCTCGGCCGAGGAGAGCATCTTGTCGAGGCGCGCGCGCTCGACGTTCAGGATCTTGCCGCGGAGCGGGAGGATCGCCTGGAAGCGGCGATCGCGCCCCTGCTTGGCGGAGCCGCCGGCGGAGTCTCCCTCGACGATGTACATCTCGCAGCGCGCGGGATCTTTGTCCTGGCAGTCGGCGAGCTTGCCGCTGATCGACAGCGGATCGAGCGCGCTCTTGCGCACGACCTCGCGCGCCTTGCGGGCCGCCTCGCGCGCCTTGGCGGCCATGACCGCCTTGTCGAGGATCTTCTTCGCCGTGGCGGGGTTCTCCTCGAGGAACGTGCCGAGGCGATCGACGACCACGGTCTCGACGATGCCCTTCACCTCGGACGACACCAGCTTCGACTTGGTCTGCGAGTCGAACGACGGGTCGGGGTGCTTGACCGAGATGACCGCGGTGAGCCCCTCGCGGATGTCCTCGCCGGTGAGGCCCGCCTTCACGTCCTTGAGCAGGTTCTGCGTCGTCGCGTAGTTGGTGATGGTGCGGGTCAGGCCGCCGCGAAGCCCCGTCAGGTGGGTGCCGCCGTCCTTGTTGTGGACGTTGTTCGTGTAGCAGAAGACCTGCTCCGCGTAGGAGTTGTTCCACTGCAACGCGAGCTCGACGTCGACCCGATCCTGCTCGACGCGGAAGTGCACGACCTGATCGTGAATAGGATCCTTGGCTTTGTTGAGGAGCTCGACGAACTCGCGGATCCCGCCCTTGTAGAGGAAGACGTGGTCGCGCCCCTCGGCGCGCTCGTCTTTGAAATCGATGACCAGCCCTGCGTTCAGGTAGGCGATCTCGCGGAGCCTCGCGACGATGATCTCGTGGTTGTAGTCGCTGACGTCGCCGGCGTTGGTCGCGAAGATCTCGTGATCGGGCTTGAAGGTGATCTTGGTGCCGGTGCGGCCGCTGTCGCCGATCCTGGTCAGCGGCTCCTGCGGCACGCCGCGCACGTAGTGCTGGTGGTAGACGGCGCCGCCGCGGTGGATCTCGAGCTTCAACAGCTCGGAGACCGCGTTGACGGCGGAGACGCCGACGCCGTGCAGACCGGCCGAGACCTTGTAGGAGTCGTGATCGAACTTGCCGCCGGCGTGGAGGACCGTCATGACGACCTCGGCCGCCGAAACGCCCTTCTGGTGCATGTCGGTCGGGATGCCGCGGCCGTCGTCTTCGACGGTGAGCGACCCGTCGAAGTGGATGGTGACGAAGATCTTCGTGCAGTGCCCGGCCAGGTGCTCGTCGACGGCGTTGTCGACGACCTCCCACACGAGGTGGTGCAGACCGGAGCCGTCGTGGACGTCGCCGATGTACATGCCCGGCCGCTTTCGGACGGCCTCGAGCCCCTCGAGGACCTGGATGTTCGACGCGGCGTAGTCGGCGGAGGCCGGTGCGGTCGAGGGCGTGGCGGGCGGAGGCGGCGTCTTCGGATCAGCCATTGGGTAGGGCCCCTCTTGCGGGCCCCTCGGGTCGCGCCAATCGGGCGCGCCTTCGGGTGGGAAACGACGTCTGGGTCCTACCACGGCGGGGGGGCGGAGCCCACGCGGAAAGCGCGAATTTTCACGTTCGAAATGCGATCCGGCCCTGCGCTCCGAGCGACTCCTCCGAGGGGGTTCCGCAGAGGTCGGAGATCAGGTCGGCTCGACCACGCCGGCACGGACTCGGAAGTCGCGCCGGACGCTCCGGTCCGCGCTCTCGCTCGACCTGGAGAGCTCGATGAGCTCGGGTCGGGTGGTGGTCAGCACGACCTGTCCGACCCGCGCGTCGAGGAGCTCGAACAGCGCCGCGTTGCGGGTCGGATCGAGCTCGCTCGACACGTCGTCCAACAAGAGGATCGGCTCGACCTCGCGCGCCGCGCGGATGGTGTCGAGCTCGGCGCTCTTCAGCGCGAGGACGATGGCGCGGTGCTGCCCTTGCGAAGCCACCTGCCGGGCCGGGTGCCCGCCGAGGAGCAGCGCCAGATCGTCCAGGTGCGGGCCGACCCTCGCGGTACCGCGGCGTTGGTCCTCGCCACGCGAGGCATGGAGGCGCGCCGCGAACTCGTCGACGTCCTCCGGCGCGCGCGGCGCGTAGGCGATGTCGAGGGCCAGCGGCGTGCGGGCGATGCGCTGGAACGCGCCGACGGCCAGCGGCGCCAGCGCCTCGGAGGCCTCGCGACGGGCCCGGACGATGCGCGCGCCGTGCTCGGCCATCACGCGCTCGAAGGACGCGAGCGTGCGCGCGTCGGCCCCCGCGTCGAGCGCGCGCCGGCGCTGCAGGTGCGCGCGCCGATACCGCTCCGCGTCGTGCACCAGCGCCTCTCCTCCCCCGTGGCGCGCGGCGACGTGCACCGCCACGCGATCGAGCAGGCGACGACGCTCGCCGGCCGGCCCCTGGGACAGGACCAGGCTCGCCGGCTCGAAGAGCACGACCGGCGTCGCGAGCGCGTAGGAGGCCAGCGTGCGAGGGCGCTTGCCGTCGACGGTCACCGCCCGACGCTTGCCGAGGATGCTGACGCTCTGCTCGCGCGGTGGCGCGCCCTCGCCGAGCCGCGGATCGGCGATGGAGGCGCGGACCCGCGCCGCCTCGGCGCCGTGCGCGACGACCTCGCCGAGGAGGTTGGTACGGAAGCTCCGCGAGGTCGCGACCAGGTAGATGGCCTCGAGCAGGTTGGTCTTCCCCTGCCCGTTCTCGCCGAAGAATACGTTGAACCGCGCGCCGAGCTCGAGACGCTGGGTCTGGAGGTTCCGAACGCCCCGCACCTCGAGCGCGCGAATGGCGAGCATCCCGACTTCAGATGCGCATCGGCATGACGATCGCGATGTACCGGCGCGCCGAGAACGGCTCGATCATCACCGGATCGAGCTCGCCGGAGAGCCCGAGCTTGATCTCTTCCTCGTCGAGCGCGCCGAGCGCGTCGAGGATGTAGCGGACGTTGAAGCCGATGGTCATGTCGCCGCCGGCGTAGTCGACGGGGATCTCGTCGAGCGCGTCGCCGCTGTCGGGGTTCTCGCTGGTGACCCGCATGGTGCCGGTGGTGAGCCCGAGCTTGACGCTGCCGGTGCGCTCGCTGGCGGCGACGGACATCGCGCGCAGCACGTCGAGGAACGCGGCGCGGCCCACCCGCACGCTGTTCTCGGTTCGCTGCGGGATGACCTGCTGGTAGGGCGGGAACTGCGCGTCGACGAGCTTGATGGCGAGCGTCGAGTCGCTGGTCGCGAAGAAGGCGTTCGGCCCGCCGCGCAGCAGCTTCAGTGGCGCGCCTTCGCGGTCGCCCTTGTCGCCTTTGAGCTCGTCGCACAGGCGACGAAGCTCGACGATGCCCTTGAGCGGGATGAGCAGCGTGAACGACGCCTTCTGCCCCGACTCGCTGGCGACCTCGTATTTCGACAGCCGGTGACCGTCGGTGGTCACCATGCGGATGGTGTCGTCGTCCCACTCGAGCAGCGCGCTGTTCAGGTGCGGGCGCGTCTCGTCGGCCGAGATGGAGAACTGCGTGCGCGCGATGAGATCGGCGAGCGTGTTCGCCTGGATGGAGATCTCGGTCGCCTTGGCGTCGGGCTTGGGCAGCGCGGGGAAGTCCTCGCCGGGCATGCCGCGCAGGCGGAACTCGCGCTTGGCGCCCACGGCCTTGATCAACACCGTCGCGCCCTCGGTGGAGCTGATCTGCACCGGGCCCTCGGGCATGGCCTTCAGGCGCTCGATGAGCTCCTTGGCGGGGACGGCGACCGTACCGGTGCTCCGCACCTCGGCGGGCGACGTCGTGCTGACCGCCATGAACAGATCGGTGGCCGACGCGCGCAGCGTGCCGTCCTTGTCGGCGGTGACGAGCACGTTCGACAGGATCGGCATGGTGCTCTTCTTGTCGGCGACTCCCTGCGTGCGACCGAAGAGCCGGAGCAGATCCTTCTTGGGCAACGTGACGTCCATCGCGATCTCCTTGCGTCGTCCTTCTACGCCGACGGCCTCGCCGGATCGAGTCCCACGTGAGAGCTTGTCCCCGACGCGGAGCGGCGATGCGACACGCGTCTGGTCTCTTCTCGGAGAGTTAAATGAAATGGATCGGAGTAGAGGATAGGACCTGTGGGTTCTGTGGATAACTCACGGAAGTGCGGGAATTAACTCTCCGAACGCTCTCGCCGGGTGGGGACGGCGCCGGGGACGACAAGCGGGTACCTCGTGGACGGGCGTCGGACACCCTCCCCCACCACGCCTTGGGCACCGACCCCGCACATGGGCGCAACGCACCCTGTCCACAGGCATCGAACGCTGCCCGGCCCGGCCGCTTGACTTCAGGCCGCGGACCCTGCGCGCGGTCCCGCGGGCTCCGGATCGAGCGTGTCGGCGACGAGATCGAGCAGCTTCGCGCGTTCGCGCGCGTACGCCTTGGGGCCGATCTGCCCCTCGCGATGCGCGCGATCGAGCTCCACCACCTCGGCGAGCAGCGTACTGCGCACGCGCTTGCGGGCGGCGGCGGTCGCAGCGCGATCGGCCTTGGGCGCCTCGCGGCGGGACATCCAGAGCCCGAGCGCCGCAGCGACCAGCGCCACCGAGGTGACGAACCAGCGCTCGTTGCCCTGCGTGGGGAGCCCTCCGACGTGGATCTTCAGGCCGCTGATCTGCTCCTGCGGGGTGCCCCGCTTGATCGTGGAGAGGATCTTCATGCCTGCGCCGACCGTGTCCTCGCGCGCCGCCGGGAAGCCGTCGACGGCCAGCGTCATGCCCTTGCGAGCGGCGACGCGCACGCGCGCGGCGAGCACGCGCGGGGGCAGCTGCAGCTCGATGTCGGCCGTCGGATCGCCCTCGTAGGGGATCTTGAAGTCGTAGTTCAGCTGGCTGCGGCCCGGCGGGAACGAGCCGGCCCAGCGCAGGCCCTCGTCGGTCGGGATGATGGTGTGGTCGCCGCCCATCTGCTCGCCCGCCCGAACGGCCTTGAAGCCCTTCGGCAAGGCGAGCGGCAGCCCCTGCCCCAGGCTCCAAGTCGTGGTCCCGGCGTTGATGACCTCGAAGATCTGCGTGACCTCGATGATGTCGTCACGCACCTCGACGATGGTGTCGACGCCCTCGACGCCGACGAGCAGGTTCTCGATGTTCGTGGCGACGGGGTATCGGTGCTGCACGACGCGGAAACCGCCCGAGAGCGGCAGCGCGAACTCCTCGCTCGCGTAGGTCGCCCGCACGGCTGGTTGATCGGCCGCGGTCGCGACCACGCTCACTTTGTACGACCACCCGCTGCCGTTCTTCAGTCCGTCGAAGCGGACCTCGCCCGCCGCGTTGGTCATCGCCACCATGTGATCGCGCGACTCGCCCATCGACACCGACTGACGGACGATCGCCAGCGTGACGCTGACGTTGGGCACTGGCTTGTCGGCCTCGTCGCGGATCGTCGCGAGGATCGTTCCGGTCGGCAGCGTGGGATCGGGCCGGGCGTCGTTGGGCGGGAGCTTGGGGAGGCCGTCGTCTTCCTGGGCGACCTGCGGGTGTCCGGGCGGCAGCGCGGCGCCGGGCTGCATCGTTCCCGGGGGCCTCGCCCCGGGAGCCTCGGAGGGGGCCGTGGAGGGGGCCGTGGAGGGGGCAGCGCTCGCGGCAGGCACCGAGGCTGCCGGCGCCGAGGTTGCCGGCGCCGAGGCTGCGGGGGCGCCGGGCGCGCCGAGGCCGGAGGACGCCGCGAGGAGCGGCGCGGCCGCGAGGAGGATCGTCACCGCGCGCTTCACGAGGCCACCTCCATCTTCGCACCGCACTGCTTGCAGAACCGAGCGTCGGGATCGTTCTTCGTCGCGCAATCCGGGCAGATCGCGATCTTCTCTCGCGCGCGGATGGACGCAGGCGCGGCCGCCGGCGTCGGCGTCGGATCCTTGGTCTCCGCCTTCTCGGGCGCGGCGCTCTTCGCGCGCCTCTTCTTGGGAGGCGGCGGCGCTTCCTCCTCCTCTTCTTCCTCGTTCGCAGGCGCCGCGGCCGCACGCTCGATCGCGTCCCTGGCCATCTCCTCGGCGCGCGCGCGCATCGCGGCGCGCTCGTCGTCGACCTCGCGCATCGCCCGCTTGGCCTCCTCGCGGTAGCGCGCCTCGATCTCCGCGTAGTCGGCCTCGCTCAGGTTGCCGAGGCTCTTCTCGAACTCGAGGTCCTTGAGCGCGCGGAGCGCGGTGATCTTCCGCGACTGCGCCGGGGTCGGCGGGACGTCGATCATCACCACCCGATCGTCGGGCTCGGTGACCGACTGGACCGCGCGGAACGCGAGCCAGATGAACATCAGCAGCGTGGCGCCGGCGAGGACGATCAACGCCGCGCCGAGCCCGTGCCGGATGATGAGGTAGGCGGCGATGAGCAGCACGCCGCCGAGGAACGACGGCGCCGCCCACCGCGGCAGCGACATCGGGCCGGTGATTGCTTCTTGGGGGGTGCGCGCGTCGTTCATTGGTCGCTCAGCTCGTCATCGAGCTTCGAGTCGTAATCGTCTCGACCCTCGGCCTTGTTCTCTTCTTCGTCGGCCGCCTTCTGCGCCGAGGTCGCGCCCTTGCGCGTCCAGCCGCGAACGACGAACACCGCGCCGATCGCGCCGAGGCCGACGAGGATCGTCGGGACCAGCCACACGCTCCGCGAACGCGGGACGTTGAGCGCCGCGGCGCCGTGCTCCTTGACGTACCAGGAGGTGATCGACTCGATCGTCTCGCCGACCGACAGGCGCGCGCCGAGCTTGTTTCGCATGTCCTCCGCCCAGCCGCAGGCGCACGCGGAGAGCGGCAGGCGATCGCACGTGCCGCACATGCACAGGAGGTTCGAGAAGAGCTTCCGCTCCTCCGGCGATTTCATGTGGACGTCGCCGGCGTGCGTCGAAGACGTCTGCGCGTGCACGCGCGCCGGCGTCAGGGCGATCATCAATCCGAACGCGAGCGACCACGCGACCGCACCTGCGGTTCGCAGATAGGCGGAGACGCCTACCTCCTCGACCTCCGGCTCCGGCCACATCGCCACGATCGCGCCGAAGATCAGGATCAGCGAGCCGAGCCAGATCCAGGCGGTCAGCGGGTTGATGTAGACGTGGAGCGTCGCCAGCCCCGTCTCGGCGTTCACGCTGCCGGGCGCGATGTAGACGTCCTCGCGCGGGCCGACGCGGATGGCCACCTCGCTGGTGGGCATCTGCTGGCGCCGGTAGATGAAGCGCGCCGGGTGGATCTCGCCGAGGTACTTGCCGTTCTTCTCGAGCTTGAGATCGGTGTAGATCTCCATCTTCGCCGGGTCGGAGTCGACGCGGCGCGGACCGAGGTAGGTCAGCTTGTAGCCCTCGACCTCCACCGACTCGCCGGTGCGCAGGGCCACCTCGCGATCGACGCGGTAGGCGGCGCCGGTGAACCCGACGAACATCAGCACGATGCCGGCGTGGACGATGTACCCGCCGTAGCGACGGCGCTGCTTGGCCACGAGGTTCCAGATCGAGGCGAAGACGTTCTCGTCGGGGGTGACCTTCTTTCGCGCCGCGACGCCGCGCGAGTACTCCTGCACGAGCACCGCGACGTTGAAGGCGGCGAGCGAGCTCGCGAGGATCGGCATCAGGCCGGTCATCTTCGCCAGCACCAGGCCGAGCGTCGTCGGGTAGATCGGATCGCTCTCGACGCGCCAGGGGAAGCCGAGCCGGTGGCCGATGACGATGTGGAGGATGGCGGTCGAGAGGGTGACGATCAGCGGGATCTCGAACGCCTTGCGCAGCGACGACTTGCTCGTCTTGCGCCAGCCGAGCAGCGGCCCGATGCCCATCAGCGCGAACAGGATGAGCCCGAGCGGGACCATCCAGGTGTTGTAGAAGCGCGGACCGACGGTCATCTCCTCGCCGGAGATGGCGGTGCTGATCAGCGGGTAGGCGGTGGTGATGCCGACGAAGCCCTGCATCGCCAGGAGCACCCAGTTGTTCGCGACGAACGCCGCCTCGCGCGAGAACACCGAGTCGATCTCGACGGCGATCGCCTGCTGCTTCTTCTCGGCCTCCGCCGAGACGTTCTCGTCCTTGCTGACGGCGCTCGCCACCCAGTAGACGATGCAGCCGAAGAAGGTGAACGGCAGAAACAGAACGAAGAGCGCGATCGACGCCGTGTAGTCGCCCCACGGGTACGACGAGTAGACGCGGCGCATCTTCGCCATGCCGAGGCCGGCGAGGCCCTGCACGGTGAGCACCGCGAGCGCGCCGATCGGCGCCATCTTGTCGCTCTGGAAGCGGATGACGACGGCTGCCGCGAGCACCACGAGCAGGATCTTCGTGAGCAGCGGACCCATCGACGCACGGTACTTGCGCGTCCCGACCGAGTCGACGTCGAGGCTCTTCAGCTCCGGCAGGCGGTAGACGATCAGCGCGGCGGTGACGCACGCCACCGTGACCATCAGGTACGTGAAGTAGATGCCGATGCTCGACTGCGCGAACGCGTGGACGCTCTTGATCATGCCCGAGCGCGTTAGGAACGTGCCCCAGATGGTCATGAAGAACGTCTGCGAGATGAGCGCGACGTTCCAGATCTTCAGCATCCGGCGGCGCTCCTGGATCATCGTCGAGTGCACGAACGCCGACGCGGTCAGCCACGGCATGAAGGCGGCGTTCTCGACCGGATCCCACGCCCAGTAGCCGCCCCACCCGAGCTCCTCGTACGCCCAGAGCATGCCGAGCACGTTGCCGATGCTCAGGAACAGCCAGGCGAAGAGCATCCACTTGCGGACGGCGTAGAGCCACTCCTCGTCGAGACGACCGCTGGCCATCGCGGCGACGGCGAACGCGAACGGCACCGCGCACCCGACGAAGCCCATGTAGAGGCTCGGCGGGTGGATGATCATGTAGAAGTTCTGGAGGAGCGGGTTGAGACCCTCGCCGTCGGCGCGCGCGCCTGCGATCGACTCCGCGAACGGGTTCGCGGAGAACGCCATGATCACGGCGAAGAAGCCGAGCGTCGCGATCAAGGTGGCGATGACGTAGGGCTGCAGCTCTCGCCAGCGGCTCTTCATCCACGCCACGCACGCCGCGGTGTTCGCCGCGAGCAGCGACAGCCACCAGAGCAACGAGCCGTCCTGCCCGCCCCAGAGGGCGGTGATCAGGTAGCCCGTCGACATCGACCGATCGCTGTAACGCGCGACGTAGCGGATGCGGAAGTCGTGGGTGATGAACGCGTACGCCAGCAGCAGCAGATCGAAGAGCACCAGCGCGCTCGTCGCGTAGGCGGCGTTGCGCGCGGCCGCGAGCAGCTGCGGCCGTCGCGACGCGGCGAGCGCGATCGCGAAGGTGATCCCGGCCGCGGCGATGACCGAGTAGAGGCCCCAGGTCCCCACCATCGGCAAAGAGCGGAGTTGTCCGAACTTGTCGTCGAGGATGTCCGTCGGCTCGATGGGCACACCGGGCGCGACCGACAGCAGGCTTCGTAGGGCGGACATCGCGCCGGTCCTAGCACGAAGACGCGAGGGCGACCGCTGATCAAGGCCTCTTGTGTCGGCGCTCGGCACGTCGGGCCCGGCCGTGCTAACGCACGCGCCCATGCGCCCGGTCTGGGTCCTCGGGCTCGAGTCCTCCTGCGACGAAACTGCGGCCGCGGTCGTGTCGACCGACGGCGACGTGGCCTCCGACGTGGTCCACAGCCAGGTGGCCATCCACGCGCCCTACGGCGGCGTCGTGCCGGAGATCGCCTCACGCGACCACCTCCGCGCGATGGGGCCCGTCGTGCGCGAGGCGCTCGCGCGGGCCGGCCGTTCGCTCGCCGAGATCGACGCGATCGCCGTGACCAACCGACCTGGGCTCATCGGCGCGTTGCTCGTCGGCGTTCAGCTGGCCAAGGGGCTCGCCTGGGCGGCCGGCAAGCCGCTCGTCGGGGTCGACCACCTGGTCGGGCACCTGCTCGCCCCGTTCGTCCGGCGGCCGTCCGACCAGAACGCCGACGCCCTCGGCGCCGCGGCGATTCCGCCGGCTTTTCCCTACGTGGCCGCGCTCGCTTCGGGCGGACACACGGCCATCTATCGCGTCGACGGTCCGCTGGCGCGCGACGTCCGTGAGCTCGGCGCTACGCGCGACGACGCGGCCGGCGAGGCCTTCGACAAGGTCGCCAAGCTCCTCGGGCTCGGGTACCCGGGCGGCCCCGTCATCGATCGCCTGGCGCAGCGCGGCGACCCGTCTCGCGTCCGGCTGGTTCGGCCGATGGCGCATCGAAAGGGCTTCGAGTTCAGCTTCTCCGGCCTCAAGACGCAGATCGCGCAGATCGTGGCGAAGGCGCCGCCCCGCGACGAGCAGGAGGTCGCCGATCTGTGCGCCGCCTTCCAGGCGGTCGCCACGACCTCGCTCGTCGAGAAGCTCATCGCGGCAGCGCGGGCCGAGGGCGTCCGCGACGTCGTCCTCACCGGTGGCGTCGCGGCCAACCGCGAGCTCCGCGCGCGTGCGGCCGAAGCGGCGCGCGACAACGACCTGCGCCTGACGGTCCCTCCGTTCGCCTCCTGCACCGACAACGCGGCGATGATCGCCTACGCGGGTGCGCAACGGTTCGCCGCCGGCGAGCGCGACGCGCTCGACCTCGGCGCGTCGAGCGTCGGGGTGCTCCCGCGGCGCACGCTGCGAGGCGCCGGACCGAGGTCTGCTCCATGATGCGCTCGGGCCTGGTGGGGCTCTTGATGGCCGTCTTCGCGGTGGCCGTCGGCTCGCTCTGCCATTGGCTCCTCTATCGATGGTGCATGCGGCGCGTCCCGCTGCTCGCGCGTCACCGGCGCTGGCTCGCCGCGGCGATGGTCACCGTCATCGTGCTGACGCCCGGCGGGCGCTGGCTGGTCAACGCCGGGCTCGACGATGGCTGGATGTGGCTCGAGGGCGCCGGCCAGATGTGGGGCATGTCGCTGCTCGTCTCGGTGCCGGCGATCTACGCGTGGGAGGCGATCGTCGCGCGCCGCTCCCCTCCCCGTGCTCCCGATCCCGATCCCGCGCCTCCCGAGGCCCCCGCGCCTCCCGAGGCCCCGGCCGCGCCTCCCGAGGCCCCGGCCGCGCCGTCCCGGCGCGAGGCGCTGGTCGGCGGCGTGTTCGTCGGCGCCTCGTTCGCGCCGCTCGTCTGGGGCTCGGCGCGCACGCGCTTCGACGTCGAGATCGTCGAGGTGCCGGTCGTCCTGCGCGGTCTCCCGCGCGTGCTCGACGGCTTCTCGATCGTGCAGGTCTCCGACATCCACATCGGGGCCTACCTCGGCGACCGCGAGCTGCGCCGGGGCGAAGACCTCATCGCGCCGCTGAAGCCCGATCTGGTGGCGATGACCGGCGATCTCGTGCACCTGCGCCCGTCGTACCTGCCGCTCGGCCTCGACTGGGTGCGGCGCCTCGGCGAGCGCGCGCGGTTCGGCGCGATCTCGATCCTCGGCAACCACGAGTACTACACGGGGCGCCCCGACGTGATCGACGCGTTCGATCGCGCGGGGCTCCCGCTGCTGATCAACGCCTCGCGGACGATCGCGCGCGGCGACGGCGGCGGCCTGGTGATCTCGGGCGTCGACGACGTGTGGGGCCAGTCGAAGGGGTTCGGCCCCGATCTGCGCCCCACCCTCGAGGGCGTGCCGCCCCACGCGCCGAAGATCCTCCTCTGCCACCAGCCGCAGTTCCACCCGTATGCCGCCGCGAACGGCTTCGGCCTCCAGCTCTCCGGCCACACGCACGGCGGCCAGATCGCGCCGTACGGCCCCGTCGTGGCGCGGGCCATGTTCGGCGCCTACAAGGGGCGATACCGCATCGGGGACTCGACTCTCTACGTGAACCGCGGCTTCGGGACGTCCGGACCGCCCTCGCGCGTTGCGGTTCGGCCAGAGATCACGAGAATCGTGCTGGTCGCCGGGTAGCCCGATGTCGAAGTTCGCGCGCCACCTCTCCTCGCTCCTGTTCGTCGCCGCCGCCGGCGTGGGCGCGATCGGTCTGCCGCGACCGCGGGCGGCGAGCGCGCTCCCGACGGCCGCCTCCGGGTCGGCCAAGCCCGAGACGCTCAGCAGCGTCGCCCCGCAGACCATCGAGAACCCCGGCTTTCCCGCGGCCAGCTACTACAAGCCGCGGAGCGGCCGGAAGATGAAGCCGGTCATCGTCTATCTGCACGGGCGCGGCGGGAACCCCGACGAGGGCTGCCGGCAGTGGGCCAAGGTGGCGACGGAGTTCGGCTGGCTGCTCTGCCCCGCCGGCCAGGAAGACCGCGGCCCGGGCGCGCGCGGGTGGAACAACGATCCGGTCAACTCGCAGAAGAACGTGATGGGCGCGCTCAACGCGCTCCGCAAGAAGTTCGGCAAGAAGGTCCAGCTCTACGGCAACGTGCTCATCGGCTTCAGCGAGGGCGCGTTCATCGCGCAGAACGTCGGCCAGCGCGAGCCGAAGACCTTCAATCGCTGGCTGATCGTCGCCTCGTGCGATCGGTACTTCGGCTACGACAAGACGGTCCTCCACGAGGCGCGCAAGAAGATCAAGCGCGTCTACCTGTGGACGGGCGAGGGCGATGGCGTCGTCAAGGAGTCGCAGGCGGCCTACGAGCACCTCAAGGCCGAGGGCGTCACGGTGAAGCTGAACCTCGCCCAGGGCTACGGTCACGAGATCCCGGTCGCCACCATGACGCAGAACTTCCGCAAGGTGCTGCGCTGGCTCGTCGCGGCGAAGTGATCGTCAGTCGTCAGTCGTCAGTCGTCAGTCGTCAGTCGTCAGTCGCCAGTCGTCAGTCGTCAGTCGTCAGTCGTCAGTCGTCAGCTCGAGAGAGCTTCGGCGGACGACGGAGACCATGTTGAACCATCGGACCGGCGCCGTTCCGACGTCGAAGGGCGAAGGTCGAAGCGAGAGCCCGTTGCCACGTTGCCACGTGGGTTCCAGGGGCCCCGCCCCTGGTTCGACCTTCGACCTTTCGACGTTCGACCAAGCTTGCCGAAAGATTCTCTCTCGGCTGACGACTGACGACTGACGACTGACGACTCGATCACCGACACGGCGCCGGCGCGTCGCGCTCGAGCGCCTTGCACGCGGCGCCGCGCGCCTTCGCGTAGTCGATGAGGAGGTCCATCACCTCCACCGCCGCGCTCTCGTCGGCGGGCGGCGCGGGCCACGTCTTCGGCACGGCGAGCAGCGCGAGGTGCGGCGCGTGCAGCGGCCGGCGCTCGATGGCCAGGCGATAGCGGGCGCTCTCGACGATCTCGCTCGGGCAGACGCGGTGCATGCGGCGTCCGGGCGCCTCGCGGAGCGTCGCGGCGCAGAGATCCCGCATCGCGGTCCCGGAGATCTCGAGCTGCTCGAACGCGGTGAAGCCCGGCCCACCGGCCTTCTGCCGCTCGCTGAACGCGAAGTCGGCGAGCGCCTGCGCGCCGATCGGGCCGCGCGGGAGATCGCCGCGGACGATCCCGCCCCAGGTCCACGCTTCGTAGAAGATCGCGTCGGCCTCGGGGAACCGGGCGCGCACCGCGGCGTCGAGCAGCGGCGCCCACACGTCGACCTGCAGCGGGCCGAACGCGGCGTCGACGTCGACGATCGGCTTCTCGGCGTCCGGCGCGAAGCACGAGACCACGCGATCGACCTCGGCCTGCAGGCCCTCGTCGCGATCGCCGAGCTCCTCGAGCCGGAGGTTCACCGAGGAGAGGACGCGCGCCGCCTTCTTGTCGACGTCGATCTCGAGCGTCGTCTCGCCGACGCGCGCGTCGCTGCGCGCGCCGAGCCACGAACCGGAGGACACCAGCGCGCCGTGGCGACCGGGCAGGGTGCCCGCGATGGCGACGTGGTCGTGCGCCGAGATCACGAGATCGAGCCCGGGCACCGCGTCGACCAGCACCCGGTCGCGCGCGAGCCCGAGGTGATCGAGGGCGATGACCGCGTCGACCGCCTGCTCCTCGCGCAGCTCGCGCACCAGCCTCGTGGCGACGCCGACGTAGCGATCGGCGTCGGCCGGATCGTGCTCCTGCGAGACCGCGCCGAGGTAGGGCGCGTCGATGCGATCGTCGGTCTCGTCGTAGGGGTTGGTCACGAGGCCGAACACCCCGATCCGCGCGCACCCGACCTGGAAGACCGCCGACCTCCGCGCCGACAGGCCCTCGCCGCGGAGGTTCGAGGCGAGGACCGCGTAGGGCTTGTCGTGCGTCTGGCGCAGCACGCTGTCGAGGCCCCACGCGAAGTCGTGGTTGCCGAGCGTGCGCGCGTCGAGCCCGAGCCGATCGACGAGGTGCAGCGTCGCCTCGCCGCGCGAGCGGATCTCGGCGAGCGAGCCCTTCTCGAGGTCGTCGCCGGCGTCGAGGAACAGCGCGCGCCCGCCGGTCTCGAAGCGCCGCCGCTCGGCGAACCCCCGGAGCACCGAGAGCGGCGACCGGCTCCCCGACAGGTACGAGTGCACGTGCCCGTGCACGTCGCCGACGTGCAGCACCGCGATCCGCTCGACCCCGCGCCCGTCACACTCCGCCCGAAACGCCGGCCCCGGGATCGGCGTGGCGTGCCCCGCACACCCCCCAACCGCCCCCGCGTCCTCTTCCGCGTCCGCAATCGTGTCCGCGTTCGCGATCGCATTCGCATTCGCGTCCGCGTCCGCGTTCGCATTCGCGTTCGCATTCGCGTCCGCGTTCGCATTCGCGTTCGCATTCGCGTCCGCGTTCGCATTCGCGTCCGCGTTCGCGTCCCCACCCGACGCGCCGCGTCGCGCGCACCCGCCCGCAGCCACCACGACGGTCGCCAAGACCCCCGCCTGCCGCCACCCGCGGATCGACAAACAGACCTCCTGCGTACTTTGACGCTAGGGAGGCCCGCGACGTTGGGCCGACTTTTCGCCTTTCAGGACGTTGCGTCCCAGGACGAATGGTAGCCGGCGTCCTCCAGCTCCGCGGCCTCCGGGCAGGGGATGAGCGGCGCGAAGGTGTCGATCATCACGGCCAGCTCGTCGGTCCGTTTGGTGCCGATGCTCCCCTCGTAGGCGCCGGGGTGCGGCCCGTGCGCGACGCCGGCCGGGTGCAGCGAGATGCACCCGGGCCCGACGCCACGGCGGCTCGTGAAGTTGCCGCGCACGTAGAAGAGGATCTCGTCGCAATCCACGCTGGAGTGGGGGTAGGGGCAGGGGATCGCCTGGGGATGCGTGTCGGTGACGCGCGGGACGAACGAGCACACCGCGAAGCCGGGCCCGACGAACGTCGTGTGGATGGTCGGCGGCAGGTGGATGAGCCCGGTCTTCGGCTGGTATTTCTCGATCGGGAAGGCGAAGGGATAGGCGAAGCCCTCCCACCCGACGACGTCGAACGGGGTGTTGCGCAGCCGGTGCAGCGAGAACCGATCGACCTTCTTGATCACCAGGTCGGTCGGGCCGTCCGCCGGCTGGTCGAGGGTGGCGATGGGCCCGTTCGGTCTCTTGAAGTCGCGGTGCGTGTACGGCGCGTCGAGCTTCAGCTGGCCGACCGGGTTGCGGAAGTTCGAGGGGATGAAGCACCCGGCGCGGCACTCGAAGAGGAGCAGCGTCGCGTCGGGCGAACGGAGCTTCCAGCGGTGCACCGTGGAGCGCGGCACGTGTACGTAGTCGCCTTCCTCCGCCTCGAGCACGCCGAAGACGCTCTCGAGCGAGAGCCGCCCCTCGAAGACGTAGAACAGCTCGTCGCCGTCGCCGTTGGCGAAGAGCACGTCGTCGTCGCGGTCGGGCCGCGCCACGTAGATCGCGACGTCGCGGTTGACGACGATCGGCGTCCGCGCCTCGAGCATCGCGCCGCGTCGCCTTCCCTCGAGCGAGCGATAGAGGCGACGCTGCAGCGGGTGGTTGCCACGCTCGGAGGGGCGCGCGATCGGGAACCCGCGCGTGGTCTCCTCCACGGCGATCGGCGCGGTGATCGGCCGCTGGTGGTAGAGATACGAGAACGGCCCGTCGAAGCCGCCTCGCGTGAACATCTCTTCTTGCAGCAGCGTCCCGTCAGTGGCGCGGAAGACGGTGTGGGGCTTCTCGGGCAGCGCTCCGAGGGCGATGCGGTCGATCATCAGACCGCGGATGGTACTCCGCGCCGGCGCGCGCGCCGCCGTCGCTAACCCGGCGCCTTCGCGTCGTGCGCGTCGCCCGGTTCCGGCGAGTCGCCCGCGTCTTCCGCTTCCGGCGCGTCGCCTTCGGCATCGGCGCCGCCGCTGCCCCAGTCCACCGGGCACGCCCCGATGATCGTGACCTTCTGCTCCCGCGGTGGCGGCTCGCAGACCGCCGGCGGCTGCGGACGCCGACAGGCGAGCGCGACGAGGCCCGAGAGGGGAAGGAGCGCGGCCGCGACGAGTCGCCTGCTCATGCGCTGGCCCCGGCGCCTCCGCTCGACACCTCGGTGCCGCGTCGAAGCAGCGCGACGCGGCGCGCGAACTCCCGCTGCTCCTCCGGCGTGAGCGGCACGCCGCCGAAGCGCGCCTGCGCGTAGCGGCACGCCAGCACGTACGCCTCCTCGGCGAGCGCGTCCTTGCGGGCGGCGACGAGCTGCTCGGTGAAGCGCACGGGCGGCACGTTGCGCGGTCGGGTCGCGCCCCGCGCGGCGAGCGCCTCCTCGAGCGAGAGCCAGAGCTCGGTCGCGATGCGCTGCTGGCGCGCGCGGCCCGCGGCCCCGTCGTCGGGGGGCGCGCTCGACCGCCGGCGCCGCCACAGGATGACGCCGGCGGCGCCCGCGAGCGCGAGCACCACCACGCCGCCGATCGCCTTCGTCCGCGCCGGAGCGACCGCGCCGCCGTCGGCGCGTGAACCGTCGCGTCGCGCGCGATCGAGGGCGCGGCGGACCTTGTCGATCACGGTGATCTGCTTCTGCAGATCGTAGCCGACCACGTAGTTGTCCCAGTTCTGCGAGACGGCCTCGAGCGCGTCGCGCAGGATCGAGAGGAACGTCGCCCGAGGGGCGACCGGCTGCGCGCCCGCCGCGGGCGTCGGATCGAACGTGACCCACCCGCCGCGTCCGCCGCGGTCGATCCACGCCTCGACCCACGAGTGCGCGTCGCGCTGCCGCACCGTGTAGAAGCCGCCGAACCGGTTGAGGGTCCCGCCGACGAAGCCGTTGACGTTGCGCGCCGGCACGTTGGCCGCGCGCAGCAGGAGCACCATCGCCGTCGAGAAGTACTCGCAGTGCCCCGCCCTCGACTCGAAGAGGAAGTGGTCGATCGGGTTCGCCTCCTTCCCCGACGGAGGCGTGAGCGTGTACTGGTACTGCGTCGAGAGGCGCCGGGCGATGCGCTGCGCGCGCTCCTCGTCGGTCGTCGCGCCGGCCGTCCAGTCGAGCGCCATGGCGCGAACGCGCGCCGGGAACCCCTTGGGAAGCTGCAGGTACCGATCGCGATCGCGCATCGAGATCGGCTCCTCCACCCACTCGGTGCTCGGGGCGACGTAGGCGTCGTAGCGGAGGACCCGATCCGGGGCGGCCTCGTAGCGGTAGGTGCCCTCGGGCCCGCGAACGAGCGGCGGCGGACGGTGCGCGCCCTGGTCCATCCCGTTGGTCCAGCGGATCGCCACGGTGCGCGCCGGCAGGAAGATCACGGTCGGATCGAGCGGCTCGAGCTCCATCTTCAGCAGGCCGTCGCGCGCCGGATCCGCCGGGCGGACCAGCGCCACGTCCGGCCCGAGCCGGTGGAGCGGCACGCGTTCGTTCGTGGACCGCGCCCATTGCCCGCCGCCCTGGTACTCGTCGAAGGCCGTCCCGCGCAGCCGCAGGATCATCTGCTCGGGCAGCTTGCCCTCGACCTGCGGCGGGCGGAACCGGATGACCACCGTCGGGTCTTCGCGGAGCGTGCCGACCTGCGCGAGATCGATGCGGTCGCTGAAGCCGATCATCCGCTTGCTCTGCTGCGACTGCAGGAGCAGCAGCGACAGCCCGACGCGCGGGAAGAGGATGAACATCGCCGCGGTGAAGACGATGATCGGCAGGCTCAACAGGCAGGTGAGCGCGAGGAACCCCGGCCCGATCACGCGGCGCGAACGAAGGATGCGCGGCACGTCGACCGGCAGCCCGGTGCGGTCGCGGGCGCCCTGGCGGTAGTTGCCCTCGACCTCGCGCCGGAGGTGCGAGAGCACGAGCGCGCCGGGGGCGAGCACCAGGAAACCGACGAGGCAGAAGCCGTAGGCGATGCCGCCACCGAGCACGGTGCCGGCGACCAGGTGCAGCAGCGCGAGGAGGATGACCTGCTGGTCGTGCATCGCGCCGCGACGGGTGGCGACGCGGACGATCTGCAGCGCCGCGGCGAACTCGACCGCGAGGTCGAGGAGGTTGGCGCCGCCGATCAGGCGGAGGAACTCCACCCCGAGGAGCACCGACGGGATGATCGCCGCGGCGTAGCGGGCGGCCGTCGACTGCTGGAATTTCTCGGTCGCCAGCATCGCGCCGGCGAGGCCGACCAGGAGCAGCACGGTCGACACCCGGGGCAGGGCGCCCGAGAGCACGATCGCGAGCACGCCGAGCGCGGCGAGCGCGCTCGTCAGGACGCGGTGCGTGAGCCCGAACTTCACGGCGCCTTCTCCGACGGCTTCGAGGGCTGCGAGGGTTCGAGGAGCGCGAGGAAGCGGAGGATCGGGTCGCTCCCGAGCCGGGGATTTCCCTGCAGACGCGTGCCGCTGGTCGTGCGGAAGCGGACGTTGTCGCCGCGACCGAGGTGCGCGACGGCGCGGGAGGCGGCATCGCGGAGGCGGATCTCGAACTGATCGGTCCAGCGCTTCCGCTCCTCGTCGCCGTCCGGCTTCGCGAGGAGCTCGGACACGTCATCGAGCTCGAGGTCGATGTCCGGCGCGCCCTCCGCCGCGTGCTCGCGGAGGACCAGCGCGCCGAGCGCGGCGCTCTTGCGCCAGTGGACCTGCCGGGTGTCGTCGCCCGGGCGGTAGGCGCGCAGGCCGAGCAGATCGTCGCTGCCGCCGCGCGCCGAGACGTGCGCGCCGACTCCCGCGGTGCGTGCGCGCGGGGGCGGGAGCCGCACGGTGTGCACCGCCGGGTAGATGATCAGCTCGCCCGGCACCTCGATGAGGCGGGACTTCTCGAAGAGCCCGAAGGGAAAGCGGGTCGCGACGCGGAACGCGACGTGCGCCTCGCGCCCGCGGCGTTGCGGCGTCCGCCGGTAGGCGGCGACCTGCGTCGACTGCGGCGAGACCTTCAGGAAGAAGCAGCGCTTGTCGGCCGGCTGGCTCGCCCGGATGTCCTCGACCTCGATCGCGTAGGACGGCAGCCGCGTCTTCTTGTTGTGCACCTCGATCTCGACGAGGTGCGGGCGGCCGACCTGCGCGCGCGTGGGCAGCCGGCGGCGGACGGCGAGCCCGCGCAGCGCGATCTCGCTCATGATCCCGGACACGAGGATGAGCGCGAGCAGCACGCCGAGGAGCAGGTAGAGGAGGTTGTTCCCCGTGTTGATCGCCGCGAGGCCGACGCCGAAGGTGATCCCGAGGAAATAGCGCCCCTCGCGCGTGATCTTCAGCCGGCGCGGCGGACGCAGCCTGCGCCCGAGCTTGCCGCGGAGGGTCTCGCGGACCGCAGGAGGCGAGGGGGCTGCGGCGGCCACGGCGCCTCAGAGGGGGAGGGGGATTCGCGCGACGAGCTCGCGGATGGTGACCTCGGCCTCGTCACGGCCGACGGTGAATCCCTCGGCGTACGCGGCGATGCGGATGCGATGGGCGATGGTCGGAACGGCCAGGTCGAGCACGTCTTCCACGAGCACGAAATCGCGGCCGCGGAGGAAGGCGCGCGCACGCGCGGCCATGCCGAGCGCGACGATTCCGCGCGTGGACAGCCCGAGCGAGACGGAGGGGGTCGAGCGGGTCGCCTGCCCGATCGCGATGATGTAATCGAGGATCGATTGCTCGATCTCGATTCGCTTCACCTGCCGCTGGAGGGCCACGAGCTGCGCGGGATCGAGCGTCGTCTCGACGTCCTGCACCGTGTCGAGCACGGCGCGCGACAGGAGCCGCGCCTCGGTCGGCCCCGCGGGGTAGCCGATGCGGATGCGCAGCATGAATCGATCGAGCTGCGACTCGGGCAGGGGGAACGTGCCCGCGAAATCGTGGGGGTTCTGCGTGGCGATGACGAAGAACGGCTCGGGCAGGGGGAGGCTCTGGCCGTCGATCGAGACCTGACCCTCGTTCATCGCCTCGAGGAGCGCGCTCTGCGTGCGCGGCGAGGCGCGGTTGATCTCGTCGGCGAGCAGGACGTTCGCGAAGATCGGGCCCTGGCGCAGCGTGAACTCGCCGCGCCGCTGGTCGAAGACCGAGACACCGATCACGTCGGCCGGCAGGAGGTCGCTCGTGAACTGGATGCGGCGCATCTCGCCGCCGACCGACTTCGCGAGCGCGCGCGCCAACGTGGTCTTGCCGACGCCGGGGACGTCCTCGATGAGCAAATGGCCGCCCGCGAGCAGCGCGACGAGCGCGTGCTCGACCACCTCGGGCTTGCCCTCGAGGGCCGTTTCGATGTTTTCCCGGAGCCGCACCAGAATCGGGATGGGTGCGGGCAGCGGGCGAAGCGCCTGCATGACCGGACGAGTGTAGCAAGGCGCCGGTGCAGGTCACGCTCTCACGCGCGGTTGGCGGTCACGGCGGCGGGCGGTTGTCCGTTTTGTCTATATGGTGGTCATGGGGACAATCGGCCTTGCGCTCGCTCGCTCGACCTGGCCTGCCCGGCTGACGAAGCGGTATGGCAGGGAAATCACCAACGCTGCCTTGGATGGGTCTCATGGCTGACGAGTTGATCCTGCGAACGGTCGGTCTGACGAAGGTCCTCGGGGCCGCGCGCGTGCTCCGGGGCGTCGATGCGGTGTTCGACCGTGGCCTGGTGCATGTCATCGAGGGCCCGAACGGCGCCGGGAAGTCCACGCTGCTCTCACTTCTCGGCGGCCGCATCCGGCCCTCCGCGGGGCGCGTGTTGCTGCAGGCGGGCCGCGATCTGGCGGCCGAGGGCGGCGATCTGCGGCGCCGCTGCGGCTGGCTCGGTCACGACCTCGGCCTCTACGCCGACCTCGATCCCTTCGCGAACATCGCGCTCCACGCCCGGCTGCGTGGTCTCGACGCGGAGTCCGCCTGGAAGGAGGTCTCCGAGGAGCTCGGGATCGCCCACCTCCGCGGGCGGAAGATTCGCGAGATGTCCCGCGGCCAGCGCCAGCGCGTCGCGCTCGGACGAACGCTGCTCGGCGCTCCGGACGTGCTGCTGCTCGACGAGCCGTCGACGGGGCTCGACGTCGCCGCCGTGGAGCGGCTCGCGAAGCTGCTGGCGGGGGTCGCGACCAAGGGGACGATCGTGTTGACGGTGACGCACGACGTGCCGTTCGCCGCGGCGCTCGCGGGGCGGTACTGGGCGTTGCGGGAGGGGAAGCTCGCGCGGCTGGAGGGTCGCTGAGTTTCACGTGACACGGGGCGAGGGCTCGTTTTTGTAGGACCGTTGGGGCCGACCGGGTGGTCGGTCTGCGCGCTCGGGCGTGGAGGCGGAGGCGAAGGCCGAGGCGCGCGCGAGGGCGAACGCGAACGCGGAGGCGCACGCGCACGCGCACGCGGGGGTGGCGGCGAGGGTGGACGCGGAGGCCGATGCTGGCGCGAGGGCGAAAGCGGGGCTCTCGGGGAGCCGGTTGCGGGCGGCGACGTGCACCGCCCCGCGGTCCGGCGTCGAGGCATGAAGGCATGTCGGGAGATCCCTTCGGGCTGGAGGTGCCCGAGGTCCGGGGCAGCGCCTGCTCGTGCGAGTCCTCTCGAGGTTCGCCGACTCACCGCACGGCCTCGAGGTCCTCGCTGCGAGGACGTCGGCCGTGACCGCGGCGCCGCCGGTAGGCCTGGCGGTGCTCGCGATGCCCGCCGCGGAGCGTCCGGCGGCAGCGCCGGTTGGCGAAGCGGATGCGGCCTTCGTCGGTGACGAGGAGGAGGCCCGGCGCGAACAGGCCTACGAAGCCAGCCAGCCTCGTAGCCGCAAGGTGAGCCCGACGGCCTTCGATTCCCGGAGACGATCGGCTCTCAGCCCGGAGGGCTCCGCCCGGCTGGCGGTGCCCGGGTTCAACCGGTTTCAGCCGTTTCAGCCAAGGGGCCGTCCTGACAGCTCCTGGGTGGGAACCGATCGGACCGGCGCCTGCGTCGGCCGTGGTTCTGGCGGCGCCCCCCCAGTTCGCGCGGCGTCGATTGAAGGACGCCCGGCCGGGCCGTAAGACCCATCCATGATCGTCGCCGTCACGGGCACAGGAACCGGCGTCGGCAAGACCACGGTCGCGATCGCCCTCGTGCGCGCGCTCGCGGCGTGCGGCCTTCGCGTCGGAGCGTTCAAGCCGGTCGAGACGGGTGGCGACGAGGACGGGCGCGCGCTGGCTCGTGCGAGCGGGGCCGATGCGGGACCTGGTGTCGGGCTGCGGACCCCGGTGGCCCCGAACGTGGCAGCACGGCTCGAGGGTGTCGTTCTGGACCCGGCCGCGCTTCGCCGCGAGGCGGTGGAGCGCGCTGCCCGGGTGGACGTGCTCGTCGTCGAGCCGCCCGGTGGCCTCTACTCGCCCTTGACCGACGAGCTGACCGCGGCCGACTGGCTGCGCGACCTGGAGCCCGCCCGGCTCCTTCTGGTGGCCCCGAATCGGCTCGGTGTCCTCCACGACGTCGAGGCGTGCAGGCGGGCGCTTCGGGCAGACGGACTGGCCATGGACGCCGTGGTGCTGACGGGCGGCTCCGCAGCCGATCCCGCCGTCGCGACCAACGACCGCGAGCTCGCGGCGCGCCACGCGGTGTTGCGCATGAGGACTCCCGGGGACGTCGCCGATCTCCAGGCGTTTGCGGAGGAGATGCGAAGCCGGCGCTGATCCGGACCACGATCGCGCGCGGGCGCTCTCGCGTTCCGTGCCTCGGGAGCGGTGTCACGTCGCACCTCGCGTCAGACGACTCTCCGCACCCACGAAGGACGCCCGGCAGGATTGGGTCCGCCCGCCGGACCCTTCGGCGACGTCGGCACCTTCAGCGCTGCCGGCCTTGATCCCGTCCGGGGCCCACGTGCCCCCGAACGATCGCGCTCCGCTCGCCTTCCGCGTGCGTCCGCCTCCGCCTCCGCCTTCGCGTCCGCCTCCGCCTTCGCGTCCGCCTTCGCGTCCGCGTTCGCGTCCGCGTCCGCCTTCGCGTCCGCGTTCGCGTTCGCGTCCGCGTCCGCCTTCGCGTCCGCGTTCGCGTTCGCGTCCGCCTTCGCGTCCGCGTTCGCGTTCGCGTCCGCCTTCGCGTCCGCCTTCGCCTCCGCGTCGGCTCGCCTCTCCTACCCCTTCAGCACCCGCCGCAACGCCTCCGCAGCACGGTCCAGATCCTCCAGCTCGTGCCCCGCGTGGACCGTCACCCTCAAACGCGACGTCCCCTTCGGCACCGTCGGCGGTCGGATCGCTTGCGCGAAGATCCCCTCCTCCAACAGGCGCTCCATCGCCGCGACCGCGCGCTCCGGCGCCCCGAGGAGGAAGGGCAGGATCGGGCCCGTCGAAGGCAGCAATGTTTCACGTGACACGCTGTCCCGGAGCCGCACGCAGTTCTCGCGCAGCCGCCTCGTCCGTTCTCCGCCCCGGACCTCTGGCAGCGAGGCCATGGCCGCGACGGCAGCCGCCGGCGCGATGCCCGTCGAGAAGACGAACGACCGAGCCGCATTCCACAGCCAGGAGGTCAGCGCTGCCGAGCCCGCCACGAACGCCCCACTCGACCCGAACGCCTTCCCGAGCGTCCCCATCAGCACGTCGGGGATGACCCCTGCCTCGGCCGCGACGCCTCGTCCCTCGGGGCCGAACACGCCCAGGGCATGGGCCTCGTCGACGTACAGGCCGGCGCGCTCGCGACGGCAGATCTCGGCGAGCCCGGCGATGGGCGCGACGGTACCGTCCATCGAGAAGTAACCGTCGGTCACCACGAGGCGCCGCCGCTCGGACGCACCGGCCAAGGCCTCGGCGACGGCTCTGACGTCGAGGTGCGGAACGACGACGACCCGCGCACGGGAGAGCCGGCACCCGTCGATGAGGCTCGCGTGGTTCAGGGCGTCGGACACCACGAGCGTGCCGGGTCCGGCGAGCGCCGCGATCGTCCCGACGTTCGCCGCGTAGCCGCTGGAGAAGACGAGCGCGTCCTCCGTCCCCAGCCATGCGGCGAGGGCGCGCTCGAGCGACCGGTGTTCGACCAGGTCGCCGGCGATGAGCCGGCTCGCGCCCGATCCCGCGATGGCTTCGACCCGCCGGCCGGCCAGGCTGAGGTAATCGTTCGAGCACAGGTTCAGGAGACGACGGCCGCCGCGCTCTACCCAGGGGCCAGGCTCGACGAGCGGCTCTCGACGAGCGCGGAGCAACCCCCCGGCGCGAAGGCCGGCCAACTCGTCCTCCAACCAGTCGATCATCGCGCGAACCCTCTACAACCCGGCTGCCACGCCGTCGAGACGGTGTTGCACGGGGCACCTTACGGTGTAACGCTCGCGCGGTGGAGCTCAGCGACTTCGAAGCCGGCTTCGTTCTGGGCCTTCTCGCAGGCGAGGGCAGCTTCGGCGGCACGGGGCGGCAGCCGCAGGTCACGCTGCGCATGCACGCGCGCCACGCGAAGCTGTTCTACTGGCTCGAGCGGCGCTTCCCCGAGAGCAAGCTGTACGGACCGTACTTCCACGGAGGCCGCAGCTACTTCCAGTGGATGGCCCGCGGCAGCTTCCTCCGGCAGACGCTGGCCCCGCTCATCGCGCGGCACGCCGCGTGGCTCGACGACCATGTCGCGGCGCGCTTCCACGCGATGTGCCGCACCTATGGCCTCAGCCCCGACGCCCCAGCCGACGGCGACCCCGGGCTCGGCGGGTGAAGGCGCTCAGAACGCGGCGGGCGGCGGGACGGGCGACGGATCGTCGTCCGCGTCGCCCGTCTCGAGCGCCTCGTCGATGCGGGTGAGCAGGCGCCGAAGGAGATCGCGGCTGCGGGCCTCGACCGCCTCGCGCTTGCCGCGCTCTTCCTCGACCTCGTTGGCCAGCGCGATCGCGGCGAGCAGGATGGCGTTCGGCGTGACGGCCTTGCCCTTGGGGACGATCGCGCGAATGCGATCGTCGACCACGGACGCCAGACGGCGCAGCGTCTCTTCGGGAACGCTCGCGACGACGCGGTACTGCTGCCCGCCGACGTTGAGAGAAACCGGAGTCCGCGCCTGCATCGAACACAGCGAGGCTATCGCCACCGCCAGTTGATAGGAAGCACGAACGTTCAGTGTCTGAGCGCGCTGATGGCGTACAGGACCGGGTAGGACAACCACTGCAGATCGACAGAGGCGGTCATCACCAGGTCGAAGCCGGGCACCGGACCGCGATGCACACGCCCGTCGAGCAGCAGGCCGTAGGCCATGGCGTAGCTGCCGTGGTGGTTGAAGCTGCGGCCGCCCCAGGCGACGAAGCCGTTGAAGCCCGGGCCAAAGGCAGCGTCCTCCCGGCGGGCGAAGCCGCCTCCGCCGATCCAGAGCGGGAACGTGTGATGCACCGGCAGCACCGCGACGAGGCCGCCGCCGTAATCGCCGTGCCCGAACGACGCCGTGCGCGCCTCGACGTAGGGGCCGATGCCGAAGTCCTTCGGGCCCTCGCGGAACCAGACCGACTCCAAGCGCAGCCCGTAGTTGACGCGGGTCTTCGCCCAGAAGTCCCGGTCGGCGCCCACGCCGACGACGCCGAGCTGCCCGGACGCGCTGTTCTGCACGCGCGCGTGCGCGGAGCGCGGCGCCGCGACGAGCAGCACCAGAGCCGCGATCGCGAGCGACGCGGCGCGCATGGGGCTACTCCGCGCTCGCGGTCACGGACTCGGGCGGCATCGGCTCGAGGCCCGCGACGGCCAGCAGATCGCGATCGAAGGAGGTGTCGCAGTTCGGCGTCGTGAGCAGCTGATCGCCGTAGAAGATCGAGTTCGCGCCAGCGAGCATGCACATCAGCTGCGCCTCGCGGCTCATCTGCTGGCGACCCGCGCTCAGGCGCACCTTCGTCTTCGGCATGAGGATGCGCGCGGTCGCGATCATGCGCACCAGCTCGATCGCGTCGACGCGCGGCTGGCTCTCGAGCGGCGTGCCCTCGACGGCGACCAGCGTGTTGATCGGCGCGCTCTCCGGGTGGGGTCGCTGCGTCACCAGCTCGCGGAGCATGCGGCAGCGATCGTCGACCGACTCGCCCATGCCGATGATGCCGCCGCAGCAGACCGAGATGCCCTGGTCGCGCACGTTCTTGAGCGTGATCAGCCGGTCTTCGTAGGTGCGGGTGGTGATGATCTTCTTGTAGTGCTCGGGCGACGTGTCGAGGTTGTGGTTGTAGGTGTCGAGGCCCGCCTCTTTGAGCTTCTTCGCCTGCTCGGCGGTGATCATCCCGAGCGTCGTGCAGGCCTCCATCCCGAGCGCCTTCACGCCGCGCACCATCTCGAGGACCCGATCGAAGTGCGGGCCCTCCTTCACCTCGCGCCAGGCGGCACCCATGCAGAACCGGGTGGCGCCGGCGGCCTTCGCGCGCTTCGCCGCGGCGAGCACGTCGTCGATGGTGAGCATCTTCTCGGGCTCGACGTGCGTCTTGTGGTGCGCCGACTGCGGGCAGTAGGCGCAGTTCTCGGGGCAGGCGCCGGTCTTCACCGAGAGCAGCGTGCACAGCTGCACCTGGTTGTTCTTGAAGTTCTCGCGATGGACGCCCTGCGCACGAAACAGCAGCTCGGGCAGCGGGAGGTCGTGGATCTCGCGGATTTCGTGGACGGTCCAGTCGTGGCGGACGGCGCTCATGCGGCGCGGGAGCCTAGCAGCTCGACCAGCGCGGGCGAAAGCGTCACTTCGTGGGAGAGCAGACGGATCTCGCGCGACCGATCGGGCGGCCACCACGCCGCCGTCTTCGCGTCGACGATCCACCCGTCGAGGCGGAGCGTCGCGCGAGCGCCGTCGAGCGCGCGCAGCTCGTCGCGCGAGAACGGCGCGTGATCGGCGCGCTCGACGAACGCCAGCGGCTCGACGCCGAGCCGCGCGAGCGCCTCGCGCATGCGCGTCGGCCGAGCGAGCGTCGCGATGGCGCCGACGCGCAGCCCCGCGATGCCCCCGACCGCGCAGCGCTCCGGCGCCTCCGGGCCACCGATCGGCACGACGAGATCGCTGACCTCGCGGAGGCGCTCGGGCGAGGCCAGGAGATCGCCGAACGGCAGCGTGGCGCCCGAGCCCCACGGCGCACGCGCGTCGACCGCGAGCACCGAGCGCGCGAGCCGTCGCGGGCGCGTCTGCAGCAGACGATCGACGACCACGACCTGCGCGTGACGAGCCGCGAGATCGATCGCGTCCTGTCGTGGACCGACCACCACCGGGACCGACGGCGCGAGCGCGCGCGCCGCGATGGTAGCCTCGTCGCCGACGTCGCACGCGCGATCGCCGGCGACGACGATCCGCGCGCGTCGCACCGCGCCGCCGTAGCCGTGCGCGACGAACGCGACCGTCGCGCCGCTCGCCCGCAGCGCGCGGGCGATCGCGATGGCGAGCGGCGTGCGGCCCGACCCGCCGAGCGTCGCGCCGCCGACGCCGATCACCGCGGCGTCGCGAGGGAGGCGCACCGCGCGGACCGGATCCAACGACACGCCGCGCATCCAAGCCGGCTTCGGCGCCTCGAGCAGCCGCGCGATCGCGCGCCGCGCCCGCGCGGTCGAGGCGATCGTCGGGCCGATCACGGCCGCGCGACCGCGCCATGGGTCCGACGCAGCAGCCCGAAGATGCGCGCGCCGAGCTCGGCCGCCCGGAACGGCTTCACCACGTAGTCGTCGGCGCCGGCGGCGAAGGCCTCGACCATGTCCTGCGTCGCCGAGTGCGCGGTGAGGAACAGGATCGGCAGCGCGGCGAGCGGGCCGTGCGCGCGCATCACCTTGCACAGCTCGAGGCCGCTCATCCCGGGGAGGTTCCAGTCGCGCACGAGGAGATCGGGCGCATCGCCGCGCGCCAACTCCAGCGCCTCCTCGGCCGAGCCGATCACCGTAACGGTGAGCCCCACGGCCTCGAGCATGGCGCCGACGATCTCGCGCAGATCGGGATCGTCGTCGACGAGCAGCACGCGGGCGCCTTCGCCGCGCAGCCGCCGCGGCTGGCGGACGGTCGGCTCCTCGAGGCTGGCCGGCGGCGGCGCGCTCGAGGGCACGGCGACCGGCGCGATCTCGTCGGTGCTCGTGTCAGGAGCCTCGGACGGGACGGGCGGAGGCAGCGGTGCGGCGGCGCTCTCCCAGGCCTGCGTGCGCCGCAGCGAGGGATCGGCGCCCGTCGGGATCGCGCGCAGCCCACCGGGCGGCGTGTGCCGCGAGACCTCTGGCTCGGTCGTCGCCGGCGCGACCGGCGCAGACGCCGCCTGCGCGGTCAGACCCGGCGGGTTCGTGACCGAAGGCCGCTCGCCGGAGACGATCGGGACGCGCGACTCGCCGCGCGCAGAAGCGAACCGACGAAGTCGCTCCCAGTCGCGGCGCTCGAAGACCAGCGCCACGCCCTCCTCGAGGACCGCGCCGCGACCCGCCGCCGCGGTCGCGCGCTGCGACTCGCTCAGCTCGAAGAGCGCGAGCACCCACTCGCCGTCGCGCACGATCACGCCGGGAGGCACCGGCAACGCCTGACCCGTCGCCGCGTCGAGCGCGTCGAAGAGCCGTGGCAGGTCGTCGTATCGGAAGACGACACTCCGCACGCCCATCCGTGTACCCGAGCCGGCGGTGTGCGGCTACCCGGCCCGGTCCGGCGGTTTCCGGACTCCCGCTCCGCCGGGTCCTCCGCTAGGCTCCCCGGCCCATGCGTGGCCGTCTCTCGTTTCTCCTGATCGCCCTCCTCGGGTTCGCCGGGTGCGGTGCGAGCTGCAAGCGCACCCCCGACGCGGTCACGAACGAGGAGGGAGGCGAGGTCGTCGAGCTCCCCGGCGTCGACACAGGCAGCCTCATCCTGACCGAGAAGCGCCTCTTCTCGAAGGTCGTGCGCGAGGTGATGTCCCCGTGCGGCGACCCGGTCACCCTGGAGGTCTGCGTCAAGGAGGCGCGCGCCTGCAATCGCTGCGTCCCCGCCGCCAAGACCGTGGCGAAGATGGTCAGCAAGGGCGAGGGCGAGAAGGAAATCCGCGACTGGCTCGAGAACCGCTTCGACGACAAGGCGGTCAAGCAGATCGACCTCGGCTCCAGCCCCTCGCTCGGTCCGGCCGACGCGCCGGTGGTCGTCGTCGAGTGGGCGGATTTCGAGTGTCCGCACTGCGGCATGGCGGCGCCCGTCATCCACAAGACGATCGAGGACCCGGAGCTCAAGCCGAAGACCCGCTTCGTCTTCAAGAACTTCCCGCTGCCGACGCACGAGCACGCCGACGCCGCCGCGCGGGCGACGGTCGCCGCCGGCAACCAGGGGAAGTTCTGGGAGATGCACAATCAGCTCTTCACGCACCAGGAGCAGCTGACCAACCAGGAGATCGAAGGCTTCGCCAAGAAGCTCGGCCTCGACGTCGACAAGTTCAAGGCCGACTGGGTCTCCAACGAGACCAAGGACAAGGTCGCCAAGGACAAGGAGCTCGGCGCGAAGATCGGCGTCACCGGCACGCCGGCGCTGTACATCAACGGCCGCAAGTTCATGCAGTACGGCCACGGCGACTTCGGCGATCAGCTGAAGGATTGGCTGCGCCTCGAGCTCGCCATCAAGAAGGGCTCCGCGCCGGCCGCCTCGGCCGCGCCGCCGCCCGCGTCCGCCTCGGCTGCGCAGCCCGCGTCCGCGTCGGCGTCCGGGCCGCCGGCTCCCGCCGCGTCGTCCGCCGCTCCGTCCGCTTCGACCAAGGGCTCGTAGCGCATGAAGGAGCACGTCGGCTGCGGGTGCTTCCCGACCGGGCGTCACTACCCCGGCATCGCGCACCTGCTCCGCGTGCGCGCCCGAGGCACGGTCGTCGACCTCGACGCCGACGCCGCCTGGATCGATCTCCCGATCGCCGTCCTCGACACCGAGACGACCGGGCGCGATCCCGCGAACGATCGCATCGTCGAGATCGGCGTCGTGGTCGGCGTCCGCGGCGAGGTGGTCAAGCGCCTCAACTGGCTGGTGAACCCGGAGATCCCGATCCCCGACGCCGCGCGCGAGGTGCACGGGATCAGCGACGACGACGTGAAGGACGCGCCCACGTTCAAGCAGCTCGCCGGCGAGATCGCCGAGGCGCTGCGGGGCGTGGTGCCCGCCGCCTACAACGCGTCGTTCGACAAGTCGTTCGTCGCGGCGGAGCTCGCGCGGAGCGGCCTCGTGCTCGACGCCATGCCCACCTGCATGCGGCCGGAGATCGAGTGGGTCGATCCGCTGGTGTGGGCTCGCGAGCTGCAGAAGTACGAGAAGGGCAAGAAGCTCGGCGAGGTCGCCGCGCGCCTCGGCATCGCGCTCGAGAACGCGCACCGCGCGTCCGACGACGCGGAGGCCGCGCTCAAGGTCCTCTACGCGTTCGGCGGAGACACGCGCGTGCCGCGCACCTACGGCGCGCTGGTCCAGGAGCAGCGGCGGCTCGGGCGTGCGCAGGAGGACTCCTTCGCCGCCTGGCGCGCGAGGAACCCTCGTCCCTGAGGTCGCGTTGATGGCTCCCTCGGCGATCCTCGTCCTCGGCGCGCGCGTGCGATCGGGGCGCGCGGGCCCCGCGCTCTCGCGCCGCATCGAGGCCGCCTCCGAGGCGGCGGCCCGCTGGCCCGACGCGGCGGTGATCGTCTGCGGCGGTCGCGCGTGGGACGGCGTGGTCGAGGCCGACGTGATGGCGCGCGCGCTCGCCGAGCGCGGCGTGCACGAGGGCCGCATCGTCCGCGAGCGTTTGTCGCTCAACACCGTCGAGAACCTGCGGCACGGCGCGGCGCTGGCGCGCACCGGGAGGCTCGCGGTCGTCACGTGCGATTGGCACGAGCCGCGGGCGATCGCCATCGCGCGCGCGATGGGCCTCGATGCGGTCGGGTTCGCCGCGCGCGCGCCGGAGAGCGCGTGGCCGCGGCGCCTCGCGCGCGCCGCGCGTGAGCGGCTGCTCCGCGCGCTCATTCCGCTCGTCGTCGTGCTGGCCGTGCTTGCGACGATCGCCTGCCGGCGCGCCCCGCCGCCCCACACCGACGCCGGCGCGCCCCTCGCCGCGCTCTCCAGCCTCGCCACCGTCTCGAGCGCCGAGCTCGTCGCGGCGCGCGTCGCCGCCGACCTCCGGCAGAGCGAAGGCGTCGCAGCGACGCTGGCTTCGTCGCCCGACGTGGCCGCGCGCCGGGCGGCCGCCCGCGCGCTCTCGCAGATCGGCGATCCCGGCGCGATCGAGCGCCTCGGACGTTCGCTGGTCGACGAGGACGCCGAGGTCGTCGCCTGGTCGGCCTACGGCCTCGGGCTGCCCTGCGACGTCGATCCCGAGCTCTCGCGCGAGGACCGCGCGCGCATCGTCCGCGCCGTGGTTGCGCGCTCGCTCTCGCTCGAGGCCCGCGCGCTCTCGCTCGAGGGCAAGCAGGCGACGGCGGCGATCGATCCGTGGCGCGCGATCGCCTGGACGCTCGGGCGCTGCGGCGGGATCGAGGCGTCGCGCGAGCTCGCGCGCTGGCTGCGGCGCGACGTCACTCGCGCCCGCGCGGCGGCGTGGGCGCTCGGGGCGATCGCGCACCGCGACCACGGCCTCGAGGACGACGTCGCGAACGCGCTGATCGACGCGGTGCGCGGCGGCGACGGCGGCGCGCCGCTCGACGATGCGCTGTACCCGTTCGCCCCCTCGTCCCTGCGCAACGACTGGGCCTCGCGGCCGCCGACCCCGGGGCTCGCCGAGGTCGCCCGCGCGCGCCTCGCGACCGCCGGTCCGGGGCGGGTGTTCGCCATCCGCGCGCTCGGCCGGGCCGAGGGCGCGAAGCCGGACGATCTGCGCGCGATCGTGAACGACCCCGTCACCCCGGAGAACGAGCGGGTCGAGGCGTTGCGCGCGCTGCACTGGATGGGCGCCGGCGGCGACGCCGAGATCGCCGCGTTCGCCACCCGCAACGCGCCGGTCGACGACGCGGCCACGCTGGAGGTGCCGGTGTTCGGCGCGGTGCGCGTGGCGGTCGAGCTGCTCGGCGACCGCGCCCCGACGCCGACGACGCTCACCAGCCTTCGCGCGTTCGTCCCCAAGGGCATGCCGCCGCTCTCCGGCTCGCCCAACGCGGTGCGCCGGCGCGCGACGCTGCGCTGCCTCGCGGCGACGGCGCTGCACCCGGGCAAGCCGGGCGAGGCCGAGGTCGTGCGCTGCGCCGCCCATGATCCGTCGCTGCCCGTGCCGCTGCGCGCCGAGCTCGACGCCCTCCGCGATCTCGCCCGGCTCGCCGCGCTCGATCGCTCCGAGATCACCGGCGACAGGCGCGAGCTCCTGCTGAAGCTCGCGCGTGACGGCGTGCCCCGGGTGCGCGAGCGGGCGCTCGGCATGCTCGGCAAGCACGCCGAGGCCGAGGAGGCGCCGGAGATCGTCATCAAGGCGCTCGCGGCCAAATCGCACGGCGTCGTCGCCGCCGCGGCCCAGGCGATCGCCGATCGGCCCTCGGTCGCGTTCGTGCTCTCGAAGAAGGCCATCGAGAAGGCGCTCGATCCGAGCGCGCCGCCTCCCGACAAGACCGAGCCCGATCGGACCGTCGAGCCGAAGGTGCTCGAGGCGCTCGACGGCGCGCTCTCGCGTCCGCTCGAGGAGGCCGACGCCGAGACCAAGACCGCGCTCGCCGCGGCCGTCTCTGCGCTCAAGCACCAGAAGGCGCGCGGCTTCGCGCTGCGCCTCTGCGGCGATCGTTCGCCGGCCATGCGCCGCGCCGGGCGCGACGCCCTCGCGCGCCTCGATCCGCCCGGCAAGGCGCCGACCTGCACGACCATCGACGATCACGGGACGGCGAGCCCCCACGCGTCGGCGCCTCCGGCGAAGAAGACGCTGCGCCTCGAGACCAGCGTCGGTGCGCTGACGCTCGCCCTCGATCCGGTCATCGCGCCGGTCGCGGTCGCCCGCGTGGCGGAGCTCGCGGCCTCGGGCTTCTACGACGGCACGCCGATCCACCGCGTCGTGCCCGGGTTCGTGGTGCAGCTCGGCGATCCGGGCGGCGACGGGTACGGCGGCGCGCACTCCGCGCTGCGCTGCGAGACGGCGCCCGTCGCGTTCGAGGAGGGCGACGTCGGCGTCGCCCTCGCGGGGCGCGACACCGGGTCGAGCCAGATCTTCGTGATGCTCGGCCGGGCGCCGCACCTCGACGGCAGCTACGCGTGGCTCGGCAAGGCGAGCGGCCCGTGGGCGAAGATCGCCGAGGGCGACGTGATCGTGCGCGCCTCGGTGGAGTGAGCCCTCAACCCGACGCGCCCGCCCACACGTACCCGGCGATTCCTTCGTCGACGTAGCCGCTCGCGATCGCGGACGACCTCTCGTCGGCGCCCGTCGTGTAGAAGTGATCGCCGTTGGCGTCGAGCACCAGGCGGTAGAGCGGGATCGCGCCGCACGTCGCGGAGGTCGCGATCCAGCCGAGCGAGCTCTCGACCGTCTGCCCCTCGCACGTCGAGCTCGTCGTGTAGAAGTGCTTGCTCACGCCGGCGACCCAGCAGCGGTAGAACGGCACCAGGCCCGGCTGCGCCGACGCGTACAGGTGGTAGTACGGCGAGTACTCGAGCACGAAGCCGGCGCCGGTCGCCTCGGCCGCGCTCACCGTGTAGAAGTGCTCGCCGGTCGACGCCTTGTAGGTGCGGTGGACGGCCGTGCGGCAGCCGGCGACGTCGTCGCACTTCGAGTTGCAGTCGTCGTCCTTCAGGTTGCACGTCTCGGCGGGCGAGGCGCCGCACGCGCCGCAGTTGCCCGGCGACGCGAGGTTGGCCTCGCAGCCGTTCGCCGGGTTCTTGTCGCAGTCGCCGTAGCCGCCGGCGCAGCTCTTGATCGCGCACTTGCCGGCGACGCACGAGGAGACCGCGTCGGCGAGCGTGCAGATCGCGCCGCACGCGCCGCAGTGCGCCGGGTCGTCGGTGACGCTCTTCTCGCAGCTCTTGCCGTCGGCGTCGCAGTCGCCGAAGCCCGCGCTGCAGCTCCACAGCTTGCAGGCGCCGTCCATGCAGGTGCCGGTGCCGTTGACGATGGCGCACTTGCTGGCGCACGCGCCGCAGTGATCGACGTTGATCTTCGTGTCGACGCAGCCGCCGGCGCAGCAGGTCAGCGTGCCGGGACACGGCTTCTTGTCGTCGCAGCCGTCGATGCACGCCTTGCCCACGCACTTCTTGCCTGCCGGGCAGTGATCGTCGGAGACGCACTCGACGCACGCGTGCGCGGCGGTGTCGCAGCGCTTGGGCGCGGGGCAGCCCTCGTCGGCGCGGCAGCCGTCGGCGCACTTCAGGGTGAAGCCGTCGCAGTGCTTGGTGGGCGGGCAGGTATCGGCCGCGGGGTTGCAGCTGCCTGCGTCGGCGGCGACGTCGCTCCCGACGTCGGCGGCGTCGGGCCTCGCCGCATCGTCGGCGTCTCGGGCCGCGTCGCCCGTCGCGTCGCCCGTCGCGTCGCCCGTCGCGTCGAGAGGGGCATCGGACGTGTCGACCGACGAATCGACCGGACGGGGCACGTCGAGCTCCGTGCTCGCTCCGGCGCAGCCCAGGAGGAGCGCAGCAAACGTCGGCATCCAGCGCATGCGACCAGCGTAACCCGAGCGGGTCATCGAGGGAGCGCCTCGGCGCGATAAACCTGCCGGGCGCGCATGCGGCTGCGGGAGGCGAGGCGGTGACGCATCGCGAGGAGCGCGTCGAGGAGGTCGTCGAACGCGAGGCCGCTCTTGACCAGCTCCCGCATCGGATCGGTCGCCTCGGCGGGATGGACCAGGAGCCCCGGCAGGAGGGCGACCCCCTCGCGCGTGGCGATCACCCAGCCGTCGATCCAACCCCCTTCGCCGCCGCGGGACATCGCGTGCGCGGCGTCGTCGCTGGCGGCCAGGCGGAACGCCGCGCCGGTGGCGACGCACACGACGTCGACGGTCGCCTCGGAGGGGCGCACCTCGAACAGGCCGCGCTGCGCGCGCGCCAGCGCGCCGAGCACCTCGCGGTGGTCCGCACCGAAGGTCGGGGGCGGCGCGGCCAGCAGGGCCTCGCGCACGCCGGCGTCGACCAGCACCCGGTCCCAGAACGCGCCGGAGCGCTCCTCGAACCACGGATCACTCGGCGCGAACGGACCGACCCTCTGCACGAAACGCGCCCGGATCGCGTCGACCCGGGGCGCGAGCCGAGGGTCCGCGGCTGCGGCGACCATGTCGTCGTGGACGGCGGCGAGCGATGGCGTCATCGGGCGCGCTCGCAGACTACAGCGACCCGCGCGCCGGCGCCCGCGCGCGGTCACGGCGCCGGGACGTGACGTTCGCCGTGACGACGGCGCAATCAACGATCGTGCCGCAGGCGTTTCTCCGAGCGTTCCGACACGCTTTTCGTGAGCTGATTTGAGCTCCTTGACAACATCCCAGCGGGCTTCTACCCCGTGCCACCCTCGTGCGGGCGCAAGCGCCCGTTTTCCGGGGGATCGGGGGGGCGGGTCTCGGATGATCGCGCGCGACACGATCGATCGCATTCGCTCTCGCGTCGACATCGTGTCGATCGTGGGCGAGAGCGTGAAGCTCAAGGCGCGCGGCCGTTCGCACGTGGGGCTGTGCCCGTTCCACCAGGAGAAGACCGGCTCGTTCACCGTCAGCGCCGACAAGCAGCTTTTCTACTGCTTCGGCTGCAAGACCAGCGGCGACGTCTTCAAGTTCGTCGAGCTGAACGAGGGGCTGTCGTTCATGGAGGTCGTCAAGCGCCTCGCCGAGCGCGCCGGCGTCGAGCTCGTCGACGATCGCAGCGACCACGATCGCGCCGCCGAGCAGCGGGCGCGCAAGGCGAAGGACGACCTCTACGCCGCCAACGCCATCGCCGCCGGCTTCTTCGAGAAGATGCTCCGCGAGCACCCGTTCGCGAAGCTCGCCCACGACGAGCTCGAGCGGCGCGGCCTCCCCTACGACGGCGACGCGCACGAGTGCCTCGCGTCGTTCGGCATCGGCTACGCCCCCCACGGCGGCGAGGGGCTCGCGCGTTACCTGCGCACGCAGGGCGTGTCGCCCGCCGTCGCGCAGCAGGTCGGTCTGCTCGCGGCGCGTGACGACGGCACCTACTACGACGCCTTCCGCCACCGGCTCGTGGTCGCCATCAAGGACATCCAGGGCCGGGTCATCGCCTTCAGCGGTCGCGTGCTGCCGACCCCGCAGGGCGCGCGCGAGCCCAAGGATCCGCCCCCCAAGTACGTCAACTCCCGCGAGTCGGCGATCTACTCGAAGGGGCAGACGCTCTTCGGGCTGTTCCAGGGTCGCAACGCCATCCGGGCGATGGGCGAGGTGATCATCGTGGAGGGCAACTTCGACCTCGTGGCGCTGCACGCCCGCGGCATCGAGAACGCGGTCGCCCCGCTCGGCACCGCGTTCACCGAAGATCAGGCGCGGCTCCTTAGGAGGTTCGCCCCGGCGGTCGTACTCCTCTTCGATGCCGACGCAGCAGGGCGCAAGGCGACGTGGGCGGCGCGCGAGACCTGCAAGGCGTCGGGGCTCACCGCCCGCTCGGTCCGCCTCGCCGAGGGCAAGGACCCTGATGAGTTCCTCCGCGTGCGCGGTGTCGAGCAGATGAGGCGGGCGCTCAGCGCGGCTCGCTCGCTCGACGAGGTCCTCGTCGACGACGCGTGCGAGCCCGTCGGCGCTGGCGCGAACCTCGCAGCGAAGCAGGCCGCGCTGCTAAAAATCAGGCCCATCCTCGAGGACCAGGACCTCGCCTTTCGCGACGTCCTCGCCAAGCGGGCCGCGGTCGGGCTCGGGCTCGAACCGACGGCGCTGTGGCGTCTGGTGCGGGGCGAGGCCCCCGCGAGCGCTGAACGCGCGTCCGGTGGCGCCGCGCCCGGGTCCGCGAGCTCCCCATCGAACCCGCCATTGAACTGGGAGGAAGACGGGCTCTCTCGAGGCATCGTCGGCGCGCTGCTCTCGTGTCCGGAGGTCCTCGAGGACACCGAGGTGCAGGACTCCCTCGCGCTGGTCACGGGGGATTGGGCGTTCGCGGTCGTTGCCCTTCGGGAGGAGATGCGAAATTCGCGCCGAGAAAATCGGCCTCTAGACGGGCCGGCGCTGCTTGCGCGGATGCCGGCTTCGATCCAAGAGTTCGCGGCCGCGAAGCTCGTGGAATCGATGTCCGATCCGACCGCTTCGCCAGACGCGTCCGCCGACGGGAGACCCGACCCTTTGAACGTTCGACGCGTCGTGCGCGAGACCGGCCACAAGCTCGAGAGGGTGCAGGCGGCCGCGCGCTTCAAGGAGATCGACCGCGAGGTGCGCCAGGCCGAGGCGGCGGGCGACCTCGATCGCGCGGGCGCGCTCCTCGCCGAGAAGGTCCGCCTCACGCAGCTGCTCCGGGAGGCCGAGCGCGAGGCCCGCGCCGACCAGGGTCACTGACGAAAACTTGTACCTGACTTGGCCTGCCCAGAGGCCGTGTGCTTTCGCTTCACTCGCCGTATCGAGACAAGGATTAGAGGGGTACGTCACCGATGAAGAAGCCCGAGCGTAAGGATGGCGTCCAGCAACTCATCGATCTGGGGAAGCAGAAGGGCTACCTCACGTACGAAGAGGTCAACGACGCACTCCCCGCCAACGTCGTCTCCGCCGATCAGATCGACGACGTCATGTCGATGCTCGGCGACGAGGACATCGAGATCGTCGACGCCGCGACCCAGGTGAAGATCTCGCCGAAGAACCTCGCCAACGCCGAGAGCGAGGAGAAGAAGGCGATCGTTCACGTCGAGCGCGAGGAGGCCGACGCCGGTGACGACATCTACTCGCGCTCGAACGACCCGGTCCGCATGTACCTGCGGAAGATGGGCTCCGTCGCGCTGCTGACGCTCGAGGGCGAGGTCGAGATCGCCAAGCGCATCGAGGACGGCGAGCACCGCGTGCTCAACGCGATCCTCGGCTCGCCCATCGCGGTCCGCGAGATCATCGATCTCGGCGAGAAGCTCAAGAAGGGCAAGATCCGCGTCAAGGAGCTCATTCGCGACGGCGAAGAGGACGATCAGCAGTTCGACGAGGAGGAGGCCGATCGCCGCATCATCAAGGCGATCGACAAGGTCAAGCGCCTCGAGAAGAGGATGACCGATCTCCGCGCGTCGCACGCCGCGGGCGACATCGGCAAGCGCGAGATGAACGACGCGCTCGACGACGTGAAGAAGGAGATGGTCGAGACGCTCCAGGAGATGCGTCTGAACAAGAAGACCATCGACAAGGTCGTCGCGAAGCTGAAGAGCGTCATCCAGCGCGTCGAGCGCGCGCGGGCGCACGCCTCGGAGCTCGAGCGCAAGACCGGCGTCGGCGAAGAAGAGATCAAGAAGATGGTCCGCGAGGCGAAGGGAAACCGCGTCCTCGAGCGCAAGTTCTCCAAGCGCCTCGGCCTCACGATGGACGAGTTCGCCGAGATCGACACCACGCTGCGCACCGCCGCGAAGAACCTGAAGGTCGTCGAGGAGGAGCTCCAGGTCGACATCCACGAGCTGCGCTCGACCTACCACGAGATCCGCGAGGGCGAGCGCCACGCCGAGAAGGCGAAGGCGGAGCTCGTCGAGGCCAACCTGCGCCTCGTCGTGTCGATCGCGAAGAAGTACACGAACCGCGGCCTGCAGTTCCTCGACCTGATCCAGGAGGGGAACATCGGCCTCATGAAGGCCGTCGACAAGTTCGAGTACAAGCGCGGTTACAAGTTCAGCACCTACGCGACGTGGTGGATCCGCCAGGCGATCACCCGCGCGATCGCCGATCAGGCGCGCACCATCCGCATCCCGGTGCACATGATCGAGACGATCAACAAGCTCATCCGCACCTCGCGCTACCTCGTCCAGGAGTTCGGCCGCGAGCCGACGCCCGAAGAAATCGCCGAGAAGATGGAGCTCCCGCTCGACAAGGTTCGGAAGGTCCTGAAGATCGCCAAGGAGCCCATCTCGCTCGAGACCCCGATCGGCGAGGAGGAAGACTCGCATCTCGGCGACTTCATCGAGGACAAGTCGGTGATCAGCCCGAGCGAGGCGGTCATCAACATGAACCTCGCCGAGCAGACCCGGAAGGTCCTCAAGTCGCTCACGCCGCGCGAAGAGAAGGTGCTCCGCATGCGCTTCGGCATCGGCGAGAAGAGCGACCACACCCTCGAGGAGGTCGGTCAGGACTTCGAGGTCACCCGCGAGCGCATCCGCCAGATCGAGGCGAAGGCGCTCCGCAAGCTGCGCCACCCGTCGCGCAGCAAGCAGCTGAAGTCGTTCATCGAGAGCTGACGCAGTCGTCAGTCGTCAGTCGTCAGCACGTCGTCGCCGCGCCTGCGCGGCGATGGCAGTTTTGTGGCAGCCGCCGGCGATGCCGGCCGGAGGTCGTCGCGGTGATCCCCTGGTCGAAGGTGGCGCACTGGGTGCCCGAGATCCCGATCGCCTCGAGCACGGCCGCGTACTCGCTCGACAACCGCGAATGCCGCGGCGCTCGCTGGCAGCCCGTTGCGTTCAAGTCGGTGCGTGCCAAGACCAAAAGAACAGAAGCGTGCATGATATTCGTCAACCGCCCCTCGAGAGGGGTTGGCGAAGATCGGCGATAACTCGCTAGCGCGTTGCAGGCTCGCTCTGGCCATCTGGGCGTGTCTTGACGGCCCTCCCCCGAATCGTGCAGGCTCGTCTGTGGCGAGTGGCGAGTAGTGCGCACCACGGCCGCCGGAAGGGAATATCGCCATGCGTCTTCGTCGCTGGCTGGGTTCGGTGGCGCCGTTCGCTGCGATCATCGCGTTTGCGGGTTGCGAGCCTGCGTCGTGCAATCCCAATGAGTCGACGACGAAGGCGCCCTGCGGGTTCGCGTGCCCAGCTGGTCAGACCCGAGTGTGCGTCGACAACTGCGTCAGGCCGCGAACGGTCGGCGAGGAGTGTCTTCCCAGCAACGTCTGCGTCGACGGCGGCGTGTGCGCCCAGGGCCTCAGCTGCGTGCCTCTCGGACCCTCGGGGCGGTACGCATGTCTCGACGCCGGGATGACCCTCGGCGAGCGTTGCACCAAGTCTGGGATTACTGCGCCTACCCTCTCTTCTGCTCGGATGGCGACTGCGGCGCCGCCGGCTCGGTGTGCGCGCACCCCGCGGGGTTGAACAGCGAGTGTGACGGCAACTTCAGCGACACAGATCGACGCTGCCGGCCGTGCGAGCCGGGCCTCGAGTGTGTCGGCCTCATGTACTTGGCCTCGCCCGATCCGACCATTGAGGTCGAGGTCCCCAAGACCCGTCCCGGCATCGCGAGCTTGGGCCGGTGCCGCCGTGCCTGCGTGGGGGCATCGGACTGTCCCTGCAACTCGCAGCTCACATGTACTGCGGGCCAGTGCTGCAACGCCACGGGGGCGAGCTGCCGGAGCAACGGCGACTGCTGCGCGCTAGACGAGCGGTGCCTTGCGATGAACGGCGGCACGTGCGGCGCGTGTCGCAAGCACGCCGAGGCGTGCACCACGGCGTCCGACTGCTGCGATACGCGGTCCGACTGCCAGTACCGCGGCAACGGCGTTTTCGTCTGCGACTGCCGTGGACGTGCCTGCACGACCGACGCGGATTGCTGCGGCGGCATCAGGTGCGAAGGGCCGGGACTCGCAGGCCCGCGTGGTGGCCAGCCGTCGACGGGGCCCAAGACCTGCGGTGGCGCTACCTGGTACACGCCTCCCGGCGGTGGGGGGGGTGGCGGTGGCGGTGGCGGTAGCGGCGGGGGCGATGGCGGTGGCGGTGGTGGCGGCGGGACCCCGTCTCGCCCGCGAAACCTTCTGATCGGCGTGCCCTTCGACAGGGATTCGATCCTGCCGACCAGTCCCGCGCGATACGAGGTCGAGCTCACGGTCGGGACGCCTATGGCGCTCAGCGCGCTCGAACACGCGTTCGTCGCAGCCAGGGGCCCGAACCAGATCAACGCGTACGACTTCGAGCTGATCCCCGGTTCGCCGCCGAGCATGAAGGTCGACTTCGACTTCATGTCGCCGCTCGAGGGGCCGCCGGCGACGCTGCACGCGATCGTCCCGAACGGCCCGGCGAGCGAGGACTACTACCACGCCCTGGTGGGCATCGACGGTTCCCTGCGCTGGCTCGGCTTCCAGCGCGACGTTGCGGTCGTGGGTGCGCGCACGGCGAACTTCCGGCTGCGGCCCGGCTTCAGTGCGTCCCTCGTGACGGCGTCGTCGCCGACTCCGTACTTCGAGATCTCCACCCACGACGCGATCGTGGCGATGAGCTCACCCAACGGGCTGGGATGGGCGAACTTCGACGCCGCGGTCGGATCCACCGACAATGCGGATCTCCGCCGCGCGTGGACGGCGCGCACGCTGGTCGGGCTCGGGCTGCCGGACGGGCAGGTGGCCGGCGTCGTCGGTGGAGTCGACGCGGCCTGGGCGGCGATCCGTGCGCCTGGCGCTGGTGCCGGCCGGTTCGTGAGGCTCGCGCCCGCCACGCTCAACCTGCTTGGCTCTCCGGCCAGTCTTCGGGCCGGAACCATTCCGATCGCCATCGACGGCGGTCGGCTCCTGCCCTCGGACTACTCCACAGGCACTGGTCTCGGGTCTCCGCCCGCGAGCATCGACTACGTTGTGGTCGCGATGCACGACCCCGCCCGCACGTCGTCGTTCCTCACCGCGTTCCCCCATGGCAACCCTGCTGCCACCACCACACGAGATTCCACGCCGGTTCCGGGCGAGGTCGTCGCGCTCCGAGTCACGGTGTGCACGTCGAGCGAGTACGCATACATGGCGACTCGCAACCCCAACCGCGTCTACAAGTTCAACGTGGATCGGCGAGAACTGATCTGGACGCTCGAGCTCGATCAGCCCCCGCTCGCGGCCGGCGGCCCCGTTCGTCGCCGCGCACCGCTCCCCAATGGCCTCTTCATCGGCACCCAGAGCGCGGGCGCGATGGCGGCTGGCGACCCGACCGTCAAGCGCAAGGAGGAGTGCCGGCCGGGCGGCGGATCCACAGGGGCGACTCCCGGCGACGAGATTCAGACCGCGACTGGCTACGTCCACGTGCTCGTGTCAGAGGGATCGTGATGCGTCGAAACAGGATCCGCTGGATGCTCGCGCTGACGCTTGCCGGCTGCGGCGGCCACGTGACCAACGAGGCCCCCAACCCGGGCGCCGACAGCGGCCTTGGTGAGAGCGGCGCCGACGCCGACGCGATCGCCGACGCCCCGCTGCCGCCGCGAGCCCTTAGCTGTCGCGGCCGTCCGGGGGCCGACTCGACGTGCGGTCTCTCCGGCAGCGACGACTGCTGCGCGACCGACCTCGTCCCCGGCGGAACGTTCTACCGCTTTCACGACGGCGTCATCGTGACCACGACGCAGTATCCAGCGACCGTCTCGTCCTTCTGGCTCGACCGGTACGAGATCACCGTCGGGAGGTTCCGTTCATTCGTCGAGAACTACAGGATTCCACGCGAGGGGGACGGGAAGCACCCGGCGATCGCCGGCTCAGGCTGGCGCGAATGGTCGATGCCCGCCGACGAGAAGGCGCTTCGCGCCGCGCTGGCCGATCCGGCGGCCTGCGACACCGGCGAGGGGTTCACGACCACGTGGACCGACGCGCCCGGACCGAACGAGCATCTGCCGATGACGTGCGTCACCTGGCAAGAGCTCTTCGCGTTCTGCGCCTTCGACGGGGGACGGCTGCCCACCGAGGCCGAGTGGAACTACGCGGGCTCGGGCGGCGCCGAGCAGCGGGTGTATCCCTGGTCCGTGCCGCCGACTTCGCAAAGCGTGGATGAGGATCGTGCGGTGTACTTCACGGAGCGACCCGGCTACACGCAGCCGCTCCAGGTCGGCAGCCGGCCGCGCGGAGTCGGCCGCTGGGGACATCACGATCTCGGCGGCAACGTGGCCGAATGGCTGCTCGATTTGAACCGCGAGCCCTCGACCGCGTGCAGGAACTGCGCGATCGTCGACACCACCGACCTCGAAGAGGCCCGCATTCTTCGTGGTGGCGGCTTCGCCCATAACGACGTCTTCATGATGAACATGAAGAGCGCCGCCCGCTCCCCAATGCGCACGCCCGGACTGGGTGCACGATGCGCTCGCGATCTCAGCTCTTCGCCGTGACGCGCACCGCCCCCTCCGCTCCGGCTGCCGCGCGGCCAACGCGCGGCCCCGCGCCGAGGTCATCACATCGCGTGCGCCGCACCGTGGCCGCGTTGTTCACCACGCTGGTCTTCGCGTGCGGCGGCAAGACCGACGATGGGCCGCGCGGACTCTCCGGCGTCCCCGTCGCCCGGCTGGCGCACGAGATGACGGCGGAGGAGCGCGCCCTGTGGTGCGATTGGCTCTTCGGCCCGAGTGGCGTCACCGATGAGCGATACGATGTGGACTACTATTGCCACGGTTACGCGTGGGGTTCCTTCACGCGTGAAGAGTGCATCGCGTACAAACCTCCCGCCCCGAAGGCCGGCTGCGAGAGGACGGTTGGACAAGAAGAGGCTTGCGCGCTGGCGGTTCGCACCCGCTGCCCGCCTTTCGACGGCTGGCCGGTCGAGTGCTCCAAGGCCGAGGAATGTCGGGGCTGAGCGTCGTACGAAGCCGCTCCTTGCCGTCGCCGCGGATCGGCTTCCGTTCAGCGCGTCGAGCTGCCTCCACCGCCGAGACGGGATCGGTCACACTGAAGTCGTTCATCGAGAGCTGACGCAGTCGTCAGTCGTCAGTCGTCAGTGGGTCTTCGCCGCGCCTGCGCGGCGTTGGCCGTTTTGTGGGTCGTCCCGACCCGCGGTTCGGCTTTCGGAACGCTCGCGATTCGTCCGGAGCGTCAGCAGGGGCGCGTCCGCGTTCACGGATGCCTCGTCGCCCCTCGTTCAAGCGGCGGGCTCGGCGCCTTCTCTTCGCGAACGGGCGTTCACCGCTTCGCGAGCTGTGCCTCGAGATCCGCGATCCGCGCGAGCGCCGCTTCTTTCGCCGCGCGCTCCCGCGCCTCCGCCGCGAGCGCGGCCTCTTTCGCCGTCATCCACCAGCGGTCTCCCTCGCGGTCCTCCGCCGGGCGCAGCCGCCGCCCCTCGTCCACCGCGAAGAGCCAGGCCGACGTGAGCTCCGACCACGCCGGCCCCTCACCCGCGTAGACCCGCTCGAACTCCCCGTTCCCCTGCGCGCGCCGCCGCCACACCTGGATCCGATGAGGCCCGCCGCCGCTCCTCGGCCCGACGAGCTTCGCGTCGAACACCCACAGCTCCTCGACGCCCGCCGCCGCGCACTTGTCCGGAGACTGCGCGTAGTCCTTCTTCGCTTTGCTGCTGACGATCTCGACCGCCAGCCGCGGCGGCGTGTGCCCGGGCCTCCACGTACACAGGCTCTCGAGCTCGTCGCCCTCCGGCGTGCGCGGCTCGATCAGGCAGAGGTCGGGATCGAAGCCGACGTTCGGCTGGGAAGCGTCCCAGCGCACGGCGAGGTTGCGCGCCACCTGCGACGAGCGCCCGGTGCGCTCGACCCAGTGGAGCAAGAGGGCTTTGAGCAGATCGACCGTCTGATCGTGGGGCTGCGACTCGGGCACGGGCTCCGACGTCCCGACGCAGGCGCCTTCGGCGCTGCTGGGGAGCGTCCAGTCCGGTCGCGTGCGCGGGACCTCGTAGCGCAGGACCACGCGAGCTGCGGGGGGGGCCGACATGGACGTCATCGTACCTGCCCCTTCGGCGACGAGCCCGCCCTGGTTGCGCGCGCGGGCGCAAACAGCCGCGAGCCCAGCTACGGGACGACCGACGGTCCGCTGAAGGGCACCGGCTTCGCGCGGCCCCTGCAAGCGCACGAGCACTGGCACGTCGAGATCTCGTACAGCAACGTGGCCGGCTCCTTCGACCACGCCCTACTACCTACTGACGACTGACGACTGATGACTGGCTAAGATGCCGCCGTGGCGCGCATCGAGGGCAAGGACCTGATCTTCTGGTCGGTTCCCGTCGCGATCGCCGCCGTGGCCGCGTTCTTCGCCTGGCGCGCGTTCCACGAGCCGTCGTGGGAGCCGCCGAAGGACTCGCCCGAGCTGCGGCTCGTCGATCCGTGCGCGATCGGGCGCTACCGGTGCCGAAAGGATCGCGTCGAGACCACCACCGGCGATCACGCCGACGGCGGGGCGGCGTGCGCGTGGCGCGAGATCGGCATCTGCGCGCGCGCGTGCGCGAGCGAGCGGGTGACGCTCGCCGGCGTCGACGACGCGACGGCGAAGGTGCAGCTGTGCGATCCGCCCAAGCGGCCGCTCGCGCTGCTGTCGAAGGACGAGAGCTTCCTCGACGCGCCGATCGCCGACGCGGGCGTGTGCGAGGGCGACGGCTACGTGCCGACCGACGACGGGTTCCTGCAGTGCATCCTGCGGAGCGGCAAGGATCCGACCGCCGCGGGCGTCGTGATCGGGCGGTCGACGTGCAAGGTCGGGGCGATCAAGACGCTCGATCGGGCGCCGCTGCTGATCAAGCGGGAGGAGGCGGCGGCGGTGTGGTGTCGGCGGGATCCGGCGGCGGACGTGGAGGAAGCGGACGCGCAGGCGGACGCGCATGCGGACGCAGACGCGAAGGCGACAGGCGCGGGCGCAGGCGCGGGCGCGGGCGCGGGCGCGGGCGCGGGCACAGGCTCGGGCTCGGGCTCGGGCTCGGACGCGGCGGGGGGCGGATGAAGCGGGGGCTGCTGGTTGCCGTGGCGCTCGTCGGGTGTCCGCGGGAGAAGGCGCCTGACGGGGACGCGAAGGGCTCGGCTTCGACCACCGCTTCGGTGTCGCAGCCGGCGAAGTCGCAGTCGTCGCCTTCGCCTTCTGCTTTTGTGGATGCGGTGACGCAGGCGTCTCCCGTGTGGGAGGACGCGCCGCCGATCGCGGTGGGCGGGAAGGTCGACGGCGCGGCGCTGCGGGCGCGCAACCGTGCGCGGCTCGCCAAGGATCGCGCGGCGGTGACCGTGCTGCGCGGGGACGATCCGCGCACGCTGGGCCGGCGGATCTGCGAGGCGGTGGTGCCCAAGCGGCCTGCCGAGACCCCGGTCCTGCTCAAGCCGAACCTCGGCGGGTTCGATTGGTTCAAGGACCCGGGCAAGAGCGGCGGCGACGACGGCGTGAAGGGGCGAATCACCGATCCGGAGTTCGTCCGCGGGGTCATCCAGTGCCTGAAGAAGCGCGGCCACACGAAGATCACGGTGGCGGAGGGGTGGGGCGCCACGCACAAGGACTGGCTGAAGCTCGTCGACGTCTCCGGCTACGCGGCGATGACCAAGGAAGAGGGCGTGCCGCTCGTCGCGATGGACGACGACGGCGTGTTCGACAAGGCGCCCGGCGAGCCCGGCAAGCCGCTCTCCGTCTCCGGCATGGAGAAGACGCGCGTCCCGACGCTGCTCATGCCGAAGATCCTCGCCGAGCACCTCGATCGGGGGCTGTTCATCTCGATCCCCAAGGTGAAGGCGCACCGCTTCGGCGTGGTGTCGCTGTCGATCAAGGGCGTGCAGGGGACGGTGATGCTCTCGGACGCCTCGCCGGCGTTCCGCCAGAAGTGGCGCATGCACCGCGAGCTCAACCCGTGGCTCGACGCGCGCAAGAAGGGCGAGCCGGAGGACCGCGCGGCCTACGTGTCGGCGCTCGAGACGTTCGCCGAGCGCATCGCCGACGTCCTCGAGGTCGAGGCGCCGCACGTGGTGCTCGCCGACGCCGCGCCGGCGATGGGCGGAGACGGGTTCCAGAAGCTGTTCCCGAGCGACGAGAAGGTCGCGATCGGCGGGACCAACCCTGTCCTCGTCGATCGCGTCGGCGCGGCGTTCCTCGGGTTGTGGAGGAACGCCGCGCTGGCGAAGGAGCTCGGGGGGCACGACACGTCGCCGCTGATCACCATCGCGGGCAAGCGGTTCGGGATCGGGCTCGACGAAGTGGCGGTGACGGGCGACGGGGCGGGGCTCTTGGAGCAGCCTCGGCCGGTGCGGTTCGTGGGGATGGCGCCCTTCAGCATCACCGGGTCGGCGTCTGCGTCCGCGTCCGCGTCTGCGTCCGCGTCTGCGGTCGCGCGCGCGGTCGCGCTGGGGACGGACGAGATCACCATCGACGGCAAGGGCAACGACGCGGCGTGGTCGCGCGCGACGGCGGTGGCGTGGAATACGAGCTGGGCGGGCGTGGCGACGGCGATCGACACCAGGGCGAGGTTCCTCTGGGCGCCCGACGCGCTCTACGCGCTGTTCGAGCTCGAGGGCGCGGGGCTGAACGTCGACACCAGCAAGCCGAAGGACGTCGATCGCGAGAAGCTCTGGGCGGAGGACTGCGTCGAGCTGTTCCTCGACGTCACCCCGGGCTCGCCGAGGAGCTACTACGAGATCGAGGTCGGTCCGTTCGGGCACTTCCTCGACCTCGCGGTCGACGGCAAGAAGAGCGACGTGGGGTGGAGCGCCGGGCTGAAGATCGGCACCACGCGCGACGCCAAGGCGGCGCGCGCGACGATCGAATTCGCGATCACCGCGCCCGAGATCGTGAAGGCGCTGAAGGCGAACGCGCGCTTCCCGTTCGCGCTCTACCGCATGGAGGGCGCCGGCAAGCGTCACTACCTCGCGTGGAGCCCGACGAAGACGCCGAAGCCGAACTTTCACGTCCCCGAGGCGTTCGGGGCGCTGGTGCTCGATCCCTGAAGCGAGCGCCGCCCTCAGAACGACGCGGTGGCGCCGATCCAACCGAGGCCGACGCTGACCGTCGGCTTGCCGGGTGAGGGCGCGGTGAGGACCAGGATGGTGCCGCCGACGAGCGCGACGGCGCCGGCGGTGAACGCGATGGTGCTGAGGTTCGCGTACGCGCGGGCGCGGTTCGCGAGGTCGGAGCCCTGCTCGTCGGGGCAGCGCGCGCGATCGGGACAAGCGTCCTTCGCGTCGTTCCACGTCGAGCCGGCGCGCAGGCCGAAATACGAACCGACGCCGATCGCAGCCAGGCCTGCGCCACCGATGATGAAGCCCCAGGTCCTCCGCGAGCCGTTGTCGACGATCGGCGTCGGCGTCGGCGTCGGCGTCATCTTGACCGGGGGCGGCAGCTCGACGCGGACTTTCTTCGTCGATCCCGGTGGAAAGTACTCGTGCGCGACCTTGCTCCGGCCGTCGGGGCCGAGGACGACGATCTCATGTGCGCCGGCGTCGACCTCGAGCACGAAGGTCGCGTTCGGAACGTTCTCACCCGGGCCGCTGGGCCGCGTGCCGGCGAGGAGGTGACCGCCCTCGCCGATCTCCAGCGGCCGACCGTCGACGGTGACCGACGCGTCGGCGGGCGCGATGGTCACCTCCGGCATCGCGATCTGGGCGCGCATCTCGGCGAGGTACTTCTTCGTGGCAGAGCGCAGCTCGGGGGTGAGCTCGCCACCCAGGGTCGCCTGGTCGCGGGCGAGCGCGGCCGAGAAGTGCTTGCTCGCCCGCGTCGCGTGGCCCAGCGCGCGCTCGCAGTACCCGAGGTTGTAGCTGGTGGTCGCGTGCGGGCGGAGCGACGCCGAGAGCTCGAACTGCGCGAGCGCGTCGCTCCAGCGCCCCTCGCCGGCCAGCGAGGCGCCCTTCTCGAACGCGGCGCGCGCGGTCGCGACGTCACCGTCCGCCAGGGCGGCGGGTGCGACGGCCGCGGCGAAGAACACCAGACCGACGGCGAGCGCGCGGCGGATCACGGCGCCCTCTCCGGGTACATGTTCGCGTCCGTCATCTGTCCGGCTACGACCTCCACCTCCAACCGCGCGAGGACCTGGCCGTCTCGCTTCGCCGTGATCCAATGCCTGCCCGGCGGCACGTTGGCTATCGCGAAGCCGCCGTAACTCGTCGTCTTCGGGTCGGGAGACAGCTCGAGCCCAGTCTTGAGGTACGCGATGACCGTAGTGCTATCGGCACCGTCGATCTCGAGCTGCGCACCCACGGCGCGGTTCCAAATGCAGTCGTGGAGCGCGCCGATGATGTGCCCGTGAGCATCCCAATCGACCTTCACGTCCAACAGCGCCCCGTAGAACTCGAGCGCATCTCTCGTCAGCAGGAACGTCTGGAGGACGTCCTCGTTCACGGAGATGTTGCGGCCCGTGAACACCCGCATGTCGAGGTACTTGGCTGTCGTGCCGGCGTCGGGGTCTGGCGCGGGGGGCTCGACCTTCAGGCACCCGGCATAGGAACCCGTCGGCGTCGGGATCTGCAACGTCGCCTTGCCCTCGGCGTCGACGACCGCGACCGCTCCGGCCTCGGGCGCGCAGGCCGTGCAGTTTCCGAAGCGGCACGCCGTGACCTTCGCGCCCACGGCGGGCTTGTTCCCCTCAAGGAAGAACACGCCGAGCTTCATGGTGACCGACGTGTTGGCCGTGGTGCCGTACGCGAAATTCCGCACGCATGACAGCTCGCCCGTCGGGAGCGGGCACGTCGTCTCGACCGGCGAGGCGTCGGGCTGCGGCACCAAGGAGGCGCACGCGGTGCCCTTGAGGCAATCCACTAGAGGGCCGTACTCCGCCCAGCGGCCATACCGCTCCGTGCACGCCACCCACTCAGAGGGGTTCGGGTCCGCGGCGATGCACGCGATGAGCCGCTCGCACCCTCCGAGCACGGAGGTCCTACCGAGTCCGGACTGGATACAAGCACGCGTCTTCGCCTCGCACTTGGCGTCGGCGCAGCCGCAGGCGCCGTTCACCGCCTGGAGAAGCCCCTTGCTCCCGTAGCAGTCGTCGACGCAGCTCTGGCGACGACAGGAGTCGAGCGCGAGGTATGCTGGCGATCGGTCGGCGCCTCCGCTGGCGCGCTCGGCCGCGGCCCGGCATTTCACGTCGTCGACAACGCACATCGCGAGGCGCGAATACAGGCCGCGACACGCGCTGTCCGCGAGGCATGCGTCGCGCTGACTGGCGCACTGGCTGTTGGCGCACGTGGCGCACGCCTTCGACGCGTACTCGATCGCCGTGGACGGCGGCCCGCCGGCATCACCCGGCGCACGCGGAAGATCCTCGATGCCCAACAGGCGATCGCAGCCGAGGGCGAGGACGACCCCGAGAGCGAGCGGCGCGAACGGGCGCATGACGCGCGATGGTATCGCCGCTGGCTAGACTTTGCTCACTAGAACGGCGGCTTCTCCACCAGTCCCCCGGTCGGTGTCGGTGACGGCGCCCCCGTCGGGACGAGCGCGGCGGTCGTCGACGCGGTTGCCGAGGGCTTCGTGGTGGCCACCGGCATCGATTTGACGATCTTCCCGGATTGGGTGGCGGCCGGCGCCTGCGCCGTCGCTCCGACGGCCGCGGTGTTTGACGGCGGCACCGCGCTGACGCTCGTGCTCGGGACGACGCCCGGCTCGACGGGCAGGGGCGCCGAGAGCGGCGTGGTCGCCGCCATGGAGGGCTGCGCGGTCGCCGACGGCACGGCGACCGTCTGCGCGGCGGAGGCCGGAGGCTGCGCGCCGGTCTTCAGCGACCGCACGCCCACCCCCACGAACGCCACCGCGACGAGGCTCCCGACCACCGCCGCGATCATCCCCGGCCGCCGCGAGCGGGGCGGATGGCTCGACGGGCTGATCTGGACGTCGGCGGTGTCGCGCGGCGGCTCGCCCGCCACCAGGGTGGACGCCGACGAGCTGTGGACGCGCTCGTCCGGTCGGCTGAAGCGATCTTTCGAGGAGACGTTCTCGGTCGCCGCGTTGGCGTCGATCGGCATCGTGTCGTCGACGGGGCGCGCATCGGAGTCCTGCGTCGAGCGGGGCGCGCGCGGCGGGCCGAACGAGGGGCGTCGCGCGTTGGCGTACTTCGCGAGCACGTCGACGGCGACGTGGAGATCGGCCAGGCGGTCGTCGCGCTCGCGGGCGAGCATGCGGTCGACGAGGTCGATCACGTCGTCGGGCAGATCGGGCTTTCGCACGGCGATCGACACGATCGGCCCCGAGAGCATGCGCTTGGCGATCTGCCCGTAGTTCTCACCCTCGACGGGGCGCAGGCCGACGAGCATCTCGTGCAGGACGACGCCGATCGCCCAGACGTCGACGCGGTGATCGAGCTCCTTCTCGCCGAACACCTGCTCGGGGGCCATGTAGGCCGGCGTGCCGATCAGCGTGCCGCTCTGGGTCACCGCGGCGGTCGGATCGGAGTTCGCCGAGCCGACCAGCTTCGCGATGCCGAAATCGAGGACGCGGACGAGCTCCTCGCGGCCCGACACGCGCGAGAGGAAGACGTTCTCCGGCTTGAGATCGCGGTGGATGAGGCCAGCTTCGTGCGCGGCGCCGACCGCCGCGATGATCTGCAGGCCGATGCGCGCCGCCTCGCCGAGATCGAGGCTGCCCAGGCGCGAGAGGCGCGTAGCGAGCGTCTCGCCCTGCAGGAGGTCCATGACCAGGACCGGGGTGTCGTCGAAGTCGACGACGTCGCGGATCTGCACGACGTTCGGGTGATCGACCAGCGTGGCCGCGCGCGCCTCGCGCAGGAAGCGCCGGCGCGCGTCGGACCGCGGATCGCCGGCGCCCTTGAGGAACTTGAGCGCTACGCGACCGCCGGTGATCTCGTGGGTCGCCGACCACACCGCGCCCATGCCTCCTTCGCCGAGGAGGCGTTCGAGCCGGTAGCGGCCCGCGACGACGGTATCTGGCGCGAGGTCCGCCACGTCCGGAGATTCCCCCAAAAAAGGAGCGACTAGCTTAGCACGCTCAGGCCCCCCCGGTCCGGCGGCCCGCGATGGCACGTCCGAGGGTCACCTGATCGGCGAACTCGAGGTCGCTCCCGTGCGGAACGCCGCTGGCAATCCGGCTCACCTGCGCGCCGGTCTGCGCCAGCTCACGTGCCAGGAGGAGGGCGGTCGCCTCGCCGTCGACCGAGGGCGGGGTCGCCACGATGACCTCGCGCACCCCCTCCTCGACGATGCGCGCGCGCAGCCGCTCGAGGGGGAGATCGTCGGGGCCGACGCCCTCGAGGGGCGACACCAGCTTGCCGAGGACGAAGTACCGCCCGCGCATCGCGCCGGAGCGCTCGATGGCCGAGAGGTCCTGCACGCGGGCCACGACGCAGAGGAGCGACCCATCGCGGCGCGGATCGGCGCAGATGTCGCAGAGGATCGGCGACTCGACCCGCTCGGGGTCGACCTCGGCGAGGTTGCCGCAGCGCTCGCACGGTCGCACGCGGACGTGCAGCTCCTCGAGCGCCCTGGCGAGCGCCGTCGTCAGCGCCGGCTCCGACGACAGCAGGTGGAGCACGTACCGCGCGGCCGTCCGCTCCCCCACGCCGGGGAGCCGCTCGAGCAGCCGCGCGACGACGCGCGCGTGACGGGGGAGCATGTCAGCCGGTCAGCCCCGGGATCTTCAGGCCGCCGGTCGCCTTGGACACCTCGGCCTCGATCTCCTTCTCGCAGAGCTCCTGCGCCGCGTTGATCGCGGCGGCGATGGAGTCGAGGACGACGTCGCGCTCCTCGGTCTTCCAGAACTCGTCGTCGACGTCGATGCGCGTGACCTTGCGCTCGCCGGTCACCACGGCGGTGACGCGGTCGCCCGCGACCTTCGACGTCCACTCCTTCTTCTTCATCTCTTCGTGGATGGTCGCGATCTTGCGCTGCACGCGCGCCGCCTGGCGCATCAGCTCGTTCATGTTCGACATGGATCACTCGTCTCCCGGGAGCTTCACGGTCTTCACTTCGGCCTTGAAGATGGCGATGGCCTCTTGCACGACGGGGTGCGCGACGGCCTCGCGGCGCGCGGCGTCGAGCGCCGCGGTGCGCTGCTCGTTGGCCAGCTGCGCGAGGGTGCGGCCGGACAGCTTGCCGTCGCACACCATGATGCGCGCCGCCGACCCGAGCTCCGCCTTCGCGGCGCGGGTGATCGCCTCGATGACCGCGCCGTCGGCGAGCTGCGCGGCGAAGAACGAGCGCTTCTCGTAGGCGAGCTCGAAGGCGTCGGCGTCGCAGCGGAGGATGATCGCGTGCTCGACGAGCGAGCCCCAGGTCTGCCGCTCCTCGCGCAACCGCGCCGCGACGGCGCGAGCCCGCTCGACGACCGACGGCGCGAGCAGCCCCTCGGGCTGCACAAGGGGACCGGTGACCGTCGTCACGTTGGCGGGCGGCGCGTTCGACGCGGGCTGCACCGCGCGGGCCGCGCTGATGCCGGCCGGCGCGTCGTACGTACGGGGAGCGGTGGCCACCGTCGGAGGAGGCGCGGCGGAGCGGGGCGCCGCAGCCGTCGCGGACGCCGTGGACGCCGGCGCCGCGCCGAAGCCTCCCTGGGCGCGCGCCGGCCCGCCGCCGCCGCCGCCGCCTGGAGCACGCGCGCCGCCGCCGCCGCCGCCGCCTGGAGCACGCGGGCCGCCGCCACCGCCCACGCGCCGCTCGAGATCGGCGAGCCGCTCGAGCAACGCGTCGACCGGGACCATCGGCGGCCGGCGCGCCAGGCGCACCGCGGCCATCTCGAGCGCGTGCCGCGGGTTGCCGGTCTTGGCGATCTCGTCGAGGCCGCGCGACATGCCCTGGAAGATGCGGGTCAGATCGTCGGGATCGGCGGCCGCCGCGAGCGCCTTCACGTCGGCGAGCTCGGCGTCGGCGAGGTCGAGGAGCGGCTCCGGCTCGGGCACCACCCGCGCGACGACCAGATCGCGGCAGCGGCGGAGCAGATCGCGCGCGACGTGCACGAGATCGAACCCGCCGGCGGCGAGCGCCTCGATCATGCGCAGCGCGTCGGCCGCGCGGCCTTCGACGATGGCGCCGGCGAGCCCGTGCAGCGCGGCGCGGTCGGCCACGCCGAGGACCTTGGCGACCTCGTCGCCTTCGAGCGAGTCGCCGCCGAACGCGATGACCTGATCGAGGATCGACAGCGCGTCGCGCATCGAGCCGGCCGCCTCGCGCGCGACGAGCTGGATGGCCGCCTCGTCGGCGGCGATCTTCTCGACCGACAGGATGTGCCGCACGCGCGCGGCGATCTGCGCCGCGGCGATCATCTTGAAATCGAAGCGCTGGCAGCGCGAGAGGATGGTGATCGGGACCTTGTGGACCTCCGTCGTCGCGAAGATGAACTTCACGTGCGGCGGCGGCTCCTCGAGCGTCTTGAGGAACGCGTTCCACGCGTTCGCCGAGAGCATGTGGACCTCGTCCACGATGAGGATCTTGAAGCGATCGCGCGCCGGCCGGTACGGGAGGCTCTCCTGGATGCGGCGGACGTCGTCGACGCCGGTGTGCGACGCGGCGTCGATCTCCTGCACGTCGACGTCGACGCCGGCGGCGATCTCCTTGCAGGCCGAGCACTCGAGGCACGGCGCGGCGGTCGGGCCGTTCACGCAGTTGAGCGCCTTGGCGAGGATGCGGGCGCTCGTCGTCTTGCCGACGCCGCGGACGCCGGTGAACAGGAACGCGTGGGCGACGCGGCCCTGCGCGATGGCGTTCCCCAGCGTGCGCGAGACGTGCTCTTGCCCGACGAGGTCGTCGAACGTCTGCGGGCGCCATTTTCGGGCGAGGACTAGGTAGCTCATGCGCGGCTCGGACGGACCGCCGTTGGTACCGCGAGCGGCGGGGGGCGAGAAGGGCCGCGGTCGCGTCTCGGCCGATCGGGCCGGCGCGGTCCGTCCGTTGCAGCCTCCCACACGCCAAACGCCCCCGGGAAACGGGCGCCTGAGACCTGGAGGTTCACGGAATGGGCACTGCGCGTTGGAAGCCGCACTGGTGGAGGGACGAAACGCACGCGCGCGGCTGGGACCGTGTCCGCGAGGCGCTCCGCCGCGACTGGTTGCAGACGAGGCACGACCTGCACATGGGCGGGCACGAGCTGAACCAGGGGGTGGTCGACACCGTGAAGCAGATCTCCGGCAAGCAGCCGGTCCCGGCGATCGATCGGCCCAACCCGCCGAAGGTCATCGGAGCGGTCGAGCCGTCGTCGTCGGTCGGGGCCGCCGAGGCCCACGCCGACGCCGAGGCGTCGATGGAGCTGGGCTACGGCGCGCGCGAGGAGTTCGAGGGCGACCGCTTCAGCCTCGTCGAGCCGCAGCTGCGCCGGGAGTGGGAGTCGTCGCGCGAGCATCACGGCACGCGCTGGGAGCAGGTGCGCGAGCTGGTGCGCCGCGGGTTCGAGATGCGCGACCGACGGTCGATGCACTGAAGACCTGTCGATTGCCCCCGGACTTCAGTCCGGGGGCGAGCCTGACGATCAGCGGTCTTCCTGGATCTTGCTCGAAATGTCGGTCGTGCGGTCGAACACCTGATTGCACCGGCGGCACCGGTACTCGACGGCGTGCGGCTGCTGCGAGATGCCCATCGACACGACGAGCAGCTTCCACAGCCCGTACTTCGGCTCGGCCGAGACCATGTAGTGGTTTCGGTCGTGGCCGCACGGGCAGCGCGGCAGGTTGCTGGCAGGACGGCTACTGCTGGAGTGCGCTTCGCGGGCGGGCTCGGACACGGTAGCCGCAAGGTGGCGCGCGCTCGCGTGGCTGTCCAGAGGCGGCGAAGGCGAGAGCCTCGCGGAAGCGCACCGGAAGAGCTGCTCGCTCGCGGGCGTTCCGAATCGGCGCGCGTTCGGAATCCGACCAGACGTGGCATCATGCGGGACACCTTGCGCGACGACGGCACGCCTCGATTGCTCTCCCTGGAGGAGCTCGCGCGCGCGGGCGACGGTCGCGCGTCCGGCGAGCGTCCGTCGCGCTTGCGGCGCTCGCGGCCGTCGATCGATCCGTCGGCCGCCGCGCTCGGCGGCAAGGGCGCGCGGCTGGTGTGGCTCGCGCGGCACGGCTTCCTCGTCCCCGAGGCGCGGCTGGTCCCCGCCGACGTGTTCGACGCGGTGGCGCGCGACGTGCTGCCGCCCGGGCACGACGTGCGCTCGCTCCTGCGCCTCGCGGGCACGCGCGAGGGCATCGAGCGCGCAGGGAAGGCCCACGCCCGGCTGCGCGAGGCGCGGCTGCCGCACTGGCTCGACGCCGAGCTCGCGCGCATCTGGGCGGAGCTCGCGCCGCACGCGCCGTGGGGCATCGCGGTCCGTTCGAGCGCGACCTGCGAAGACATGAGCACCACGTCGCTCGCCGGGCTCGCCACCACGCGCCTCGGCGTGCGCGGTCACGACGAGATCGCCGACGCGCTGCGCGAGGTCTGGGCCTCGCTCGTGCTTCCGCGCGCGCTCGCCTACCTCGGCGAGCGCGGCGTCGGCAACGCGTCGATGGCGGTGATCCTGCAGCTCGTCGTGCCCGCGGTGGCGAGCGCCGTCGCCACCACGAGCGAGCCCCCCATCGTGACGGCCGGGGGGGCGGCGGTCGCGGGCGCGCCGCCGCAGCCCGCGCGGAGCGTCGAGCTGCTCGTCAACGCGACCTCCGGCCTCGGCGCGCCGGTGGTGAGCGGCGTCGCCACGCCCGACGTCCTGCGGCTGCGCATCCAGGTGCTGCGCGAGGACGATCCGCAGCCGCCCGAGGAGCTTCGCGTGCTCGATCAGACGATCGCGCACAAGTCGCGCGCGCTGGTCGTCGGGCCGTCCGGCCCGATCGGCACCGACGTCGCCGAGAGCAAGCGCGACAAGCCGGCGCTCACGCAGAAGAACGTCGAAGACCTCGCCGAGGCGTGCGGCCGCCTGGTGACCCTCGGCCCCGGCCCGTGGGAGGTCGAGCTCGCGATCGACGAGGGGCAGCGCCTGTGGATGTTGCAGGCCCGGCCGGTGATCGAGGGCGGCGCGCCCGAGGGCGGCGACGAACAGACTGTGTGGTCGTGCGCCAACCTCGCCGAGGCGCTGCCCGGCGTGGCGACGCCGCTCACGTGGTCGGTGGCCGCGAGCTTCTCCGAGCTCGGCTTCCGGCGCGCGTTCGCGTCGCTCGGCGCGGTGGTCCCGCGCGGGGTGAAGCTCGTGGCCAACGTGCACGGGCGCTTCTATTTGAACCTGACCGCGTTCATGCGCGTGGCGGCGACGGTGCCCGGCCTCGATCCGGCGACGCTGCTCGAGCTCGGGGGCGGCGAGGCGATCGATCTGCTGCAGTCGCAGGTGCAGGACGTCTCGACCAAGGGCTTCTACGCGCGGCTGCCGTTCACCGCCGCGCGCGTGGTCCGCGAGCAGGCGCGGCTCGACGCGGAGCTCGCGTCGTACGAGCGCGACGCCTCGCGCGCGCGCGCCGCCTTCGAGGCGCTCGACCTCGGGATCCTCACCGACGACGGCGTCGCCACCACCATCCGCGATCTGCAGCGCTTCCTCGATCGCACCGGCTCGGTGATGCTCAGCTGCGCCTCCAACGCGCTCGGCTCGTTCGTCGCGCTTCGCGCGCTGCTCGCGCGTTGGGTCGATCCGAACGCGGCGACCCAGCTCGCCGGCGATCTGACCGCCGGCGGCGCGGGCAAGGGCCTCGGCGATCTCGAGAGCGCGCGTCCCACGATCGCGCTCGCACGCATCGCGGAGATCGCCCTCAAGGACCAGGCCGCGCGCGACGCGCTCCTCGCCGAGCCGCACGAGATCGACGCGGTCCCCCGCGGGCCCACGCGCGAGGCGCTCGACCGCTGGATCGTCGCGTACGGCGACCGCGCCATCCGCGAGCCGGAGCTGTCGACGCCGCGCTGGCGCGAAGACGCGTCGTTCCCGCTGGCGACGCTCGCGCTCTACGTGCGCCGCGGCATGGAGGGCCGCTCCTTCTCGCCGCACACCGACGAGGTCGGCGCGCGCGCCGACGCCGCGATGCGCCTCGTCGAGGCCAAGGTCGGCGTCGTGCAGCGCACCGCGCTCCGTCACCTCGTGGCGCGTTGCCACAAGTTCGCGCGGCTCCGCGAGCGCATGCGCGCGTGGGTGACCTGGGTGCTCGGCGCCATCCGCGTCGCCGCCCTCGAGGCCGAGCGGCGGCTGCGGCGTCGCGAGCCGGCGCTGGAGCGGCCGGGCGAGATCCCCGCGGTCTTCTTCTGCACGGTCGACGAGATCCTCGCGGTCCTCCGCGGCGAGTCGCGCGCGATCGCGCGCGTGGTGGAGCTGCGCCGCGCCGAGCACGCGCGCGATCTGGCGCGCCCCGATCCGGAGACCACCTTCATCGGTCGCCCGTCGCCGGTCCGGCTCGAGGCGCTCGGCGGTCCGCTCCTGCAGGGGCACGGCGCGGCGCCCGGCGTGGTCCGCGGCCCGGCCCGCGTGCTCGGCTCTCCGACCGAGGCGGCGCGCCTCAAGCCCGGCGAGATCCTCGTCACGCGCACCACCGACGTCGGCTGGACGCCGCTCTTCCTCGCCGCGGCCGGCGTGGTCACCGAGCTCGGTGGTCCGCTGTCGCACGCGGCGATCGTCGCCCGCGAGCTCGGCGTGCCGTGCGTGGTGAACGCGAACGGGGCGACCATGCGCATCCGCGACGGCGACGTGGTCCGCCTCGACGGACACCGCGGCGTCGTCGAGATCGAGCCCGCGGCGCGGCCGGAGGCGGCGCCCGCGCTCGAGGCACCCTGACGAGCGG
>JACPFM010000076.1:0-38621 GCA_016182965.1 Deltaproteobacteria bacterium | reverse complement strand
GAGCGCCCGTTGGATCGCGCCCACGGCGACGACGGTGGCCGAGGTGCTCGCGCGGCTCGGCCTCGACGCGCGCGCGAGCGAGTCGGCGATCGCCGACGGCCGCGTGTTCGTCGGCCGCAAGCGCGTGACGCGCGGCCTCGCCGAGGTGCCCGCGGGGGCCGAGGTCCTGGTCCACGCTCCGCGCGAGGAGATCGCCCTCCCCCAGCCGTTCGTGCTCCACGAGGGCGACGGCCTGCTCGCGGTCGACAAGCCTGCCGGCGTTCCCACCGTCCCCGACGTCACCGGCGCGCGCGGCACGCTGATCGATCTCGCGGCGCGCGCGATCGGCCGGCGGCGCGAGCAGCTGCACCCGACCAGCCGCCTCGATCGCGACGTGTCGGGCGTGGTGATCTTCGCGACCACGCCGGCGGCCGCCGACGCGCTCTCTCGCGCGCGCGAGGCGGGCGCCTATCGACGGCGCTACGTGGCGATCGCCGCGGGCGAGCTGCCCGATCGCGTGCGCTGGACCTGGTCGATCGACCGCGCGCGCGATCCGCGCCTGCGCCGCGCGGTCGATCCGCCGCAGGGCAAGGCCTCGGCGACAGGGGCGCGCGTCGTCGCGCGCTCTTCGGTCGGGCGTTCGGCGTTCTCGCTCCTCTCGCTCGCACCCGAGACGGGGCGCACGCACCAGATTCGCGTGCACGCAGCCGCGGCGGGCGCGCCGCTCGTCGGTGATCGCGACTACGGCGGACCCGCGCGGATCACGGCCCCGACCGGGAAGGTGATCGCGGTCGGTCGCGTCGCGCTGCACTGCGCGTGGGTGGAGGTCGACCTCCCGGCGCGAGAAAGCGTGGCCGAGCGGCCGCGCCATTGCATGATCCGGGTGGTCTCGCCCGTCCCACGGGAGCTCGCGGAGCTCGCGCAGGCGCTCGGGCTCGGCAGTTTCGAGGAGGCGATCGCATGCGGACCGTGATTCGAGCGACGGTGGTGCTGGCGGCGCCTGCGCTGGTCGTCGTCGCGGCGACCATCCCCTGGTCGGCGACGGCCTCGTCGGCGCCCGCGGCGGCCCCGGCTCAGGCAGACGCACCGCACCCCGACGCGCTGCATCCCGACGCGCTCCGGCCCGACGCGCCCGTCCCGCTCGACGCGAAGGTGCCCGACGCGAAGGCGCCGCCCTACCCGCCGGTCTTCGACGCGGGCAAGCCCAAGCTCGACGCCGCGACCGACGCCAAGAAAGACGCGCTCCCGCCGCTGTTCGACGCGAGCAAGCCGATCCCTCCCGACCCGACGCCCCTGGTGAGCGACGCGGTGTTCGTGCTCACGGTGAAGTTCGACAAGGGGACGGTCTCGATCGTGAACGTGAAGCGCGAGAAGCTCGCGACGAAGGCCGCGGTCGATCGCCGCTTCGGGCGCTTCGCCGCCGAGCTGCTCTCGGGGCCGACGCTGGTCGAGCGCGTGCGCTTCGACTTCCCGCTGATCAACGACGACTCGGTCGCCTCCGAGGTCTACGAGAAGGGGCTCGTCGTTCAAATCGACGTGAAGATCCCCGACAGCGATCGGCCGAACAAGCTCGAGATCTGGGACCGCGCGAACGACAAACGCTGGAGCTTCCCCTACCCGCCCAAGCCCTGAGCGGCGTGCTACGAACGCCCGCGTGAGTCGCCTCGCACCGAACGGTCCCGTGCACGCCGCCCTCGAGGGCGTGCTCGCGCGCTGCGACGTCGGGGCGCGCGTGGCGACCGATCCCGTGGAGCTCGTTCGTCGCCACCACGATCGCCGTCCTCGCGATCTCGAGGGCGTCGAGATCGTCGCGTTGATCGCGAGCTCCGTCGCCTTCGGCAACGTGACCGCGCTGCGCGCGAAGCTCGCGGACGCGTTGGCGCGCCTCGGTCCCTCGCCGGCGCAGGTCGCCGACGACGCGATCGAGGTGCGCCGTCGCCTGAGCGGCTGGAAGCACCGCGTGTGGATCGACGACGACCTCGCGCGCATGATCATCGGCGCGCGCGCGGTGCAGCGCGCGCACGGCACGCTCGGCGATCGGTTCGCCGGCGATCTCGCCGCGCACGGGGACTTCCGCGAGGCGCTCGCGAGCTTCGTCGACGCGATCCGCGCGGCCGGCGGGCTCGATCGCGTCCGCCGCCAGAGCGCGCGCCACCTGCTGCCCGATCCGCGCGGGGCCAGCGCCTGCAAGCGGCTGCTCTTGTTCCTGCGGTGGATGGTGCGCGGCCCCGACGGCGCCGACCTCGGGCTGTGGCGCGATCGCGTCGACCGGTCGCGGCTCCTCGTCCCGGTCGACGTGCACATCCACAAGCTGGCGCGGAACCTCGCGCTCACCGAGCGCGCCACCGCGTCGTGGGCCACCGCCGAGGAGATCACCGCGTCGCTGCGCCGGATCGATCCGCGCGACCCGGTGCGCTTCGACTTCGCGCTCTGTCACATGGGCATGGCCCAGCGCTGCCCGTCGCGCCGCGACCCGGTGCGCTGCGAGGGCTGCGGCGTGAAGCCGGCCTGCAGACACTGGGCACCGCGTCGCGCGCGGTGATCAGGGCACCGCGTCGAGCGCGGTGACTTACTTCCCGCCGTCGTGGGCGGCCGGAGGGCCGCCGCCGATCCCGCTCTGCTGTTGCTGCCGAAGCTGCTGCTGCTGCCGGAGAGCGTGCTCGCGGTCGTTCTCGATCCGCTCCTGCTCGGCCTTCTCGCGCAGCTCGGCGGCGCGCTCCTTCGCCTTCTGGCCGAGGTTCTTGGCGCCCTCGACGGTCTCCTTCGCGGTCTCGTCCGCGCGCCGCTTCGCCTCGTCCTCGTCGAAGATCACCTTGCCCTCGCGCCGCTCGCAGGCGACGAGCGCGAGCGCGGCCATGCCGATCAACGCGTGAAGCCTCATGGATTTCCTCCTCCGATGGGCGGAGGGCTCGCGAAGCGCGTGCCAGCGGCCGTGCATCCGCGCGACACGGGCACGGACGGCCGAAGGCCGAGGTCGTGCGACCTTCGACCTTCGACTTAGATGACCGCTCGCGATTCTCGAACAGTGTCGCCGCATGAAGTGGCGCATGGCCTTGGGTCGTCAGTCGTCAGTCGTCAGTCATCAGTCAGAACGTGAGCGAGAACCGCAGGTCTCCCGTCTCGAAGCTGACGACTGACGACTGATGACTGATGACCGGGCCTTCGCGAGCAGCGACACGTCGGCGTCCGAGATCGCGACCGGTGACTTAGAGGCGGATCACTTGCCCGATCCCTTGAGCGACGACGACGTGCGCGCGCGCAGCCGCGAGACGGGGACCCACTCGTCCCAGCTGCTCGCGTAGCCGACGTAGTGCACGCGGTACTTGCCCGGTGCGAGCGCGATGACGTTCGCCTGGTACCACGCGCCGTTCCAGTTCGCGTCGACCGCGTCGCCCACCTTCCACTTCGCGTCGGTGACCACCTTGACGTCCTTGCAGACGCCGTCGCCCTTCGACGGGAAGTGGAAGCTGCTGTCGTAGGGCCCCCAACCGGACGAGGTCACGCCGTTCTTCTTGCTGCCGTCGTACTTGCTGCAGCCGGGCGACGCCTTGGCGGTGACGCTGCCGCCCTCGTCCTTCGTGATCACGCCTGCGTGCACCGCGGCGGCGCAGATGTTCGAGTCCTGCGTGTAGGGGTGGGTCCCCCAGACCGAGCCCGAAGGGTTGGCGCTGCAGTCGCAGGTGATCTCCGTCTCGTCGTCGAGGTTGGGAACGCTGCTGAACGTCCCCGGGCACGCGGTGCTCTTGGTGCACTTGCCGTCGCCCTTCTCGGGGAAGTAGAAGCTGCCGTCGTATTTGCCCCAGCCATGGCTGGTGACGCCGTTCTTCGTCGTGCCGACGTACGACGCGCAACCCTTGGCGTGCTTCATCGTGATGGTGCCGCCGTCGGCGCCCTTGATCACGCCCGCGTGGACCGCGGCGGCGCACGGGCTGGAGTCCTCGGTGTAGACGCCGCTGCCCCACAGCCCGCCGCCCGCGTGATCGGCCTCGCAGCTGCACGTCTGCTCCTCGGAGCTGTCGTGATCCTTGAAGGCGTTGTACTTGTCCGGACACGCCTTCGCGTCCTTCTTCTTGGCGGACTTCTCGGGCTTGTCGCCCTTCTCCTCTTCGTCGTCGCCGGACTTCTTCTTCGACGACTTGTCGGCCTTCTCGGACTTCTCGGACTTGTCGTCCTTCGTCTCTTCCGTCTTCTTGCAGGCGACGCAGAGCGAAAGCGACACCACCATCCAGCCGAACACGCGGAGCTTGGTCATAGAGCCCTCCCGATGAGGGGGCATCGTCGCACCGGCTCGACGCATCCGTCGACCCCCGAAACGCGGCGGGCGCGAAGATCGGTCGCGGCTCACGCCGCGCGGCGAGGCCCGGGCAGGGACTTGGCTCAGCGGTGGGCGCCCTAACGGGTGACGCCGTACTCGGCGATGAACAGATCGTCGTAGTGGTCGGCGACCGCGCCGACGTGTTTGAGGATCTGCTCCACCTCGTTCGCATCGAGGCCCTCGGCGGGGCGCTCGCTGACGACCACGACGCCGTCGTTGAGGAGCCCGAACGAAGCGTTGCGCATTGCGCGCGCGTTCAGCTCGAGCAGCCGGGTGAAGAACCCGAGGCGCTGGTGCTCCACGGGCAGCTTCACGACGGGCGCGATCACGCGGACCCAGGTGACGCCCTCCGACTCGTTCACCATGAGCAGCACCTGCGCGCTGCCGCGGAGCAGACCCCACGCGCGCGTGCCCGGCTCGTCGCGGACCTTGGACGCATGGGGGTCGAGCCCGAGCTTGCGAAGGACGGTTTCGATCGTCGCCGAGGCCTCTTGGAACCGGTCGCTCATGGGCTCGCAAGGGTACGCGGCCAGTAGGCCGTCGGGCTACTGCCGTCCCGGTTGCGTCGATGATTCGGGAGCGGAAGCGGGAGCGGGTGACAGGCCGACGGGGGGGGACTAGGCTCCCCGACCCCGATCCATATCCCTGAGAAGGAGCCGTCATGGGCAAGTTCGACCGTCGTCACTCCGAGAAGATGCGCCGCCGCAAGGCGCAGGCGAAGAAGAAGGCGCGCGCGGCGCGCCGCGTGGCCGAGCGCAAGACGCGCCTCGCCGCCACGACCAAGAAGACCAGCAAGAAGAGCGCTGGCTGATTTCCTTCCGCATGAGCACGTCGCGCGAGCCCCCCGCGCCGGTCGATCCGATCGACGCGAAGCACTGGGAAGAGGTCGAGGAGGCCGTGGAGCTGATCCACGATCAGCACCTCGTCGAGGCCATCCTCGCCCTCCGCGACGTGATCAAGCGCTCGCCGAAGAACCCGTACGCGTACCACTGGCTGGGCATCGCGTTGTTCGAGAGCGATCAGCTCGAGGCCGCGCGCGACGCGTATCGCGCCGCCCTCGTCCTGTCGCCGAAGTACCTCGGAGCGCGCGTGCACCTCAGCCACGTGCTGCGCATGCTCGGCGACTCCCGCTCGGCGCTGGAGCAGGCCGAAATGGCGCGCCGCCAGAACCCCGACGACCCCGACGCGTGGCACGCGCTCGGGCTCGCGCACGCGCAGCGCAACGAGCCCGACGCCGCGCGCCAGTGGCTCGAGATGTACCTGGCGAAGGGCAACCCCGAGATCGAGGTCCAGCTCGAGGTGCGAGCCATCCTCGATCGGCTCGGGCAGCCGCGGCGTCGCGACGAAGAAGACTGACTTTCCTCGCCTGTCCGGGGTCGACCTACTCGCCCCGGCGCCGCCGCTGCTCATCGAGGACGGCCTCGATTTGCAGCGCCATAAGCTTGTCCTTCGGTCGGTTCAGCTTCCTCTTGATCGTCAGCAGTCGCTCCAGCGACAGCACACGCACCTCGAAGCCTCCGAGGTCCACCCAGTGACTGTCGGCGAGCAGATCCTCATACGTCGTGTCCTCCTCGACCGTGCCGAGGAGATCCAGCACGCCGTACTTCGTCTCGAGCAGAAGGTGCCCCGGACCGACGAGGTGCGATTCGTTCGGTCGCAATCGCCGATTGTCGCCGCGGAACACCGCGTCGAGCTCGGTCAAGGCCTCGAGGATCCGCTGCACGTTCTGCGGGGTCCGGCGTCGGAGGACGTCGACGTCACGCGTGACAATCGGTGCGCCGCCGATGACCGCAGCCATACCGCCGACGACGATCAGCTCGACGTCGTATGCGCGAAGCACGCGGAGAATCTCGACGAGACTAGGCTCGGCGATCACGCGCGACCCTGCCGGCGGCTGCGAGGCGTTCGACGTCGGCGAGCAGACGATCGTGCGACCGGGCGCGCTCGGCGGGCGTGAGATCGAGCATTCTGCGGACGAGCGTGCGGTCGACCCCGTTCGCGTCGTAGGGCTCGTCGGCCGTTGCCGCCATGGGGCGATCGTACCCCTACGCTCGACCCGATCAAGCTGGGTTCCGCGGGCAAACGCTGAGTCTGGTCCGAGCGCCGCCGATCCGCACTCACCGCCCGTACCACACGCGGACCAGCGCCGGGCCGAGGCCGCGGAGAATCAGCTCGCCGATCGCCCAGGAGTAGAGGTTCGCGAAGAGCGCGATCCACACGCCGCGCCTTCCGAGCTTGCCCAGGGTGGCGAGCAGCGCGCCCTCGACGCCGACCGCGACGAGCTCGCCGACGACGAGCGCCGCGCCGTACGGCATGACGCGCGGCCAGAGGAACCACAGCGCCGGGTGCGTGATCGCATTGCCGAGCACCGCGACCATCACGGCGCGGAGCCGTTGCGGACGCCGGACCGCGAGCGCGACGACGGGCAGCTCGAGCGTCAGCGCGAGCACGAACACCCACCGCCACAGCGCGAAATAGGGCGCGCTCATTCCGAGAGCAGATGCGTATCACGCGAATGCGCTCGCGCCTTCCCTGGCCTAAGCTGCGCGCGCCATGGCCGATCGTCGCCTGCTCATGATCCCCGGTCCCATCGAGTTCGAGCCCGACGTCCTCGCGACGCTCGGCGAGCGGACCCGCAGCCACCTCGACCCGACGTTCATCGAGGCGTTCGGGCGCGCCCTCGAGAACACCCGCAAGGTGTTCCTCGCGGGCGCCGACAGCCAGCCGTTCGTCATCGCCGGCAGCGGCACGCTGGCGATGGACATGGCGGTCGCCAACGTCGTCGAGCCCGGCGACTCGGCGCTCGTCGTCGAGACGGGCTGGTTCTCGCAGCGCATGGCCGACATCCTCGCGCGCTGGGGCGCGAAGGTGACCAGCGTGGCCGCGCCGCCCGGCGACGCGCCCTCGCTCGAGGCCGTGCGCGACGCGCTCCGACAGGCGCGCCCGAAGATCGTCACCGTCACGCACGTCGACACCTCGACCGGCGTGCGCGCCGACGTCGAGGGCATCGCGAAGCTCGCGCGCGAGCACGACGCGCTCACGATCGTCGACGGCGTGTGCTCGGTCGGCGGCGAGGTGCTGCGTCAGGAGCAGTGGGGCGTCGACCTCGCGCTCACCGGCTCGCAGAAGGCGCTCGGCGTCCCGCCGGGGCTCGCGGTGCTCGTCGCGGGGCCGCGCGCGATGGCGGCGTTCCGCGCCCGCAAGTCGAAGCTCGCGTCGATCTACCTCGACTTCGCCGAGTGGCTGCCGGTGATGGAGGCGTACGAGGCGCGCAAGCCGTACTACTTCGCGACGCCCGCGGTGAACCTCGTCGCCGCCTATGACACGAGCCTCGGCAAGCTGCTCGTCGAGGGCATGGACGCGCGCTTCGCGCGCCACGCGAAGATGGCGTCGGCGTTCCGCGCGGCGTGGCAGGCGATGGAGCTGCGCACCGTCCCTGTGCGCGAGCACCTGACGGCCAACACGCTCAGCGCGCCGTATTTCCCGGCCGGGGTCGACACGACGTTGCCCGGGAAGATCGGCGCCGAGGGCATCGTCGTCGCCGGCGGCCTCTACCCGACGATCAAGACGCAGTACTTCCGCGTCGGGCACATGGGATCGATCCACCCGAACGACGTGCTCGCAACGGTCGGCGCGATCGAACGGGCGCTCGCGAAGGCCGGGTGGAAGCGCGACGGGCTGTCGGCGGCGGCGGCCGCGCTGTCGGCCTGACACCGCCTCGCTTCCGCGGCGGGCTACTTCTTCTGCGACTTGAGCCGCGCCCGCAGGCGATCGGCGTAGCCTTCCTTGTTCTGCTGCGCGGTGCGCCCGATCGCGAGCGCGCCGTCGGGCACGTCGCGGGTGATCGTGGTGCCGGTCGCGACGTACGCGCCCTTGCCGACGCGCACCGGCGCGATCAGCTGCGTGTCGCTGCCGATGAACGAGCCGTCGTCGAGCGTGGTGACGTGCTTCTTGAAGCCGTCGTAGTTGCAGAAGATGGTGCCGGCGCCGACGTTCACGTCCTCGCCGACGACGCCGTCGCCGAGGTACGCGAGGTGGTTGGCCTTGCTGCCCCGGCCGAGCGACGTCTTCTTCACCTCGACGAAGTTGCCGACGTGCGCGCTCTCGCCGATGTCGCTCGCCGGCCGCAGGTGCGTGAACGGCCCGATCTGCGCCTTCGGTCCCACGCGCGAGTCGGTGGCGACGGAGTAGGGCTTCATCGTGACCCCGTCCTCGACCACCACGTTGGTGAGCACGCAGCCGACGTCGATCGTGCAGCCGCGCCCGACGCGCGTCGCGCCGCGCAGCACCACGCCGCGCTCGATGACCGTGTCTTCGCCGATCTCGACGCCGTCGTGGATCTCGACGGCGCGCGGATCGCGGACGGTGACGCCGGCGAGCTGGTGACGACGCGCGAGGCCATGGAGGATGCGCGCTTCGAGCGCGGAGAGCTGCGCCCGATCGTTGATGCCCTCGACGGTCGCCGGATCGACCGGGCGGTCGGCGACCGCGCCGTTCGCGCGCGCGACCAGATCGGTGAGGTACAGCTCCCCTTGCGCGTTGTTCGGCTGAAGGCCGGGGAGGTTCTTCTGCAGGTACCCGAGGCGGAAGGCGTACACCGCCGGGTTGAACTCGCGGATCGCGCGCTCTTCGGCCGAGCAGTCGACGTGCTCCTTCACGCCGACGACGTCGGCGTCGCGCCGGAGGATGCGGCCGTAGCCGGTCGCGTCGGGGAGCGTGGCGACGAGCATCGCCATCGCCCGCGTCGGATCGCCCATCGCGTCGACGAGCGCGCGCAGATCGGCGCCGCGGAGACACGGCGTGTCGCCGGCGGTCACCAGCACGACGGAGTCTTCGTCGAGGCCGCGGGAGACGGCCGGCAGCGCGACCTGGGCCGCGTGACCGGTGCCTCGCTGCTCCTCCTGGACCACCGTCTCGACGCGCTCGCCGAACGCGCCCTTCAGGTAGGCCTCGACCTTGTCGCGGCCGTGGCCGACCACGACGACGACGCGCTCGGCGCCGGCCTCGAGCACGGCGCGAACGACCCAGTGGATCATCGGCCGGCCGGCCAGCGTGTGCATGACCTTGGGCAGCGCGCTCTTCATGCGCGTGCCCTTTCCGGCGGCGAGGACGACGGCGGTGACGGAGCTCATGGGCGATTCCTGCGAGATGGGCGCGGCGGCGGTCGGTTGGCCGCGCTCGCGCCGGCGCATGGTACTCCGACCCGGCCGCGCGATGCCCGCTCAGGTGGTCGTCCACGTCACGCCCGAGCTGCTGACGCGAAAGGTCCGCGAGGCGCTCTCCCATCCCTGACGCGGGGCGGCGCCTCGTGGGGTTACTTCGCCTTCTTGGGGTTGTTCGCGGACTGCTTCGCCGCCTTGTCGGCCGCCGCGGCCTTCTTCTGGTCCTTCTCGGCCGTGCCCTGCTTCTTCGCCTTGTCCTTCGCCTTCGGTGACTTGTCACCCATTGGATACCGGCCCTTTCGAGTGGCTGGAGAACGCGAGCGTCCGCGAGAAGTCGCGGTTCAGGAGCTTGCATGATCGCGGAGACGACCGCAATTCGCGCGGCCGGATGCTCCCGAGCTCGAACGGAACCACGCGCGCCTTCGCCGCTGCGCTCGCGCGCTCCGGCTGACGACGGCGCGGGGCGCTGGCCATGTCTCTCCGACGCAGCGCCGCCGGGCTCACAGCTCGAACGAGCGCCGGTAGATCACCATGATGAACGCCGGGATCTCGTGCAGCACCGAGACGTGCCATCCGAACGACTTCTCGCGATCCCTGAAGTCGAACAGCGTTTGGACGAGGAAGAGGTCGTCCTTGCGGGAGAACCCCGGCCGGGTGCCGAACGTGAGCCCGTACACGACCTCGCGCTCGCGCCCGTCGTGGCGCGGCAGGTCCATGTAACGGATGGTCGGCCCGACGGCGCCGAAGCTCTGGTGGCGGAAGAACAGCGTCGCGTCGAGCCGCGTCATGCGGCCGGGGCCGTGCACGTTCGTGTGGAACCAATCGAACGCGTTCTGCGGCATGCCGCTCGGGTCCTGCAGGCCGTCGCTCCCCGGGCTCTCCCAGCGCAGCGCCGCGTTGCCGACGAACCACAGCGACTCGAGCGGGATGACCAGGCGCGCGCGCGCCTCGTACCACGGCCAGCTCGCGACCTTCGGCCCGCGCGGGTTCGCGTCGTCGTCGAGCTTGTCGTTGCGGACCTCGCGGGTGTTCTCGGTCTTGCCCGGATCCCAGGAGAAGTTCTGCCAGACGCGGCGATAGCCGGCGCTCGCGCCGATGGTGAGCAGCCCGGCGAAGCGCAGATCGGTGTGCGCGGCGACGTCTGCGTAGCCGAGCGACGCGAGCGCGCTCGCGCGGACGTGGAACATGCCCAGGCTCTCGTCCTCGAGCGCGACGCGCTTCTCGATCGAGCCCTGGACGCCGACGGTGAACGCGTCCGCGTGCACGAAGGTGCCGGGGCGCGGCGGGTCGAGGAAGTAGTCGCGGCGCTGCGGCCACGCCCACGCGACGGAAGGGATGGCGATCAGGAGCAGCCCGGGGATCGTCGCGCGCAGCCTCACGCCAGCGTTGATATCAGACAATGAACGCCCGGCCAAAGCCGCGCAATCGGTGTCAGCCCGCTTCGGACCGGCGCGCGCGGCGCGCGAGGCCGAGCGCGACGAGGATCGCCGCGATCGCCGCGCCGTCGCGCGACGGGCGCGGCGCGGACGTCGTGCAGCCGCCGTCGTCCTCGGGCGGCGCGGGGGCCACGCAGACCTTCGCGGTCGTGTCGCACACGAAGCCGTTGGCGCAGTCGGTGCTCGCCACGCACGTGGTGCGACACGCGCCGAACGCCGGCTCGCACGCGTAGGGCGAGCAGTCGAACGGCACCGCGTCGTCGGTCGGACACCTGGCTCCGGGCGCGGAGCAGTACGCCGGACCGACGCCCGCGCTCGACGACGTGCAGCGGTTCCGGCCGCACATCGTGCCGGTGCCCGCGCCGATGCACTGACCCGAGCCGTCGCACGTGCCGAGGCACTGATTGGCCGGCCCGCACTCGTTGCGGAGATCGACGCCGATCGGCTCGACGGTGCACTTGCCCGGGCTGCTGAGGAGCGCGCACGAGTGGCACCTGTCGGTGCAGGCCGTGTCGCAGCACACGCCGTCGACGCAGAAGCCGGTCGTGCAGTCGCTGCCCTTGGTGCAGCGCACGAACGCGTCGGACACGCCGGGCTTCGCGGGCAACGTCGGTGCGCCGGCCTCGGCGATCGTGCCGGTGTCGATCGTTCCGGTGTCGATCGTGCCGGTGTCGGGGACGCCCGCGTCGCCGGGCGGCGCCGCGCACTTGGCGGTCGCGAGATCGCAGTAGCCGGTCGCGCAGTCGGCGCCCGTCGCGCACGAGGTCTTGCAGGTCTTGCCGTCGCTCGCGCACCCGAGCCCGCCGGGGCACGGCGTCGGCGCCGGCGCAGGGCACCCCGCGCTCGCTCCGTCGCACTTCGCGGCGACGGTCAGCGAGCTGCCGGCGCACGCGTCGGCGCCGCACGTCGTCCCGATCACGCGCGGCCGGCAGAGGCCCGCCGAGCCGGACGCGCTGCAGGTCTCGCAGGCGCCGGCGCACGCCTTGTCGCAGCAGGTGCCGGTCGCCCCCTCCATCGCGCAGAGCCCGCTCGTGCACCCGCTCGCGACGGTGCACGCGCCGCCGTTCGGCTTCTTCAGCTCGCACTTCGAGGTCGTCGGGTCGCAGAACGCGCTCGACACGCAGTCCGCGTCCGTTGCGCACGTCGTCTTGCACGTCAGCGCGCCGCAGGTGAAGAGACCGCAGCTCCTGGTCGCCGGCGCCGCCGGGCACACGCCGAGGTTGCAGTACGCGGGCGGCTGCTCGGTGCCGCCGGCGCACGAGCCCGCGACGCACGCGACCGAGCTGCTCGGATACGTGCACGCGGCCGACACGCCGTCGCACGTCCCGCCGCACGTCCCGCTGCCGGTGCACGCCCCGTGTCCCGCGCGCGGCGCGCCGGTGACGAGCTTGCACGTGCCGATCGACCCCGCCTCGACGCACGACTCGCACGCCTGCGCGCACGCGGTGTTGCAGCACACGCCGTCGGCGCAGAAGCCGCTCGCGCACTGCGCGCCCGCGGTGCAGCCGCCGCCCGCGGTCACGCTGTCGGCGTAGATCTCGGTGGTGGAGTAGATGGTCGGGCTCGTGTCGTTCGGGCTGCCCGCGGCGACGAGCGCGCGGCCGTCGGCGAGCCCGATCGAGAGCGTGCGATACCGCGGCAGCTTCACGTCGGGGCCGCGCGTCCACGACTTCGTCGCGCCGTTGAACACGTCGGTCGCGACGTTGACCGACGTCGTGTTGTAGCCGCCGGTGAAGACCGCCTTGTCGCCGGCGATCGCCGCGAGCGACGCGAAGTACTCGCCGCCCTGCTCGTGCGCGAACGTGAGGCCCGCGATCGTCGACATCGTGCCCGGCGGCTCGAACAGATCCGCGTCGGTGCGGTTGCCGCCGACGATCAGCACGCGACCGCTCGTGAGCAGCGCGACGCCGGGAGCAGGCCGATTGCCGGCGAGCATCGGTCCCGCGCTGAAGGTGTTGGTCGTCGAGTCGTAGAGATCGGTCGTGGCGTTGCCGCCGACGAAGATCGCCTTGGTCGACGAGTACGCGATGCCCACGAGGCCGTAGCGCCCGGTCGCGAGCTTCGACGAGTTGGCCACCCACGGACCGGCGGGCTCGTTGAACGTGTACGTGTTCGCCGTGTTGCCCGCGCCGCCGGCCACGACCACCTTCCCGCCGACGGCGACGGTGGCGTGCGCCCAGACGGTCACCGGCAGCGGCGCCGCGTCCGACCAGGTGTTGGTCGCCGGATCCCAGATCTCGCACGACGAGAGGTACGCCGCGCCGGAGCCGCCGCTGACGAGGACCCGACCGTCCGACATCACCGCGGTGCCGAATTTCGAGCGCGCGACCTTCATCGGCGCCTGCAAGGTCCAGGTCATCGTCGTCGGATCGAACGTCTCGGCGGTCGCGAGGAGGAGGCCGGCCGCGTTGCGCCCTCCGGCGACGAACCCCTTTCCGCTGGGGAGGCGCACGGCGGTCGTGTCGATGCGACCCTGCGCCATGTTGTTGGTGAGGCCCCACGCGGGATCGACCGCGACCGGGAAGGCGAGGTCGCGCGTGTCGAGCCGCGCGATCAGGCGCGCCTCGTTCGCGCCGATCGGGACGACCTCGACGGACAGCGCGCGCTCGCGACCCGCGCTGTCCCACGCGACGAGCGGCTCGGCGCGGAGGCGCGCGCGGCCCTCGCCGTCGAGCGCCTGCACGAAGCCGCCGTCGACCGTGAGCCTCGCGATCGCCGGACCGAGCCGGACGCGCCACGAGAACGTGCTCTTCGCCGTCGGAGCGCGCAGCACGCGCAGCTCCTCGGCGACCTTGCCGTCGAACGACTCGACGAGATCGGTGTCGGCGAGCGCGCTCTCGTAGACCAGCGCCCTGCCGTCGGCGATCGCCTCGACGTCGCGCAGCCCCTCGGCGACGACGTCGATCCACACGAGCGGCGAGGCCTCGAGGTGCGTCGCCTCGGTCGCGCGCCGCGGAAAGCGGACGCGCAGCCCCTCGGCCGCGGCGACGAAGCCCGCGCCCTCGACGGCGAGGTCCTGCGCCCTCGCGAGCCGGGGGGCGACGGCGGCGAACGATCGCAGCGCGGCGATCGCCGAGGTCTTCGCCGGAGGCACCTGGTGTTCGGCCTCGACGCCGCGATCGCGAGACGAACAAGCAGCGACCAGCAAGGCCAGGCAAGGCGACAGTCGGCGCATCTCGGACCCCCTCATTGCGGGAGCGTAACCCGATCGAACTCGCCCGGTGCGCCAACCTCCGGCGAATCGGCTCGCGAACGCAGCCTCGGTGAGGCGCGCCTGCAGATGCTTCTTCCCGCCCTCGGCGTGCACCGCGCGGGTGACGCGGCGCGCCAGCCGCTCGAGGCCCCGTGCGCTCGACTCACCGACCTTCAGCGCTCTCGCTGATTCACGGAGAGACTGCGACTCGCCGCGGGAGGGCAGAACGTGCAGGATGCGGCATGCGTCGGCCGTTCTTCCTCGCCCTCTGCGCTCTCCTCGCTGGCTGTAGCGATCGAACGAAGACCGACGAGCACGCGCGATCGAGCGCGCTCCGACGCGAGACGCTCGCGGCCGTCAGGGGCGCGGCGGGTCCCTACGCAGCGCTGCTCGCCCCCCGAACGACCAGGCTCCATCGCGAAGGCGTCGCCTACCTGGCGAGCTCGGCTGCGGTCGACGAGCTCGATGTGCGGATCGGCGCGCGGAGCGTCGCGGTCGCCGTCGGTCCCTCGCGACGTGCCCCGATCGAGCTCACGCTCCTCGATGCGCAGGCGACCGATCTCGCGCTCGAGGACGGGCACCTGATCGCGACGGGCGTGCTCACGTCGACCGATCGCGTCGTCTCGTTCTATGGGGCGCAGGTCGAGGAGTGGTTGCTGCTGCGGGACGCGTCGGCGCCCCGCGAGCTGCGCTGGTCGCTGCGGGCCGATCACGTCGAGCGCGGCGCCGAGGGCGAGCTCCTCGTCTTGGACGATCGCGGCCACGCGCAGCTGCGCATCGCGAGGCCGTTCGCCATCGACGCGGCCGGAGAGAAGCACCTCCTCGGGCTCGGCTGGGACGGTCACGTCGTCTCGATCGCGCTCGATCCCTCGATCACGCGGTACCCGGTGCTGGTCGACCCGGTGGTCGAGGTCCCGATCTGGACGGTCGCTGCGACGGGCTTCGACAGCTACGGCAGCTCGATCAGCGGCGGCGCCATGACGTACGACCGGGCGAGCGGAAAGACGTACCTGTACGTCGGCCGCGGCTACGGCGGGACCGCGGACCGCGGCATGGCGGAGTGGACGGGGACCGCCTGGAAGGCGCGGGCGCACGGCGGCGGGGTTCCCAACTACATCCACGAATACCCGGCGATCACGGCCGCGCAGGGCAAGGTGTTCAGCTTCGGCGGGTGCGAGTCGGCGTCGAAGTGCTCCGACAAGGACTTCGCGTGGGACCCCGGCGGCGGCGTCTGGTCGGACGGCCCGGGCTTCTTCGACGTCTGGCGCATGGCGGCGACGACGGTCCTCGGCTCGACGTATGCGAACGACCGCGTGATGGTCGTCGGGGGAGAAGATCCCATCGTCATCGGCGACGCCCCGGCGATCGTGTACAGCGGCAATCCGAGCGGCCTCATCTCGAGCCGCTTCAGTTACACGACCAATCCACCCGCGCGGTATGGCGCCGCGCTCGTGTACGACAAGGCGCGCAATCGGGTCATCCTCGCGGGCGGCGCCGATCAATCGGGCGTGCCCTACGAAGACACCTGGGAGTACGACGCGAGCTACATCGACTCCGACACGGGGAGCCCCTGGACGAAGATCTGTCCCAAGACCGTCGGCACCGTCACCACCACGTGCGGCTTCACCGCGCGCTACGGGCTGGCGATGACCTACGACAGCGCGCGCGCCAAGGTCCTCATGTACGGCGGCTTCAACGCCGTAGGCGGTCGCCTCGACGACACCTGGCAGTACGACGCAACCGGGTGGAAGGCCTGGTGCGGCGTCAGCGCGGGGCTGCCTGCGTGCGCCCCCGGAGCCCTCGCCGACGTCGCGATGGCGTACGACATCCCGAGCGGCCGCGCGCTGATGGCTGGCGGGAGCAAGAGCGGAACGACCTTCAGCGACAAGACGTGGTCGTTCCACCGCCGCGGCGGGACCTGCACCGCGGGGACGCAGTGCGACACCGGCCATTGCGTCGACGGCACCTGCTGCGAGAGCGCGAGCTGCGGCACCTGCGAGCAGTGCGACTCCGCCGGCAGCCCGGGCGTCTGCGCCAAGGTCGTGGCCGGGAGCAAGGATGTCGACTCGTGCACGCCGACCACGAGCAGCTGCGACGGGGCGGGCGGCTGCAAGCTCGACAACGGCCAGTCGTGCGCGTCGAGCGGTGCGTCCTCTTGCATCAGCGGCTTCTGCGCCGACGGGTTCTGCTGCAACAGTGCGTGCGGCGGCGCCTGCGACACCTGCGCCAAGCTCAAGGGCGCGAGCCTCGACGGCGCCTGCACCGTCCACGCAAAATCGGTCAAGGCTCCGGGCGAACCTTCGTGTGCGCCGTTCCTCTGCGGCGGCGCGGCGACGTGCCCGACCACCTGCGCCACCGACGGTGACTGCGCGAGCAACAGCTACTGCGCGAAGGACGGGACCTGCAAGGCCAAGAAGGCGCTCGGCCTGGCGTGCGCGATCGCGACCGACTGTCCGACCGGCGGGTGCTCACCGTGCGAGACCGGATTCTGCGTCGATGGAGTCTGTTGCGACTCCGCGTGCACCGGCACCTGCAACGCGTGCAAGGCCTCGCTCAAGGCGACGGGGCTCGCCGACGGCAAGTGCGGATCGGCAGCCGACGGAGTCGATCCGCACAACGACTGCACCGACGCGCGCACGGTCACCCCCACGTCTTGCAAGACCGACGGCGCGTGCAACGGGAGCGGCGCCTGTCGCGTCTACGCGAAGGGCACCAAGTGCGGCGCCACCGCGATCACCTGCGCCGACAACAAAGCGAGCGGCGAGCAATGCAACGGGCTCGGCGACTGCGAGAAGGACGCGGCACCGAGCGACTGCTTCCCCGGTCTCTGCACCACCACCGCCGGCTGCACCCTGAAGTGCACGGTCGATGGCGACTGCGCCGCGACCGGCGCCTTCTGCGACACGACGAAGGGCGAGTGCGTGAAGGCGCGACTGCCCGGCGAGGCGTGCACCGTCGGCACCCAATGCGCGAGCAAGTCGTGCGTCGACGGCGTGTGCTGCAATCGTCCCTGCGGCGGGCAGTGCGAGGCGTGCGACGTCGAGGGGTCGAAGGGCACCTGCGTCTCGGTCGTCGGCGATCCGCACGGCACGCGCGAGAAGTGTGCGACCGGCGACGTCACGAACCCGTGCAAGGCGGCGCGCTGCGACGGCATCGAGCCCAGCAAGTGCCTCGGCTTCGCCACGTCGGCGGTGTCGTGCCGCGCCAAGGGCTGTGTCGACGGCGTGGCGACGCTCTCCGCGGTCTGCGACGGACGCGGCGAGTGCCCCAAGGCCGAGACCAAAGACTGCCGGCCGTACGCGTGCGGCACCGATGTCTGCAAGACCTCGTGCGCGAGCGACACCGACTGCGCTGCAGGCTCCATCTGCAGCAAGAAGGGTGAGTGCATCAACGCGGGCGTGTGCGACGGCGATCACACGGTCACGTCGGCCGACGGCAAGGAGCAGACCGACTGCACGCCCTATCGCTGCAGCGCGAGCGGCACCTGTCGCGATTCCTGCGCGACGACCAGCGAGTGCGCCGCGGGTGCGCTCTGCGACTCGAGCGCGGGCGTCGGCCGCTGCGTCGTGCCCGCGGCGGGCGCCGAAGACTCGGGTGGGTGCGCGACGAGCGCGACGAGCGGCCCGACCGGCGGCGCGTTCGCCCTGCTCCTCGCAGCGCTCGGGCTGCTCCGCCGGCGGCGCGGGCGCCCGCTTTCGAGCGACGGATCCCTTCCGCGATAGGGAGGCGATTCCGCCATCGGGCACGACGCCCTCGCGCTGCGAGCGACGGTCGTTCGGTCCGCCGCTCGAGGCGCGCAACCACCGGCGTGCTGTGTCGTCGCTCGAGGAGGCGCTCCAGCGGGCGACGAGCGCGAGCGCGACTGATGAGGACGGCAATTTCCCGCTCACACACGGTACATTCCCGCTCACACGGCATCTACGTCCTCAGTCGTCGTGAGGCCGTTGGGCAGCAGATACGCCGAGGTCCGCGTGCTCCACCGGGGCACGCGATTCCTGCTGCAGCGGGCGCGTCGGGGGGGCAGAGGCGTGAAGCTCCGGGGCACCGGCGACAAACCGGCCCTGACCATGACCCGCGGCGTGGTGCGCGCCCTCGCGATCACCGGTCCGCACCGCGGCGTCGATCTCGGCGCCGCCGCCGCCGAGCGCGTGTGGATCCACGACACCGGCCGCTATGGCATCCAGGTCCCCTCGTTCGGAGCCGAGAAGCCCGTCGTGCGCGAGTCGTTGATCGAGCGCGCGACCGAGGTGGGCGTCATGGCGCTCGAATCGCTCTCGATCGAGCGCTCGGTCGTCCGCGGCACCCGCGCCGCCTCCGACCGCACGCGCGGTCGCGGAGTCCAGGCGATAGAGAACGCCAAGAAGAAGCCCGAGCTCCGCGTTAGCCGCTCGGTGTTCAATGCGAGTTTCATCCCCGTTCGACCCAGGTCGAATCCGCCGGTACCTGGGGGCGAGGGGACGCCGCGCCACGACGCCGCCCTCGCGACGCTCGATCGTCAGCGAGCCCATCAACCGCAGGATCGCGCCGAGGCCGGTGCCGAGCCCGGGCCGCGACGGCCTCGGCTCCGCGGCCGCGAGGTCGATGCCTTCGGACACGCTGTCGCGGAGCGCGGAGTCCACGTCCGCGAAGCAGGGGCCATCGTCCTCCGCGACGAGCTCGATCATGCGCCCCGCGACGCACAGGACGATGCACCCGCGGGGCGCGAACTCGTACATGCGTCGGCAGACCAACACCATCAACTGCGGGCGCACGCTACCGCTCGCACAGGGCATCCGGTTCGGCAGTGGGTGAAGACCCGTCCGAAAGCCCCGCCTGGAGCCCAGGGCACGACTGCACCTCGGTCAGCTCCGCGCGGCTCGATCGGCTGCACCTTCTCATGACGAGCTCTCCGTAGCGCGGAGGGCTTCACTCTGCGTTCGGTGCCCCGTCCGGTCCCCGGAGATCGGAAGACAGCGCTCGGCGCCGTGATCCAGAGCGGGAGCGACCATGGTCGGGCGCGACGAGACACGGCGGCCGTGTCAACATCGAAGAGGACACGGCGTGCTCCACAACCGGGGGGGGACCATGATGGGGGCGATTGACAGGTCCGCGCTGAACCGGCCGGAATCCCTGAGAAAGTTCGTTGCGCCCGAGTTCGTCTTCGGCATCGGGGCGAGGCTCCTCGTCGCGCGCTACGCCGCCAACCTGGAGCTCGGCAAGATCCTCGTGGTCAGCGACCCCGGCGTCGAGGCGGCCGGGTGGACGGGTGAGCTCGTCGCGATCCTCGAAGCCGCCGGCTTCCCCCTCGCCAGCTACTCGCGCGTGTCGCCCAACCCCCGGTCTGGCGAGGTGATGGACGGCGCCGAGGTGTTCCTCCGCGAGCGCTGCAATTCGATCCTCGCCGTCGGCGGCGGCAGCCCCATGGACTGTGCCAAGGGCATCGGCATCGTGGTCGCCGAGCGGCGGTCGATCCTCGAGTTCGAGGGAGTCGACCAGGTCTCGGTGCCCATCCCACCGCTCATCTGCGTGCCGACCACCGGCGGCACCTCGGCCGACGTGTCGCAGTTCGCGATCATCACGAACTGCGAGCAGAAGACGAAGATCGCGATCATCAGCAAGGCGGTCGTCCCCGACGTCGCGCTGATCGACCCGTCGACGCTGATCTCCATGCCCGACGCCTTGAGCGTTGCCACCGGGATGGACGCTTTGACCCACGCGTTCGAGGCGTACGCGTCGAACGCGCAATCGCCGGTCACCGACGTGCTCGCCCTCGAAGCGGCGCGCCTGCTGTTCGAGTACCTGCCGCGATCGCTGAAGGAGCCGCGGAACCTCGAGTACCGCGCCCAGGTGATGCTCGGCAGCCTCGACGCCGGCCTCGCCTTCTCGAACGCCAGCCTCGGCGCCGTGCACGCGATGGCCCACGCCGCCGGCGGGCTGCTCGACATCGCGCACGGCGACTGCAACTCGATCCTCCTGCCGCACGTCGTGCGGTACAACTTCAGCGCCGTCCCCCATCGCTATCGCACGCTCGCCGAGGCGTCGGGGATCCCCTCCGTGGAGCTGGTCGCGATGCGCGACGACAGGGTCAGAGAAGCGCTCGTCGATCGCATCATCGCCATGCAGAGGATGCTGAGCGCGCCGAGGCGCTTCGCGGACTATGGGATGACGCGCGAGAACCTGCCGCGGCTCGCCGAGATGGCGATGAAGGACGCCTGCATGGCGACCAACCCGCGGCGGCCCACCGCGTCGGAGATCGAGCGGATCTATGAAGCGGCCCTCTGACGCCGAAGACGAGCCGCGCGGGCTGCTCGAGCTCGAGCGGCGACGCGCCCAGATCATCGGGCTCGGGGAGCGCTCGTTCAAGAAGACGTACTTCCCCGAGCTCCAGCGGCGTCTCGCGGAGCTGGAACGCTTCCGGTTGCTCCTCGAGCAGGCCGGAGAAGCGATCTTCCTCGTCCGCGCCGGGGACGCCGCCATCATCGACGCGAATCGCTCGGCGTGCGCGTTCACCGGCCTCGCCAAGGAGCAGCTGCTGCGCACGTCCGTCGGCGAGCTGTGGGACGCCGCCTCGGCCGAGGACATCTCCCGGATTCTCCGACAAAGAAACGAGCACGAGCGCGTGATGGTGGGCGCGCTGCGCGCGCGTGGCGGCAAGGAGCGCCCCGTCGAGACCACCTTCCAGTTGGTGTCGCTCGAAGACGGCGATTGGGGCGTCGCCGTCTCCCGCGACATCTCCGAGCGCAAGAGGTGGGAGCAAGCTCTCATCCAGGCCAAGGAGCGCGCGGAGGAGGCGGATCGCGCGAAGAGCGAGTTCCTCGACATCGCCTCCCACGAGCTGCGCACGCCGATCACGTCCGCGCGCCTGCTGCTGCTGCTCCTGAGGAAGCAGGTCGCGTCCGCGAACGCGATCCCCGTCTCCACCGTCGACCGTATCGCGCATCAGATCGAGCGGTTGGCGTCGATGGTCAACGACCTGCTCGACATCTCGCGGCTCGAGCGAGGGGCGTTGAGGCTGAAGCGAGAGGAGTGCGAGCTCGCGCAGATCGCGCGAGACGTCGTCGAGACGTTCCGGCTCCGCACGAACCACCCGAACGTCGTGTTGGTCTGCCCGACCGGGAGAACGCTCGCCGAGCTCGATCCCGTGCGCATCGCGCAGGTGCTCGACAACCTCCTCGACAACGCCAGCAAATACAGCCCTCCGGGTGCAGCGATCGAGGTGCTGCTCTCGGTCGACCGAGCCACCGTCCGCGTCTCGGTGACCGACCACGGCGAGGGGATCGCCGAGGCCGACGTGCCCCAGCTCTTCAGCCGGTTCTTCCGCAGCAAGAGCGAGACGGTCCGTCGGACCGCGGGGCTGGGCCTCGGGCTCAACATCGCCAAGGAGATCGTCGAGCTCCACGGCGGGCTCATCGGCGTCGCGACGTCGATCGGCGAGGGCTCCTCGTTCACGTTCGAGCTTCCGCTCCGACCGGCGGGACCCTGAGAGGCATCAGAGGGGGGATCGCGGTCTTCCCGCGTCCCGCTGGGCTTGCGAGCTGTACGCCCGTCACGGCGCGTGCAGCCTCGGGATCGAGCGGGCGTCCCGAGAGCACGCGTCGCGCCCGGCTGTCCGGGTCGGGCGACGTTCTCCACCACTACGCTGTCTGCCGTGCTGTCGACGGCGGGTCAGGTCTTCATGACCGCGCCGTCCGGCACGAGCGGCGTCTGGCGCGACAACTTCGCCCTGCAGACGCAGATCGTCGAAGCTCGCGAAGCGTCGTCCAGGCAGGAAGCGGGTGCGGAAGAAGCCGATACCGCGCTCGACGTAGGGCTTGCCCGTGGGCGTCTTGGGCTTGGTGGCCGAGATGGCGAAGGGCGTGCGCGGGCGTACTCGACGAAGCGCGAGGCGAAGACCGGCTGCCCGGCGGCGCGGCTATCGCGCGGCTCTCGACCCTCGTCGACGAGCTTCTCAACGTCTCGCGCGTGCAGGCGGGCCGACTCGCGCTGCAGCTCGAGGACGTGGACCTCGCCGAGGTCGCGAAGAACGCGGTGGAGGCGCTCGCCGAGGATCTTCACATCGCAGGCTGCGCCGTGTCGCAGCGCACGACGCCGGTCGTCGGTCGCTGGGACCGGAGCCCGCTCGAGCAGGTCGTCACGAACCTGCTCGCGAACGCCCTGAAGTTCGGCGCCGGCAAGCCGATCGAGGTCGTCGTCGATCGCACCGACGGGATCGGACGGCTGACGGTGATCGATCACGGCATCGGCATCCCGCCGGACCGGCTGCCGCACGTCTTCGAGCGGTTCGAGCGGGCGGTCTCCGCGAGGCGCTACGGCGGCCTCGGGCTCGGGCTCTACATCGTGCGCAGCGTCGTGAGCGCGCTCGGTGGCTCGGTGCGCGCAGCGAGCGCGGGCACCGGCACCGGCGCGACGCTCGTCGTGGAGCTCCCCTGCATCGGGCCGCCGTCGTAGGGCGTCGAATCACAGTTGCCCTCTCGGCGCGCAGCTCCTCACCCGTTCGTGACGTACGCGACCAACGTCGTCATGAACGTCGGCTTTAGGATCACCTTCCCGCTCTGGAGCCGGGTGACCGTCGACACCTTGCAGCCGGGCTTGGTACCGACGATCTCGATCGACGCACCGGTCATCTTCGTGAACGTCACCAGACCGCGCTTCGAGCTGGCCGTCGCGCCGGGAATCGCCGTCGGGATCGACTCGTCGCTCATGTACGAGACGACGGCGCCGGGCTGGTCCTTCACCGAGAAGGAGGCGCCGTCCTTCGTCGAGCACGGGCCGCTCGTCTCGCGCGCGCTGACGCTCAGGAGCACGGCGGGCGCGGAGCTCGAGTCCCACTCGGGCACGAGGCCGGCGAAGATCGGCGGGAGTATCGAGAACTCGATGTTGGTCTCGTCCTTGTCGGGGGCCCACTCGCCCATCAACGTGTTGATCGCGCCCGCCTTCACGGCCGTCGCGTGGGTCCTCGCGCCCTTGGTGAGGAGCACCGCGAACGTGCCGTCGGCCGGGAGCGTGAGCGGCGCGCCCGGACACGCGGGCGACTCGAGGACCGCGCCGGCCGCCGGCTTCGCGCCGCCGACGTCGTTGAACATCACCCTGCCCGACCACTTCACGTACGGCGGGTCGCCGCACTTGTGGCCGATCAGCTCCTGGCCGTCGGCCGGCGTATCGGTCGAACCATCGACGGCGACGCCGGTATCGGTCGTGCTCGCCGAATTGGAGTCATCGGAGCTCGAGCACGAGAGGCAGAGAAGCGTGACGAGGAGGAGGGGACGCATGCGCCTCGCACGTTACCGGACACCGGTCGTCGCGCGCTGCAGGAAAGAGTTTCCCCCGGACTGAAGTCCGGGGCACCGACAGCCGGGCGAAGCCCTCCGGGCTACGAGCCGCTCGCTCGATGCCCGCGCGCGGTCGTGCTCGCGGCCGCGCCGAGGATCATCGGCCGGGCGGCGCGATCACCCGCGGCGGCGGACCTCCTCCGTGGCCTCCAGGGCGTGCCCCGGCCGCGCCTTCGATGGCGGCCGCGCGGCATGCGCGGTGCACCGTCGTACGACATGAGAGAGACGAGCATCGAGCTGACCACGGTCGACGGAGGCCGCTTCGAGGCGACGGGTGAGGCGCTGCGTCCGCTGCGGGCGCACCTCGAGGGGGAGCTGTTGCGTGCAGGTGACGCTGGCTGGACCGAAGCCGTGCGCGTCTGGAACGCGACGATCACGAAGTCGCCTGCGCTCGTCGTTCGTCCGAGATCGGCGCGCGACGTCGCCGCGGTGATCGACTTCGCGTCCGACCGTCGCTTGCTGCTGAGCGTCAAGTGCGGTGGCCACAACATCGCGGGCACCTCGATCGCCGACCGCGGACTGATGCTCGACATGTCTCCGATGCGCGAGGTCGCCGTCGATCCGGAGGCGCGCCTCGCGCGCGTGGGCGGCGGCTGCAGGTTGCGCGACGTCGACGCGGCGACGCAGCGACACGGGCTCGCGACGACGCTCGGCTTCGTGTCGGAGACCGGCGTCGCGGGGCTCACGCTCGGCGGGGGGTTCGGCTACCTGATGCGACGCTTCGGCTGGGCGGCCGACAACCTCGAGGAGGTCGAGATCGTGACCGCGGACGGTCGGGTTCGCATCGCCGACCGCGACCGCGACCGCGATCTGTTCTGGGCGATTCGCGGGGGAGGCGGGAACTTCGGCGTGGTCACGCGCTTCACGTTTCGGGTGCACCGCGTCGGGCCGATCGTCACCGGCGGTCTGATGGTGTGGAGCGCGGATCTCGCGGAGCAGGTCCTCGAGGCCTATCGCTCGCTGACCAGCTCGGCGCCGCGCGAGCTGACCGCGGCGGCGATCATCCGGCTCGCGCCGCCGGCTCCCTTCGTGCCCGCCCACGCGCACTTCAAGCCGATCGTCGGAGTGCTCGTGTGCCACACGGGAGCGGATCCACGGCGGGATCTCGAGCCGCTCCGTGCCCTGCCGCCGCCGCTCGTCGATCTGGTGACGGAACACCCCTACACAGTCCAGCAGTCGATGCTCGACGACCTCGACCCCGCGGGCTTCAACCAGTACTGGAAGACCGAGTTCCTGCCGGAGCTCTCGAGCGCCTACCTCGACGTCTGGCGCCGCGCCGCGCTCGCCGTCGCGTCTCCGATGTCATACTCGGTGATTTTCCATATCGGAGGTGCCAACAACGACCACGACGTCGACGACGGAGCGGTCGGCAACCGCGATGCCCGCTTCGTCAGCGGCTTCTCGGGAGTGTGGCGTCCTGGCGAGGACGGTCGCGCGATCGTCGAGGCGGTGCGCCAGGGCTGGAGGCAGATCCGTCCGTTCTCGACCGGCGGCAACTACGTCAACTTCCAGCTCGCGGAGGACCTCGACGAGCGCACGATCGCGGCCTACGGCAAGAACTTCGAGCGGCTGCGACGCGTCAAGGGGGTCTACGATCCCACCAACCTGTTCCGCTCGAACCGCAACATCTCGCCGTGGGGCCCTGGCGAGCCGCGGCGCGATTCGGCCGAACGACATCCGCGCGCCCGGTAGTCGATAGCCGGTGAAGCCTAGACGCGCGCTCGATCGCCACACCGAGCTCACGCGCGAGGGCTTCACCCTCCGGCGAGCCCGAGATTTTCAGCCCAGCGGCCCGACGAAGTGCACCGTGCGCATCCGCACCTCCGCGCCGGCCGCCACGAGCGCGGCCTCGACGCCGTCGTCGTCGGCGACGACCATTTTCGTTCCGGTGTCACCGGGTCGCGCGTGCGGGCGCATCGCCTCGAGCAGCGGACGCGCGAGCGCCGGCGCGGCCACCCGGAACGGGAACGCTCCGGGGAGGCGCTCGCTCGCGCGATCGACCCACGCAGCGCGTCTGCACGCTCACGTCGCACGGCGGCGTCACCCTCGGCCCGTCCCTCGGCCCGATCGAGACGACGCAGCAGCTCGGCCTCTTCCCGCATCTCGGCGAGGCGATCGGCGGACGGCTCGGGAAGGAGGATGCCGAAGGCCAACCGGCTCGTCGCGACGAGCACGGGCGTCATGCAGCGTCGTCGGCAACGGATGGACGGCAAGCCCGAGTGCGTCCCGCTCCTCCCGCACGAGATCGCGACTCGGCAGAGCGATCTCGGGGTGCTCGACTACTCGGCCCTCGCCGTTCGCGGCGCCGACCTCGCTGCGCTCGATCCGCTCGAGCGAGAGCGACTTCGTCAGATGATCGGGCGCTTCCAGGGCGACCGCGCACTCGCGGGGCTCAGTGACGACGAGCTCGACGGAGCGCTCGGGCTGACGACAGTCGTCGAGGGGCAGGCCCGCCCGACGGTGGCCGGGCTCCTGCTCATCGGGCGCGAGCCGGCGCTGCGGCAGAACCTGCCGACGCACGAGGTCGCGTTCCAGGTGCTCGATGGCACCGACGTGAAGGTCAACGAGTTCTTCCGCACGCCGCTCCTACGCACGTTCGAGCGAGTCGAGGAGATGTTCCTGGCGCGCGTCGAGGAGCGCGAGCTCCAGTTCGGGCTCTTTCGCGTGCCCGTCCCGACGCTCGACCGCGAGGTCTTCCGCGAAGCGCTCGTCAACGCGCTCACGCACCGCGATTACACCCGCATCGGTGCCGTGCACGTGCAGTGGAACCGGGATGATCTCGTAATCAGCAACCCGGGTGGCTTCGTCGAGGGGATCACGCTGCGCAATCTGTTGGTCGCGCCGCCGCGACCCAGGAACCCGGCGCTCGCGGACGCGTTCAAGCGGATCGGTCTCGCGGAGCGCACGGGCAGAGGCGTCGACAAGATCTTCGCCGGCATGCTTCGCTACGGCCATCCGCGTCCCGACTACGGGCGGAGCGACGCGACGACAGTCGTCGTGCGACTCGATCACACGACCGCGGATCTGCCGTTCCTGCAGATGATCATCGAGGAAGAGGGGCGCACCGGGACTCCGCTGCCCGTCGACGCGCTGGTGGCGCTCGCCCAGATCCGCGAGGAGCGGCGTGCGTCGACGGCGCAGATCGCGGAGGCCATCCAGCGCGACGAGGCGGCGGCGCGCAAAGTCGTCGAGCGGCTGGTCGAGGCCGGCATCGTCGAGGCGCACGGCAATACGCGGGCCCGCACCTACACGCTGAGCGCGAAGACCTACCGCCAGCTCGACGCGAAGGCAGAGTACATCCGGCAGGCCGGGTTCGACGTCGAGCAACAAGAGCAGATGGTCGTGAGCTACGCGCGGAAACACGGCTCCGTGCGTCGCAGCGACGTCATGGAGCTCTGCCGCATCAGCGGCAAACAGGCGACCCGACTGCTCGGTAAGCTCGTTGCGGACGGGCATCTCGTCATGAGCGGTGCCCGTAAGACCGCGGCGTATGCCCCCGCGAACGCCCAGAAGAAGCGAGGAAACTAGGGGCAGTCGAACGTTTTTGACCCAACGTATGACCCGCCTCCAGCGCCTCTGTTTGTGAGGGTCATAACTTATGACCGCTGGGTCATATCCCCCCGGCGGAGCGGAATCCCCTCGGGCGCAACGAGCCAGGCCGCGACGGACCAAGAAGGGGTCCCGCGATCGGGTGAGCGACGACAGGGGGCGGTCACCGCTCTTTGGTGCGGTCGAGGCTCGAGGGGATGGCCGGTGCCCCCGCTACCGGCGGCGCATCGGACGTGCGGTCGATGGGGTCGGCGGGTGAACCGGCGGGCGCCGCTGTGAGCGAACGGCGCGCGATCCAGGACTCTATCGCCGCGCGAAACTCGGCGGCGCACGTCGGCCGCCGCGTGAAGTGGATGCCGGGGACCGGGCGCCCAGGGGGGAGCGTCGAACACCACCACCGTCGTCGGGCGTTCGGAGATGAACTCGCCCAACGGCGCGTGCAGCAGCGAGCTCGGCGCAGAGCACGAGATCGAAACGATGACGGTACGCCAGGAACTTCGCGTCGGCGGCGCTCGGCGCCACGAGCACGTCCCAACCCGGCGCCCTGAGCGCGTCGGCGGCTACCGACACGAGCTGCGCCGAGTCGGCAACGAACAGGATTCGAACGGAACTCACAGCACGAAACGGACCGCGCCTTGCCGTCAGTCGTCGGACCGGTCGACGAGCTCGAGCTCGCCCTGTTCCAGCAGACCACAGCGCGCGAAGAGCTGCGCGAGGCTCGGACACGCGAGCACCGGCTGATCGCCGACCATCAGCAGGGCCGTGCCGTCGTCGTCGATCTCCACCACGGTGCGGCGGCGGCCCGATGTGGGCTGCGCGTCCTCCCGATCGTCGTCCATGGCACGGCGACGCGCGCATGGACTCGGCCGGCGAGCACGCGGTTCGGCGAAGGCGTTCGCTCGGAGGTCATGCGTGTCCGATCTGCTCCTCTGCTCGATCGAGGCTTTCAAGGGCTGCGCTTGGTTCCGGAGTGGGTGACCTGCACCACTCGCGCCACCTCAGCCCGTCCAGGAGCCGCGAGGCGCGCTGCCTTCCGGTCACCGGCTTACGCACATGCGCGTGCCGTCCGAGAACGGAACTGACACCCTTCGAGGCGTCACGTCCTCGTACTCCCGTGCAGGCAGCGATGCGGTGCTGCGTGTCGCTACGACGCCTGAGGCTTCCGTCGCGGTCGCGGCACGCCCGACGCCTGGCTCACCGCGCGGGCGCGCCCTGGTACCGCCGGGCCGCGATGGTCACCGAGACCGCCGCGACGGCGATCGGCACCCCGACGCGCTACGCCAGCACCGGGACACGGCGAACCCGCGCGATGAACCCGCGCCGCCGAGGCTGCTGGAGCTGTCCGTCGTGATCGAGCATCGCGCCGAGATCACGCGACGGTCGTCGCACCGCCGCTGGCAGCCGCCGCCGAGCGCGCCGGTTCCTGCGCCGCCGGCAGCGACAACACGAACGTGCTCCCCACGCCCACCGCGCTCTCGCAGCGCAACGTCCCCGCGTGCAACTCCACGATCCCGCGACAGATGTGCAGGCCGAGGCCCGTGCCGCGGATGCGATGCGCCTGCGCGGTCTCCGCGCGGAAGAACGGCTCGAAGACGTGTGGGGTCTGCGCAGGAGCGATGCCGATCCCCCGATCGCGGACGCGGATCTCGAGCCGATCGCCGTCGCTCGACAGCTGGAGGTCGACCTCTCCGCCGTCCGGCGAGAATTTGAGCGCGTTGCCGAGGAGGTTGACCAGCACCTGCTCGATCCGCATCTCGTCGCAATCGCAGTAGAGCGGCCGGTCGGGCAGGTCGATCCGCAGGCGGTCTCCGTCGGCGCTCGCGAGCTGGGAGCGGAAGCGTTCGATCGACTCGCTCACCAGGCGGACGAGATCGAGCACCTTGCGTTGCAGCACCATGCGCCCGGAGCCGAGGCGGGCGACCTCGAGCAGCTCGTCGGTGAGAGCGGCGAGGCGCGACGCCTGGTGAGCGAGCGCGCCGATCAGACGCCGGTCGCGTTCCGGGTCCGCTCCGTGGTCACGAGCGAGCAGCTGCGCGTTGGCCAGCACGACCGCGACGGGGGTCTTGAGCTCGTGCGTCGCGATCGTCATCAACTCCTCGCGCGCGCGGATAGCCTGCTCGAGGTCGCGCAGCAGGCGCTCGTTCTCGATCGCGGTCCCCAGGCGCTCGCTCACGAGGTGACCGAACGCCAGATCGTCGGCATGGAACCGGAGCGGCTGCGTCCCCAAGGTCACGAGCACTCCGTGGGTTCGCGCGCGCGACCCCACCGGCAGCGCCATCGCGGACGACAGCTTGTGTCGCCGGAGCACCCCATCGTCGAAGTCGGGGGAACGGCCGGCGTCGCGATCGGCGACCAGCAAGGTCCGGCCCCCACGCGCGACTTGGTCGAAGATCCAGGGCCACGACTCCGCTACGAAGCGCTCGGCCGCCTCGCGACGCGACGGATCCCGGTGGACCGTCATGCGTCGCTCGACCGCGCCCTCCGCGTCGATCAGCCAGAGCGCGGAGGCGTCGCCGAGCAGGTGCGTCACGCCCTCGAGCACGCTCTGGAAGGGCAGCTCGTCGCCGATCGGCCCCGTCGGGAGGAGGCCGCTGAGCTCGACGAGGAAGCGCGAGCGCTGACTCGCCCGCTCCATGCTCTCGAGCGTCTCCCGCAGCCGGAGATCGGTGTGCGCGAAGAGCGTCGCGTTCTCGATCGCGACGCCGGCGTGCGCGGCGAGCGCGACGATCAGCTCTTCGTCCTCGTCGTCGAACTCGCGTTCGCCGTGCTTGTCCGCCAGGTAGTAGTTGCCGTACACGCGGCCGCGAACGACGATCGGCACCGCGAGGAGGGACTTCATGGCCGGGTGGCCGGGAGGGAATCCGACCGCGCGCGGATCGCGCGACATGTCCGCGAGGCGCAGCGGCGGAGCGCCGGCCTCGAGGACGATCCCGAGCAGGCCGATGCCCCGCGGCCAGGCGCCGATCCGCTCGATCGCGGAGCCGCTGAGCCCGGAGACGTGGAAGCTCGCGAGGCCGCCGCCGTCCTCTCGCAGCACGCCGAGGGCGGCGTACTTGCAGCCCACGAGGGCGCGCCCCTGGTCGACGATTCGCTGGAGCACGCCTCCGAGCCCGAGGTCCGAGCCGATGGCCAGCGCCGCCTCCCGCAGGGCCCGGTATCGCTCGAGCGTCGTGCTCATGCCCCCTCCTCCATCCGCGGCGCCTGCCCGCCGCGGGCCGCGGGCCGCAGCGGCAGCTCGACGTCGAAGCGGGAGCCTCGACCGGTCGTGCTGACGACCGCGACGGTCCCGCCGTGCGCCTCCGCGACGCACCGCACGACGAACAGGCCCACCCCGAATCCGGGATAGCGGCCGGAGGGCACCGCGCGCTCGTATTTCCCGAAGATCCGGTGGAGGTCGGCGGCGGCGATGCCGATCCCACCGTCGACCACGCTCAGGCGCGCGCGATCACCTTCCCGCCAGACCTCGAGGCGCACCGGATGACCGCCGCCGAACTTGATCGCGTTCTCGGCGAGATGGAAGAGCAGCTGGCGAATGCGCGCGCGGTCCCACCATCCAGTGAGGGTCGCCGCGCCGCCGACGGATAGCTCCGATCCGGCCTCCGCGGCCGCCGCGGCGAGCTCGTCGCGCGTCTCACGGAGGACGGCCGCGAGATCGACCGGCTCGAGCTCGAGCTCGAGAGCGCGCCTCGCGAGCCTCGCGACGTCGAGGAGCCCGACTGCGAGGTCGCGCGTCCGGTTGGCGTAGCGGATGGCGCGCGCGACGGCGTCGCCAATCGCAGGGTGCATGGGGGACGCGCCGACCCGCCGCAGCGTCCGCTGGAGGAGCTCGAGCTGGAGTTGGAGGGCGGCCAAGGGCGTGCGCAGCTCGTGCGAGGCGGCCTCGAGGAACTGATCCCGCGAACGGGTGTCGCCGTCGGCGGGCTCGACGCAAGTCTGCTCTCCAGCATGCCGGCGATCGGTCAGGTCGCGGATCTCGGCGATCGTCCAGACCCCCTGGTCCGTCTCGACGGGGTTGAGGCTGATCTCGGCCGGGAACTCGGTGCCGTCGCTGCGCAACGCGACGAGATTGAGCGCCGGCGCCGCCATCGGCCTCACCTTCGGGGCGGCCGCGTAGAACCCACGCGCCGCGGCGTGCATCGCGCGGAGGCGCTCGGGCACGAACGCCTCGATCGACTCGCCGGAGAGCGAGCGCGGCTCGCGTCGGAACACCCGGCCGGCCTCGCCGTTGCCCATGAGGATGCGGCCGGCGCCGTCGACGACCAGGATCGCGTCCGGCAAGGCTTCGAGGCCATCGAGGAGATCTCGCGACGTGGCAACGGGGTCGCGGCTGCCCGTTGCGGGGCCGCTGGTGGCCGCCCGCTCCCCGCCGAGGTCTGCGGACCGGTGCCGCACGCGCCTTCGTCCGGCCATGACCCGTAGTGATGCCGTGCACCCGGCCCGCGCTTCGGCCTGGCGCGACGTCTGCTGCTAACGGAGGACTTTGGATAATTTGGCGTAGAGCGCCCGTGCGCCCGGCAGGCTCGTCTCGGCTGGGATTACGACGCTCGCCTCGATGAGTGGTGACCGACTGACGCGCCGCTCGCTGGCCGCTCCGAACGTCCCGTCTGCGCAACTCCCGTCGGGGCGCGGCGCGACCGGCCCGGAGCCCGCGGGGAATGATTTTGGTCATGGTTGGCACCCGCCGATCTGTCGTGGCGATCGACCACGGCCGTAGAAGCCCCCCATGCTCCGATCCGTCGCCGCGGGTGCGTTCGCCGCGGCATGCCTCCTCGCGCCGACTTCACACGCTGCCCCGGATGCGTTGCACCCCTTGGAGCTGCGTCGCGCGTACGCCGCGCAGTTCGGCGTCGAAGGCTCGTATGTGCGCGCGACGGAAGGCGACTCCACCGCGACCGCCGTGGGGCCGAGGTTCCGGTTCAACCTCTCACTCGTCGAGTTGGTCCGCGCGAAGAACCTCACCGGTCAGACCACCGGCTTGATCCTCCAGGACTGGTGCTCCTTCGGCTTGGGGTTCGGGGCGCTGTCCCATTCGAACGTCACCAACGACGACAAGGCCTGGCTCGCCTACGAGATCGACCTTGCGGTGCGCGTCCTCGCGCCTTTCGACGAGACGACGGAGCTGTTCGTCGTACCCGGCGTGCGGCTCGTCGGTGATACGTCGCGCAAGCTGGTTCGCAAGACCCACCCGAACATTCCGGCCGGAGTCGTCGAGTACTTCCTCGCAGGAGGACTGCGTCGCGATCAGGTCTTCCTCGAGGGCGGCGTCGCCCGTGGCAGCGACGACTGGGCGGGCCCGCGCCGACATTGGGCTCTCTTCGGCACACTGGCCTATCGGCTCTCGCGTCAGGGCGTGCTTCAGTACGTCGGTCTCCAAGGAGAGATCCGTCGCGGCGATCGCCCGGGCGGCGCCGACCAGGTCGAGGCGCGGCTCGTCATCGGCGTCTGGTAGTTGGCGTCACCCTCCGCGCGAGCCTTCCCGCATCTCGGCGATGCGCTCGGCGGAAGGCTCGGGAAGGAGGAGATCGAGGCCGACAGCACGCCGACCGTTGCTCGGGCACAACGCCCGCACACATGGGATCTCGCTTGCGCCGCGTTATCCGGGGTCCGCCTACCGAGCCGCGTTCGAGCAGCGGCCCAGCGAAGTCTCGATTTTTGTCCGCACGTCTTGTCGCGACAAGTTGTGTCGCAGCTGCCATGTGCTGGCGGTGGCTCGTCAATTGGCTTGCGCAGGCCGGGGCCGACATGCTCGGCTCGTACGGTCGAGGGCGCTCGCCAACGCGCTGCGTGCGAGGCCGAAGGAGGAACACGAGATGTGCCTGACGGGCTCCCACGTCGTTCGCTGGTCTGGCTGGAACTGGGGCGGTGATCGCATCGTGCACCGCTGCATCGTGCCGTCGTCGCGCAGCGTCGCCGCCGGCAGTCGCCGGGTCGACTACGACGTCGATGTCCGGGAGTTCCTGGTCACCGAGCGCAACGAGATCATGCGGCGCGTGCTCCGCGAGAAGCTGCCCGCGTTCGTCGAGCGGCTCCCGGGCGCGAGCCTCGAACGTTTCTGGTCGCGTGATCCCGGCTCATTCGACCACCGCATCGACGTGCTCGCGGCGTTCGTCGGCAGCCACGTCGCCTACGAGAAGGGGCCGGGCGAAGATCCGTGGCTCTTCCCCGACGAGACCATCGCGCTCGGTGTCGGCGACTGCGAAGACCGCGCGCTGTTGCTTGCGTCGCTCGCGCTCGCCGCCGGCGTCAGCGGATACAACCTCCGGGTCGTGGTCGGCAAGGTCCGGAGCACGATCGCGGAGCCGGGGAAGCCCGCGTCGATCCAGGAACGCGATCACGTGTGGGTGGTCTACAAGACCGAGCCCGGATCGTGGACGGTCGTCGAGCCGTTCAATCCGATGGGCGAGATCGAGGCGAAGAAGGACAAGCCGGCCGAGCCGCCCCCGCACACCAGCATCGAGTACATCCCCTACTTCGTCTTCAACGACAGTCACCTGTGGGCGATCGAGCACCCGCTCGTCCCCACCGTCGATTTCGCCGATCACCTCGCGCTGCGAAAGCAGTGGACGAAGTTCTCGCCCAAGTTCCTGGGCGAGGTCCACCGCGACATCATCACGCAGGCCCTCGCGCACCTGCGTGGCTCCCCCGACGCCTGGGTGCTCGACGCGCTCAACCGCTACTTCAAGCCCGCGTTCGCCGGCATCGGCCCCATCGTCGACGCGGTCGATCGCGATTATGGAAACTACGATCCGGTCGATCACTTCGACAACGGCTACATCGACGAGGGCTGGCGGGTGGTCGGCCAGAGGCTCGCGCGCTTCAACGAGTCGAAGGACCTCGACGCGTTCGCGCGCGCGGCCCACGGCATCGCGGACTTCTACGCCCACTCGTCGTACGCGCACTTCGCCGGCCGCGACGCGGCGCTGCATCTGTACGAGCCCGACCGCCTCGACGAGATCTTCACCGAAGAGCCGAACTACTCGACCGGGAGCTTCGCGTTCGAGCGGTTCTCGGGGAACGCCGCGCTGTGGAGCAAGGACCGCGGTGATCGCTCGGCGCCGTGGAACGGCAAGATCATCTCGGGTCGTTACGCGCAGAACGACGACACGCAGGGCGGGGGCGTCGGTTGGGTGATCGAGGGGATGACCCACATCCCGGCCGCGCGGCGCTCGGAGATCGACTTCTTCAAGCGGGGCGCGCTGCCGCACCACAACGAGATCGCGGTCGACGGCAGCGCGCGTGAGGACAAGCACCGGCTGTATCGGGACGTGCCGGGGGCGGAGGAGGAGTACGCGCGGCAGTACCGCCGGCGGTTCGACGCGGCGGTGAGGCACGTGCGGCAGGTGTTCGACGCGAATTGGAAGAAAGGGGGCTCGGCTCGATCATGAGGCGATATGACGTCGTCATCGTTGTAGCGCTGGCCGGCTCGGCACTGAGCGGGAGCAGCGCATGTCGCATCGGGGGCGCTTCGCCGGTTGGTTACGGCGGTCCTGGCGGCAACGCGCTGATCTCTCCTACCTCCACCGCGTCGACCTCGGCGCACGTGGGGCAATTCAGCTTCCCTGCTCCGCCGCCGAAGGCCAGTGGCACCATCATCCTCACGAGCGTTGGCGGCGCGACGCTCGACGGCGTTGCGGGCGAGCTCGCGAAGTACCTGAAGCGTGCCAAATACGAGCAGCTCGGCTGGTATTACTACCCCGAGGGGTTTGTCGTCGCGACGCGCTTGGAGCAAATCGAAGCTACCGGCAAGCCAAAGCAACCCGCGTCGAAGCGGTGGTCGCCGGCGTTCCCCGAGCCCGACAAGTGGTGGGAACGCGTGCTCGCGACGATCCACATCGCGCCCGGTCGGTTCCGCGTATTCGCGTTCATCGTGACCAAGGATCTCGGCGGCGTGAGCCCGCCCGTCGAACGGGAGACAGCCGAGGCGTGGTCGAGCGGCGGGCTCAAGATGTTCCCGAGCGATCTCAAGGGCAAGCCGTTCACGGCCGATCACCACGTGCACGGGTATGCGTACGTCTACGAGCAAGCCAACGCGGATGAGACGCCGGAGCTCGTCGACGGACTGTCGGTCCACGACCACCTCGTGGCAGCAGGTCTGGGCCACTTCGTCGGAGAGTAGAGAGCCATGTCTCAAGTCCACGTCCCCTTGAAGTCTGCGCAACGGAAACTCGTCGTAACGTGGCTCCTGGGCGTGCTGCCGTCGTTCTTGATCATCACTTACCAGGTGATCAATCCGCGGCTGCGCGGCGAGACGGGCAACGAGGCGCTCTACTGGCTGTCGAGCGCCGTCGTGCCGACGGTCGGCCTCGTCGTCGGGGTCGTCGCCTCCGACGAGCTGAGGCCACCGACGGCGGAAGCTGCCAAGCGCAAGGTGAGCTCGTTCTTCTACCGGCTGACCACCGGGATCTCGGTGTTCTACCTCGCGACCGTGCTCGCCTTCATCGTGCTCGCCGCGCAAATCGGCGGTGGTTCTCCGAAGGAGCGCATCGGCGTGCTGCACATGGCGGAGGGACCGCTCGGGATCCTGCAGGGGTTGGTCTCGGCAGCGATGGGCGTGTTCTTCGTCACGGGGAACAAGGAGGGCGGCGCGGCGCCGTGACGGATCCGGCGAAGAGGTCGATCGGAGAGCGGACAACGGTGGGGGCTCAGGAGCAGGAATGGAACAGGCGGTTATCGGCGGGCCCGGCCAGACGGCGCCCCAGGCGTGCGCCGCGCTCGCTCAGGTGCGCGCCGACGTTCGTCGCGTGAAGTTCGTCGTGTTCGGCGACACGCCCGGAGCGACCGCGCTCGCCGCACGTGCACAGAACCACGTCAACGACTCGCCCCGTCGGGTGGTCCGCGTCGCGAATGCCGACGTGCTCGCGAATTGCGCTGCTTTCGCGTGCCTCGCGCCGTACCTCGCGGAGGGACGACCTGCCGTCGCGCTCACCCTGGACTGGCGGGTGGTGGCGGAGCTTCGTCCCGAAGACGTCGACGACGACTTCGCGGTCGAGCAGGCGTTCGTTCACGCCGAGGCGGCGTCATGACCGGCCGGCGTCTCTACGTGTTCGGCCTGGCCGCCCTCACCGGGTGCGGCGGCGGCGTCCAGACCCCGAAGAACGGCGGCGGGGTCTCGCTCGAGGGCACGGTGACCGCGACCGAGATCACGAGCGACGGACGCGAGCTCGAGATCGATCCGAACGGAGTCACCGAGGTCGACGTCGACAGCACGATCCGACTCCGCATGCACTCCGACAAGATCACGGTCGCCGCCGGCAGCGCTCTCGCGGTCGACGCCGGTAAGGTCACCGCTGCCACCGCCCGCATCAAAGCCCTCACCGGGCTCGTCGAGGAGCAGCAGGCGGTCCTGGACACGCTCGCGGCCAAGCTCTCGCCGACGACACCCTATGCGGAGTTCAAGAAGAGCGTCAGCGAGCTCGGGACGAAGGAGGGCACCGTCCTCACCAAGATCCGCGACTACTGCAAGGCGTACCCGGAGGCCGCCTGCAAGGACGCGTACGCGAAGGGGCAGGCGAGCGTGATGCCGTTCCTGCACGCCGAGATCGATCGCGTGAAGCGCGACACCGCCGCGCTGCTGACCAAGCTCGGCATGGCGCGCTGGCGCGTCGAGGCGACGCTCGGCTCGGGAGCCCGCTCGGAGCCGCTCCACGTCCCCAACTACGACACGCGCGCCGAGGGTCCCATTCGGCCCTTCGATCGCATGTCACCGAAGCTCTCGCCGGAGGTGCTCGCACAATACGAGGAGGCCAAGCGGCTCGCCGACGCGACGAACAAGATGCTGCAGGGCAACGGCGACGTCGTCGCCAGGGTGCGCGAGCTGGTCGAGGCGGAGCTGAAAGAGGTGAAGGACCTCGTCGCCGCCGTCGCCGCCGTGCCGAAGCTCCGCGATCGGCTCGTCGCGCTCGAGAAGAAGCTCGCCAAGAGCCCCAAAGGGCTCGCGGTGCTCGCGGACGTTCGTGGCATCGCCGACAAGGTGGTCGCGGTGAAGGACGCGTGCGAGGACGTCGTGCACGTCGTCGAGACGACGCCGGGCGTTCCCGAACTGGCCGCGCGGTTGCCGCCGGCGATCCGCGCCTGCGAGGCGAAGCTCGAGGCGACGCCGAGCCTGCGCGCTGATCTGCGCACGCTTGGCAAGGACGCGCAGGCGTTCATCGACGCCGCCTACGAGCAGGTCGCGAAGGAGGTCGGCGACGAGGAGCGACAACTGCTCGGCGCCGCTGCACGGATCGCTGGCGTGTTGGAGCGCGTCGACGAGCTGTTCGAGCGCGCAAAACGCGGGCTCCGAGACGCCGATGCTACCTGGAGCAAGACGGACTTCGCCGATCGGCCGATCACCGCCGTCACCGACACGTCGATCGAGCTGATGCGCTCGGGCCGCCAGGAGGGCGACACGCTGTTCGTGCGGCCGTCGCTCATCGTCGACGGCGGCACGTCGATCGAGGGGCCGACGACGAAGATGCGGGTGACCAGGCTCGGAAGTCACATCGACGTGAGCGCCGCGCTGTTGTTCGTGACGCCCCATGCCCGTGCGGAGCGAGCGGACGGCAGCATGGAGCCGCGCTTCGTCGCCGCGCCGGCCCTGACGATCGGGTACCACTACCGGTTCTGGCGCGACTCCGGAGAGGCGAAGGCCGGAGGCCTCCACGGATTCTTCAACTTCCTCAATCCCGGGATCGGCCTGCACGCGGCGACGCTGGCCATGCCGAAACGCGAGGGCGGCAAGGCGGTCGACACGACGACCATCCAGCTGGGGCTCGGACCCATCGTGCAGCTCTTCGGGGACGTGGTGCAGGTCGGGTGGGGATACGACATCCAGGCGGAGCGGTCGTATTGGTTCTTCGGGTTCGGGCTGAAGACGGCGACGGACTTGGGGTTGTCGTTCCCGTCGAGAGGGAAGTGACGCCGAGACGATCGAGCGCGTGGCGGCAGGCGCCCACCCCACCTCGGCAAGGACGCTGCTCGGGATGAAGCTGCAATCACCCGTCGTTCGGCCAGCCCCCCGTGGCGAGCAGCGCGTCGAGCAGCGTCTGGAGCTGCTGATCGTCCGACGACTCGAGCTGCGCGCGCCGCGCGTCGTCGAGCGTCAGTCCGAAGACGGCGCTCGCTCGCACGATCGAGCCACGTAGCGCGTCAGCGCGTTCACGACGCGCGGCGGCGTCGCCCTCCGCGCGTCCCTCTTCCCTTCCCTCGGCGCGCTGCTCGGCTCGATCGAGACGTCGCAGCAGCCCGGCCTCTCGACGCATCTCGGCGATGCGCTGGGCGGAGGGCTCGAGGGAGAGGAGCTCGAGGGCGTGCTTCGCTTCGGCCATGATCGGGGACTCGGTCGCAAGGGAGTCTAGCGCGCTCGCCGCGTCGAGACGAAGGAAGCGAGCCCAGCGCGTCAGCTCGGCTGGCTCGTGCTCCGACGCTGCGCGCTCGACTGCCGGCAGGCCGATGACGTGAATGCCGAGCACGTGCGAGAGCAGCGAGCCGTCGCGCTCTTCGCGGACCGAGTAGCGGGCGTGGAAGCGCTCGGTCTTGGCGGCCAGGAAGACGATGCACACCACCGGCTTCAGGTCCGCGTACTCGTCACCGCGTCGCAGGGTGCCGCCGAAGAGGCGCGCCCAGTGATAGAGCCACCGGGCACCGTGACCACGCTGCGCGTCGCACTCCATTTCCACGTCCACGCGCGCGCCGTCGGTG
>JACPFM010000078.1 GCA_016182965.1 Deltaproteobacteria bacterium | reverse complement strand
TCGGCGGGCAGCACGCCGCCCTCGCCGGAGGAATCGACCGAGCACCCCGCGAGCAACACCGAGAGCCCGATCCACAGCAGCCGCTTCATCCGAACGGTTTGACCGGCCTCGGCCGTGCCGTCAAGCACCACCCGGAGCCACTCGGGTCCTGCGCGCAGGCCGCGCGTCAGGCAGAGATCATCGCGCGCAGGCGGCCGAGGACGGCCTCCGGCAGCGGCACCGCGCGCCGCGCGGACGCGTCGATGTGCACGCCGGTCAGCTCGGTGATCGCCGCCGTCTCGTTCGACTCGGCGTTGACCATCTCGTGCACGAAGCGCACGACCTTCTCGCGCGCCTCGACGAAGTGCGACCGCACGAAGAGCGTGTCACCCGCGAGCAGCTCGCGCCGATAGGTGATCTTCTGCTCGACGGCGACCAGCCCGCGACTCTGGTCCCGCAGGTGCGACGCGGTCAGGCCGACCGCCGCGAACAGGCCCCACGTCGCCTCGTCGAACTTCCCCACGTACCACATGACGTTCATGTGCCCCATGTGGTCGCACTGCCAGGGATAGACGACGCCCCTATAGGTGACGATCGCCGTGACGACCGGCTCGTGGATCGGCTCTTTCTCCATTCTTCGGACCATCCTGCTCTCGACTGCCAATTGTTGCTGATCGCGACCCCGAAGGGTGATATGACGCAAAGCGTCAACCGGAGGGTCGCCCCCATGGAACGTGAGAGAATCGCACACGCAGTCCTCTGGCCCGCCGACAAGGCGCTGGAGCTTCTCGTCGGAGCCCTCGAGAAGGCGGGCGTCGCCAAGGCCGCCTCCGAGGTGATCTGGAACACGGCGAAGGCCGCCCTCGGCACCCAGTTCAAGCTCGCCAACGAGCTGCTCGTCGAGGGCGCGGAGAACGTCCCGATGGAGGGCGGCGTCATCCTCGCGTCCAACCATCAGAGCTGGCTCGACGTGCAGGTGCTCGGCGCGTCGTCTCCGCGCCGCGTGCACTTCGTCGCCAAGAGCGAGTTCGCGAGCTGGCCGGTGCTGAGGAGCCTCGTGAAGCTGTCGGAGTCGGTGTTCGTGAAGCGCGGCGGCGACGACGCGACCGTCGAGTCGATCACCGAGGCGCTGCGCGGCGGGTGGGCGGTCGCCATGTACCCCGAAGGCACCATCCCCGGCGAGGAGCAGACGCCGCGGGTGGCCGTGGATCCGAAGACCGGCCTCTTGCCCGGCCACACCGGCGTGGCGCGCCTCGCGATCAACGCGAAGGTGCCGATCGTCCCGGTGGGCGTTTCGGGCACCGGCCGCGCGTTCCCGCCGGAGATCTACCCGCGCCTCGAGCTGCTGCGCATGCCGAGGAACTCGCCGGTGACGATCCGCTTCGGCAAGCCCATCCAGCCCGACCAGTACCTCGATACCGCCGATCCCCGGAGGACCTACCGCGAGCTGACCGACCGGGTGATGCGCGAGATCTCCGCGCTCGTCGATCACCGCGCCAACTACGTCCCGCTCGAGGTCCCCGTCGCGCAGCCGCCCAAGCACGCGAAGATCGGCGTGCTGCTGTTGCACGGCTTCACCGGGCACCTCAACACGGTCAACGGGCTCGTCCCCTCGCTCGAGGCGGCCGGCATCCCCTACGCGATGCCTGTCCTGCGAGGGCACGGCACGCGCTACCAGGACATGCGCGGCGTCACGGCGCGCGAGTGGTACGTCGACGCCGAGAAGGCGCTGCTCGATCTCTGGCACTCGGTCGATCGCGTCGTCGTCGTCGGCCTGTCGATGGGCGGACTCGTCGCCCTCGAGCTGGCCATGCGGCACCCCGACAAGATCGCCGGCGTGGTCACGCTCGCCGCGGCGCTGAAGTTCGCCGACCCGCTGTCGGCGCTCACGCCGGTGCTGTCGAAGGTGGTCCGCTACTGGCCGAGCCCCGAGTCGTTCAACGACACGTCGCTGAAGGTCAACTGCAAGAACTACCCGATGTTCGCGACCGACGCGTTCGCTTCACTCTACGCGTACGCGAAGCAGATCGCCGCGCGGCTGCCCGAGTTGCACGTGCCGATCCGCATCCTGCACTCGAAGAAGGACCAGATCATCGCGCCCGAGTCGGCGAACATCATCTACGAGCGCGTGAGCTCGCCGCACCGCGAGATCATCTGGTACCAGAACAGCGGCCACGAGATGGGCCAGGACCTCGAGGCCGAGCAGGTGTTCAAGGACGTGATGGAGTTCGTCCAGCGCTTCGAGCGCAAGCCGAAGATCGCGGCGGCGGCGCGGGCGACGGCGTAGGCCTCGCCGCGGTGACGACGCCGGCGCCTCGTAGCTCGCGCGCGCTGGTCGAAGGTCGAAAAGGTCGAAGGTCGAGGGGTGGAGAACGTCGAACACGTTCTCGGGAAGCAGCAGGGGCGTCGCAGCCGAAGCAACGACCTGCAAGCAGCACGCACGGCGGCGCCGCTTCGGCCTTCGACCTTCGACCTCGTCGCGCAGCGACGCCCCCGTGAGGGCATCGCACGGAAGTGACGCCTACGCGGCGCCGCCGCGCGTGTTGACCGGCGGCGGCGGTCCGCCGTCGCTCGTGCCCTGCCCGCTGCCGCTGATCGGCGGCTGGCCGGGCTGGGAGGCGTTGGCCGCGACCTCGGCCTCGTCGGAGCGGACCGCGTCGCCCCACAGGCCGGCGCGCAGCTGTTCGAGGCGCGCGCGCGCCTTGACGAGCTTCGCCGAGGCGACCTCGGTCTCGGCGCGACCTTCGGCGCTCTTCTCGACGCCGGCCTTGCGCGCGTCGCGCGCGGACTCGAGCACCTCGAGCAGCTCGCGGTGGAGGTCTTCGCTCGCGGAGACGACCCACGCGTCGAGCTTGTCGGCGAACTCGTTGATCATCTCGTCGATCTTCGGGCCGACCTTGGTGGCGATCTCGCGCAGGACCTGCGGCGTGCGCTCGCGGACGTTGCGCTTGTACTCGGCGTGGATGCGATCGCGCGCGAACATGCCGATGATCGGCGCGGCGACGAGCATCAGCGCGCCGGCCACGATCGCGCCGGAGAACAGGCTGGAGAGGCCGAGCACCAGCGAGGCCATGACGCCGATGTCGAAGGCGAACGAGTCGACCTCGATCTTCAGCCCCGGCAGCTGCCCGCCGAGCTGATCGCCGACGCGCTTGGCCGTGTCGTGCGCGTCTTCGCGGACGATGGCGATGGTGCGCTCGGCGATGCCCTCGAGGGCGGCGCCGATCTCCTTGGTCTCGGCCTCGGCCCAGGTCTTCACCACGTGCTCGAGGTAGCCGGGGAAGAAGACCTTGAGGTCCTGCGGATCGGCCTTGTCGACCTGCGCGAGGATCATGCGCGAGGCGTCATCGACGAAGCGATCGAGATCGCGGCGCGCCCAGGCGCGGACCGACGAGACCTCCTCGCGGATCTTCGAGCGGCGCTGCTCGATCGTCGCGCCCTGCCCGGCGAGATCGCTCTCGATGGCCGAGATGCGCCGCGCGAGCTCCCGCTCGTCCATCGAGAGGGCCCGTCGCTTGGCGTCGACGCCCTTGGCCAGCGTGGCCGACGCGGTGAGCCCCTCGCCGAGCGCGTTGTCGAGGAGGATGCGGCCGCGGTGCTCGGCGAGGAACCGCGTGAGGTACTCGAGCAGCTCCGGCATGCCGGAGCCGGTCGCGTCGCCGCCGAGCGCCTTCTGCGCGCTCACCGGGTAGACGATCGGCTCGCCCTTCACGAACTTCGCGAGCTGATCCTTCGCGTACTTCAGCGCCTCGGCCTGCTCGCTCTCGCTCAACAGGTCCCACTTGGTGATGACGAAGACGATCTTGTCGCGCGCCTGCCCGATGATCTTGTCCTGGAGGAAGGCGCGCTCGCTCTCCTTGAGGATCTGCCCGGCGTCGAGGAGGAACAGCACCGCGTCGGACTGCGGGATGTAGCTGTAGGTGATGTCGGCGCGCTGCAGCGAGAGGTCGTTCACGCCTGGCGTGTCGACCAGGACGATGCGCTCCTGGAGGAGCGCCGCCGGGTAGCTCACCTCGATGTGCTGCACCTGCTCGGTAGCCGCCTCGCCGCCGACCACGAACGAGCGGACCCTCTCGAACTCGATCGCGTCCTCGCGGCCGCCGGCGAAGACCACCTTCGCGCTCGGCTCGGTGCCGTAGCGCAGGTGGTGGATGGTCGCGGTCGTCGGGGTGACGCCGGTCGGCAGGATCGACGCGCCGAGCAGCGCGTTCACGAAGGTCGTCTTGCCGTGGTTGAACTCGCCGACCACGACGAGGTGGAAGCGGTCCTCTTCGAGCTTCTTCACGAGCTCGCGATCGAGCCGCTCCTTGAGCGTAGCGGCGCCGAGGGCGCCCGCGACGTCCGACAGGTCTTGCAGCGCGAGCTGCACGTCGAGCTTGCGCTCACGGAAGCTTTCGAGGGCACCGGCGGGGAGTTGCATCGCTTTTTCTCGTGCGGTTCGGAGTTTGAACGGTGGTCGTCAGTCGTCAGTCGTCAGTCGTCAGTCAACCCGTCGCGCAGCCGCGTCGTCGGTCGTCGGTCGTCTGGTCGTCGAGAACGACGAGAGGAGGACTGCGCGGCGCTCTTCTCGTGCTGACGACTGACGACTGACGACTGACGACTTCACGCGACGACCTTGATGATCTCGTGCACCTTGTTGTCGCACTCCTCCATCGAGGCTCCGCCCTCGCCGAGGCCCGCGGCCTTGCGATAGAGCGCCGTCTCGGAGAACGCCTTGAGCGCCATGACGCGCTTGGGCACGTAGGGGTGCGAGGCGAACAGCTCGGTGATGCGGCCGATGCCTTTCTTGCCGTCGTCGTACTGCTCGAGGTACGCGTCGAGATCGAGCTCCTCGTAGAGCTTCTTGCTGCCGAGGGCGAGCTTCATCAGGCCGCGCATCGAGGTCGGCAGGTCCTTGACCACGAGGAGGCCCGCGCGGTCGCAGGTGATCTCGGCCCGGCGCGACCAGGCCATCAGCGCGATGCGCGCCGGATAGGCGAACCAGCCGACGAAGGCGTTGACGACGTTGGTGAGGAAGTAGAGCGTCGTCATGTAGACGACGTGGTTGTTCTGGATGTGACCGTGCTCGTGACCGAGCACGTCGAGGATCTCCTTGTCGTTGAAGTGATCGACGAGGGACCCGTTGACGAGGATGAAGCTGTCGTCGGAGGTGCCGAAGGTGCCGGCGTTGAGGTGCGGGTTCTGCCCGACGTAGAGCGTCGGGGTGGGGATGCCGAGGGCCTCGGAGCTCTGCACGTTGAGCGCGTGCAGCCGCGGGAACTGCCGCTCGGTGACCCGGACCGTGCTGCCGAGGAGCTGGTTGCGCCCGATCGCCTTCCACATGCGGACGGTCGCCGCGACGGCGTACTCGACGGGCGCCATCTTCTGGAAGGCGGCGCGCGTCTGCCGGTCGGAGATGTACGCGTAGTCGTGCCCGTCGCCTCCGCCGACGTGGCCCGCCTTCTTGGCGGTGACGATTCTTCTTCTTCTTCTTCTGGACGCTTCCGACGAAACGTCAGCCTAAGCACCGCTTGGTGCCTGGGCAACGCGCGCAGCCGACGTCACACACTTCTTCGCGACCCCGGAGAGGGCGAAACGAAACGCCCCTCGAACCGACGCCAACGGCCCGTCCCGTCCCGACATTCCGCGCCGGACCCCTTAACCGGACGCTCGGCCCGGCCGCAAACCCGGACGCGGTGAGCTGAAACCCACCGAAGGGGATGAAATGACGAGGAATGGGCTCCGCGCGCACGGGTGCGGCGCGCTCGCGGTCATCGCGGTGGTCGCGTTCGCCGGACAGGCGTTCGCACAGGACGGACAGGGCGAGGACCGGAAGGACGAGACGGCGCCCCCGACGCCCCCGCCGCCGACGCCCTATACGCCGCCGCCTCCCACCTACGCGCCGTCGCCGTCGATCGCCGAGCCGCCTCCGTCGCCGAAGAAGAAGTACGACGACCAGGAGTACGACGAGCCGTGGGTCACCGGCACCGCGCGCCTGGCCGATCGCTTCTACGAAGGCGGGCCGTTCACCGGCGCCGGCGGGCCGCTCGCGATCAACGGGCTCGAGAGCCCCGTCGCCCTGGGCGGCGTGCGCGTGCTCGAGAACCACGGGTACCTGTCGAAGCTCTTCATCGCCACGCTCATGGCGATGGGCCAGGGCAACAGCCGCTACATGGGCTCGACCTACCACAGGGACTCGGCCGGCAACACCTGGCGCACCGACTACTACCGGCCGCTGACGCCGGCGGAGCGCGAGGCGAACGCGCGCGCGATGAACGCGGCGATCAGCGCCGAGTACGTGATGGAGCTCACCGTGTACTCGCCGAGCCTCACCCTCGCCAACCGCGATGAGCGGGCGGTCGCGAAGGGCTTCGAGTTCTACATCGGCGGCGAGTTCCCGCTGGGCAAGACCTCCGGCAAGGACCTGCCCTCGATCATGCAGATCGCCTTCGTCGGCTCGCACATCACCGCCGACGGCATCTTCAAGGCCGGCGAGGGTCCGTACCCGCAGTCGACGACCTCGTACCGCGCGCCGCTCTACTACTCGAACCTCGGCGTGATGGTCCGCACGATCTTCCCGATCACCGCGTGGGCGGAGGCCTACGTGCACTGGGATCTGAACATCCTCACGCTGTTCAAGCAGCAACCCGAGAAGGGCTACGTCTGGACGAGCCCCTTCCGCGCGGGGTTGAACTTCAACATCACCGACCGCGCCTACGTGCGCGCGCACGGGTCGGTCAACGGCTTCGGGGCCTACGCGCTCGGCTGGCACAGCGAGCTCGGGGTGCGGTTCTGATCATGGAGCGCTCGATGAACACCCTCCGCACGCTGGTCGCCGCCGCGGTCACGCTCGGCGCGCTCACCGCCCCCCTCACCGTCGCCCCCCGGACCGCGCACGCCGCCGACGCGGTGAAGCTCGAGGAACACGAGGCCAAGGGCTACTTCGACAAGATCGGCCGGGTCGGCGGCTACTACGGCATGGTCAGCGGCGATCGTCCGATCGGCGGCAACCTCGGCGTGTCCGGCGCCGGCATCCCGTCCGAGAAGTACACGCGCAGCGGCTTCGGCCTCGACTTCGACATGCTCGGGTTCTGGGACGCGACGCGCTTCGACACGCTCATCGGCGCCGAGCTGATCACGAAGTTCGGCACCTACAAGGCCGAGCAGGTCGAGGGCGGAACGAACCCCGACAAGAGCTACCTGTTCTTCCGCATGGACGCGGCGGCCGACTACGGCCTGCTCCACTGGGACGGGGCGATGAAGGGCCGCGTCAGCGGCGGCGCCGGCTTCGGCATGGACTTCGACGGCGGCAAGTGGTTCGCCCACAAGGGGCGCGGCTACGCGCTCCTGCTCGCGCGCGTGCAGCTGATGGTCGGCGGCATCGGGCTGCACGGCAGCTACCACTGGGTCCCGACCACCACCAACGACCCGTACATCCGCGAGCACCGCTTCGAGGGCGCCGCGGCGCTCGGCGCGCTGCACGCCGGTCTTCGTCTGACCATCACCACCGCGCGTCCGGAGCGGTCCGAGGATCTGTTCGTGCAGCGCGAGGTCGGCGCCTTCGTCGCGTACGCGTTCTGACTCGGGCGTTCGCGCCGATGGCGCGAGGCCGCGTGGACCGGGTCGAAGGTCGAACGTCGAAGGTCGAAGGGGCGAGACGGAGACGCGGTGCCCTTCGACCTTCCGACCTTCGACCCTCGAACCACGAAGCTGATGCTGCGAGCGCCAAGCGCGAGTAGGATGCCGCTCGATGCGGCGCCTCCCCGGCCTTCCCACGTTCGCCGTGCCCCTGTTCGCGGTGGCCCTGCTCGCGCCGGCCACCGCGCACGCCGCGGAGGACGATCTGCCGGTCGGAGACGAGGCGCCCCGCTTCGTTCCGACCGCCGTCGCCGACGGCTACTACGCCTACCACGACACCGCGCCGACCGGCCCCACCGGCAGCGCGACGCACATGACGACGGCGAGCCGCCACAACGAGTTCGCCGTGAACCTGGCGGCGATCGGCGCGCGCCTCGAGCACGCGAAGCTGACCGGCGCGGTGGTGCTGCACGCGGGCACCTCGGTCGACGCCCTGCACGCACTGGCCCCCGGCGACAGGGAGATCTGGAAGCACATCCAGCTCGCCAACGTCGGCTGGAAGGCCGGCGCCTTCCACTTCGAGGCCGGCGTGCTCCCGAGCCTCGTCGGTCGCGAGAGCTTCGTCTCGACGTCGAACTGGAACTACACCCGCGCGTTCATCGCCGACGCCACCCCCTACTACGTGACCGGCGCGCGCGCGACGTGGCGCGTTTCGCCCACCTGGTCTCTCGGGGCAGCGATCTTCAACGGGTGGGACACCCACGGCGATCGCAACGCCACCAAGAGCGGGCAGCTTCGCGTCGCGTGGACGCCGAGCGAGAAGCTCTCGATCGAGACCTCCGCGCTCGTCGGGCAGGAGCAGGTCCCCCTCGCCGGGCGCACCACGCCGCTGCGCTTCTTCGACGACCTGATCGTCGCGCTGCAGGTGCACAAGCGCGTGCACCTCGCCCTCGAGGCGTGGGCGGGCACCGAGCGCAACTACCGCTTCGAGGACCCGCAGAAGGGCGACGCACGGAGCGCCACGATGGTGCGCCACCCGTGGTTCTACGGCGGCGCCTTGTGGGGCAAGTGGCAGTTCGGCGACACGGTGTACCTCGCCGCGCGCGCCGAGGCCCTGTCCGACCGCGCCGGCGTGATGGCCAGCAACGGCGCGCGGCAATCCTTCGTGCCCGGCGCGGTGCCGACGGGCGAGCCGTTCGTCGGCCAGCAGCTCGCCGGCGGAACGCTCACCTTCGGCTGGCAGCCCCACAAGAGCTTCCTCGCGCGCGTCGAGGCGCTCCACCGCATCTCCGATCACCCGTTCTTCAGCGGCAGCGTCACCGAGTACAGCGAGTCCGTCGCGGGGAGCTCGGCGACGTACGTCACGCAGGCGCGCAGGAGCAGCACGACGTTCGTCGTGTCGGCCGCGTTCTCGTACTGATCCTCATGCCGTTCAGGCGGCGCTCCCGCGCTGCACCGGCACGCCGGAGGGCAGCGTCAGCACCGTGCTCGTCTGGCCCCGCGCGCTCTCGATCGCGATCGAGCCGCCGTGCGCGCGCGCGATGCGGTCGGCGATGAACAGGCCGAGGCCGAGGCCCCGCCGGCCTGACCGCGCCGCGAAGGGGTCGAAGGTGGAGATGCGCCCGACCGGGAACTCGCCGGCGTTCACGATCTCGACGCGGAACTCGCCGGAGTCGCTGCTGACGGCGACGGTCACCGGAGACGCGTCGTCGCCGTGCTCGCACGCGTTGCCGAGGAGGTTCTCCAGGCACTGCGCGACGCGATCGCGATCCCACGAGGCGGGCTCGTGGCCCGCGATGCCGAGATCCCATTTGATCGGCCGCCAGGGGAAGGCCATCGCGGTCTCCTCGAGGAGCGCGCGCAGGAAGGCGCGCACGTCGCCGATCTCCTGCCGCGCGATGGGGATGCCGCCGCCGAGGCGGCCGCGGGCGAAGTCGAGGAGGTCGTCGATCAACCTCGCCATCCGATCGGCGGCGTGCAGCACCCGACCGATCCCGGACACGACGCGATCGACGACGTGCGACTGCCGCAGCACCAGGTGCGCCGACATGCGTATCGCGGCGAGGGGTGTGCGCAGGTCGTGGGCGACCGTGGCGAGGAACCGCTCGCGCGACACGGCGACCTCCGTCTCGTGCTGGAGCGCCGCGAGCGAGGTCCGCGCCTCCTCGGCCCAACGCAGCTCGTGCGAGAGCAGGCGTCCCATGAGCTCGAAATGCGGCACCACGCGGTCGAGGCCGATGTGCGGACGGCGATCGACCGCGCAGAGCGTCCCGAGCACGGGGCCACCGCCGATGCGGAAGGGGACGCCGATGTAGCTGGTGATGCCGAGCTCGCGGTGCGCGCCGTGCTCGCGGAAGCGCTCGTCGTGCTCCGCGTCGGCGACGACGAGGGGCTCGCCGGTGCGACACACTTGGTCGCAGAAGGCCCTGCGCAGCGGCTGCGACGCGTCGGCGTGGAGCCCGAGCTCACCGCCGCCGATCGACGAAAGGATGCGCCATGTGTCAGCCTGCACGTGCGTGAGCAGGATGGTGGGCATCCCGCTCACCCCGCCGAGGGCGCCGAGCACGTCGGCGATCTCCGGCGCGGTGTCCAGAACCAACTGCTCCATCTGTTCCCCCCCGTTCCCACGACGTGACCAAGCAAGGATGCGCCATGCGCCCCGTCCGCTTCACGCGCGCCCCTACGCGTGATCCGTCGCCGGGTGACCGGCGCCAGCGACGACGGGTGACCGGCGCCAGCGACGACGGGTGACCGGCGCCAGCGACGACGGGTGACCGGCGCCAGCGACGACGCACCTGCAATTACCGGTGCATGAGCCAAATCCGGGGAACGCGCGCGGCTCGGCCGAGGCGTCGCGCAAGATCCGGTGATTCCGCGCGCAACATCTGTCGTCTCGTCCAGGCGCCGAGATGCTCGCGGTGTGACGGCGCTCCGCACGCGCCGCGTGCTCCGCGCGCGCACCTGGGTGATGCGTGACAACACGCGCGGCTCGCGTCGGCCTCTGCCCGCACATCGCAAATCGCGCTCGAGTCCAGTCTGCCCGGCTTGGATCCCACCATCGGACTCCCTATGAAGATGTGGGGCCGGACGCACCGTCCGGACGATGACGCGTAGGGGGGGACGAGATGGAGCAGCCGGTCCGCGATCCGCGCGCGCGGCTCCCGGTGGCCAAGGTCCGAGACGACGGCGCGCCGTCGGAGTTCGGCGGACTGCTGGGCGGGAGCGCGGCGATGCAGCGCGTGCTCGCCGTCGCGTCGCAGATCGCCCGCGCGCGCGCGACGGTCCTGATCACCGGCGAGAGCGGCACCGGCAAAGGCGCGCTGGCGCGGGCCATCCATCGCATGAGCCCGCGCGCGCAGGGCCCGATGATCTCCGTGCACTGCGCGGCGCTCGCCGAGTCGCTGCTCGAGAGCGAGCTCTTCGGCCACGAGAAGGGCGCGTTCACCGGGGCCGAGCGCCGGCGGCAAGGTCGCTTCGAGCTCGCCCACGGCGGCACCATCTTCCTCGACGAGGTCGGCGAGATCCCTCCGGCGACGCAGGTCAAGCTGCTGCAGGTCCTGCAGGAGCGCCGGTTCGAGCGCGTCGGCGGGCACGAGACGCTGTTCGTCGACGTCCGCGTGATCGCGGCGACCAACCGCGACCTGGCCGGCGACATCCGCGCCGGTCGCTTCCGCGAGGACCTCTACTACCGCCTGAAGGTCGTGCACCTCGAGGTGCCGCCGCTGCGCGCGCGGGGCGACGACGTGCTCCTGCTCGCCGACCACTGCCTGTCACGGTTCGCGCGCGACAACGCCAAGCCCGTCGTCGGCTTCAGCGAGCGCGCGCGCGCGCTGCTCCGCGAGTACCACTGGCCGGGCAACGTGCGCGAGCTCGAGAACGCGGTCGAGAGCGCGGTCGTCACCTGCACCGGCGATCGCATCCTCCCCGAGCACCTGCCGCTCGGGCCGCTCGATCCGCGCAGCCGCGTCGTCCGCGTCCCGGGGGCGAAGCTCGCCGACATCGAGCGCTGGGCCGTGCTCTCGACGCTCGAAGCGGCCGCCGGGTCGACGAGCCGCGCCGCCGAGGTGCTCGGGATCAGCGTGCGCGCCCTTCAGTACCGGCTGAGGGAGTACGGCGTGCAGGGCCGACGCTTCCGCGTCGATCAGCCGACGGGATCGCCCTCGCCGCCGCCCGGCGGCACCGCGCCGCGCTCGGCCTCGAGGTAACGGAAGATCGTGCGCGGATCGACGCCCAGATCGCGCGCGGTCTGGGTGCGGTTGCCGTTGTTGCGCTCGAGCGCGTCGAGGACGTACTTGCGCTGGAACTCCTCCTTCGCCTTCTCGAGCGGGAGGATGGGCGAGGTCGCCTCGGGCCCGAGATCGAGGTCCTCGGGCTGGATGAGCGCCTTGTCGCAGAGCACGAGCGCCTTCTTGATGCGGTTCTCGAGCTGCCGGATGTTGCCCGGCCACGGGTACTTGCGAACCGCCGCCAGCGTGGCGGGCGCGAACCCGACCACCTTGCTGCCCATCTCGTCGGCGTACTTGCTCAAGAGCGCCTTGGCGATGATCAGCACGTCGTCGCCGCGCTCACGCAGCGGCGGGAGGAAGATGTTGACCACGTTGAGGCGGTAATAGAGGTCTTCGCGGAACGTGCCGCGCTTGATCCCGTCCTCGAGCACGCGGTTGGTCGCCGCGATGACGCGGATGTCGACCTTCTCGGGGCGCGCGTCGCCGACGCGGTTGACCACGCGCTCCTGCAGGGCGCGCACGAGCTTCACCTGCAGGTTGAGCGGCAGCTCGCCGATCTCGTCGAGGAAGAGCGTGCCGCCGTTGGCCGCCTGGAACTTGCCGGGGCGCGAGGCGATCGCGCCGGTGAACGCCCCTTTGACGTGACCGAACAGCTCGGCCTCGATGAGGTTCTCGGGGATCGCGCCGCAGTTGATCGACACGAACGGGCCGTTCACGCGCGGCGAGCGGCGGTGCAGCTCGCGCGCGATCAGCTCCTTGCCGGTGCCCGTCTCGCCGGTGATGAGGACGCTGATGTCGGTGGTGGCGACCTTCTGCAGCTTCTTGAAGACCTCGATCATCGAGGCGCACGCGCCGATGATGTCGCCGAACTTCTTGTCGTGCAGCTCGCGGACGAGCTTGTCCTTGTCGGCGCGCAGCGAGCTGAGGAGCATCGCGTTCTGCAGGATGAGCGACGCCTGACCCGCGAAGATGGTGAGCAGGTCGAGCGCGGACTTCTCGAACAGCCCCTTGACCTTGTTCGACCCGACGTAGAGCACGCCGAGCAGCTCACCCTGTGCGAGCAGCGGGACGCACATCACCGACGAGAGGTTGAGCGCCACGACCGACTCGCTCTTGCCGAACGAGGTGTCGGCGAGCGCGTCGCTCACGATGAGCGGGCGCCTCGTCTCGAGCACCCTTCGGACGATGGAGTCGGAGATGGAGCCCGACGCGTCGGCGATGGTCTCCTTCTTGATGTCGCGCGCGACGCGCACGACCGGGTTGCCGTCCTCGACGAGGAGCAGCGCCCCGCGATCGGCGCCGGTGAGCTCGACGATCGAGTCGAGCATCAGCTGGAGGAGCGGGTCGATCTCGCCCTTGGCGTGGACCATCAGGCGCTCGGAGAACTCGTGGAGCTTGCGAACGCCGGCCAGCTCGCCGCCGAAGTCGCGGTGGGTCGGGTCGTCGCGATCGGTGTCGGAGCCGTCGCGCCCCTCGCGTGAGGACGACGACGAGGTGGTCGTCTCGGCGAAGATGGAGAACGCCAGCTCGACCTCGCCCAGCGTCACCCGATCGCCGTGCACCAGGCGCGCGCGGCGCTTCTTCTTCCCGTTGATGAGGATCTCGCCCTGTCGGTCGATCTCCTCGAGGTTGAAGTCGCGACCGTCGAAAGCGACCTGCGCGTGGTGGTCGGCGACGCCGGGCCCTTCGATCGCGACGTCGTTGCCGAGCGCGCGACCGACGGTGGTCACGGGTTTGTAGACCGCGAAGGCGCGCGGCGGCCCCTGGCGCGGGAACCAGCGGATCGTCGGCATCGCCGGGTTCTCTACCACCGGTGCCGTCGGGCGTCGCGGACGCCGCGCATGCACGAAATCGAGGGCGCCGGCGCGGCGCGCCCGACCCAGCCCGCCTCGAACAGAAGCGAGCGGACCCGTCGAAAAAGTGACTTGGGATCCAGCCGTTGGTGTATCGTCGTCCGTCGTTCCCTCTGGAACCCTTTACGCGCGGCGCCGCCGCGCACCACCTCGGAGGCTCGGTAATGAAGCAGTTTCTGACGGTCGTGGCAGTCGGTGTCCTCGGTGCGTTCCTCCTGATCGCGTGCGGCGGCGACAAGAAGCCGGCCGAGACGGGCGGCACGGCCCCGGCGGGTACCGAGTCGGCCGCCCCGGCCGCCACGGAGTCGGCGGCTCCGGCCGCTTCGCCCGCGGCGAGCTGATCGCGAGAACGCCGACGCGCGGCGGCGCACCTCGCGTGCGGCCGCCGCGCGGCTTTTTGTTGGGTCGAGGGTCGAAGATCGGAGGTCGAAGGCAGGACCTCCGACCCTCGACCTTCGACTTTCGACCATACGAAGATGTGCGTCGACCGGGTGGCAGCCGACCGCAGCGAAGGAGCACGACATGGACCTCTTCGGGCAGATGGCGACCTACGACTACGGCGAGGTGCACGTCGCGCGCGATCGAGCGAGCGATCTCCGCGCGATCGTCGCCATCCACGACACCCGCCTCGGGCCCGCGCTCGGCGGCTGCCGCTTCCTCGTCTACGACAAGGACGAGGCCGCCCTGGTCGACGCGCTCCGGCTCGCCCGCGGCATGACCTACAAGGCTGCCCTCGCCGGCATCGACCATGGCGGCGGCAAGGCTGTGCTCCTTCGGCCGCGCGGCCATTTCGATCGCGTCGCCCTGTTCCGTGCGTTCGGCAGGTTCGTCGACGATCTCGGCGGGCACTACATCACCGCAGAGGACAGCGGGACGAGCCTCGAGGACATGGAGGTGATCCGCGCGGTGACGAGGCACGTCACCGGCGTGTCCACGCAGAACGGCGGCTCGGGCGATCCGTCGCCGTTCACCGCGCTCGGCGTGCGCCGCGGCATCGAGGCGTGCGTGAAGCACCGCCTCGGCCGCGACGATCTCGCCGGGCTGCACGTCGCGGTGCAGGGCGTCGGGCACGTCGGCCATCACCTGTGCCGGGAGCTCCACGACCGCGGCGTGAAGCTCACGGTCGCCGACGTCGACCCGCTGAAGGCGGAGCGCGCGCGACGCGAGCTCGGGGCCGAGATCGCGCCGATCGAGCGCATCTTCGACGTCGAGTGCGACGTCCTCGCGCCGTGCGCGCTCGGCTCCGCGCTGAACGACGCGACGATCCCGCGGCTTCGCTGCCCGATCGTGGCCGGCGCCGCGAACAACCAGCTCGCCGAGCCGCGCCACGGCGACTCGCTGTTCCAGCGGGGCATCCTCTACGCGCCCGACTACGCGATCAACGCCGGCGGGCTGATCAACGTCGCCGAAGAGGTGAAGGGCTACGACGCCGCGCGCGCGACGGAGCGCACCTTGAAGATCTACGACACGCTGCTCGAGATCTGCGAGCGCTCGGCGCGCCTGCAGCTGCCGACGTATCGGGTGGCCGACACGATGGTGGAGGAGCGGCTGGCGCAGCGGGCTCGGGGGGTGTGAGGCTCCACGAAGGCTGTCCGTCACTCACTCAATCGTGCTCACGGTCAAAGAGCCAGTCCGACCGTGCGACCCAATAGCCATCCTCGGACAGATACACGCGCGCTCGCACGCGCAATTCAGTATCGGACAGACAGACCTCCTCCCCTTCTTCGAGCGGCGACCCGAGTGCGGAGATGCAGGCGACGCTCCCGTTGCAGGTCAGTGGCAGCGTGCCATCAGCGGCCACATCGTTGAAGTCCGCGTAGATCGTCCTCACTTTCACCTCGCGGGGTCTGGCTGTTGCGTGTTGCGTGAGTGGCTGGCTTGCCTGTGCTGATACCGGAGCTCGACGGCGCCGGGCGGGAGGGCCGTCGCGGCGGTCGGCGAGCGAGACGAGGTATCCCGCGTCGTCGTTTGGCTGTCAGAGATCCGGCGCGGGTTCCGGTCGAAGAGCGCGCGCCCTCAGCGACCCTCCGGTGGCACCGGGACGGCCGCATCTGTCCGGCTCTCAATCAAGTGAGAGCCCCGCGGCGTCGTCCGCGAAGCGCTCTTCTGAGTAGGCCCGGCGCCAGCCCTCGCTCCCCATGAACCAGCCGCTCAGCTCGCCGAGCCCCTCCTCTGTCAGGTCGACGGTTCTTCCCGAGCTCGCCGTGAAGGACAACCGAAGGGAGCCCTCGTCGATCGCATGCAGCAGATAGAAGATGGTCTCGTCAACGCAGTCCGGAATGGCAACGGGAAGCGCCGCATCCGTTCCGCCAGCCGCAGCCGCGCGCCATCGCCTGGCGACAGGAGATGGTGATTCAGACCGCAAGTTGCCGTCGCAGCCCTGGATCGCGGCGTCGCGAACTTCGCGAACCAGCAGTTCTGCAAACTCCTCGTACGTGTTTAGCGGGCGGGACACCGCCGCCGCGTGATCCACCGCGGGTCGCGGACGAGCCGTCGGTGGGTGCCGGCCTTCGCGCGTGCAATACGGCGTTCGGCGGTGGCTGGCGGAGATCGATGTTCAGTTCGGCGCGA
>JACPFM010000086.1 GCA_016182965.1 Deltaproteobacteria bacterium | reverse complement strand
GCGGCGAAGGAGGCGGAGCGCGCGGCGAGGGAGGCGGAGCGCGCGGCGAAGGAGGCGGAGCGCGCGGCGAAGGAGGTGGCGCTCGCGCGCGTCGCGGAGCTGGAGGCGCGGCTCGGGAAGGGGTGAGCCGTGACCGTGGCGCAGCCGGCGCGTGCGGCCGGTGAGCACGAGCACGAAAGCGGTGCCGGTGGTGTTCGCGGTGAAGCAGTGACCGGCCAGCGGGTGCCGCGCAGGGGCAGCGCCGACCCACCTGGCGCGCGCTTCCCCGGCGAGGTGAACGTCCACGAGCCTTCGACAGCTACGATCAGCGTGCGCCGCGCGCCATTACGACGTGCATCGCCGCTGCGGTGGTGGCGTGCGCCTGCACCCGATAGCCGAGCGCAGGGAGATCCACGCCGGAGAACAAGTGCTCGCCGGTGCCCAACAGCACGGGCGAGATCGCCAGATGCATCTCGTCGACGAGCCGCGCGCGAAGGTACTGGCGTATCGTGTCAACGCCGCCTCCCACGCGGACGTCTTTCGAGCCGGCGGCCTGCTTCGCGCGCCGCAACGCCTCCTCGATTCCCTCGGTGACGAAGTGGAAGGTCGTGCCGCCCTCCATCTCGATCAGTGCGCGGGGATGGTGCGTCAGGACGAAGACGGGCACATGGTAGGGCGGATCGTTGCCCCACCACCCCCTCCACGAGTCGTCCGGCCACGCGCCGCGGATCGGGCCGAACATGTTGCGGCCCATGATCCACGCGCCGATGTCCTCGAACCCGCGCCGCGCGAAGTCGTCGTCGACGCCCGTGGTCCCCTCGTCTTGCCCGCTGAGCTCTTCGACGAGGTGCGGCGGGTGCATCCGCTTGAAGGTTCGGGTCGGGAAGACCCACTCGTGGAGCTGACGGCCGCCGACGCCGAGCGGATCGTCCAGGCTCTGCCGCGGCCCTGCGCCGTACCCGTCGATCGACACCGCGAAAGCATGCACGCGCAGTCTGCTCATCTCCAACGTCCTCCCATCGTCACTCTCTTACCACCCGAGGCGGTCGTCGCGTGACGACCCGATCGATTGGATGCAGTGGCCGGCGCTCGCGTCGTGTCGGCCGCAGGAACCGGCGGATCATCTCGACCCCGGGGCCAGTTCACTGAGGGCGGTCCGGAGCCGCGCGCGGGCGGCGAGCGTCTCTCGTGGTAGCCGCCGTTCTCGCGCCTCGTGGTCCTGCGGCTCGACGGCGACACGGAGCCACGGGTGGTCGAGCTCGCGCAGCAGCTGGCCACGCTCGCCGAAGACTCACCCGAGGTCCACGCCGGCGAGGTGGAGGTGCGCGGGCCGAGCAAAGCGCCGCTGCCGCGCATTCGCGGGAGGTTCCGCTATCGCGTGCTGTTGCGCGGTCCGCGCCCGGAGCTGCGCGCGGTCGCGTGCGCGGTGAAGCGCGCGCGCGAGGCGGTCGGGCGCGACGTGCGGGTGCGCGCGGCGCGACGGCTGCATGGATTCGCGTCGTGAGGAGCGGCAGCAGAAGGTGGTCGCAACGCACGAGGAGCGCCGTGCTCTTCGTGCTGGTCTTGCTCTGCTCGGTGCTTGTCTGCGGCACGCGCGCCGGTGCCAACGGCGGCGTGCCATGCGTCGTGCGGGCCGAGCTGCGCGGCATCGTCAACCACGGCACGGCTCGGTATCTCGAGGCGGCGATCGACGCGGCCGCCGGCCAGGGGTGCGCCGCCGTCCTCGTTCCGCTCGACACGCCCGGCGGCATGGTCGAGCCGACGCGCGCGATCGTCTCGGCCTTCCTCGACGCGCCGGTGCCCGTCGTCGTGTACGTCTCCCCCGCGGCGGCCCGAGCCGGATCCGCGGGTGCGTTCGTCGCGCTCGCGGCGCACGTCGCGGCGATGGCGCCGGGGTCGAACATCGGCGCTGCCCACCCGGTGATGATCTCGGGCGGCGGCGAGAAGCCCGACGAGGACCTCGTGCGCAAGATCGAGAACGACGCGGCAGCGCTCGCGCGGGCGATCGCGGAGCAGCGCGACCGCAACGTCGAATGGGCGGAGTCCGCCGTGCGCGAGAGCGCGTCCATCACGGCCAGCGAGGCGCTGGACCGAGACGTCATCGATCTCGTGGCGACGTCCGAGCGCGACCTCCTCGACCGTATCGACGGCCGCGAAATCCGCCTAGCCGGAGATCGCGAGGTCGTGCTCCACACCGCGGGCGCCGAGGTGCGCGATCACGCGATGACCCTCCAGCAGCGCGCGCTCGCCGTCCTCGGCCACCCCAACCTCGCCTTCGCGCTGATGACGATCGGTCTGCTCGCCATCATGATCGAGCTGTACACGCCGGGGTTCGGCGTGGCCGGCGTCGTGGGCGCGCTGAGCCTTCTGTTGGCCCTGATCGGCTTGAACGTGCTGCCCGTGCACGCGGGCGGCGTGATCCTGTTGATCCTCGCGGTGGGCTTCATCGTGGCCGAGCTCTACGTCGCGAGCTACGGCGTGCTCGCCCTCGCCGGGGTCGCGTGCCTGCTCGGAGGCGCGGCGCTGCTCCTCGATCGCTCCGATCCCGACTTCCTCGCGGACGCGAGCGTTCGGCTGTCCTTCGGCGTGGTGATCCCGCTCGCGGTGGTCGTCGGGCTGGCGGCCGTCTTGCTCGGGATCCGCGCTTCGCGCTCGCGACGGCGCGTGTCGCCCACCGGGGTCGAGGGCCTGACGAACGAGATCGGTTCGACGCTCGGGCCCGTCGATCCGCGGGGCGGCACCGTGCGCGTGCACGGCGAGCGCTGGAACGCGGTCAGCGACGAGATGCTGCCGATGGACACGCCCGTTCGCGTCGTCGGCGTAGACGGGCTCACCGTGCGAGTGCGGCGCGTCGAGCGGCCGCAGGGAGGTGCGACATGATCGACTTCGGGCTCCCGATCGGCATCGGCGCTGCGGCGCTCGCGGTGCTGCTCTACATGATGGCGTCGTTGCGCGTCGTGAAGGAATACGAGCGCGGCGTGTACTTCTTCCTCGGTCGCTACCAAGGCATCAAAGGCCCCGGGTTGCGCGTCGTGCTGGTGCCCTTCTTCCGCATGGTCATCATCGACCTGCGGACGATCGTCACCGACGTCCCGCCCCAAGAGGTGATCACGCGCGACAACGTCTCCTGCAAGGTCAACGCGGTGATCTACTTCCGCGTGATCCACCCTGATCAGGCGGTGCTCCAGGTCGAGAACTACCTCTACGCGACGAGCCAGATCGCGCAGACCACGCTGCGCTCGGTGGTCGGCGCCAACCAGCTCGACGATCTGCTCGCCGAGCGCGATCGGCTGAACGACACCATCCAGAAGATCATGGACGCCGAGACGGATCCCTGGGGGATCAAGGTCTCGTCGGTCGAGATCAAGCACGTGGAGATCCCGCAGGAGATGCGCCGTGCGATGGCCCGCGGCGCGGAGGCCGAGCGTGAGCGCCGCGCGAAGGTGATCAGCGCCGAGGGCGAGCTGCAGGCGTCTTCGAAGTACGCGGAGGCGGCGCGCATCCTCTCCACGCAGCGCGGCTCGCTGCAGCTCCGCTACCTCGAGACGCTGGTGGAGATCGCCGCCGAGAACAACTCGACCACGGTCTTCCCGCTGCCCCTCGAGCTGCTCGAAGGGTTCGTCACGCGGCGCGAGGCGCGGGGCGAGCCTCGCGGCCGGGACGAGGGCCGCGGGCGACCGACGATCCCGAGCCAGGCCTGACGACGGTGGCCCGAGCCGGTGGGACGTCCGGATTCGCGGTACGTTCCTCCCATGAGGACGATCCGAGCGCTGCTGATCGCGGCGTCGATGCTCTCGCTCGCGGCCTGCGGCCACCACCGGCGTGCCCCCGCCTACGGCGGACCTCCCGCGTACGCAGGGACCGGCCCGGAGTACACCGCGCCGGCGGCGAACGGCTTCGCCGTCGGGCAGCGCGTGCAGGTCGAGTGGAAGGGCTCGTGGTGGCCGGCCGTCGTCGTGCAGTCGCAGCCCGGCCTGTGGTTCATCCACTACGAGGGCTACGACAACTCGTGGGACGAGTGGGTCGGTCCCGCCCGCATCCGCGTCATGCCGGCGCCCGGTGTGCGCGCGGTAGGCGCGCCGGTGAGCGTCGAGTGGAAGGGCTCGTGGTACCCGGCCACGATCCTGAGCATCGAGAACGGCCGCTACTTCGTGCACTACGACGGCTATGACAACAGCTGGGACGAGTGGGTCGGTCCGGAGCGCGTGCGCGATCCCTGACGCACACCGAGCGGGCGCGGGCGCCCATGGCCGCGCGGCCTTCGCGCCAGCTCACTTCTTGACGCAGCGCTTGGCGACCTTGCCCTCGTACACCTTGATCGGCAGGCACACCGTCCCGCCGGCGCAGTCGCTGTCGCGACAGCAGCTGTCGCTGCAAATGCCGTCGGTGCACCGCCCGCTGCGGCACTGACCGGCGGAGGTGCACGCCTCGCCCGGTCGCTTCGTGCCGACCGCGTCGAAGATGCTCATGCGCGCGCACGCCGAGACGATCGCCGAGGTCCCGGACGTGAACTCCGAGCAACGCCAGCCGGAGGGGCAGTCCTCGGAGCTGCAGCAGTGCTTGCTGCACGCGCCGCCGAACCAGCTGTCGGTGCCGTAGCAGAAGCCGCTCTGGCACTCGGAGCTGTCGTCGCAGGCGCCGCCCGGCGTCGCGGATCCCGTGGCGGCGCGGCAGGCGAACCGGCCGTCGGACGCGAGCGAGCACGTGCCGCCCGCGCCGCAGGCAGGGACCCCGCAGCAGGTGTCGATGCACGCGCCGGACTGGCAGACGCCGCTGCGACACTCCCCGCCGCCCGCGCACTTCTCGTACGCGGCCTTCGTGCCGACGGAGAGGCCGACGTCGACGGCGCGCACGCAGAGCGAAGCGCCGGTCGTGCCCTCCTTGCAGACGAAGCCCTCGGGACAAGTCGACGACTCGCAGCAGGCGCGGGTGCAGATCTGCGGCGCGCGCGCGGTGATGCCGGCGAGCGAGAGATCGAAGCACGTCGAGCCCGCGCGGCAGACCGAGGTCGAGTCGCACGGCTCGCCGACGTCGGTGATCTTCACGCACACGCCGCTCTTCGAGTCGCAGACCTCGCCCACGGCGCACTTCAGGCTGATGCGGCAGTCGGGCTCGCTGCACTGGCCCGTCTCCGGGTTGCACCCGCCCGACTCGCAGCCGCGCAGTCGGCAGTCGCCCTTGATCGTGCAGACGCCCTTGGCGCTCCAGCACTCTTGCTCGGCCGTGCAGTCGTTGGGCTCCTCGTCGGTGCGGCCGTCGCAGTTGTCGTCGTAGCCGTTGCACAGCTCGGCGGCGCCGGGGAACACGTTGCGGCCGCCCTTCTTCGGATCGTCGTTGCAGTCGATCTGCCCGGTGGCGCCGCACTGCTTGAAGCCGTCGCCGTCTTGATCGAAGTCCTCGTCGACCTCGCCGTCGCAGTCGTCGTCTTCGAGGTTGCACTCCTCGGGTTTGGGCACGCACGGTCGACAGAAGCCGCCCTGGCAGGTGAGCCCCGGGGCGCAGCGGATCTTGTCGGGCGCGCAGCGCGGATCTTCGTCGTCGGCGCGGAGGGCGACCTGACAGGCGCTCGCCGTGAGCACCGAGATCGAAACGAGCGTCGCCGCGCCGAACAGCCGGAGGAGGGCGCGCATCAGAAGACGACCTCCAGGCCGACCGCGCCGCCGCGCGGCAGCGGCACCATGCGGAGCGCCGCCTTCGCGCGCGGGACCTCGGTCGGATCGTCCTCCTTCGGGTACTCCGAGAGCAGGTACAACGTGACGCCCGTCGCGGCGCTGAGCACGGTCAACGCCCCGAAGACGTTGGCCATCGTGGCCTCGGAGCCCGCGCGATCGACGAGCACCTGACGGTCGGCGACGCCCTTCTCGTCACGCACGACGAACTCGCGCGCCTCGCTGTCGTGTCGCAGGGCGGCGATCCCGAAGACGCCGGTCGCGAGGGCCGCGACGCCGGCGCCGACGAGCAGGCCGGCCGAGAGCGGCGTGAACCGATGCTCGGTCTTCTTCGCCTCGCGCGCCTTGAGCTCGGTCTTGGCGCCCTCGAGGCGCTTCATGATGCCCTTGATCTTGGCGACCTCCTCCGGGTCGGCGTCGGGGCCGAGCGCCTTGAGGTAGCGCTTGTAGGCGTCGACCGCCTCGTCGACGTCGCCGAGCTTCTCGTGCACGAGGCCGAGGTTGTAGAGCAGCTCGGCCCCGCCCGGATCGAGCTTCAGCGCCGCCTCGAGCTGCGCGATCGCCTCGCGGTAGCGCCCGAGCTGATAGAGCTCCCGCGCGCGCTTGTAGTGCGCCTCGGCCTTCAGCTGGTTCGGCGTCTTCTTCGGCTCGGGCGCGGCGTCGCCGGCCGGTTCGGCTTTCTCTGCGCGCGCCGGTGCCGAGATCGCGCTCGCGATCAGCACCACCAGGAGCGCGAGCGCGCTGCGCCGCATCGGGCACAGCCTACCAGAGATGTCCGCGACGCGAGCGACATCCCGGGGAGCGTCCCGTCGGCTCGGACGCGTCGGGGCTCGACGCGCGCGCGCGCCCGGGCGATTCAGCGAGCTCACGGAGGGGTCGTGCGCGAAAGCTCGCCGAGCTCGGTGGTCCGCCTGACCGACCCGAGCGTGTTGCGCACCATCGCGCACAACACGATGGTGCACGGCCTGTCCGGCGCGGCCAGCGCGATGGCCTTCGACATCTTCCTCGGGATCGTCCCGTTGCTCGCGTTCATGGGCTGGATCGCCGGCTGGCTCGCGCGCACCGGCCGCGCGATCGCCTTCGACGTCACGCTGCTCGATCTCGCGCCCGGCCCGGCCGCGGAGCTCGCGCGATCGCAGCTCGGACGCATCGACGACGCGACCACGTTCGCGCCCGTCGTCCTCCTCGGCTTCCTGTGGCTCTCGTCGGGCGGCACGCACGTCGCGCTCGCGACGGTGCGGCAGATCGTCGGCCTGCCCGCGCGCACCTACGCGCGCACCCGACTGCTCGCGCTCGGGCTGACGCTGGCCGCCGTCGTCTTCGCCGCGCTCGCCTCCGCGGCCGCCGTCGTCCTGCATCGCCTCGGCGCGATCGGCGCCCTCACCGAGCGCGAGCACGATCTCGGCAAGGTCGTGCTCTTGACGATCAGCGTGGTGGTCGTGACCCTCGGCAACGCCACGCTCTACCGCATCGCCAGCGGCCGTCAGTGGCAGCGTCGCTCGATCCTCCCCGGCGCGCTCCTCGCCTCGATCGTGTTCCACGCGGTCTCGTGGATCTTCTCCACGTACGTGCGCACGCTCGCGAAGTACGCGGCGTTCTACGGCGGTCTCGCCGCGGTCGCGACGCTGATGATCTGGCTCTGGCTCTCGAGCCTCGCGGTCCTCGTCGGCGCCGAGGCGAACGCCGTGCTCGACGAGACCCGCGGCAAGACCCCGCCGCGCCGCAGCGGCTGACGTGGTCGGGGGCGTCGAGCCGCGGCTCAGCGTCGCCGGCCGCCGGCTCGACGGACGGCTCGGCGGCGGCGCTCCTCGGCGGACTTCGACGCCGCTCGCGCGGCAGCGAAGGCGCGCTCCGCCTGATCGGCGGCCGCCCGCGCGCGGCGGTGCTCGCTCTCGGCACGCCTTCACCTACGGGCGCGGCCTTGCTCGGCGACCAGCGCGTCGCGGGCCGCCACGAATCGGTCGGGCGGCACGGCGAACAACGCCGCGAGGTCGTCGCGCGCGCTCGTCACTCTTCACTTCTTCGGTGAGGCGGCGGGCGGCGCCGGCTTGGCGGCACTGGCCGCGGGGGCCGGCTTCGCGGCGCTGGCAGCGGGGGCCGCCGGCTTCGCCGCGCTGGCAGCGGGGGCCGCGCTCGCGGAGGCGGCGGGCTTCGGCGCCTCGGCCGGCTTGGCGGCGGCCGCCGGGTGGAGCTTGTTGTACTCCTGCGTGACGCGGTCGGTGACGTCGAGGTCCTTGCGGGCGTACGAGATGGCGCGCTTCGACAGCACGACGTCGACGCCGTCCTTCACGGAGATGGCGCGCAGCACGTCCTTCACCTTGCGCTCGATGGGATCGAAGAGCTCGCGCTCCTTGTCGACCATCTCCTTCTGCGACTGCTGGATGAGCTGCTGGTATTCGGCCGCGACCTGCTGATACTCCGCGCCCACCTGCTGCAGCGCGGGCGTGTTGCCCTTGCCGGCGAGCGCCTGCACGCGCTCCTGCAGCTTCTTGAGCTTCGTCTCGAGCGCGGTGATCTTCGCCTGGCGGGCGGTCTGCTCCTTGACCAGGGCGGCCTGCGCGACCTTGCCCTCGTCGACGTCGGAGATGACCTTGTCGACGTCGACGTAGACGATGGTCATCTCGCTGGGCGCGCTCGGCGCGGCGCCCGAGGTCACCCGCGGCGCCGACAGCGCGACAAAGAGCGCCGCCGGTGCGGCAGCGAGGCACAGCGAGCCGAAGACACGGCGGAACATGGCGCGGGAGTGAAGCCCATCGCGGGCCGCGTGCCAAGCGGCCCCCGGACTGAAGTCCGGGGGTCATCATCAATCCGACGCGAACAGATCGTCGATGTCCTGGCGCGTGAGCTTCTTCGCGCCGCCGGCGTCCTCGGTGAGGACCGCGTCGACGAGCGCGCGCTTCTTGGCGGCGAGCTGGAGGATCTTCTCCTCGATCGTGCCCTTGGCGACGAGCTTGTAGACGGTGACGACGCGGGTCTGGCCGATGCGGTGCGCGCGATCGGTCGCCTGATCCTCGACCGCCGGGTTCCACCACGGGTCGAAGTGCACGACCGTGTCGGCGCCGGTCAGGTTGAGCCCCATGCCGCCCGCCTTGAGCGAGATGAGGAAGATCGTCATCGTCGGATCGTTGTTGAAGCGATCGACGCGGTCCTGGCGATCCTTCGTCGAGCCGTCGAGGTACTCGTACTTGATGCCGTCCTCCTCCATCGCCTTCTTGATGAGGGCGAGCATGGAGGTGAACTGCGAGAAGATCAGCATGCGGTGGCCGCCGCTGTAGGCCTCCTGCACGAGCTCGCGGAGCGCGTCGAGCTTGCCGCTGTCGTCGTCGGTGAAGGCGCGCGGCAGCCCGAGCAGGCGAGGATCGCAGGCGACCTGACGCAGGCGGGTGAGCGCGGCGAGGATCTGGATCTGCGCCTTGGCGATGCCGACCTTGTCGATCTCGCCGAGGACGGAGGCGCGGACCTCCTGGAGCACCTGCGCGTAGAGCTTCTGCTGCTCTGCCGCGAGCTCGACCGGTTGCTCGATCTCGATCTTCTCCGGCAGATCCTTGGCGACCTCCTCCTTCGTGCGCCGGAGGACGAACGGGTGGATCGCGGCGCGCAGGCGCGCGGCGGCCTTGCTGTCGCCGCGGTCGATCGGCGTCGCGTAGCGCTGCTCGAATTTCGCCAGATCGCCGAGCAGGCCGGGCGAGACGAAGTCGAAGATCGACCAGATCTCGCTCAGGCGGTTCTCGATCGGCGTGCCGGTGAGCGCGAGGCGGCGGTGGGCGTTGAGCCGCTTGGCCGCGCGGGCGGTGGCCGACATCGGGTTCTTGATCTGTTGCGCCTCGTCGAGGATGGCGTAGGCCAGCTTCAGCTTGCCGAGCTGCTCCTCGTCGCGACGGAGCAGGGCGTAGCTGGTGATCACGATGTCGTAGTCCTCGAGCTCCTCGGCGAGCTCGTGGCGCTCGGCGCCGTGCCACGCCACCGCCTTGAGCGAGGGCGCGAATTTCTCGATCTCGCGGATCCAGTTCGGCACCACGGACGTGGGCGCGACGATCAGCGTCAGGTGGCGCTCGACCTTCTCGCCCGCCTCTTCCCGCTTCTTGCGATCGTTCTTGAGGTGGAGGAGCAGCGCGATCGTCTCGAGCGTCTTGCCGAGACCCATGTCGTCGGCCAGCACGCCGCCGGTGCCCAGATCGTGGAGGAAGGCGAGCCACGCGAGCCCCGACTCCTGATACGGGCGGAGCGTCGCCTTGAGGTTTCGCGGCTTCTTGACGGCCTCGATCTCGTCGACCGAGGCGAGCTTCTGGAACAGCTCCCGCGCGTCGGCGCCGACCTGCGCGTTGGCGACGTGGTTGAGCAGCTCCTGCACGCGGCCGGCCTGCGAGAGCGGGATCTTCCCGTTCTTCGCGTTGGCGAGGATCTCGGCCTGACGCGCGAGCACCTCGCGGACCTTCGCCGCGTCGAAGTTCGCGAACGAGCCGTCCTCCAGCCGCACGTACTTGCGGCCCTCGGACAGGCAGCGCGCGAGCTCGTCGGGCGGCACCGCGATGCCGCCGGCGGCGAAGGTGATCTTCAGCCCGAGCCAGTCCATGCCCGTCGACACGCGGGCGCGCGCGCCCACGTCGTCGCTGCGCACCTGCACGTCGACGAGATCGTCGGGGACGAAGTACTCCCAGTCCTCGGGCAGCGAGCCGAGGCCCTCGGTCCAGAAGTGGATCGCGTCGTCGCCGCGGCAGAGGAGCCCCTTGCCGTCCTCGTCGGGGACGAACCCGAGCTCGCGCACGCGCTCGACCGCCTCTTGCTGCGCGAGCACGTTGGCGCGCACGCAGCGGGCCTTCTTGCCGGGCGAGGTCGGCGGGAGGACCACGATCGGCGGAGACATCCCGTCGGCGCGGACCTCGAGCTCCGTCTCGCCGTACACCGCCGACAGCTGCACGCGCGCCTCGATCAGCTCGCCGAAGGCGCGCAGCTTGAACGCCGGCGGGAGGTCGATCTCGTCGGCGACCTCCGAGAGCGACGGCAGCTCGGCGCCGATCTCCGACGCGATCTTCGGGATGGCCTCGGAGAGCAGGAACGGCAGCTGCTCGAGCGGGTACTGGATCTGCGGCGTGCGCCACAGCCGCTGGAGCCACGCGGGCGTCACGCGCCTGTCGAGCGGCCGCGCGATGCCCTCCATCGTGTCGACGTGCCAGCCGGGCGCGCCGTCGAACCACGCGCCGCTCTGGAGCGAGAAGCGACGACCGTCGCCCTTGCGCTCGAACGAGGCCTTCACGACGACCGTGTCGGAGGCCTCGGCGCCGCGGCGCGAGAGCTCGAGATCGAAGCGAGGACGCAGCCGATCGTCGTTCCACCGCAGGTGCATCAGCGACGGCTCGAGCAGCACGCGCCGGCCTTCGAGCTTGGCGATGAGCTCGGAGGCGTCTTCACCGCGGAGCTCCAGCCCGCGGCGCGGATCGCCGCGCTCGTGGCGAGCGAGGACGCGCAGCGCCTCGCGGTCGCCCGTCGGCGCCAGCGCCTGGATCGCCAGGGCCTCGGCCGGGCTCACCGGCGCGCGCACGCTCGGATCGATGACCACCACGTTCAGCGTGCTGCCGCGGATCGTGATGCGGAACTCGAGGTCGGGGAAGCCGCTCTCGGGGATGCCTTCGGGGAGCCACGCATCGAGGCCGGTGCCGGTGGGGACGCGCGTCGCCGCCTGGGCGAGGGCCGCGAGGTGGCTCACTGTGCCATGACCGCGACGGCCGCGTCGCACCCCTCGGGCATCGTGCCGGCCGATGTCGGCCGCGGTCACCTGATTCGGATTGCTCATCTGACCTTGTGGCTGGGATGGGCGGGGACGCCCCCCACGGACCTGCTCGCGAACGGCGATCAAGAGCGCCGCGACGTGCTTGCAGTGTCCGTCGATCTTCGAAAAGAGAGGGCAGTTGCACTGCGAGGACACGCCGTCGGGCGAGAGCGCGAGGTGGACCTCGTACGGCGCATCGGCCGAGCCGCGCACCCGTCCGGTCGCGGACGCGGGATCGATCGAGATCTCGCTGACCGCGCCGCGGCGCACGTAATCGACGCCGCGCAGATAGGCGCGAGCGCCGAGGAGCTTCCGAAGGGCGCGATCGCTGAGGTTCGCGACGGCGTCCGCGAGGGGCCCGGTGGGCACCGGGGCCCGTTCCATGTGCGGGCTGTGCAAGCGACGTGGCTCCCGGGCCGTGCAGGCCCGCGCTGCGGTTGTCGGACTGCCGCGAGACGCGCCGTCCGAACGCGTGTCTGGTCCTCGATGGACTGATGGATCGGGCGCGGAGGCGCCAAGCAGGGGGTGAGCCCAGCTCGTCGTCGGCCGCCCGGATGAGGGCGCGACGCCGGTAAACGGTCGTTAGCACCATCGAACGGCCCCTGCAAGCGAGTCCGACTGTTGCCTTCGACCCTTCTTCCCCTCGAGCCATCCCCTCGGGCCATCCCCTCGAGCCGTCCCCTCGAGCCGTCCCCCGAGCCTAGCCGGGGGGGTCGATCCCTCGGGCCGAGGCCTGGCATCGTCCGTGCGTAGGCTAGACTCTTCTGTCGTACGTGGGGGCCGTACCCTCACGCCTGGCGCGCGCTCGCGACGCGCGCCTCCGGAGGTTCCTTCCATGTCGTGGCTTGCCGTGGCTTTCGCCCTTTCGTGGTTCGCCGCCCTCGTGGTGACGGCGGTTCGTCGAGCGGCGCGCCCCCTGCCGTGGGCCGCCTTCGCCGTCGTGTTCGGGCTGACCTTCGCGGTCGCCGGCTGCGGACGGTCCGAGTTCGAGGACGAGTTCGAGCCCGGCTTCGACCTCGACTCGGGTCCGGGCACCGACGCCGACGTCGGCCCCGACTTCGGTCCGGACACACCCGACACGCCGGGTGATTGCTCGGTGCGCGTCGAGGCGCTCTCGATCGATCCGGGCGGCGCCAGCACCCCGGTGGGGTCATCGGTCTTCTTCCGCGCGCGGGCGCTCTGCCCCGATGGCTTCACGCAGGACGTGACCGCGTGGGCGTCGTGGACCTCGAACAACCCGTCGGTCGCGCAGGTGACCAGCCCGGGCGCGGTGAGCGCGCTCCGCGCCGGCTTCGCGACGATCCGCGCGAGCTACCTCGGCGCGACGGCGACCGCTTCGGTCACCGTCACCGGTGACACGTTGATCGATCTGCGCATCGACCCGCCGTTCGCCGATCTGACCGTCGGTGGGGCGCAGAAGTTCTCCGCGACGGCGTTCTACTCGAGCGGCGCGAGCAGCGACGTGACCACCTCGGCCAGCTGGCGGAGCGACTCGCCGAGCATCGCGAGCGTCTCGTCGTCGGGCGTCGTCACCGGCATCGCCGGCGGCAGCACCGGCATCGCCGCGACGTTCGGCGGCCGCACCGCCTACGCGAAGGTCTCGGTCTCCGGGCGCACGCTCGCGGCGCTCGAGGTCTCGCCGCTGTTCCCGAGCATCGGGGTCGGCTCGGCCGTCGCGATGCGCGCGACCGCGCTGTACACCGACGGCAGCAAGGCCGACGTCACCGGCGTCTCGACGTGGGTCTCCAGCGATCCGTCGATCGCCGACGTCGCGTTGACCGGTCCGATCGCCACCGTGCGCGGCGTCGCGCCCGGCACCGCGAACATCCAGGCGTTCTTCGGCGGGATGATCGCGGCCACGCCGGTGACGGTCAGCGCCGGCAAGATCACCTCGGTGGTGGTGACGCCGTCGACCGCGACCATCGCGATCGGCACGAGCGCCACCCTCAAGGCGACGGCGAGCTACTCCGACGGAAGCTCCGTCGACGTGACCGCTTCGGCGTTCTGGAAGAGCAGCAACGAGGGCGTCGCCAGCGTCGGCGGCGGCGGCGTCAAGGGCGCGGCGGCGGGCACGGCGACGATCACCGCCTCGTTCGGCGGCCTCTCGGGGGCGGCGACGGTCACCGTCTCGCCCGCCAAGCTCATCTCGATCGTCGTCGAGCCGGGCAGCGTCACCGCGCCGCTCGGATCGAAGGTCGCGCTGAAGGCGCGCGGCACCTACGAGGGCGGCGGAACCCGCGACATCACCAACGACGTCACCTGGTCGATCGACGCCCTCTCGAACGCGGCCGGCAGCAAGGGCGAGATCACCCCCGTCGCCGTCGGCACCACCACCGCGCGCGCCAAGCTCGACGGGCTCGAGGGCAAGGCGGTCGTGGTCGTCACCGCGGCCGGCATCACCAAGATCGCGATCACGCCGAACCCGCTGACGATGGTCGCCGGCACCAAGCAGCTCGCGAAGGCGACGGCGACGTACGCCGACGGCGCCACCGTCGACGTGACCACCACCTGCACCTGGACGACCGGCGACGCGAAGATCGCGACCGTCTCCAACGGAGCGGGCTCGCAAGGTCAGGTGGCCGCGATCGCCGCGGGCACGACGACGCTGTCGTGCACCCAGGCGGGCGTCACCGGGACCGCCACGATCAACGTGAGCGGCGCCACGGTCGAGCAGGTGACGGTCTCGCCGCTCGCTCCGACCTGTCGCATCGGCGACATCCTCCAGTTCCAGTCGACGGCGATCAGCACCGGCGGCACCTCGCGCAACGTGACCACCACGTCGACGTGGTCCTCGAGCGCGCCGACGATCGTCCAGTACCTCGGCACGCCCGGGCGCTTCCGCTGCCTCGCCAAGGGCACCGCGACCGTCTCCGCGTCGTTCTCCGGCAAGACGGGCTCGGCGCCGGTCACCGTCACCGACGCGGTCGTGGTGTCGATCTCGGTCGATCCGGTCGGCCTCACGCTCGCCGCCGGCACGTTCCAGCAGTACCAGGCGACCGCGCTGTTCAGCGACGGCACGAGCCGCAACGTCACCGTCGATCCGGGCACCACCTGGTCGTCGACCAACCCGGCGGTCGCCAGCGTCAACAACGTCGCCAACAAGGGGCGCGTCGCCGCGCTGTCGGCCGGCACCACGGCCATCCGCGCGACCTACTCCGGCGTCACCGGCTCGACGACGCTGAACGTGTCGGCCGCCACGGTCGTCGCGGTGCAGATCAGCCCGCCGGCGCCGAACGTCCCTGCGGGCGTCTCGTTCGATTTCACCGCCACCGCGATCTACAGCGACGGCACCTCGCGCGACGTCACCGGCGCCGCGACGTGGTCGTCGAGCAACAGCGGCGTCATCGCCGTCTCGAACGCGGCCGGCAGCAAGGGCGACGCGACGACCTTCGCGGCCGGCTCGGCCAAGGTCTCGGCGACCTACAGCGGCGTCACCGGCAGCGCGTCGGTCAACGTCACCACCGCCACGCTGACGAAGATCCAGCTGACGCCGTTCAACCCGAAGCTGCCCGTGGGCTTCGGCATCCGCCTGACGGCGACCGGCGTGTGGAGCGACGGCTTCACCGCGAACGTCACCGGTCAGGCGACGTGGACCTCGAGCAACGCCGGCGTCGCCAGCGTCTCGAGCGCCGTGGGCAGCAAGGGCCGCGTGACGCCGATCACCGCGGGCACCGCGACGATCTCGGCGACGTACAACGGCGTGACCGGCAGCACGCTGGTGACGGTCTCGTCGGCCACGCTGACCGCGATCGCCATCACCCCGAACCCGGCGACCCTTAGCGTCGGCGGCTCTCTGCAGCTGACCGCGACGGGCTCCTTCTCGGACGGCTCGACGCTCGACGTCACCGACTACGTCGGCTGGGGCTCGAACGACGCGACGGTCGCCGACGTGAGCAACGCGACCGACAGCAAGGGCGTCGCCTACGGCTTCAAGGCCGGCACGGTGACCATCAGGGGGCCGCCTCGACCCCGCGGGTGACAGCTCCCGAGAAGTGCTTTCCCTGAGGTCCGCGGGCTGAAGCGCTTCAGCCCGCGGTGATCGGGAACGAGTGGTAACAGGCAGGACTACCGCACTAAGCCGCCTTGCGCTGCAGCATCTCCATCGACTTCTTCAGGCTGATCCGCATCCGATCGAGCGACTTGCCCAGGCTCCCGATCTCCGCCGGACCGGGCACGTCGATCGCCAGATCGACGTTGCCCTGGCTGACGGCCTCGCTCTTCTCGGTGAGCCGCACGACCGCGGTCGAGATGCGGCGCCCGATCTCCAGGGCGACGATGCCCGCGAGCAGGCCGAGCGTGATGACGGCCGCCTCGATCATCAGCAGTCGGCCGAGCGTGCGCTTGCTGACGGCGAACATGCGCTCGATCAGCGCGTTGGACTTGTCGAGCAGCTCGCCGTTGAGGCGGACGATCTCGTCGAGCGCCGCGACGTCGGTGCCCTCGGAGTCGATCAGCTTCTGGCACGCGGCGCGCGTCGGTCCCCAGAGCTCGAGCTCGCGCTTGCCGAGATCGGCCGCGAGCGCGTCGTCGAGCGCCGGCACGTCGCGCTCGGCGCCGCCGTCGACGGCGATCTTCCCGCCCTCGATCAGCACCTTCGCCGATCGCTCGAAGGAGGCCATCAGCGCCTTCAGCTGCGTCGCGTCGGCCGCGGTGCGGCTGCGCGCGTAGACGAGCGACTGCTTGGCGACCTGCTGCGACAGGGTCGGTTGGCGCGCCGCGACGGCGATCTGCGCGGCGGCCTCGGTCTGCGCGAGGGTCACGTGCAGCATCCCTCCCGCGGCGGCGATCACCAGCAACAGCACGAAGCCGACGGAGAACAGCAGGTGAAGCCGGATGCTCATGGTTCAACCCTCTCAGCGGGATCAGCGGGATCAGCGGGACTGCGTGTGTCCCCAGATGGCGTGGCCCGAGAACCGGGCCTTGCTCGCCGGCGCGTCGATCTCCGACGCCAGCGCGTCGCGCAGCGCGTGCGCGCGCGCCCAGTCGGGCGGGCCATCGAGGAGCCAGCGGTCGAGCGCGGAGACGAACAGCAGGTCGCCGATCGGGCCGACCTCGCCGATCAACAGTGACTTCGCCGTGGCGAGGCGATCGCCGAAGGCCGCGATCGCGCGGCGGCGCGCGTGCTCCAGCCGCTCGGTGCCGGAGAGAACGGGGGGGCTCGGCTGCACGGGGGGGCCCGGGTGCAAGGGGGGGCTCGGCTGCACGGGGGCGACCGGCGGCGGCGGCGGCGTCACCACGTGGTGCGCGAGCGCGTCGCGGATGTCGTCGGCCGCGACGCTCGCGAACACCTCGATGGTCGCCACGTTCGCCGCCGGCTCGCACGCGAGGGCGAGGTGCGCCCCGCCGCCGAGCGACTGCACCACGAGCGTCGCCTTGCCGAACCGCATCACGAAATCGGAGTCGGCGTAGCCGGACTTGTCGGCCATCGCGCCGAGCTTGCGCACGATCGCGGCGACGCGATCGAGGCGCTCGTGATCGAACACCGCGGGCAGCCCGGAGGCGACCGTCGCGCCGTCGCGCGTGACGAAGCCACCGAGGCATCCGGTGATCGTCCGGAGATCGTCGACCTTCTCCTGCAGCGTCATGGGGCTGGACTCCTGTTCACTTGCGGGCGAGCTCGTCGCGCAGATCGGCGTCGGGCGGGCAGACGAGGACGATCGACGACTCGCCGCGCGTCGCGGCGCCGAGCCAGCGTTCGCCCTTGCCGCGGATCTCCACCGACTGCGCGCCGGCGAGCGAGAGCTCCTTGCCGATGGCCGCTGAGAGCTGCAGCGCCGCGAACCCGAGCGCGCCATCCCTCGTGCCGAGCGTGCCGGTCACCTCGGAGACGTTGCCGCGCGCGTCGAGGGTCGCCGATCCGATCGCGGCGGACGGTCGGCCCTTCGGCACGGGGACCGCGCGCAGGGGCATCGGTCGGGGCTCCGCCCGCGGCACCGAGCCGAGGAGCGTCGGCGCGGTGTACGAAGGGCGCGGCGGCGCCGGGGTGTGGTTCGGCGCGGAGCGAGCGGTGACCGGCCCGGGGCGCGAGCTCGTGCGCGCCGTGTACCAGTTCTTGATCTCGCTCATGGCGAGCGCGTGGAGGCGGGGATCGACCTCGTCGGGCGGCGTGGTGTCCGCGAGGAACTCGAAGAAGCCGTCCTTCCAGCCGATCACGCGCCGCAGCGCCTCTTCGCCCGTCGCGCTCCCGAGCGCGCCGGCGACGAGCGTGCCTTCGCGGTAGTAGAAGCGCGCCTCCGCCTCGTCGGCGTCGGCGTCGGAGTTCACCACGATGAGCGTGCCCGTCCGCCCGGTGGTCATCGGGATGCGAAGGAGCTCCAACAGCCCGACCGCGTTCAGGTTCCCGGACAGCGCTGCCTCACCCATGGTGCCCTCGCCCTTCGTCTGCGCGCGCGGCTCAAGCACCATCCGTACCGCCGCGGTAGCCAAGGTCGGATGGCTCGATGCGTCGCAGGTTGATGACGCGAGCGCCCCTCGAGGGACGATCGACGTGCGTCACCACGCGTCGAATGCGCGCAAGACGCACCATTTTCGCCGCCACCCGATGGCTGCAACCGCTGCGCGCAGATTGCGCTGGATCGAGTTACGGTGACCGCGTGTCCGCGGTCCTTCGTCGGTGCGTGTTCACGTCGTTGTCCTGCCTGGCTGCTTGTGGCGGAGAACCGGCCGCTGCGGTGACGACGCCGCGCCCGGCGCCCGTCACGACGACCGCCGCGCCATCCCCGCCATCCCCGAGCGCCGCGCCATCCCCGAGCGCGGCTCCATTCGCGAGCGCAGCTCCGTCGTCGGCCGGATCTTCGTCCCCGGCCGCCGAGAAGACGGCGCCTGCTCCGCCTGCGGCGCCCCCGCCCGACCCGAAGCCCGCGAACGCCAGGCTGGAGGTACGGATGCCGGCGAAGGTGACGATCGGCGATCCGATCCCGATCGAGATCGCCAACGTCGACGATCACGACTTCGTGTTCTTCCACCCGGGCGGATCCAACGGCTGCGAGGGGTTCCATTGGGCGGTCCGGCTGGTCACCCCTGCGGGCGTGTCGATCAGCGACACCGGTCCCACGCAGGCGTGCACGCAGGCGCTCGTTCCACCACGCTGGATCGTGCTCCCCAAAGGCCAGAGCTTGCGCCTCGAGCAGCCGACCGACGTCCCCTTCTACAAGGTGGGCGCCGTCGGCCTGAACGTCCCCGCCGTGAAACTCCTCCCCGGCAAGCACGCCGTCCACGTCCAGGGCGGCTTCGGAAAAGCCAGCGGATCGGTGACCCTCGTCTCGCCCAAGAAGCCCTGACGAACGCGCCTCCGCTCCTCGCGCCGCGCTCCTTGCACGCCTGCTGCGGCTGATCGCTTCGTGGTACTTTGAGCGTTCAGCGGGGGTCGCTTCGAGATCCGCGCGAGGCTTGGATACGCGGAGGAGGACCTCGATGAGGGGCTTGAAGAACGCGGCGTCATGCGCCGCCCTTGCGATTGCGCTTGCCGGATTCGGGTGCTCGTCGACCGAGCCGGTCCCCGAGGAGGTCGCTGAAGACACCGGCCTGCTCGATGACACGTCGGGCGCCGAGGCGTCGGCCGAGACCGGCGATCTCGACACCGGCGCAGCGGAGACCGGCGATCTCGACACCGGCGGCGACGAGACGCCCGTCTCCGACACCGGCGGCGGCGACACCGCGGTCGCCGAGACCGGCGATGCGACCTCCTGCGTCGCACCCAAGACGATGTGCGGCACCGCGTGCGTCGACACCGCGACCGACCCGGCCAACTGCGGCGCGTGCGGCACCGCGTGCGCGACCGGCGCGGCCTGCACCGGCGGCACCTGTGGCGCGTGTCCCGCGCCCAAGACGACCAAGTGCGGCAGCGCCCCCGGCGTCTGCGTCGACACCGCGACCGACAACGCCAACTGCGGCACCTGCGGCACCGCGTGCGCGGCCGATCAGGTCTGCACGCTCGGCGTCTGCGCCTGCGGCACCGGCAAGGTCACCTGCGGCACCGCGTGCGTGACCCTCGCGACCGACACCAACAACTGCGGCGTCTGCGGCAAGGTGTGCCCCACCGGCGCCAACTGCACCGGCGGCACCTGCTCGTGCCCCACCGGCAAGACGACCATCTGCGGCGCGACCGCCACCGATCCGGGCGCGTGCACCGACACGCAGACCGACAACGGCAACTGCGGCACCTGCGGCAAGGCGTGCGGCGCCGGCCAGGTCTGCACCGCCGGCATCTGCGCGTGTCCCACGGGCAAGGTGGCCTGCGGCACGAGCTGCGCCGATCTGAGCGCCGATCCCGACTTCTGCGGCTCGTGCACCACCAAGTGCCTCGCCGGCCAGAAGTGCGTCAGCGGCGTGTGCAGCGCGTGTCCGACCGACAAGCCGAACGTCTGCGGCGGCGCCTGCGTCAACACCCAGACCGACAACGCCAACTGCGGCACCTGCGGCAACGCGTGTCCCACGGGCGCGACCTGCACCGCCGGCATCTGCGCGTGCCCGACCGGCAAGGTCAACTGCGGCAGCGCGTGCGTCGACGTCTCCAGCGATCCGGCGGCGTGCGGCTCGTGCACCACGAAGTGCGCGACCGGCGCGACCTGCACCAGCGGCTCGTGCGCCTGCCCGACGGCGACCCCGAACGTCTGCAGCGGCGTCTGCGTCAACCGCACGACCGACAAGAACAACTGCGGCACGTGCGGCAACAAGTGCGGCACCGGCACCTGCTCGGGCGGCACCTGCAGCTGTCCCGCCGGCGACGTCCTCTGCGGGGGCGGCGTCGGCTGCGCCACCCTCTCGAGCGACGTGAACAACTGCGGCTCGTGCGGTCGCCGGTGCGCCACGGGCCAGAGCTGCACCAGCGGCGTCTGCACCTGCCCCACCGGTCAGGTCCTCTGCGGCGGTCGCTGCGTCGACACCAAGACCGACGAGGCGAACTGCGGCGCGTGCGGCCTCTCCTGCGGCTCCGCCGGCACCTGCACGGCGGGCGCCTGCTCGTGCACCGCGCCGGCCACCCTGTGCGGCGGCACCAACTGTGTCGACACCAAGACCGACGAGAACAACTGCGGCACGTGCGGCACGCGCTGCGCACTCTACGGCGAGTGCACGACGGGCGCCTGCGCGTGTCCGACGTCGCCGGTCGCCAGCACGAACTGCAGCGGCGTCTGTCGCGATCGCATGGACGACCCGAACAACTGCGGCGCGTGCGGCGCCAACTGCCGCAACGACCAGTACTGCAACGGTTCGGGCGTCTGCTCCTGCCGCCCGGGCACGACCTCGTGCTCGCTCGGCGGGTTCACCGCCTGCGTCGACGTCGCCAGCGATCCGCGCGCGTGCGGCGGGTGCGGCAAGGTCTGTCCGTCCACCGCGCCGGTCTGCAAGGCCGGAACGTGCGTGGCGGCCGGCACGTCCTGCGGCACCGGGCTGAGCGCTTGCACCGTGAGCGTCGGCGGCTTCAACCGCACCGCGTGCGTCGACCGCATGAGCGATCCGCTGAACTGCGGCGGCTGCGGCAACCAGTGCAATCAGGACGAGGTCTGCGTGAACGGCGGCTGCCGCGAGTTCCGACCGGCCCTCGGCTGCTCGACCTGCCCGTGCACGACCTGCACGACCTACGGGTCGCTCGCCGGCGGCGCGACGTGCTGCCCGGCGATGGGCCTGCAGAAGACGCCCATCTGCGTGCAGGGCACCACCTGCCCGTGACCTGAACCCGAAGCTCGGCTCGGCTGAGCACACCACCGGCCGGCGGTGACCCCTCGGGTCCCGCCGGCTCGGCTTTTTGTGGTCCTTCTTGCCTCCGACGCGGCTCCGTTGAAGCCTTCTCCCCCTCGCCCGTCGAACGCTGCACTGGAGGCCTCGTCCGCATGTCGCTCCGCCCGTTGCTCGCCGCCGTCGTCCTGTCCGCCGCCGTCGTGTCGCCCGCGTTCGCCGCGCCGGCGAAGTCGAGCAGCCTCGTCGCCGCGAACAAGAAGGACGGCGCCAGCTACACCGTCGAGCTCACCGCGAAGGGTCCCTACAAGAAGGGCGCCGAGGGCACGGCGTCGCTGGTGCTCAAGGCCAAGCCCGGCTTCCACGTGAACCCGGACTACCCGGCCAAGTTCAAGCTGCAGGATCCGGCGCCTGAGGGCGTCACCTACCCGAAGAAGGTCCTCAAGAAGGAGGACGGCAAGTTCGAGGAGATGCAGGCCACGTTCGGCGTGCCGTTCGTCGCCGCCAACGCGGGCAAGGCGAAGATCGGCGGCACCTTCCACTTCTCGGTCTGCAGCGACAAGAACTGCTTCCTCGAGAAGCAGGATCTCGAGGTCGACGTCGACGTGAAGTGAGAGTCATCAGTCGTCAGTCGTCAGTCGTCAGCCGAGACCCGAGAGGCGAGAGGCGAGAGCCGGCGGCTCGACGCGGGCGGAAGCCGTCGCGGCCGGCGACGCCGACCGCGCGATCCGTTCTCGGCTGACGGCTGACGACTGACGACTGACGACTCTTCACGCGAACAGCCGGCCGAGCACCGCGACCATCATCCCGACGTCGGCGGCGCCGCACATCTCGCGGATGGAGTGCATCGAGAGCATCGGGTTGCCCACGTCGACCGTGGCGATGCCGAGCTGCGACGCGGTGATCGGACCGATCGTCGAGCCGCAGGCGAGATCGGTGCGCGTGACGAAGTCCTGCACGGGCACCTCGGCCGCGCGGCACAGCGCGCGGAAGCGGGCGCCGGTGGCGGCGTCGGTCGCGTAACGCTGCTGCGCGTTGGTCTTCACCACCGGGCCCTTGCCGGGCTTCGGCATGTGCTTGCCTTCGTGCTTGTCGGTGTAGTTCGGGTGCACCGCGTGCGCCATGTCGGCCGACACGCAGAACGATCGCGCGATCGCCCGCGCGAACGCCGCGCGCGCGCCGGTGGTCGTCGCCTCGACGACGCGCGAGAGCACATCGCGCAGGAACGGCCCGGCGGCGCCCTGCGCGGAGCCGCTGCCGACCTCCTCGTGATCGAACAGCGCGATCACGCGCGTCGCGTCGGCGCGCGCCGGCGCGTCGACCAGCGCGCGCGTCGCGGCGTGGCAAGACGCGAGGTTGTCGAGGCGCGCCGACAGCACGAACGCCTCGTCGAGGCCGGCGATCGTCGGCGCGGTGAGGTCGTAGAGGCCGAGATCGAAGCCGCGCACGCGCGACGCGTCGCCCACGAGCCTCCCGAGCAGGAGCTCGAGCGCGTCTTTGCCCTCGCCGAGCGCGACGATCGGCGGCAGGTGGTTCTGCTTGTTGACGATGAGCCCCTTGTCGTTGACCTCTCGATCGAGGTGGATGGCGAGGCTCGGCACGCGCGCGATCGGCTGGTGCAGTCGCACCACCTCACGACGGAGCGTGCCGTCGAGCTGCTCGACGAGGACGCGCCCGGCGACGCCGAGATCGCGATCGAGCCAGGTGTGCAGGAGCACGCCGCCGTACACCTCGACGCCGAGCTGCGCGTAGCCCTCCTTGCCGCACGCCGGCTGCGGCTTGAGGCGGAGGTTCGGGCTGTCGGTGTGCGCGCCGGCGACGAGGAACCCGCTCTCGATCGGCGCGCGCTCGCCGACGCGGAACGCGATGATCGACGAGTCGGCGCGGACGACCCAGCGCGCGTCGCCCGGCGACAGGCGCCAGTCGTCGCCCTCGTCGAGCGCCGTGAACCCGGCCGCCTCGAGGCGGCGAATCGTCTCCTGCACGGCGTGGAACGGCGAGGGGCTCGCCTCGATGTAGGCGCACAGATCGCGGGCGGGTGCGAGGTCGACCATGGCTGCGCGCACGTTAGCGCAAGCAGTCGTCGGTCGTCAGATTCAGTCGTCAGTCGTCAGTCGTCAGTCGTCAGTCGAGACGGCCCGACGCGTCTCGGCCTCGGGTCTCGGACGCGTGCTACGGTCGAGGACCATGAAGGCGGTCCGTTCCGTGTTGGTGGTGCTGGGCGCGCTCGGCGTCGGTGTCGCGTTCGCGGCGTGCGGCGGTCAGGTCGGTACCGAGGCGACCGACGCCGGCGGTGATGCGACGACGACGGCGTCCACGACGTCGCCCACGACCACGGCGACCCCGACCTCGACACCGTCGACGACCTCGACCCCCACGCCGACGACGACCACCACGGTGCCGCCGCCGTCGTGCCCGACGTACCGGCCGGTCCGCGGCGTGCCGTGCGCCATCGGGCTCTCCTGCACCTACCCGTGCGGCGGCGGCTACGAGTTCTCGATCCGCGCCACGTGCCCGAGCGGCAAGTGGGCGATCGAGAACGTCACGCCGTGCGGCGGGTGATGCGATCCTGCGCGAGCGTCTGCTCGAGGACGTCGCCCGGCACCTGCGTGCGGTGGAGCCAGTCGCCGATCGGCAGCGTCACGTTGAAGTTCCACCGCTGCATCAGCCGCGGGTGATGGTGGCGGCGGTGCTGTTCGCGGAGCACGCGCACGAGCGACAGTCGCCCGACGAACGAGTCCTCCGGCAGGTGATAGCTGAGGTGCGACAGCTCGTAGCCGACCGCGTAGACGGCGGCCGTCGCCAGGAACAGCCAACCGACGTTCGCGCCGAACAGCTTCGACAGCCCGTAGGCGAGCGGCGTGGTCGTCGCGACGATGCCGGCGACGCCGAGCGCGGGAATGAGCACGAGCTTCAGCTCCTTCGGCGAGCGGATGGCCATGTCGTCATAGCCGAAGACCATGTGGTGCTCGGGCGTGTGCCGGTCGTAGAGCGGCTCGAGGAGCTTCTGCCGGTGGTGCAGCACGCCCCGGTGGACGCGCCACTCGAAGAGGTTGGCGAGCAGGAACGTCGCCGGCACCGCGAGGAGCTCGCTCGCGCGCGGCGCGCGCACGCCCCAGACCGCAAGCCCCAACCCGACCACGCCGACCCCGACGGTACCGGCGAGGTGCATCCACGGGCGGTAGCCCGCCGGAATCGAGTCGTGTAGCCGCTGTCGTGCCTTCGCGCGAGCGTCGAGGATGGCCCTGCCGTCGCGGGGCAGCTCGAGCTTCGCCCCCTTCCGGGCGCGGTCTTCGGCGAGCATCATGCGGTTCGCTCCTCTCGATTCCTCGGCCGTGCAGTCGCGCCGTGCCTCCACCAGCGGGGCCGACGTCCGCCCGACCATTGGTTCTGCATTTACAGAATGCAAGCACGGGGCGAGCCATTTCCCGGGGATCGCGCATCTCTGGGACACTCTGGGACACTCTGGGACGCACATGAGACCGCGTGACGGGTCGCTCCCGATGACTGCGGTACCCTCCAACACGAAAGCCATGGGTCCGCCGAAGCAACCGCCGCCGCGACCGCCCGATCCCGAGCCCCATCTCGAGGAGGAGGGCGATCTCGCGGTCGAGCAGATCAAGAAGGTCCAACGCCCCAAGCGCTGGAAGGTCGTCTTCCACAACGACGACTACACGACGCGCGAGTTCGTCATCGAGGTGCTGATGCGCTACTTCGACAAGGACGAGTCGGAGGCGACGTACGTCATGCTCTCCGTCCACTACAAGGGCCACGGCGTCGCGGGGCACTACCCGAAGGACGTCGCCGAGACCAAGGTCGATCAGGTCACCAAGCACGCACGCAAGTCGGGGTTCCCCCTGATGGTGACCGCCGAGCCGGACGAGTGAGCGGCCGGCGAGCGCGTCGCGGCGACGGGTGACAGCGGCCGCGGAGTGGTCATCCTAACCGAGCCCCAGACGAAGGCGCCGAGCCCCAGAGCAAGCCGCAGAGGAATCACGCCACATGCAGATGTCCGTCGAAGTCGAGATCGCGCTCAACCAGGCCCAGAACGAGGCCGCGCGCCGGCGCCACGAGTACATGACCGTGGAGCACCTGCTCCACGCGCTCTGCTTCGATCCGGGCACGGCGAAGGTCCTCAAGCACGCCGGCGCCGACGTCGAAGGGCTGAAGAAGTCGCTCGCGAAGTACCTCGACGAGGAGATGCCTGCGGCGCGTCACGAGGTGATCCCGTCCGCGTCATTGGGTGTGCAGCGCGTCGTGCGCCGCGCGCTCATGCACGCGCAGGGCGCCGACAAGGACGTGGTCGTCCCGGCCGACCTCCTCATCGCCATCTTCAGCGAGCGCGACTCGATGGCCGTCGCGCTCCTCGACGAGCAGGGCGTCACCCGCCTCGACATCGTGCAGTACGTCTCCCACGGCGTGTCCAAGATCGACGACGACGACGACGAGCCCGCCGAGCAGGCCGGCGCCGGCGCGCCGAGCGACGAGGAAGACGAAGGCGAGCGCGGCGGCCAGCGCAAGGCCGCCAAGGATCCGCTCGCCGCCTACTGCATCGACCTCGTCAAGGAGGCGACCGAGGGCCGCATCGATCCGCTCATCGGGCGCGCCAAGGAGGTCGAGCGCACCATCCACATCCTCGCGCGCCGCCGGAAGAACAACCCGCTCCTGGTCGGCGACGCCGGCGTCGGAAAGACGGCCATCGTCGAGGGCCTCGCGTGGAAGATCTTCCGCGGCGAGGTCCCCGCCGCGATCAAGGAGGCGAAGATCTTCGCGCTCGACATGGGCGCGCTCGTCGCCGGCACGCGCTTCCGCGGCGACTTCGAGGAGCGCATGAAGGGGGTCATCAAGGCCATCCAGAAGCTCCCGCACGCGGTGCTCTTCATCGACGAGATCCACACCGTGCTCGGCGCCGGGTCGGCCAGCGGCGGCACGCTCGACGCGGCCAACCTGCTCAAGCCCGCGCTCTCGTCGGGGCGTCTCCGCTGCATCGGCTCCACCACGTTCGCCGAGCTGCGCACGCACTTCGAGCGCGATCGCGCGCTGTCGCGCCGCTTCCAGAAGGTCGAGGTCAACGAGCCGTCGCTCGACGAGACCATCCAAATCCTCGAGGGCCTGCGCCCGAAGTACGAGCAGTACCACGGCGTGCAGTACTCGAAGGAGGCCATCGAGGCCGCCGCGACGCTGTCGCAGAAGTACCTCCACGATCGCAAGCTCCCCGACAAGGCCATCGACCTGATCGACGAGGCGGGCGCCGCGGCGAAGCTGGCCGCCGGCATCACCTCGCTCGCGCCCGACGAGAGCCCCGCCGCCAAGGGCGACGGCAAGGCCGAGGCGAAGAAGGCCGCCGACGGCGGCGAGGCGAACGCCGGGAGCGCGACCGCCGCCGACCCCGAGGTGCGCGTCGTCGTCGACGTCCCGCAGATCGAGGCGATCGTCGCCAAGATGGCGCAGATCCCGCCGAAGGAGGTCTCCACCAACGACAAGGAGTCGCTGCGGAACCTCGAGCGCGATCTGCAGCGCGTGATCTTCGGTCAAGACGAGGCGGTGCGCGAGGTCGCGCAGGCCATCAAGCTCGCGCGCGCCGGCCTCCGCGGCGGCGACAAGCCGATCGGCTCGTTCCTCTTCACCGGCCCGACCGGCGTCGGCAAGACCGAGCTCGCCAAGCAGCTCGCGAAGTCGCTCGGCATCGGGTTCGTGCGCTTCGACATGTCGGAGTACATGGAGGCGCACACCGTCTCGCGCCTGATCGGCGCGCCGCCGGGCTACGTCGGCTTCGATCGCGGCGGCCTGCTCACCGACGCCATCGCCAAGACGCCGCACAGCGTGCTCCTGCTCGACGAGATCGAGAAGGCGCACCCGGCGATCTTCAACATCCTCCTCCAGGTGATGGACCACGGGAAGCTCACCGACAACAACGGCGTGTCGAGCGACTTCCGCCACGTCATCCTGATCATGACCAGCAACGTCGGCGCGCGCGATCTCGCCAGGCGCCGCGTGGGCTTCGGCGAGACCGGTCCGCAGAAGGGCAACGAAGAGAAGGCCTTCAAGGACCTCTTCGCGCCCGAGTTCCGGAACCGCCTCGACGCGCGCGTGCCGTTCGGGCCGCTCGATCCGGCGACCGTCGCCAACATCGTCGACAAGTTCATCGGCGAGCTCGACGCGCAGATGAGCGACCGCAAGGCCACCATCCAGGTGACCGACGCCGCGCGCAAGTGGCTCGCCGACAAGGGCTACGATCCGGAGATGGGCGCGCGCCCGCTCGCCCGCGTCATCCAGAACGAGGTGAAGAAGAAGCTCACCGACGAGCTGCTCTTCGGCGCCCTCGAGCACGGCGGCGAGGCGCTCGTCGACGTGAAGGACGGGCAGCTGTCGTTCTCGTTCACCTCGCTGCCCGCGCCCGAGCCGGCGGAGCAGGTCGGCGCGTCGGCGTGACCCTCCGGGTCGTCGTCTGGGACGCGACCGACGTCGGCCGGTTCCGCGCCGGGCACGACGGCCCCTGTCACGACGGCCCCTGTCACGACGGCAATGGGGGCACCGCCGACGTGCACTTCGGCCTCTCGCCCGCCTGGTGGGCCGGCGCGAAGCTGCACGCGCTCGCGCGTCGGGTCGCGCCGCGCTGGCGCGCTGCTGGTGTCGCGCCGCGCTGGCGCGCTGAAGTCGAGGGGGTCGAGTACCAGTCGCGCGGCGTGCGCTCGTGGGGCGAGGCCGCGCGCTTCGCCGTCTCGTGCGCGCGCGCCGCCCAGGCCCCCCTCGCCGAGCTGCAGGTCTGGGGGCACGGCGGCTGGGGCTTCATGGACCTCGGCGAGACGCGGCTCGATCGCGGCGCGCTCGCGCGCTCGTCGGAGCTGGCCGGCGATCTCGACGCGCTGCGGGACGTGCTCGCCGACGGCGCGCAGGTGTGGCTGCGCTGCTGCTCGGCGTTCGGCGGCCGCGCCGGCCGCGCGTTCGCGCCCGCACTGTCGGCGCGGCTGTCCACGCGCGTGGTCGGTCACACGTACGTGATCCACGCGTTGCAGTCCGGCACCCACTCGCTGTCGCCGGGCGATCGCACGGACTGGCCGCTCGAGGAGGGCGTGGTCATGAAGGACGGCGAGCCGGCGCGCGCGAAGACCTCCGGGCCGTTGCAGCCGCGGACGATCGGGTGCCTGCGGCTCGATTTGCCTCGGGGCTGGTGACCCGGGGCCGCCGGCGCTCCGCGCGGACGTCCCATCGCGCCGGTCAGTCGTCGTAGAACAGCGGTTGCCGCTGCTTCACGAACGACTCGATGCGGGTGCGCGCACGAGGCGGGAGATCGACGAACGCGAGCCCGAAGCCCGGCGGCGTGTCGTTCGCCGCGTCGTACGCGCGCGACCAGCGGACCTCGCCGACGAGCTCCATCGGCGCGTCTTCGTCGTCGGGGAGCGTGACCTTCAGCGCCAGTCGATCGCCGACCGCGTGCGCGCCCCAGCTCTGGACGAACACGCCGCCGTCACCGATGTTCTCGGAGAACCCCGAATAGAAGTTGTGCTCGCTCTCGAACGTCACGTCCGCGTCGAGCGCGCCGCGCGTCGCGACCGCCGGCTCGGGCGCCGGCTGTTCGAAGACGACGTCCTCGCTCGGCAGCTCGAGGACCTCGCGCGAGCTCGGCGCGGCGGGCTTGCGCGGCGGAGGCGGGCGCGGAGGCTTCGGCCGCTCGATCTGCACGTCGATCTGCGCGGGGATGCGCGCGTGCGCGCGGCGCGGCTCCACGGCCGCTCGGGAGGCCGGCGAGAGCGACACGCGCGAGCGGGCGGTCGCGGCGCGCACGAAGGCCTCGAGCACCTGCCGCTGGGCCGGGCCGATCGCCACGAACGCGACCCCGCAGCCGGTCGCCGCGCCGCCGGTGACCGAAGGATCGCGCCGGTGATGACGGACCTCGCACGTCCCGGAGACCGCGCCGCCGGACGGGAGGATCAGGTTCAGCGTGCGTCGCTCGCCGATCGCGGGCGGCGTCAGCGACATCGGGATCACCAGCACCAGCTGCGCGACGTCCTCGACGAACCCGATCAGGAAGCAGTCCGGGCGCTTGGCGAGATCGATCTCGATGCGCAAGGTCGGTCCCACGCGGGAGGTCGCGCCTTCGGGGCGGGACAGGTTCGACATTTCGCGAATTGTGTCTCGTCACGTGGATGCGGCCAACTCGAAGGCCGAGTCTCCAATCAGGACGATCCTTGGAGCGCGTGCGCTACGTTCGCACCAGCGTGAGGTGCGCGATCTCCGCCGGGATGCCCACGCGCATCGGCGGGCCCCAGTAGCCGGTGCCGCGGCTCACGTAGATCCACGCGTCGTCGTGCTTGTGGAGGCCGGCGACGTACGGCTGCTGCAGCTTCACCAGGTAGTTGAAGGGGAAGATCTGCCCGCCGTGGGTGTGCCCGGAGAGCTGGAGGCCGACGCCGAGCTTCGCCGCCTCGACGATCGCCTTCGGCTGGTGCGCGAGCAGCACGAGCTCGCGCGAGGGGTCGCGGCCGGCGAGCGCGCGCGGCAGATCGCGGCCGTGCCCGCCGCCGAACTGGTGCGCCGTCCAGTCGTCGACGCCGGCCAGATCGATGACCGCGTCGCCGCGGCGCAGCTCCACCCGCTCGTTGCGCAGCACGCGGATGCCGAGGCGACGGAGCTCGGCGAGCCACTTGGACACGCCGGAGTAGTACTCGTGGTTGCCGGTCACGAAGTACACGCCGAGCGGCGCCTTCAGGCCCGCGAGCGGCGCGACGTGCTCGCGCAGCTCGTCGACCGAGCCGTCGACCAGGTCGCCGGTGATCACGACCACGTCGGGCGCGAGCGCGTTGGTGCGCGCGACGACCTGCTCGATGAACTCCCGCCCGATGGTGGGGCCGACGTGCACGTCGGTCAGCTGCGCGATGGTCATCCCGTCGAGCCCCGCGGGCAGACGCGCGAGCGGCACGCGGTGACGGCGCACGTCGAGCTGCGCGAGCGCGGTGCGCACGCCCCACGCCGCGGTGCCGGTCGCCACCACGCCCACCGCCGCCGCGATCGCGCGGCCGAGCAGCACGCGACGGCTCGGGTCGGGCGCGTCGGCGCGAACCCGCTCGATCAGCGCGAGGCCGAGGCGCATCACGTCGCCCGCCGCGAACAGCACGACGAGGAGGAAGAGCAGCCCGAGCCAACCGAACGCGATCAGCGACAGCGCGCTCATCGCGGGGCGCGGCAGGATTCGGCTGAGCGGGAGCGCGCTCCACATGAACACGGCGAGCACGACGATCGTGATGGTGGCCACCCGGTGCCACTGCGCCGGCAACGCCGCGTCGCGCACGAGCCGCGCCCACACGTAGCGGTGCAAGAGCGCGGTCACCGCGGCGGTGATCGCGAAGAAGACGACGAAACGGCCCCAGGACATCCGTCACCTAGGATGCCGCAACGGCGCCGCCGGGCGCACGCGGGCCGAACCGACGGCGCTGGTCAGGCGCCGAGCAGCTTCAGGAGCTCGGGGACCAGCTGCTTGACGCTCGAGTCGCCGCTGCCCGCCGTCGAGCCGTTGACCTTTTTCACGATCTTCATCGTCTTCACGTCGACGATGACGCACGTCTCGCGGATGTCGAAGAACTTCAGCGTCGCGGTGCTGGCCGGTGAGTCGATCACCGAGGTGACCGGCAGCTTGTAGGTGGTGATCCACGCCTCGAGATCGGACTTCGCGGCCCGGCCGCCGGCCTTCGACGCGAGCACCTCGACGATCGCGCCGCCGGCGTCGACGATCGTCTTTCCCTGCAGGGCCAGATCACGGGCCCCGTTCCGGCAGCCGGGTCAGTAGAACTCCGAGACGTGGACGAGCGCGTAGCCCTTCTTCGCGTCGCGCCGGAGCGCGTCCATCGAGGTCGTGACCCACGGCTTGGTGCTCGCGATGGCGTCGGCGAGCGGTGAGACGTAGCCCTCCCACGCGAGGTTCGCCATCACCGAGTCGACCGCGTTGCCGTACGGGCCGCTCGGGAAGGCGCCGAACGGATCGGCGTCGGGCGCGTCTGCCGGCGAGACCTCGGCGAGATCGATGTCGCCGGCGACGTCCGCGGTCGCCGCGTCGATCGCCGCGCGCTCCTCCCCTCCGCCGCACGACGCGAGGATCAGCGCGACGATCGCGAGCCCCGCCGGTGAGCGAAGCGGCCTCACTTCTTCCTCACGCCGAGCCACGTGAGCGTCGAGAGCCCCTGGCCGTCGTCGGTGACGATCTTGCCGCCGGTGACCTTGCCGGTGCCGACGACCTCGAGCTTCCCGGCCGAGAACGGCTCGCGCAGGAAGTCGTTGCCGAGGGCGATGAACTCGACGACGGTGCCGTCGGCGAGGCCGGCGGTCTCGGCGATCGAGACGGCGACCTTCTTGTCGTACTTCGAGTCGAACGGCATCGCCGCGTAGAGCAGCACCACGTTCGCGCCCTTCACGAAGCTCGGCTGGTCCTTGTCGGCGATCTTCAGCGCGCGGAAGTGATCGCCGGGCTCGCCCTTGCTGATCGAGTCGACGTCCTCGAGGTCGAGCTCCACGGTGGTGCCCGCCTGGAAGCTGAGCGTCACGCCGTTGTTGGTGACCGTGGTCGCGGCGGCGACCACGCCCTTTGCGTCCATGGGGATGCGCTCGCCGGTCGGCGGGAGCTTCGGCAAGACGAGCGTCGGCACCGTGATGACGTCGTCGACGGGCGCGGCGAGCTTCTCGTAGAGGCTCGCGTACTCCGGGCGGCCGTGCACCGACACGGCGAAGTCGGAGACCTTCAGGAACTTGCCGACCGTCGCGGTGAACACCCCGCCCTCGCCCGTCTGGCCGAAGTAGCAGATGCGACCGCACACCGAGACGAGCTTCTTGGGCGGCAGCGGCGCGCCGTCGCCGTCGACCGCCTTGCCGGTGACCGTCTTGACGCACACCGACCCGGCGGGGCGCTCGGCGATGGGCTCGCTGCACGGCTCGACGACCGGCTTGCCGGTGTCGACCTTGGCGTCGAGGCCGGAGTCGGTGGTGGCGGAAGGGGCGTCTGGATCGGAGCTGCACGCGGCGAGAGCCGCGAACGCAGAGAGCAAGAGGAAGGGCACGCGACGCGAGGACATGGGGCGTGGATGCTAGCAGAACGCGGCCCGGCGCGGCCGCAACGCTCCGCCCGCGGTGTGCGTCGCACGGTCATGGCGGCACGCGTATCGCACCCGAACCACCCCGAGGCGGTCCGCACGATCGCGATCGTGCTCGCGGTGGCCGCGCTCGCGGTGATCGTGCCCATGTGGGCGCCGCTGGTGCTCGCGGCCTGGTTCGCGCACCTGACCCGGCCCCTGCTGTCGAGGTTGGAGAGTCGGTTCGGCAAGCGCCGGCGCGCGGCCGGGCTCCTGGTGATGGCGGCCGTCCTGCTCGTGGTCGGCCCGCTCGTGCTGATCGTGGTCTCGATGATCTCCAACGCCATCGACATGGTGCACAAGGTCATGCAGTCGCCGAGCGGCGCCAACGCGCTGCGCGCGATCGTGTCGCCGAACGGCGAGTCGATCGACGTCATCGACGTCAAGGAGGCGCTCGGGGCGCCCGACAAGGTCATGGGCGTCGCGCGCCAGTACGGCGGGCGCGCGTGGACCACGTTGCAGATGGTCGCGGGCGCCACGGCGCGCGGCATCATCGGCATCTTCGTGTTCCTCTTCGGCGCCTACTCGATGCTCGTCGACGGCGGGCAGGCGTACCGCTGGGCGCGCAACCACGCGCCGATCCGCCCCGAGCTGTTCGATCGTCTGGCCCATGCGTTCAACGAGACCGGGCGCGGTCTGCTCGTCGGCATCGTGCTCACCGGCGCCGTGCAGGCCGGCATCGCGACCATCGCGTACGTGGCGCTCGGGGTCCCGAGCGCCCTCGTGCTCGGCGTGATCACGCTGTTCGCTTCCTTGATCCCGAGCATCGGCACCGGCCTCGTCTGGGCGCCGGTCGCCGCCGGGCTGGCGCTGTCGGGGCGCGTCGGCGCGGCCATCGCCATGCTCGTCGTCGGCCTCGGCGTCGTCAGCATGATCGACAACTTCCTGCGGCCCTACTTCGCGCGCTACGGGAAGCTCGATCTGCCGGCGTTCGTGGTGCTGGTGGCGATGTTCGGCGGCCTCGCGCTCTTCGGCGCGTGGGGCCTCGCGCTCGGCCCGCTGCTCGTGCGGCTGTTCGTCGAGGCGCTCCGCATCGCCCGCGAGGAGCGCATGACCGGAGCGCACACGACCCTGTCGCCGCCCGCGCCGGGCGAGTGATCCGGGTCGACCAGCGCGGGATCAGGGCGTGGTGGTGAAGCGGACGACGCGCTCTTGACGCCCGAGCGCGCGGCTCGGGTGGCCGAACTCCGCCGAGCAGCACGAGTTCGTGATGATCGTGCGCGTCAGCTTCAGGGTGACCTCGCAGCTGTCACCGTCCTTGCCCGAGAGCGCCTTCAGCTCGCCCGCGTTCAGCGTGAAGGTGCCCGGGTCGCCGATGATGTCCTTCTCGACGTGCGACGAGAGGCAGCTGGCGGAGACGATCTCGTAGGCCATCTTGTGGCCGCCGGTCGCGGACTCCCACGTGAAGGTGAGCGCCTCCTTGCGCGACACCGAGGCCGGCACCTTGATGGTGAACGACGGCGGGACGACCGCCTTGTTGCCGAGGGCGCTGGCGCCCTTCTCGCGGACGAAGTCGAGCGTGAAGGTGCCGTCCATCGGCGCCAGATCGGCGCCGTAGGCGGTCTTGCCGTCGGTCGACACGACGCCGAGCGCGCGCTTCTCGCTCTTCGGATCGGTCATGATCAGCTGGTCGCCCGAGGAGAGCCGGGCCCAGACGAGCGACTGCCAGTCACCGACGTGCAGCGCCGCGTAGACGTTGCTGCGGGTGCCGTCGTTGACGACGTCGAGCTCGAGCGACATTCCGTGCGTCGTCACGTCCTGCGAGTCGACCGACTGCTTCTTGGCGCAGCCGACCAGGGCGAGCGGCGCCGTCACGAGAGTGACGAGGGTGAGGAGCGCGAAGGAAGAGCGGGTCATGGAAAGGAGCCTCCGAGCGCCACGGCGACCGCGGCACCACCGGCCGTGGCCTAGCACGGCGCGTACCAGGGAAATGCATGAAAATCTGGCAGAATCCTCGATCGTTGTGAACCCCCGGCCACGGCCTGCGTGACCGTCGAGGTGGACGCCGACGCGCGAAGGCCGCAAATCGGAGCCGTGGGTTCCGCCCGTTCGACGAAGCCGCTGCTCATCCTCTTCACCGGGAACACCCTCCCCAGCGTCCGCGAGCGCCACGGCGACTTCGACGCGCAGTTCCGCGCCGCCATCGGCGATGCCTGGGCCGGCCCGTGGGCGACCCTCGACGCGCGCGAGTGCCCGCCGCTGCCGCAGCTCGACTCGGTCGCCGGCGTAATCGTGACAGGCTCGTCCTCGAGCGTGACCGACCGCGACGCGTGGATGCCGCCCCTGGAGGCCTGGCTCCGTGACGCCGTGACGGCCGAGACCCCCTTGCTCGGGGTGTGCTTCGGTCATCAGCTCCTCGCCCACGCGCTCGGCGGCGAGGTCCGCAAGAACCCGCGCGGGCGCGCCATCGGCAGCCGCGACGTGCGCCGGGTGACGGACGATCCGCTGCTGCTCGGCGTCCCCGAGCGCTTCATCGTGAACGTGTCGCACCGCGATCACGTCGCGGTGTCTCCCCCCGGCGTGCGGAAGCTGGTGACCGCCGACCACGACGACCTGCACGCGTTCGCCGCCGGTCGCTTCGCGAGAGCCGTCCAGTTCCACCCCGAGTTCCGCGACGACATCGTGCGCGGCTACATCGACGCGAGACGACAGATCCTCCGCGACGAAGGCCTCGATCCCGACGCGCTCGACCGCGACGTCGTCGACGCGCCCCACGCGCGCCGCGTCCTGCGCAACTTCGTGACCGAGTTCGTCGCCGGGCGCTGAGCCGGTCTCTCGGCGTCGGTGGAGCGGCTCGAGGCCGTCGCGGCGCCGCCTTCGAGCCATGGCCGAGCTCGCTAGACGCGGGATTTCCCGCATGGGAGCGGGGCTCCAGCAGCGCGACGAGCACGCCGGCGGCCGGGCGCCCCCCCGGGGAGTCGGCCGCTCCCGCGGTCCGGAGGCTCGGACGGTTGTGACGGCTCTCGCGGCGGGGTAGAGGACGGCGCGCCCGGGGCGGGGACGATCTCGACATCCAGCGACGTGCAAGCGAGCATCGGCTCGAAGGCCTCGCGCGGAAACGAGCATCGGACCGCGCGTGCCACGGGTGTCGGTGCCAACGGGGAGATCAAGCGTACATGCCGGAACGAATCGGGCTGCTCGTCGGGATGGAGAACTCCTTCCCGCCGGCCTTCATCGAGCGTGTGAATCGCGAGTCGGGCGTCGTGGCGGAGTACGCGAAGATCGGCGGCACGGCCGCCGAGGGCTGGAAGAGCCCGTATCGCGTCCTCATCGACCGGATCAGCCAGGAGATCCCCCATTACCGCTTCCATCTGAAGGCGGCGGCCCTCTCCGGCGCCTACGTCATCAACGATCCGTTCTGGTGGAGCGCCGACGACAAGTTCTTCGGCTACTCGCTCTCCGCCAAGATCGGCGTCGCGGTCCCGCGCACGGTGATGCTCCCGCAGAAGGACTACATGCACCGGATCGACAAGGGCCGGAGCCTGCGGAACCTCGAGTTCCCGCTCGATTGGGAGGCGATCACGAAGTACGTCGGGTTCCCGGCCATCCTCAAGCCCGCCGACGGCGGCGGCTGGCGCGACGTCTTCGTCGTCCGGAACTTCGAGGAGCTGATGGAGGCCTACGACCGCTCGGGGCAGCTGGTCATGACGCTCCAGGAGTTCATCGACTTCGAGGAGTACGTGCGCTGCATCTGCATCGGCCGCGAGAACATCCTGCCGATCAAGTACGACCCGAAGCGGCGCTGCTACGTGCACACGCCCGGAGGCTTCCTCTCGAAGGCGCTCGAAGAGACCATCGTCGAAGGCGCGTTCAAGCTGTGCGACGCGCTCGGCTACGACATGAACAGCGTCGAGTTCGCCATCCGCGACGGCGTGCCGTACGCCATCGACTTCACCAACCCCGCGCCCGACATGGCGAAGGAGTCGGTCCTCGAGCCGCACTTCGATTGGTGCGTCGAGCACATGGCGCGCTTCGCGGTGAAGGTCGCGAAGGAGGGTCGCACCTCGCTCGGCGAGCACTACCGCTTCTCGCGCTACGTGTCGCCGGGCATGCGGGCGACCTCGCCCGGCGAGGCGCAGCCGCGCATCGCGTCGAGCGCGCCGCCGGCGCTCACCGGCGTGAAGCCCGGGGTCCTGCCCGGAGGTGCGCCGTGAAGCTCCCCGCCAACGTCCTCGACGGACAGTTCACGCTCGGGGTCGAGGAGGAGTTCCAGATCGTCGACCCGGAGACGCGCGAGCTGCGCTCGTACGTCAGCCAGCTGCTCGAGAAGGGCGGCAAGTCGGTGCTGCGCGAGCGCGTGCGCCCGGAGATGCACCAGTCGATGGTCGAGGTCGGCACCGGCATCTGCAAGGACATCGCGCAGGTGCGGAGCGAGGTCGGCGAGCTGCGACAGCACCTCGATCTCCTCGCGCGCAAGAGCGGCCTCGCGATCGTCGCCGCCGGCACCCACCCGTTCAGCGACTGGAAGAAGCAGGACATCGTCCCCCACGAGCGCTACTCGACGCTCGTCGCCGAGCTCGAGGACATCGCGCGCGAGAACCTCATCTTCGGCTTGCACGTCCACGTCGGCATCAAGTCGAAGGAGGTGGCGATGGCCCTGGCCAACCAGGTCCGCTACTTCCTGCCGCACCTCTTGACGCTCTCGACGTCGTCGCCTTTCTGGCTCGGGCGCAAGAGCGGCCTGAAGTCGATCCGCTGCGAGGTCTTCAAGCGCTTCCCGCGCACCGGCATCCCCGACGAGTTCCGCAGCTACTCGCAGTTCCAGGCGTTCGCCGACCTGCTGGTGAAAGTCGGCTCGATCGACAACGCGAAGAAGATCTGGTGGGACGTGCGCGTCCACCCCTTCTTCGACACGGTCGAGATCCGCATCTGCGACATGGCCACGCGCCTCGAGGACTGCGTGCTCATCGCCGGCATGTGCCAGGCGATCATGGCGCAGCTCTACTGCCTGCACGTTCGCAACCAGCAGTGGCGCCCCTACTCGCGCGCGCTCATCGAGGAGAACAAGTGGCGCGCCGTGCGCTACGGCCTCGAGGCGAAGCTGATCGACTTCGGCAAGGAGGCCGAGGTGCCGATCCGCGAGCTGCTCGTCGAGCTCCTCGAGTTCGTCGACGAAGCGGCGGGTCTGCTCGGCACGCGCGACGAGCTGCGCAACGGCGTCGCCCGCATCCTCCGCGACGGCACCAGCGCCGACCGTCAGATGAAGATCTGGCAGGAAGGCGGCATGGATCCGAAGAAGGTGGTCGACCACCTGATCCGCGAGACCATGGAGGGCCTCGAGCCGCTCCCCATGGACGCCTCGACCCCGCCGTCGAAGACGGCCTGAGAGTCGTCAGTCGTCAGTCGTCAGTCGTCAGTCGTCAGTCGTCAGTCGTCAGAGCGTGTGAACCTTTCGTCGAGCTTGGGCGAAGGTCGATAAGTCGAAGGTCGAACCAGGGGCGGAGTCCCCTGGAACCCATGGAAATGGGCTCTCGTCTCGGCTGACGACTGAAGACTGACGACTGATGACCGGGCGCGCGCGAGCAGCGATAGCGCCGAGGCCCGCGAGCGCGGCGACCCCGATCAGCCCCCCGCCCCGAAGTTCTGCGTCCAGTAGTGCCGGTACTTCGACGTCGCGCTGTACCAGTACCCGACGCCGAGCTGCGTGTACTTCGCGCTCATGATGTTCGCGCAGTGCCCGTCGCTGTTCATCCACTGCTGGACGGTCGCGGCGGCGGTCGAGTTGCCGGCGGCGATGTTCTCGCCCATCGTCGTGCCCTTGTAGCCCTCGGCCTTCATGCGATCGAAGGGCGACAGGCCCGCGAGGTTCGTGTGCGCGAAGAAGTTGTTCAGCGCCATGTCCTTGCTGTGTTTGCGCGCGGCCGCCTGCAGCAGCGGGTGCATCACCAGGGGCTTCGCCGGTCCGAACTTGCCGCCGGTGCGGCAATCGGCGCCGAGCGCGCGGCGCTTGTTCGTCTCCTCGAGGACCTGCTGCTCGAAGGTGGCGTACGCGGCGGGCCAGTCGCCGCTCGCGCCCGAGTCGGTGACCACCGTGCCGGTGTCGGCGGGAGGCTTCGCGTCGGCGACGGCGGTGTCGGCCTTCGCGCCGCCGTCCGCGAGGGGTGCGTCGCCGGAGGCGTCTTCGTCGGGTCCGCCGGTGCCGGTGTCCTCTTCGGTCGCCGCCGCGTCGTCGTCGACGACGGCGGAGGGCTCGTCCAACACGCCCGAACAGCCGGCGGCGAGCGAGAGGCAGACCGCGAAGAAGGCAGAGAAGCGAACGCGCATCGCACGAGGTTCGCACGAGATCGCGAAACTGCACGTCGCGATCGTCGCGAGCGAAAAGTCTCGCCGCAGGTGTACGAAACCGTCACACCTTCGTGACGCTACTCGTCCCACCCGCCGACGATCGGCGAGGGCTCGCCGGTGGCCACCAGCCACAGCTGATGGGCGGCGCGGGTCGCCGCGATGTGCAGCAGGTGCCGCGCGTCGTCCTCGGCGGGATAGCTCTGGGCGTTGACGTCGAGGAGGACGACGTAGTCCCACTCGAGCCCCTTCACCTGCCGCACGTCGGTCAGGTCGACGCCCGGCTTGAACGGGAAGTCCTGCACGCGCACGCGGCGGAGGTTGGGGACCTCGCTCTGCGACAGCACGTCCCAGTAGACGTCGGCCTGCCAGGCGTAGCGCGTGATCAGCGCGACGCTCGCCATGCTCTCGCGCGCGAACAGCTCGCGCAGCACCGCCGCGAGGAAGGCCGCCGCGGTGCCCTGATCGTGGAAGCGATGGCGCTCGATCGGGGCGCCGTCGCGCGTGGCGATCGGCGGCACCTCGGGCGCGAGCGGGCCGAGCACCTCGCGCGCGAGCTCGAGGACCTGACGCGTCGAGCGGTAGCCGATCTGCAGCGGCTCGACCTCGACGTGCGGCAGACCGAGCGCCTCGAGCGCCGGGGCGAACTCGCCGAGGCCGACGTCGAGGGTGAGGCGCTGGGCCACGTCGCCCGCCAGGGTCATCGAGCGCTCGCCGTTGAGCACGTGCACGCACTCGACGAGCACCTTGAGGTCGATCGAGGCGCAGTCCTGCACCTCGTCGATGAAGGCGTGCTCGTACTGCACGAGCGTCTTGCCCTTGCCGCGCAGCGGACCGCGCAGGCGCTGGTGCAGCCGGAGGAAGATCGCGTCGTCCTCGGCGTCGAGCGCGGGCCCGAGCTCCTCGTCCTCGTCGACCGGCCGGTTGTCGATGCCCACCTTCGGGCGCGATGCGTCGTCGTCGTGGCCGCGCGACTCGTCGTCGTCGTCGCGGTACGCGGGGCGGAGATCGTCGTCGACCGACGGGCGGCGCCTTCCGCGAGGGACCTCGGCGTCGACGTCGAGCACGCGGCCGCCTTCGTCGCCGCTGGTGCGGCCGCTCGGCGGCGGCTCGCCCTCCTCGTCGAACGCGTCACGGCGCTCGTCGCGAAGCTCGGCCCGCTCGCGGTCGGGCGCGGCCTCTTCGGGGCGCTTCTTCTCTTCGTCGCCCATTCCGAGCGCGTGCAGCACGGCCTCGCAGCGCCGCGTGCACCACCGGTGCGCCTCCTCGACGTCGGCGCGCCCGAGCGGCGAAAGGCCGTTCGGCGTCGGCGCCGCGGCGATCGCGTCGAGGATGGTGCGATCGGTGAGCAGGTCGGCCCACATCGACACGACGTCCTTCGTTCTGCGCTGCAGGCGCACGAGCGTGTGATCGATGGCGATCCGCGGCCCCGACGCCGGCGGCGGCGCGCCGACCGGCAGCGGCAACGTGCCGTGCATCCACTTGCGGACGCCCGCGGCGCGCGCGGAGAGCGCGCTCGGAGCGAGCACGTCCCACGCGGCGAGGATCGGCCGCGCGACGTTCGGCGGGGCCGTCTCGCACACCTGGCGCAGCTCCGCGTCGACCGACGCGGCCAGCTCGTCGACCTTGCGCTCGAGCGCTGCGAGCAGGCCGGGGTGCTTCTTCAGCTTCACGGCGGCCAGCGGCGTCTCGTCGGTGACCCGGGTGGGCAACGACGGCAGCGCGCGGATGCGGGCGTCGCGCTGCCACTCGGACAGCGTGACGACCGGCACGTGCGGCACGTCGAGCGACGGCAGCACGCGCGAGGTGTAGCTCGCGAGCGCCTTGCTCGGGACGACCACGATGACGCGGTCGGGCGTGAAGCGCTTCGGGGCCTGGTATGCGAGGTACGCGATGCGGTGCAGACCGATGGTGGTCTTGCCGCTGCCGGCGCCGCCCTGGATGACCACGACGCCCGCGGCCGGCCGCGAGATCGCCTCGAACTGCTTGGGGTCGAGGAGCGCGGCGATCTCGGGGAGGAACCGGTCGCGGCGACCGAGCCCCTCCTCGCCCATGCCTGCGCCGAGCACGCCGTGCTGCTGGTTCGGGAGCACGGCCGTACCCTGCCCGCCCGCGAGCATCGTCGCGCGGCGCGGAAGCGCGCGCCAACCTTGCTTGCCGCGGACGTACGTCGCCTCGGAGGCGCCGATGCGCATCAGCTGACCGTCGACGATGGTGACGTCGCGACGGACGAGCACCTCGCCGTCGACCTGACGATCGCCGAAGGACTCCTCGTACGCCTCGCCTTCCTGGTAGCGGTAGTAGATCCGGCTCACGGGCGCGTTGCGCCAGTCGACCACGCGCACCCCGTGCTCCGGGTCGAGGTAGGTGCCGCGGCCGAGGCACACGTCACGCACCCGTCCCTCCTCCTTCAGGCGCAGGTGGGCGAAGTAGGGGGAACGGGCGTCGATGGTGACGTCGGGCACCTCCTGCCTCCGCGCAGCGACCGCCTGCAGGCGCTCCATCTGCGCGATCAGCGGGGGCGCGTCCTCGAGTCGCGCTTCGGCGAGCTGGTCGCGCAAGGTGATGAGCTCGGCGTCGTAGTCGCGCCTGTCGGCTCGGCGAATGCGCGCGCGCAGGGATTCGAGGACGCGATCGAGCACCTTCTGCTCGTCACGGACGGTCGAGGGGAGTTCGCCGTCGGGCTTGTCGGCGGGGTCGCTCAAGGCAGTCGGACTGCCTACCCGGTTTTCGCGCGATCGCAAAGCCGCCGCGGTACCATCTCGTCTCGATGCTTCTCCGAACCATTCGCTCCAAGCTCGCCTTCGCGGTCGTCGCCCTCGGTGTCGCCATCGGCTGCGGTGGGGGGCTCAAGCTGAGGCTGGTCAACCAGAGCGCCGCGAAGCCGAGCAACGTCGCGGTGTATTTCGCGGTCGACACGAGCAGCGGCGAGCCGGTGCCCGGGCTCACGGCCGACAAGTTCGTCATCTACGAGGACGGCCAGAAGGTCAGCGAGTACGAGAGCAAGCAGACCATCCTCAACCCGACGGTCGCGGCCGCGCACTACACGCTCCTGCTCGTCGACATGTCCGGCTCGATCGTCGAGTCGAAGAGCGCGCCGGCGGTGGTCGACGCTGCGTCGAAGTTCACCGCCAAGGTCGGCAAGCATCAGAAGGTCGCCGTCGCCGCGTTCGACGGCTCGCCCGAGCTCACCGGCATCGTGCCGTTCACCGAGTCCGGCAGCGCGGCGCAGGGCGGGCTCGACAAGCTCACCACCTTCAAGCCGAAGGACCCGTCGACCAACCTGCACGGCGCGGTCGTCGAGGGGCTCAAGGTCCTGCGCAAGGCGCTCGACGCCGAGCCCAAGCCGCTGAAGTTCGGCACGCTCGTCGTCTTCACCGACGGCACCGACCGCGCCAACCGCGTGTCGCGCGACGACATGAAGAAGGCCATCTCCGACGACAAGCACAAGGACTTCGAGATCTACGCCATCGGCGTCGGCGCCGAGATGAAGGACAGCAAGCTCGACGAGATCGGCAAGAGCGGCACCGTGCTCGAGGCCGATCCGAACAAGACGCAGTTGGCGTTCGACAAGATCGCCACGCGCATCGAGGGCGTCACGCAGCGCTACTACCTCCTGTCGTACTGCACGCCTTCGCGCGCCGGCGAGCACGAGGTCACCATCGAGGCGAAGACCGACAAGGGCAGCGGCTCGCTCAAGTACAGGTTCAAGGCCGACGGGTTCGGGCCCAACTGCGATCCGAACACGCCGCCGCCCTTCGATCTCGCGCACCCCGTCGACCCCAAGGGGGGCGGCGCGAGCGGCAGCGTGAAGGGCTCGGTCAAGGTCGAGGCGAAGTAGCCTCGCTCACGGCGCGCGCGGGATGCGGAAGCAGAACGTGCTCCCGCGCGTCGTGTCGTCCTCGAGCCACAGCGCTCCCGCGTGGGCCTCGACGATGCCGCGAGAGATCGGCAGGCCTAGCCCTGCGCCGCGGCGATCGCCCTTGGCCGCCTGCCAGAACCTGTTGAACACGCGCTCGCGCTGCTCGGGGGAGATGCCCGACCCCTCGTCTTTCACCCAGAAGCGGACGGCATCGGGCTCGGCCGCGGCGCCGACGGTTATCTTGCCGCCGACCGGGGTGAACTTCAGCGCGTTGCCGATCAGGTTCGAGAACACCTGGAGCACGCGCGCGCGATCGCAGAACACGTCGGGCAGCGCGTCGCCCGCCGCCGAGACCAGCGCGTGATCGTGCGCGAGCGGCATCGCCTCGGTGAGCGCCTCGGCCACGAGGGCCGCCGCCGGCTGCCGATCGCAGCGGATCGCGAGCTGCCCCGCCTCGATCTGGACGACGTCGAGCAGATCGCCGATCAGGTAGCTCATGCGGCTCGCCGCGTGGAGGATCGCCTCGACCGCCTCGGGATCGTGCTGCCGCCGCAAGAGGCGCGCGTTCAGCACGATGCCGTTGAGCGGGCTGCGCAGGTCGTGCGCGACGACCCCGAGCACGTCGTCGCGCGCGCCCGTGGCCCGCTGCGCGGCCTCGTAGAGGCGCGCGTTCTCGATGGCCATCACCGTGCGGCGCGCGAGCTCCTCGGTGGTGAGCCGCTCGTGCTCGCCGAGGCGACGCGACGCCTCGCCCGAGAAGATCGTGATCACGCCGAGGATGCCCTTCGGCCCCTGCAGCGCGACGCCGACGTACGACCGGATGTCGAGCGCGCGGATCAGCTGCAGGTGGGTCTCGTCGCGCGCGATCCCGCGCACGATCTCGTCGGGGAACTCCGGCAGGACGACCGAGGTCCCGCTGCGGAGGATCAGCGTGGCGCCCTCCTCGTTGCCGCGGACCGGATAGCGCGCGAGCGTGTCCTGCAAAGCGCGCAGCTTGACCGGATCGCGGTGGCTGATCGCCGCCGGATCGAGCTCGCCGTCGGCCGCCGTGAGGTAGATCACGCATCCGTCGGAGATCCATCGGGTGGCGAGATCGGCGACGTGCTGCAGCGTCTTGGCCCGATCGAGCGACTCGGTGAGCACCGCCCCGGCGGCCGCGAGGAACTCCTGCGTCTGCTCGAGGCGCCTCCGCTCGGTGATGTCGCGCAGCACCGCGGTGAAGATCGGCTCGCGGCCGATCTCCATCTTGGAGATGGACGCCTCGGCCTCGAACGTCTCGCCGCTCTTGCGGCGGCCGATGACGTGTCGCTGGTGCGGCACGGAGCGCCCGCCCACGTGCTCGCGCGCGAACGCATCGACGTGGTCGCGGTGGGCCTGGACGGCGGTCGCCGGGAGCAACATGTCGATCGACCTGCCGAGCACCTCGCCGGCGAGGTAGCCGAACACGCGCTCGGCCCCGCGGTTGAACAGGGTGACGCGCTGGCGCCTGTCGATCGAGACGATCGCCTCGGCGGCGAGCGACACGATCCCCGAGAACCGGGCTTCGGACTCGCGGAGCGAGACCTCGGCGCGCAGGCGTTCGGTGATGTCGCGCCCCTCGGGGACGAGGAACACGACCCTGCCGCGGCGGGTGATCGGCGTCAGCGAGAAGTCGAAGGACGCCACGTTCCCGCCGACGCCGGCGTGCACGGTCTCGAAGCGGACGAACTCGCCGCGCGCGGCGCGCGAGATGGCCTCGCGCAGCCGCGGGCGCTCGCCCTCGGTCCACCACGGCGTGTCCCAGAACTTGCGACCGACCACGTCGTCGCGGGTCGCGCCGATGAAAGCGAGCGAGCGACGATTGGCCTCGAGGAGCGTGCCGTCGGGTGACAGGAGGCCGACGAACTCGAAGGCGCTCTCGAAGACCGCGCGCATGCGGTCGTGATCGCGGACGCCCTCGCGCAAGGGCGCCGCGAGACGCGTCAGGAAGTCGAAGCGGCGGCCGAGATCCATCGCGCCCATCGCACCTCCGGCGACCCGCGTCGCAGACCAGAACCAGGGCGCGAGCGTTCAACACATGAACGCGAGCGTCCATGTCTTTCGTCACGGACAGGCGCACATGCGGACGAACGGGTGAAAGAAGGGTCAGGCGATTCGCAGGGCTTCAGCTTCGCATCCACGCCTCGACACCGACGGCGTCGATGGGGATCTCGCGGGTGAGGACGTCCGGCTCGCCGGAGGTGCAGAGGACGTCGTCCTCGAGGCGGATGCCGCGCACGTCGGCGAAGCGCGCGAGCACCTCGCGGTCGAGATCGCCGCGGAAGGGCCCGGCGATCGAGTCGTCGGCGAGGATCGCGGGCACCTGGTAGAACCCGGGCTCGATGGTGACGACCATTCCCGGCAGCAGGTCGCGATCGAGCCGCAGGTAGCGATCGCCGAAGCGCGTGGCGCGCGTGCGTCCGGGCGCGTAGCCCGCGCGATCGCCGAGGTCCTCCATGTCGTGCACGTCGAGGCCGAGCAGGTGGCCGACGCCGTGCGGGAAGAACAGCGCGTACGCGCCGCGCTCGACGAGCCCGTCGACGTCGCCGCGGAAGACGCGTGCGTCGACCAGGCCGCGCACGATCGTGCGCGCCGCCTCGACGTGCACGTCGCGATAGCGGACGCCGGGGCGCACCCTGGCGATCGCGGCGCGGTTGGCGGCGAGGACCACGTCGTAGATCGCGCGCTGCGTCGCGCTGAACGTCCCCGACGCCGGATAGACGCGGGTGACGTCGCTCGACCAGCCTTCGCCGTTCTCGGCGCCGGCGTCGACCAGCAGGAGGTCGCCGGCCGAGAGCGTGCCCTCGGAGCTCTCGTGGTGGAGCACCTCGCCGTGCGCGGTGACGATGGAGCCGTAGGCGGTGGTCATCCCGCAGGCGATCCACTCCGCCTCGATGGCCGCGCGCACCGCGGCCTCGCGCACGCCGGGGCGCGTGGCGCGGGCGCCGGCGCGATGCCCGCGCACGGTCGCCTCGACCGACCTTCGGATCTGCGCGAGCGCCGGCTCGTCGTGCACGAGGCGGAGGCCGATCAGCGCGTCGGCGAGCGTCGCGTCGACGCCCTCGACCCGCGCGGCGGTGCGCGCGGCGATCGGTCGGCCGAGCAGCTGCGACTGCCACGCCGCGGTGATGTCGTCGTTCGCGGGGATGGTCGCGATGGCGCCCTTCGGGCCGAGCGCGGCGAGGGCCTCGGGCAGCCGCTCGATCGACTCGACCGCGTCGACGCCGGTGCGTGCCCGCAGCGCGTCGAAGCCCTCGGCCTCGCCGTGCCAGAGCGCGTCGTCGTCTTCGGGAGGCACGGCGAACAGCGTGCTCCGCCCCCGCGCGACGAGCAGCGCGGCGCCCGCGAGCGGCGCGCCGGCGAGGTAGAGGAAGTGGCTCTCGGCGCGGAAGGGGTAGCGGTTGGCCGGGTAGTTGCGCGCGCGCGGGGTGCCGGCGACGACGAGCGCGGGGAGATCGCCGAGGGTGTTGGCGAGGCGTGTGCGGCGCACGGCGAGCGCGGAGGCGGGGGTGGGATCGGTCCAGAGCACGGTGCGCGGAGGGTAGCAGGAGGCGCCGGCGCAGGCGCACGCGAACGCGAACGCGAACGCGAACGCGGACGCGAACGCGAGTGACGACTGACGACTGACGAGTGCAATCCTGCCCTGCAACCACTCGCAGAGCGGGATGCGCCCCCTCCTGCTCCAGCTCTCCTGGCCCCGCGCGGCCGCAAGCGTTTCCGTGGTTCCTGATCACCGCGGGCTGAAGCCCACGGCAATACGCCCAAGCCCTGCTTGCAGGGCTCAGCGAATGATTTCGGTGAGTCGAGCCTGGAGCCGCGGACAACACACCTGCGGCGGACGTCCGAGCAAGCCCAGCGAAGCTGGGCTTCAGAGGCATGCCGTGGGCTTCAGCCCGCGGACATCAGAGGAAAGCACTTCTCGGGAGTCTTCATTGCGCGCTCCCCTCGGTGGCCTCAGCCTCGAAAACAGGGTCGAACTTCTGCCTAGATGTCGATGACCTCTTCGCCGAGGACGAGCTCGCCTTTGCGGACCTCGTAGCTCGTCGTGCGGGTCGGGAAGGCGGCGCCGGTGACGCCGTCGTACGAGAGCAGGATCCGTCGATCGCCGTGGTGATCGACGAGGCGGCCGCTGTAGAGGCTCGCGTCGGTGCCGAAGCCCTGGAAGCGGATCTCCCCCGCGAACGTCGTGCCGCGCGCGAGGTAGAGCACGGTGTCGTCGAGCGATACGCGGTTGACCGTGAGCGATGCGGTCGCGTGCGCGAGGCCGCGAGGGTCGAGCTCGCTGGCGAACGCCGTGAGCGTCTGCTCGAGGCCGCGGATCACGACGATCGCGGCGGCCACGATCGGGGTGATGTCGATGCCCTCTTCGGTGCGGACGCCGGCCTCCGCGAGCAGCGCGTAGTTCTGATCGCCGAGCTGCGCGCGCAGCCGGCGGTGGACGGCGTTGGCGCGGTGGTAGTTGCGGAGCGCGCCGACGATGGCGCCGCAGGCCGCGCGCGGCTCGCGCCACGGGGTCTCGCGCGTCATGCCGAAGGACATCCCAGCGTCACCGTCCTCGCGACCGACGTGGCTCTGCATGTCGACGTTGACCAGCACGAACGACTGCGTGTTGCCGCGGTAGAACCGCTGGCGCAGCGTCGCGTCGAGCTGGTGGGCGACGGTGACGTGCGCGAGGGTGGCAGCGTCGTCGACGCCGCCGCCCGCCGGCGTGAACGACTCGAGCTTCGCGCCGCCGATCTCCGACAGGAAGGCGAACCGGTTGGCGACGACCTGCTCGTAGGCGCGCTTGGCCTCGTTCTGGTGGATGCGATCGCCACAGTGCGTGTGGGCCAGCGTCGACATCACGCTCGGCAGCGACAGATCGGCGGCGCACACGCTGAGCGGGTGCTCGTCGCCGCCGGCGATCTGCAGCTCGTCGCGGATCAGCTGGAGGCCGTTGACCAGCACGAGCCGATCGCGGACCAGCTCGTTCAGGAATGAGTGGAACGACGTGCGCTCCTTGCCGAACGTCGCGGGCAGCGCCCACATCCGCTCGTAGCGGGCGCGGGCGGCGGTCGGGTCGAACGAGAGCATGCGCGCGCATCGTGGCGTGATTCGCCGCGGGCGACGATGGGCTCGACGCATCATCCAAACGCAAGCACGTTCATTCTCATGGCCAACCGCTCGCGCCTCGCTGCCGTCGTCCTCGTGACGGCGTGCGCGCTCCCGGCGCGCGCGGCCGATCACCACCCGACGCCGACCATCCCGTGGATCGTCGCGCAGGGCATCCCCAGTCCCGGCGTCGCCGGCGATCGCGAGGGCCGCACGCTGTCGTTGCGGTGGCAGGTCACGCCGCTGCTCTGGTCGTGGGGCATCCACCGGCGCGCCTCGCGTCGCTTCCGGCTCTTCGTCGTCGAGCACTCGATGCGCGGCAGCGGATCGTTCGAGGTCTGGATCGGCCCCGAGTGGCTGCGCGACGAGCCGCGCTGGCTCGCGCGCGGCGGGCTGCGGAGTCACTTTCCCGTCGCGCAGCGGGGCGAGGCGCTCTCGATGTCGATCGGCACCGGCGCGTGGACCGATGGCCGCTCGTCGGGGCCGGTGCTCGAGTTCGGGGCGTACGTCTTGTTCGGTCTGTTCGGCGTGCAGGTGTCGCACGCGCCGGGGCTCGCGCGCGCCGAGTGGACGGTCACCTTCTCCGTGAGGGTGCTGTGAGGTCGCTCGTCGCGCTCTCGCTGATCGCGGCGCTCGGGTGCGGGCGGGCGGGCACCGTGGCGCGCGGCTCGGTGTCGGTCCTCCTCGCGACCAAGCCCGCGCCGCGGCACGACGATCCCGCGCTGCGCCCGGACGTGCGGCTGAGCGTGCACTGGGTCGGTCACGCCACGACGATCGTGCAGCTCGACGACCGGCTGATCGCCACCGATCCCGCGGTGACGCCGACGGTCGGCGTGCTCGCGAAGCGGCTCGTCGCGCCGGGCGTCGCCGCGGCCGACTTCCCTGCCCTCGACCTGGTGATCGTCTCGCACGTGCACTTCGATCACCTCTCGTACGCGTCGCTCGAGGCACTCGAGCCGAAGATCCCCCTGCTCGCGCTGCAGGAGGGCGGGCTCGCCTACCTCCCGGAGTTCGAGTTCGACGCCGTGGAGACGCCGCATTGGGCCGGCTTCGACCATCGCGGGATGCGCGTGACCGCGGTGCCCGCGCGTCACGGCGGGTGGCGCTACGGGTTCGACGCGTCCGCGCGCGCGTCGGGCGGTTGGGTGATCGAGCGCAACGGCGTGAGCGTCTACTTCGCCGGCGACACCGGCTACGACGACGAGCTGTTCCGCAACATCCGCGCGCGCTGGCCCGCGCTCGACGTCGCGCTGTTGCCGATCGCGCCGATGGAGCCGCGCGGCTTCGTCTGGCCGCGGCACATGAACCCGGCCGACGCGCTGCAGGCGCTCTCCGACCTCGGCGCCAAGGTGATGATCCCCATCCATTACGACACGTTCATCAACTCGCTCGATCGCCCGGGGGAGGCTCCGGACGCGCTGCGCCGCGAGCGCGACCGCCTGAAGATCCCCGAAGGGCGCGCGCCGATCCTCCAGATCGGCGAGCGCCGGGTGCTGCTCGCGCGCTGACGGCCGATGCGGCATCATGTCGGGGTGCGCGTCGCCACGGCCCTGCTCTTCGTCGCCCTGCTCTCGCGCGACGCGACCGCGGACGAGCCCGCGCGCGTGATCGTCTACGCGCACGGCCCCAAGACGGTGAAGATCCGCCTCTCGGTCGGTCGCACCACGCCGTGCGACTCGAGCTCGAACCGGCAGATCTACACCGGCACCATCAAGGCCGGCGAGCAGCTCGACGCGCCGTTCCACGAGGCGTGCGCGTGCCTCGAGCAGACGTACGACGACTTCCCCGACACCGGGTGGGGCACGCCGCTGCTGCGCTGCCGGCCGCAGGTGTGCATCGGCGGGTTCTGCGGGCCCGACACGCGGTACCCGATCCACTTCGACGTCCACTCCAAACGACCGGGCTGAAGGTCTGTCGGAGAATGCCGGCGGACTAAAGTCTGGCTGACCATTGGGCTCATCTCACGCCAGACGCCCGTGACCGCCTGCGGCGGTCACGGGAATTTGCCCTCACCCAACCCTCTCCCGGAGGGAGAGGGCAGAGAATCTGCGCGAATTCTCAGGCTCCCTCTCCCGCCGGGAGAGGGCTGGGGTGAGGGAAGAAGATCACTCGTGCGGGTTCCATGCACCTGCTCTCGCGGCCGCTGACCGCCGGATTTCTCGCTGAATCTCCAATTGTGACCAATGGACAGACTTCAGTCCGGGGGAATTCCTGACAGCTCTTGGCCCGCTCACAGCGTGAGCTTGCCGTCGAACGCGCGGCCGTGCAGCGCGAAGGACACGCCCATCGAGCGCTCGGCCGGATGGACGAAGCTCTGGCCGCCCCACGCGCTGACGGTGGCCCACGGGCTGGTCCACAGATCGACGGCGACTCGCGGCTCGAGGAGCAGGGCGAAGCTCGTGAGGGAGCCCTGCGTCCACTCGGCGCCGTCTTTGCGGCCCTCGACCTTGAGCGCGACGACCTGCACGCCGACCAGCGTCTCGACGCGGAGCGAGAGGCGGCCGAGCGGGATGCGCCCGCCGACGACCGTCGCGAGCCGCGCGTGCACCCAGTCGAGGGTGGGGCGATCGCGCAGCTCCCAGCCGGCGGTGGGCGCGATCGTCGTCTGCGCGGCGCCCATGGCGAACGCCCAGTCGACGCCGAGGTAGATGGACCGCGACGCGAAGGCGTGCAGCCGGAAATCGAAGCCGACGTCGGTCATCGCCCGCATGCCGATGGCCGAGCCGGCGATGCCGAAGCGGCTCGGATGGTCGGTGCCGATGCTGCCGCTCCAGGTGCGGCCCACCGGCTCGACGTGCCCGCTCCACAGGCCGACGCCGACCACGATGGGGAAGGTGCGCTCGGTCGACCAGCGATCGCCATAGCGACCGCAGACCTTGTCGCCGGTGATGTCGCTCGTCTCGACGCACTCGTTCTTCGCGGATGCGGTCGAGGCGAGAGAGAGCGACGCGGCGACGACGGCCAGGGCGACGCGCTTCACGGCGACACCTCCCACCCGAGGGCGAACGAGCCCTGGAAGCACACCGGCGGCGCCGGCGCCTGCGCGTCGGGCACCGTGCGCGACACGTCGACGCACACCCGGCGCAGCTCCCCCTCTGCGTCGCCGCGCGACAGGCGCACCTTCTCGACGCCCTGGGCGGCGGCGTCGACGTGGAGCAGGCCGATCTCGTCGCGCGGATCGACGAGCTTCAGCGGGGTGGAGTCGCCCTCGGCGTCGTGCGCGACGATGGAGGCCTGGCGCAGATCGAAGGCGACGGGACGCACGCAGCGATTGCCGACGCGAACGACGAGCAGCGCCGCGTCGCCCGCGTGCGCCGGCTGGCGCAGGGCGAGCGCGACATCGAGGCAGCCGACCGAACGCACGCTCCGCGCGTCGACGTCGCCCGCGCGCGCGAGCGCGCCGGACGAGTAGCCGGCAGGACCACACGCCCCGACCGCGAAGCCGAGGAGACCCAATGCGACGAGGCGCATGCCGCGCGACCGAGCAAGCTCCGTGCGCAGCGGTTCGGGCTGGAAATCAGGCCTGTCCGGCCGCCGGCGTGGCCGCGCGGACGCCGCGGCTGCGACATGGTGCCGCACGGATGGTGCGAAGCCGGGCTCACGGGGTGCGTCGATTTCGCGCTCCTGTCGCTGCGCGAGATCGCCGCCCCCGAGCGGGCATCAGTCGGCAGCGGCGTCGGTGATCGGCGGACCGGCCGAGTCGCCGATCGCCGCGCCCGTCTCGGCGACGAAGGTGTCGCCGACCCACGTGTCCGCGACCCACGTGTCCGCGACCCACGTGTCCGCGACCCAGGTGTCGGTGGGGACCCAGGTGTCCTCGACCCAGGTGTCCTCGACCCAGGTGTCCGTCGCGACGAAGGTGTCTTCGGCCCACGTGTCCTCGACCGAGGTGTCCGGGATCGACGTGTCCTCCACCGAGGTGTCGGTGACGCCCGTGTCGAAGGGCGGCACGAAGGTGTCGGGCACGAAGGTGTCCGGCACGAAGGTGTCGGGCACGAAGGTGTCCGGCACGAAGGTGTCGAGCACGAAGGTGTCCGGCACGAAGGTGTCCGGCACGAAGGTGTCGGGCACGAAGGTGTCGGGCAGCGTCGAGTCGACCGGCGCTGAGTCGACCACCGCCGTGTCGGGGAACGTGGAGTCGAGAAGATCGGAGTCGGGCAGCGTCGAGTCCGGCGCAGCCGAGTCGAGCGCCGTCGTGTCGGGCAGGCTGGCGTCGGGCTCGATCGCCGAATCGGGCACGACGCTGCCGTCGGGAGGCTCGCCCGCGTCGGTGGGGCTCTCGGCGCAGAGCGGGATCTCCGGCGTCTTGGTGGCGCAGGCGTCGGTCGCCTCGACGGGATGGGTGTGGACGGCGCCGAGCACGATGCGGGCGTGCTCGACGACGCTCCCGGCGCCAAGCCTGACCGCGGCGGCCACACCCAGGATCGGGAAGTCGATGGACCCGCGCCGGCGCACCTTGCGGTACGTCATGAGCCAGCCCGCGCGCTCCGGTACGTGGATCTCCGTGAGGATTTCGTCC
>JACPFM010000003.1:70296-75643 GCA_016182965.1 Deltaproteobacteria bacterium | reverse complement strand
GAGTTCCTCACGCAACGCCGCATTCTCGCGTCGCAGCTCTTCGATGATCCGCTCGTAGGCGGCGCGCTCCATTTCCGGCACGCGTGTGCAGGTGCACTGGCCGCGCGAGCAGGGGCAAGTTTCCCGCTAAACACGTACGGATCGCTGGCGTCCTCGAAGCAAGAGAAGCACCTGAGCTCGTTGTGCAGCCGGCTGTAGTCGGCGGGCGTGTCCGGCTCGAAGTCGTCGGGCACATCAGCGCAGGCTCCCCAGCCACGCAGCAGCTTTCCGGCGCCGTAGCCCCACGGCAGCCAGTTCAGCCCCGCCGGTTTCAGCGACGCGTCGTTCTCGTCCGACAGGATCACGACGGCGAGCAGCGAGTCGGGCCGGAGGAACGCCTTGCGCTGCGCGAGGAGCTCCTCGTCGAGCCCTTCGACGGCGATCTTGTTGTTCCCGCACGCGTCACCGGCGATGCCGAAGGTGCACCTCACCTCGGCCTTCGCGTAGGGCGCCGGATCGACGAGGAAGTGATAGGCCGCCTCCCAGGTCTCCTCGTACCCGCAGCCGTCGTCCTTCACCGACTGTACGACACACGACGTCGCCAGCTGCAGCGCCGGCACGCCGGCCGGCCCCTTGAACCTCGCGGCTGCCGCCTCCGGGTTCGCCGAGTCGTACACCCACGACAGCGCCGTCGCCGTGACCGGCGTCGGGCACACCGCCGACGTCGGAGCCCCGGTGCCGTCGAGCGTCCATCCGGTGCCGCCCCCCTCGCCCGCCCGTGGCAGGAGGTGCCCGCGATCGTTGACGTGCTTGTTGGTGACCTCGACCGCGCACGCGCTCGTTCCATGCGAGCCGAGCGACGAGGAGATGACGCCGACGTGCACGTCGTGAACGGGCGACGGCTTGCCGGTCGCCGGATCGGGCCCGGTGACGGCCGCGATCATCTCCGGGATGCGACGCGCGAGCTCCGACTGCTTGTCGGCCATCGAGATCGAGTTGTCGACGACGAACAACAGGTCGAGCTTGTCGACCCGGGTGTACTTGATCTTGACGAAGGAAATGCCGGTGCTCTGGCACGCGATCGCGACCACCTCGGGGTCCTGGCAGGACATCGCCCCGACGACCGCGCAGACGAGCACCCCGAGGCGCAAGACCATGCGCTGCCCTCAGCCGTTTTCGTGCCATCTACGAACGGCGCCAATCACGGCACACGGTCCACTGCTGCCGTCATCGTCGTGGTCACCACCGACAACGCGGTTGGCACCCGGGCTCGATCTCAGTCTCGCCCTGACGACTGACGACTGACGCCTGACGACTGATGACTGTGACCCAGCCTGCGCGGCCAGCCGCAATCCCGACGCCCCGCAATCGCGAGCGCGGCCACGACCTCTCCCGATCACTCCGGGATCGTCTCGCCCGCATCCAGCTTGTGCGCGCGGAACTCCTCGATCGCCTCGAGGAACGACGCCGCCACGTTGCGATCGAACTGCGTGCCGGAGCAGCGCTCGATCTCGGTGATGGTCACCTCGTGCGGCAGCGCGCGCCGATACGCGCGGTCGCTGGTCATCGCGTCGTAGGTGTCGGCCACCGCGACGATGCGCGCGATGAGCGGGATGTCGTTGCCGGCGAGGCCGAGCGGATAGCCGCGGCCGTCCCAGCGCTCGTGGTGCAGGTGCACGCCGGGAATGAGCGGCTGGAGGAACTTGATCGGCTCGAGGATGTCGCGGCCGTACGCCGGGTGACGCTTGAACGCCTCGTAGTCCTCGTTGGTCAGCTTGCCGGGCTTGTTCAGGTTCAGCACGCACCCGATCTTGCCGATGTCGTGCATCAGCGCGCTCTGCCGCACGATCTCGATCAGCTCCGGCGGCAACGCCAGCTTTATGGCGAGCATCGTCGCGTACATCGCCACGCGATCGCTGTGGCCGGAGGTGTAGCGATCGAGCCGGTCGAGCGCGCGCGCGAGGCCTTGGATCGTCTGCTTGAACGTCGCCTTGAGGTCCTCGTACAGGCGCGCGTTGTCGATCGCCGCCGCGGCGCGCGACCCGACGATCGACAGGAGCTTGCGCTGGCCCTCGTCGAAGCGACGGCCGGCGGTGAACGACGCGGCGAGGATCCAGCCGATGAGGCGCGGCGCGGCGCCGCCGGCGCGCAGCGGGACGCCGATCACGCTCTGCGTCGGCTTGCCCGGGCCGTCTTTGAAGAAGCGGTGCCCGCGGACGCCGTGCTCGAGCAGCATCGAGTCGACCGCGAGGTGCGCGCGCACGACCTCGGGATCGACCTCGTTGAGGATCGGCTGCGTGGTCGTGTCTTCGAGGTGCGCCGGCTCGGGGCGCGGCAGCATGTCGGGCGCGAGCGGGTCGTACGCGGCCGGCGGCAGCACCGACCCGCGCGGCGGCGCGACCACGCGGTTGCGCTCGAAGAAGCCGCCCTCGCCGTCGTCGAGCCAGGTCGACACGAAGTCGGCGCGGATCTCGTGCAGCGCCGTGTCGCAGACGGTCGCCATGACCTCGTCGAGCGACAGGGAGGCGGCGATCGCCTCGGAGACCTTGTAGAGCGACACCGCCTCGCGCAGGCGGAGGTTCTCGGCGCTCAGGCGCTGCTTCTCGAGCGCGCGCTGGATGATGTGGACGACCTCTTCGACCTTGAACGGCTTGAGCACGTAGTCGTAGGCGCCGCGCTTCATCGCGTCGATCGCCGTCTCGACCGTGCCGAAGCCGGTCATGATCACCGTGAGCACGTTGGGCGTGCGCCGGCCGATCTCGTCGAGCAGCTCGATGCCCCCCATCTTGGGCATCTTGAGATCGCTGATGACCACGTCGTACGGGTGGCGCTGCATCTCCTGCAGCGCGCACACGCCGTCTTCGGCGGTGCGGACCTCGTAGCCCTCCATCCCGAGGAAGTCGGCCAGGATGTCACGGATGAACTTCTCGTCGTCGACGACGAGCACGCGCGGCCGCTCCTGGACCGGCGGCAGGATCGAGAACGACGCCCGCGTCGGCGCCGAGACGACCGTGATCGTGGGCGAGGCCGGCGTCAGGATCGGCGGCAAGTCGTCGCGCATCTTGGAATGGCACTCACGGACGCTGGGGCAGGGAACGTCCAGCCGTCGAGTATACGGCCGTCCCCGCGGTAACCGTTACCCTAATGTCCCCTCCCCGTGACAGCGCGCGGTCTATCCCAAAAAACGGGGCCGTCCAGCGCGGCCGCAGCGGATGTCGGCGAAATGGGATAGGGGCCGGCCGATGCGGCGCGCAACCATTTCGCGAACCACGCGGGCGCGAGCGTTCATGTTCTCGAGCGAACCACGCCGGCCGCGAGCGCCTCAGGAGATGAATGCCCGCGTCCGGGTTTCGTACTCGTCGAGGAGCTTCTCGGTGCTGGCGAGCGCGTTGTCGATCGACTCCTGCACGATGGTGTTCATCGACGCCGCGGAGCCCTTGAGCGCCTCGTAGTAACGCTGCCGCTCGGTGTGGTGGATGATCGCGGGCGGGTAGCCTGCGCGCATCAACAGCAGGTTCATGAACAGCCGGCCGGCCTTGCCGCTGTCGGTCTGGAAGGGGAAGCAGCGCACCAGATCGTAGTGCGCGCGCGCCGCGATGCGCACCGGCGACCGCGTGCGCTTGGTCTCGGGCTCGTTGAGCCAGTCCATCACGGCCTTCACGCGGACCGGGATTTTGTCGGGCGGCGCGTACTCGTGGAAGTACAGCCGGTGCTGCGGGATGTCCTTCCGGTACTTGACCGTCTTGATGTCACCCTCCTCGGGATGGAGGATGAGATAGATCTTCTTCAGGCAATCGAGCCCGATCGGCTGACGCTTCTTGCTCGCGTAGTCGCGGATGTACTCGATGGCCTCGCGGTGCCGGCGGATCTCCTCGCAGATCGGCTGCAGCGACGAGTCGGGCACCACGGTGATGCTCGGATCGATGGCGGTCTTCAGCTCGTTGAACGTGTAGACCGTGCCCTCGAGCGCGCTGTCGTGGAAGATCCACGACATGTCGAAGTTCTCTTTGAAGGCCTGACCGAAGGCCGAATCGACCTTGGCCAGGCGGGCCTCGATGCGCGCCCAACGCTCTTCTACGGAGCCCTTCGCCATAGGCGCGCGAAGTTAGTGATCCGGGCAAAGACAGGTCAAGCGGGTTCTTGGGTGTGAATCACGGAGCGTCGTCGCCCAGGCACACCCCCCGGCCCGGGCGGGGATGGCTCGCGGCTCGATTCGCAAGAAACCTCGGCAAACGCCGCAGGTACGCCAGGCGCGGCCGTAGGCAGTCGACCGGTACCGTTCCTGCTAGAGGTCAGGCCCGCGGCACAGCCCGCCCCTCGCCATGATCCACCGACGCCCCCTCCTCTTCACCGCTTGCGGCCTGCTGACCGCCCTGGCCGCCCGACGGGTCCATGCCCTCAGCGATCCGAGCGAGCTCTCGGTCGGCGGGTCCACCGGGGCCCACGACGCGCACATCACCTGCGGGCCCGACGTCCGAGTGCGCCACGCGAGCGGAGGAGTGCACTACGAGCGGGTGTTCGAGGACCAACCGGGCAGCGATCGCGGCATGAGCCTCGACGTCCGCGCCGGCGTCGGCTCGACGACCATCACCGGCGTCAGCGACTACGGCACCGACCAGACCGCCACCGCGCTCGCCAACAACGAGCGCGATCGCACCCGCGTGCTGGCCACCGGTCAGGTGCTCGCCGGCTGGGACTGGCGCACGTTCGCCTTGCGCGGCGGCCTCGGGTACTTCGGGCTCTCCACGTTGAGCGACGACAACCGGAGGTTCGAGACGAAGTACTACCCGCTGCCCGCGCTCGACATGCGCATCGGCCGGCGCAGCGGCTTCCGCGGCAACCTCGGCGCGGGTGCGCCGCCGATCGTCGGGATGACCCGCTGGTACTCCCTCTACGGGCTCGCCGCCTATCGCTTCAAGGAGGGCGGCGAGGTCGGCACCGGCCTGATCGCGAGCTTCGGCGGCACGCTCGATCAGCGCGTCGGCTGGGTGTTCCAGGGCTCGGTGCCGATCACCGAGTGGATGCACGTCGGCGGCTTCGGCATGATCGACGCCGACGACAAGTCGAAGCTCAGTGGCTTCAACTGGACGGCCGGCGCGGGCGTCCGGTTCTTGCTCGACTCGGCAGACTGACTCAGTCGTCAGTCGTCAGTCGTCAGTCGTCAGCCGAGACACGCCGACGGCGTATCGTGCCGTCTCGTCCGACGGCTTCTTCTTGCGACCGACGCTGGCGACTTCTCTTCTCGTGCGGGATGACGACCGACCGACTCACGACTTCTCGTCTCGTGCTGACGACTGACGACTGACGACTGACGACTCTGTCGACGACCCGACGAGCGATCGGAGCGTCTCGGCTGACGACTGACGAC
>JACPFM010000003.1:61060-70249 GCA_016182965.1 Deltaproteobacteria bacterium | reverse complement strand
GACGAGCGATCGGAGCGTCTCGGCTGACGACTGACGACTGACGACTGACGACTCTGTCGACGACCCGACGAGCGATCGGAGCGTCTCGGCTGACGACTGACGACTGACGACTGACGACTCTGTCGACGACCCGACGAGCGATCGGAGCGTCTCGGCTGACGACTGACGACTGACGACTGACGACTTCCGATCACGGACACGCCGTCCCCAGCGCCGCCGGCGCCGGGATGGTCGCCACGCCGCGGCTGACGAAGCTCGAGAAGAAGCAGCCGTACTGGTACTGCACCGCGTCGAGCTGCGTGTAGATGGCGTGCGGATCGTAGAGGCCGTCGCCCGCGTACTGGATGACCGCGCCGGTGTACGGCGTGCCCGCCTCGCTCTTCAGGTTGTCGGTCAGCGGGTACGACAGAAGGCCGTCGAGCGAGGCGAGCTTCAGCGCCTCCTGCATCGACGGCCACACCACCTCGCCGGCCTGTTTGTGCCCGTAGGCGAGCGCGATCGCGTCGTAGAGCTCGATCGGGAAGTAGCTGTCTCCCTTGCCGACCGGCTCGTAGATCGCGCGCGTCGGGTGCTTGTCGAGCGGGCGGCGCGCGAGGCGCGGCATGTAGACCATCGGATCGGCCGCCTCGACCGCCGTCTCGAGCGTGGTGAGCACCGGGTGCAGGAAGTCGAGACCAGGGCCCGCGGAGACCAGCCCCGCGACCAGCCCGGCGCCGTCGTCGTAGAGCGAGGTCTTGGTGATGAAGTACGACCAGAACCCGCCGGCGCCGGTCGGCGCGACGGCGCGGATCTTCGGCTCGATGGCGCCGATGATGTTGGTGTACATCCCGCCCATCGACTGCCCCATCGCGAGCACCGGCTCGGCGCGGAAGGTGTGGGCGGTCGCCCCGCTCGGGAGCGAGAGCCCGCTGCACGCAGCGACCGCGGCCGGTGCGATCTCGTATTTCAGCAGCGCGGCGAGGAACAGCCGCTGCTCGATCGCGCCCTGCCGGAACAGGTCGCGCATCATCGAGAGGTTCGCCAGGTTGATGTAGGCGATCTCGGAGGCCCCCGGCAGCCGCTCGGGGTTCACCGGCAGCGCGGTGCCCGCCATCGCGAGGCCGTGCGCGGCGACGACGTGCGCCGGCCCCTCGCCCTTGGTGTTGCAGCCGGTCTTCTTCTCCCACTCGCCGAGCTTCCCCTCGGGGCACCTGGTCGGGTCGGTCTCGAGCACCCAGCGCCCGCGATCGGCCGACGCGGTGCTCAGGCCGCCCGAGCCGTGGAAGTAGAGCACCAGCGGCCACCCCCCGGCGGGCATCGCCTGCTTGGGGAGCGACAGCGTGAAGGGCACCGTCTCGTCGCGCTGCTTCTTGGGGACGGAGCCCTCGAGCTCGAACAACCCTTCGGAGTCGAACGGCGGCTTGCCCTTCTGGAACTGCGGGAAGGTGATCGTGCCCTTCAGCTCGCAGTAGCGCGCGTGCGCGGCGCCGTCGTCGGGATCGACCGCGAGCGACTCGATCTTCGCGGTGTGCGCCGCGAGGACCTTGTCGGACATCGCGCCGAAGTCGGCGACGACGTCGCCGGTGGTGAACACGGTCGCCGCGGCGACGTCGGTCGTCGCCACGCCGAGCTTGGAGAGCGTCTCGAGCAGCGGCGCGTACAGGGCCTTGGCCTCGGCGCCACGGCCCGAAGGCGGCGCGTTGCCCGACGCGACGGCCGCGAAGGGCGCCGAGACGCCGAGCGGCTTGCCCTTCGCGTCGCCGAGCGATCGCCGCACGACGTACGCGTACTTGCGGCCGCCGTGCAGCACGAAGCCGGGGCGCGGGGCGACGCCGAGCACGTTCTCGGGCACGTAGTCGTCGCTCGCCAGCACGCCGGCGACGACCGGGAACAGCTTGCCGCGATCGGGCGACGCGGGATCGACGTCGATGAGCAGGACCGGCGACCTGGCGTCGGCGGCGACGACGTCGATCGGCGAGCGCCCGGCCAGCGCGGCGTCGAAGCGGAAGTACCCGGTCGGCACCACCGGGAAGCCCTTCCGACCGGAGGCCGCCTGGCGCATGTTCTCGACGAGCTTCTTGCCGAGCGGGTTGGGGAACGCGCCGCCGATCGGCGCGCCGTCGCGCAGGCGAAGATCGGACGGATACGGGAAGTCCCAGAACCGCGCCTCGTCGGCGAAATCGGCGTCGAGCTCGAACACGACCTTCGCCTCGGCGGGCGGCGGATCGGACGGCGACTCGGAGGAGCAGGCGAAGAGGGCGAAAGGAAGGGCGACGAGGAGGGCGCGACGCATTCCGGGCAAGAGTGACCGGAAGCGCCGCCCGCGTCGAGTGTCAGACGTTGAAGCGGAAGTGCACGACGTCGCCGTCACGCACCACGTACTCCTTGCCCTCGATGGCGAGCTTGCCCTTCTCGCGCGCCTTCGACTCGCCGCCGAGCGTGACGAAGTCCTGCCACCACATCACCTCGGCCTTGATGAAGCCCTTCTCGAAATCGGTGTGGATGACGCCCGCTGCCTGCGGCGCGCGGTCGCCGCGGTGGATGGTCCACGCGCGGACCTCCTTCTCGCCGGCGGTGAAGTAGGTGATGAGGCCCAGCAGCTCGAACGCGGTGCGCGCGAGCACGTTCAAGCCCGGCTCCTCGAGCCCGACCGACGCGAGGAACTCCGGGCGATCGGCCGGATCGAGCTCGGAGATCTGCGCCTCGATCGCGGCGCAGATGGGCACGACCTTGCTGCCCTCGGCGTCGGCGAACGCCTTGATGGCCTGGAAGTGCTTGTTCTTCGCGGGGTCGGCGACCGACGCCTCGTCGACGTTGGCGACGTAGAAGGTCGGCTTCGACGTCAGCAGCTGCATCTCGCGGATGACCTGCTGCGCGACGTCGTCATCGCCGGCGAAGGCGGCGAACAGGCGCGCGGGTCTGCCCTCGTCGAGGTGCTTCGAGAGCACGTCGCACACCTCGGCCGCACGCTTCTCGAGCTCGCCGGCCTTGCCGCCCACCTTGATGTTCTTGCGCGCGCGGTCGGCGCGCTTCTGGACGGTGTCGAGATCCTTGAGGCACAGCTCGGTGGTGATCGTCTGCACGTCGGCGACCGGGTCGACCCGGTTCTCGACGTGGACGACGTTCGGGTCCTCGAAGCAGCGCACGACCTGCATCACCGCGTCGACCTCGCGGATGTGCGCGAGGAACTGGTTGCCGAGCCCCTCGCCCTTGGAGGCGCCGCGGACCAGGCCGGCGATGTCGACGAAGTTGATCGTCGCCGGCAGCACGCGCTCGGGCTTGACGATCTTCGCCAGCTCCTCGAGCCGCGCGTCGGGCACGAGCACGACGCCGACGTTCGGCTCGATCGTGCAGAAGGGGTAGTTCGCCGCTTCGGCCTTGGCCGAGGAGAGAGAGTTGAAGAGGGTGCTCTTGCCGACGTTCGGCAGCCCCACGATTCCACAGGCCAGACCCATCGATGCTCCGCTACCGGCGCGTTTGGGACGGTGCGCCGGGCGAGCCCGGTACCACTTCCGCAGCGCTCACGCCAGCCCACCGCGCTCGCGCGTGCTCGCGCGTGCTCGCGCTCCATGGTGAGGTAAGCTCTTCCGATGACCTCGAGCCTGCGGTTGGCGTCGCTCGCCGCGATCCTCGCGGGCGCGCTCATTTCCGCGCCGAGCTGCTCGTTGGACATCGAGGGCACCGCCGAGGGGCTCGATCCGGCCAACCTTGACGCGACCGCGGAGGCGACCGCTGAGGCGACCACCTCCATCGACGACGACGGCGCCCCGCCCGACTCGTGCGTCCCCGAGACGGGCAGCACGTGCAGCTCGCCCGGTCTGTGCTTCACCGGAACGGTCCTCTGCGACGGCTCGTGCAACGCGCCGCCCGATCCGCCGAAGCTCTCGACCCCGTGCACCACGGCCAAGGGCTGCGCCGGCAAGTACGACTGCGACGGCAACTGCGTCGGCGAGCCCTCCAGCACCGGCAAGGCGTGCACGACGACCAACGGGTGCCCTGGCAAGACCTCGTGCGACGAGACGTGCGTCGGCGATCCGCCGAACTTCGGCAAGGCGTGCGCGACCCCCAAGGGCTGCACCTCCAAGTACGACTGCGCCGGCAGCTGTCCCGAGAGCACGCTCGTCGACAAGGCCTGCAAGACGGTCAACGGCTGCAACCGCAAGACCGACTGCGCCGGCAAGTGCAACGAAGATCCTGCCTACGGCACCACCTGCGTCACGGCGAAGGGGTGCACCAAGACGCGCGGCTGCGATCTGTCCTGCCCCGCCGACGACCCGAAGGTCGGCACCACGTGCTCGACCGGCGGATGCTCCAACGGCACCTTCGACTGCGCGCTCGTCTGCAAGCTCCCCCCCGGCGCCGGCGCAGCCTGCGTGTCGGCGACGTGCGGCATCGCGACCAAGAGGGACTGCCTCGGTGCGTGCCCCGACCCGAAGCCGGGAGACACGACCGCGGTGTGCGATTCGTGCACGTGCCCGGGCGGCAAGGTGGACGTCTACTTCGACGCGTGCGGCCGTTGCCCGACGTGCTCTTCGTCGGTGTGCACCGGGTCGGATGCGGGCTGGGACGGATCGGTGTCGCTGCCCGACATCGGCCTCGGCGGCTGACGGGGGCGACCGTCCGCGGCCCTTGTGCCGCCGCAAACGACGTTTATTCTCGTGCACGCCGCCGCGGCCTTCAGCCTCGGCGTGCGCATCGAGGAGCTCGGGGGTGACGATGACGAAGTCCGAGATCGTCGCGGCCGTCTACGGCAAGGTCGGAGGCTTCTCGAAGAAGGAGGCCGCCGACATCGTCGAGCTGGTCTTCGAGACCATCAAAGAGACGCTCGGCCGCGGCGAGAAGATCAAGATCAGCGGCTTCGGCAACTTCGTCCTCCGCGACAAGCGCCAGCGCCGCGGTCGCAACCCGCAGACAGGCGAGCCCCTGACCATCACCGAGCGCCGCGTGCTCACCTTCAAGGCCAGCCAGATCCTGAAGTCGATCCTCAACCCCGACGACCCGGAGGAGCGCGAGGCCGCCATCGAAGCGCTCGCCAAGATGGGTCGCAAGATCGAGTCCGCCCGCGACGAGGCGGAGTGACGAACGATGACCATCCGCTTCCTCGGCAAGGGACGTGACGGCGACGGCACCAAGACGCTGCGCGAGACGACGCTCCGGCGTGAGCCCGCGCGCGAGCCGGCCAGGCCCGGCAACGGCCGCGCCGCCCGCGTCGGCGACGTCGAGCTGCCCGGCATTCCCGACAAGCTCTACTTCCGCATCGGCGAGGTCGCGCACTTGGTCGGCGTCGAGCCGCACGTCCTCCGCTACTGGGAGAACGAGTTCCGCTCCATCCGCCCCACCAAGTCCCAGCGCGGCCAGCGCGTCTACTCGCGCCGCGACGTCGAGCACCTGCGGAAGATCCGCACGCTCCTCTACGAGCAGGGCTTCACGATCGCCGGCGCCAAGAAGGCGCTGCGCGCGCGCGGCGCCGAGCCGCACGAAGAGACCGACCCCACCTTCGTCGCGGGCAACCGCGCGCGCGAGGTGCTCGTCGAGATCCGCCACGACGTCGAGGCGTTCCTCCGCGAGCTCGGCGGCTGACGCTCGCCGCCGAGAAGACGCGCGAGCCCGCAGGCGTCTCCGCCCACGGGCTCGCGTCGCTCACGCTCCGTTACGCGCTATTCGGTGTGGATCGTGATCGTCTTCTTGTAGACGCGCGGTCCAGCCGACGCCGCCGGGCAGTTCGGGACCGTGCTCGTGTCGTCGACGCTGACCGAGATCTTGCGGTAGACGCAGGTGTCGGTCGCGTCGGGATCGATCGTGCACTGGTTCGGGTTCGGGTTCGACGAGCAGGCCGACGTCGTGCAGGTCGACGAGTCCGTCGGGTCGGTGCACTCCTGCACCGTCCACGTGTAGTTGTAGTTGCCGTTGCCGCCGCTCGCGGAGGCGGTGAACGTGACCGCGTCGGAGACGTCGTTCGCGTACGAGGGCGCGCAGACGCGATCGCTGGTCAGCGGGTTGGCGAGGGTGACCTGGATCGGCGACAGCGGCGTCGCGGACACCGGGGACGAGGTGGCGCCGCAGCCGGACCCCGCGTCACCGCCGTCGCTCGCCACCACGGTGATCGAGTGGGCGACGCCCGGGGTCAGGGCGACCCCGACGATCTCGTCGCACACCGGGCTATGCGCGATCTGCGTCGTGCCGTCGTACCACGTGCAGGCCACGGTGCCGCTCGTGCCGGTGTAGGTCGCCTGGAGGTCCACGGTGCCGTCGCAGTTCGGCCTGACGTGCGCCTGCACGCTGATCGCTCCGAAATTGACCTTGCGCGGTCCGACGAGGTCCTTCATGTCCGCGCCCGAGCACGCGTTGCCTGACGACTTGGAGATGACCGAGGCCCAGAACGTCTGGCCGCAGACGCCGTTGGTCCCGAACGTCGAGGTGGTGACCGCGCCCTCGGCGAAGATGTGATCCTCGAAGGCCGGTTGGCCGTTGAAGCCCGTCTCCGGGTCCTTCAGCCCCGCGTTGTTCCAGATACCCGCCTCGGTGAGGTCGGTGTTCACCGCGACCGCCGCGACGCCCGACTGAAGGCCCCAAACGGCGGCGTTGCACCATTGGATGGCGATCTCCGCGTCGAGGGTCGTGTCGACGCCCGCCTTGGCGACGTAGGTCTCGAGGAGCTTCGCCTCGCCGGTGCGGAAGTGCCCGAAGACGAGGACGTCGCCCTCGACGAGGTGGTAGCGCAGGAACGTCGGGCAGTTGTCGTTGTTGCCGCCGGTGGAGCAGGTCGGTTTGTTCTTGGTGAAGAGCCAGGTGTAGCCCATGTCACCGAGGCTGCTGGCGCGCAGCACGTTCAGGTAGACGTAGTCGTTGTTGTTCGCGATGCCGACCGAGAGGAGCTCGTCCTTGCTGGGGTTGTTGGCCGAACCGACGCACGAGTTGCTCCCCGGGAAGGCGCTCGGGTCCTTGCCCGAGAAGTTGTCGAGGATGCGGTGGTTGCCGAGCGAGAAGCCCCCGCTGTTGAGCGAGTTCCAGTCGATGTAGTTCCCGCCAGCGGGTCCCGGCGTGTTCGACGAGGGGCTCGCCGGGTTCGTCGCGTTGTCGGGGCCGACCACGAGGTTCGCGTTCGCGCCGACGACGCCGGCGTCCAGCGCGGCGTTGTCGATGTCGATCTGGATGTAGTTGTTCGCGCCGATGAACGTGTTGAGCGCGGCCGCGCTCTCGCCGGGGCACACCGGCCCCGCGTCGGCGTCCGACCCCGCGTCGCTCGATCCCGCCTCGCCCGAGATCCACCCGTCCCCGATGGGCTCCGCGTCCGCATCGATGATCGCGCCGTCGGCGAGCTGGATCGGACTCGAGCTCTCAACGACCTTCTTCTCGCCGCCGCACGCGGCCGCTCCGATGGCGACCGCGAACGCGATCGAAGGGATCGCAAACCGAGCGATCGTCGTCCTCGTGCAAAGAGACATGCGGACCTCCCCCCGGGATGCGCGTCGCGCCCAGGTCTCGAATCGACACTGCGTCGCCGGCGCTCTCATGAACCGCTCGGCGAGTGAGGGCCCAGCATTCATTGTGCCGACAGCACCCACATCCGCGCGTATCCACGGGCCAAGTGGGGCTGAGCACGAACGGTGTCTTCTGCCGCTCGTGCCGTCTCGACCGTTCCCGGGTCGCGCGGGATCGGTGACGCGCAGCCGCTCGCGCGCCGAGCGTCAGCGAACCGAACCCAGGATCGCCCAGCCGACGCCGACGCACGCGAGCAGGAGCAGCCCGACCATCCACGGCACCGTCGCCCGCCGCGCCGCGTGGATCGCCGGACCGTCGACCCCGTGGACGTCGTGCAGCCACACGGCCGTCGCGTCGCGATAGAGCGTGCTGTTGCCGCGGAGCCGCGCGCGCGCGCCCTCGAGATCGCCCGAGAGCAGCGGCGCCAGCACGCCCGCGGGCCCGGTGGCCAGATCCCACCCGCACGCGTAGAGCCCCGCGCGCACGATCGCCGTGCCCGAGATGGGCGTTCCGTGCTTGCCCCCGACACGCGCGATCACCCACTGGTGCGCGAGGTGGATGACCATCATCGTCGGTACGAACACGAGGGCGATGCGCCCGACGAGGCCGACCACGGAGAGCACCGACGGAACGTCGTGCGTGAGCTTCCAGGCGACCGCGCCGCCGAGCAGCGCGAGCGGCGCGCACGTCGCCGCGACCGCGACCAGCTCGCACGCCAGCGCGAACGTGAACGCGGGGCCGATGCCGTTTCCGGTGGAGCGGCTCGCGCGCACCCACAGCTCGAGGTTCTCGGCGCTGCTCATCGAGGTGCGCCACAAGGCGCGCAGCGGCGGGCTCTCGCCGTCTTCCCACGGGAGCAGGCGGTGAATCGGCCGCTCGCCGCTCTGCTCGAAGTCGTGCCCCGGGCAGGACGGATCGCCGCATTGCGCGCACACCGCGATGGCGGGCACGTCGCGCAGCTCGGTCGGATCCCGGAGCGCACCCATGAGCTCCCATTTTGACCCCAGAGGCGCGCCGGCGCCACCCCCGAACCGCGCCGGAGGGCCTACGCTCGTCGCATGGCTCTTGCCGCCGGTGCCGCGTCCGAACGTGGTCTGCCGCGACGACGCGGGCAACTCCTCGTCGTCGACGATCACGCCGATCTGGCCGACAACTTGCGTGAAATCCTCGAAGACGACGGGGCGATCGAGGTCACCGTGGTCGGCCGCGGCGGGCAGGCGCTCGAGCACGCGCGGGCGCGCGGCTACGACGTCGCGATCGTCGACGTGAAGCTCCCCGATACGTCCGGCGTCGAGCTTTTACCGCGACTGCGTGACGCGGTCCCCGACGGCGAGGTGATCCTGATCACGGGATTCGCCACCATCGACGCGGCGATCGCCGCGCTGCGTGGTGGAGCCTTCGCCCTGCTCCTGAAGAGTTTTCGTCCAGAGGAGCTGCGCACCACGGTGGAACAGGCGCTGCTCAAGGTCGCGCTCCGGCGCGAGCGCGACTGGCTCGAACGCCGCTACCGCGCGCTGGTCGACGTGGCTGACGTCATGGTGCTCGGGCTCGATCCGTCCTGCGCGATCCGCCTCGCGAACCCGAAGTTCACCGCCTTGACCGGCGTCCCCACGCACGCCGCGCGCGGCCTCGACCTGGCCGAGGAGTGGATCGCCGACAGCGATCGCGCGCGCTTCCGCGAGGCCGGCGACGACGTGGCGCGCCGCGGCGCGCCGCGCGAGGTCGAGG
>JACPFM010000003.1:0-61049 GCA_016182965.1 Deltaproteobacteria bacterium | reverse complement strand
CGAGGTCGAGGCCCCGTTCATCTCCCACGACGCCGCCCCGCCGTTCCCGACGCGGATCGTTCGCTGGCACCTCTCGTCCGAAGCCGCCGAGGATCACGCCGCCTCCGAGCGTCTGGTCTTCGCCATCGGCGTCGACGTCACCGATCGCCGCGCGCTCGAGCGCCGCGCCGCCAACGCCGAGGCTCTCTCCACGATGGGCACCCTCGCGCTCGGGCTCGCCCACGAGATCCGCAACCCCCTCAACGCAGCCGTGCTGCAGATGCACCTGCTGGGCAAGCAGGTCGATCGCGAGGTCGCCTCCAAGGACGCGCGCGCATCGATGCGCGATCGCGTGCAGATCGTCGTCGGCGAGATCAAGCGCCTCGGCCGCCTGCTCACCGAGTTCCTCGAGCTGGCCCGCCCACGCGGTCTCGCGCGCGAGGCGGTGCCGATCGGCGAGGTCCTCGACTCGGTCATCGAGCTGCACCAGGCCGAGGCGTCGATGCGCGGCGTCGTCGCCTCGCGCGTCGAGCAGGGCCCGAAGGACGCGCGCGTGCTCGGCGATCGCGAGAAGCTTCGTCAGGTGTTCATCAACCTCTTCGTCAACGCGCTCGACGCGACGCCGAGCGGCGGCACCGTGCGCATGACCACCCGCACCCGCGGCGGCCGCGTGGTCATCGAGGTGCACGACGACGGCGGTGGCATCGCCGAAGCCGATCTCCCGCGCCTGTTCGATCCGTTCTTCACCACGAAGCCTGGCGGCACCGGCCTCGGGCTCTCCATCGTACGCAAGATCCTGGAGCAGCACGGCGGCGCGGTCATCGTCCGCTCGAAGGCGGGCAGCGGGACGACGGTGGAGGTCGAGCTCCCCGCGGCGGCAGATGCGCCCCCCACGCTTCCAAACGCGCCCCCCGGGGCGACCAACGCGGCCCCCGGCTGATCGACAACGCGCCCCCCGCGATCGGCTAGCATGCGGCGAGCATGAAGCCCTGGATGCGCTGGTCGCTGTGGATCATCCTGATCGTCGGGGCGGTCTTCGGAGTGTTCCGCTACTTCTTCATCGACTTCCACGTCGTCCCCGACGACCCGAACGATCCGCGCAGCTGGGCCAACTCACCGAACCTCGAGCCGGGCGATCAAGTCCTGGTCTGGCGCGGCGATCCGCACATCGGCGACCTCGTGCGTTGTCCCGATCCCAGCGATCCGGCCAAGTGGCTGGTCGCGCGCGTCATAGGCACCGCCGGCGACCGCATCGAGTTCGTCGATGGCATCCTCCGCATCAACGGCTTCCGCGTCACGACCGGCGGCTGTCAGGGCAGCGCGCGCAAGGTCGTCGACCCGAGCGGCGCCGAGCAGGACATGATCTGTTGGCACGAGGAGCTCGGCGGGTCGAAGCACGATCTGCAGGCGAACCCCAACGGCGCCGGCTTCCCCAACCAGGAGTGGAAGGTCGAGCAGGGGAAGCTGTTCCTCATGAGCGACACCCGCACGCAGCCGTGGGCGCACGACTCGCGCGAGCCGGAGGTCGGGCAGCTCGACGTCGAGTCGTGCAAGCAGCGGCTCATCATCCGGTTGATGAGCAAGAAGGGCTGGGGCGACGCCGAGCGTCGCATGACCTTCCTGTTCTGAGCATCCAACGGCCATGCGCACCCGAGTCGCCCTCGCCTCGCTCCTGCTCCTGTCGAGCGTCATGCCCGTGGCGGCAGGCAAGCCGGCGAAGAAGGACGAGCCTCCGCCGCTCCCGCCGCCGGACGTGAAGCTCGTGGTCGACGCGCCCTCGGGCAAGGCCTGGCGCGTCGAGGTGCAGAACAACGGCACGACGCCGCTGCGCATCGTCGCCGATCCGCGCCTGCTGCGGCTCACCATCGCCGCGCCGCCGGCCCCGCCTCCGACACCGACGACGACCAAGGCGGGCAAGACGGTGACCGCAAAGGCGAAGAAGCCGCCGCCCGACACCGAGTGCGCGGCGCCGGCGTCGATGCGCAGCGATCAACGCACGCTGGTCCTCCCGCCCGGCGGCAAGTGGTCCGACACCATCGATCCGCGCCTGCTCTGCCTCGACCGCGTCGACAAGCTCGTCGAGGGCGCGACCGTGACGGCGCGCCTCGGGTGGGCGCCGCCGAAGGTCGGTAACCTGAAGGCGCCGTTCGTCGTCATCCCCGAGGGCGGCGACGTGGCGATGGCGAAGGAGATCGGCGCCGCGCCCTTCACGCTCGAGAGCGCGTGGCCGCCGGTCATCGGCAGCGCCACGGTGCCGCTCTCGGCCAAGGGCGGCGCGTCGCGCTCCGTCGCCGTCGGCACCGACGCCGACACCACGATCATCCTGAAGAACACCGCGCCCAAGGCCGGCACCGTCTACGCGCGGCCGCAGCTGGTCGACGCGCGCGTCATCACCCCGCGCGGCCAGAACGTCGTGTGCGGCGGCTCCATCCTGGTCCCCGCGCCGATCGTCGACTTCACCACGCGGCTGCCGCCGAACGGCACGTGGTCGGCGACGGTGCCGCTCGCCAAGCTCTGCCCGCCGAGCACGTTCGACGTGCCGGGTCTGTACCTCGTGATCCCGTCGGTGCACCTGCCGAAGGTCCCGCAGCTGCCCGACGCGTGGAGCGGCGACGTCGTCGCCGATCCGCCGCAGCTGCTCCGCGTCGAGGTCGGCACCAAGCCGTTCTTCGACTCGCCGCCGGCGCTCGCGAAGCCGTGAGCAGAAATAGGAAGAGGCGGCCCCGGAGGACCGCCTCTCGCTCGCTTCGCTGCTCGATCAGAACAGCGGGCTGACCGGCGTCGGCGAGTTCGTCGTCGTGCCGTCACCGAGCTGGCCGGAGTTGTTGTAGCCCAGGCACTTCACGGTGCCGGAGGTCTGCAACACACACGTGTGGTAGTAGCCGCACGCGGCCATCGAGACGTTGGTCAGCGCGCTGACGACCGGCGACCAGGACTTGGCCGTCGCTCCGTCGCCGAGCTGGCCGTAGTTGTCGTACCCCCAGCAGACCATGCTCGCGTCGGCGAGGACCGCGCATGTGTGGGCGTAGCCGGCGGCGAGGGAGGTGACGCCGGTGAGGGTGCCGGTGCCGCCGACGCCCACGACCGGGTTCGGCGCGGTGCGGTGCGGCGTGGTGGTGCCGGAGCCGTCACCGCTCGCGCCGTTGGTGTTCGAACCCCAGCACCGGACCGAGGTGTCGGTCATCAGCGCGCACACGTGGTACGCACCGGTGACGATCTTGGTGACGCCAGTGAGGCCACCGACGACCGAGGGGACCTTGACGGGGCTGGTGGTCGTTCCGTCGCCGATCTGTCCCTGCGTGTTGTTGCCCCAGCAGGCGACCGTGCCGTCGTTGAGACGCGCGCAAGCGAACTGATAGCCCGCCTGCACCTCGGCCACGTTGGCCAGACCGGGAACGGCCGCCGCCGTGGTGTGCGCGGTCGTCGAGTTGTCGCCGAGCTGGCCGGAGCCGTTCTGGCCCCAGCACTGCACCGTGGCGTCCGCCATGCGTACGCAAGCGAAGTCGTAGCCCATGGTGACCTGCGTCGTGCCGGTGCCGAGCCCGGTCGGGGTCATCCACGAGGAGGACGACGTGGTGCCGCCGTCTCCGAGACGGCCGCTCGAGCCGTAGCCGGCGCACCTGACGCCGCCGTCCGCGAGAGCCGCGCAGCTGTTGTACAAACCGGCGTTCGACACGTGCTTGACGCCGGTCAGCGGCGACACGATCGGCGTCTTCTGGTTGGTGGTCGTGCCGATGCCGAGCTCGCCGTCGCCGTTGCGGCCCCAGGCGCGCAGGCTGCCGTCGCTGAACACCGCGAACGAGCTGTAGCCGTAGAAGCCCGAGTAGACGCCGACGACGCGGTTACAGGCGCCCGCGGCGCAGCCGAGCGCACAGGTGGTGCCGCACGTGCCGCAGTTGTTCGGGTCCTTCTTGGTGTCGGTGCACGCGGTGCCGCAGTAGGTGCGACCCGGCTCGCAGTACGGGACGCAGGTGCCGCCGCTGCAGATCTTCCCGGCCGCGCAGACGGTGCCGCACGTGCCGCAGTTGCTGGGGTCGATCTGCGTGTCCTTGCAGTTGCCGCCGCCGCAGTCGGTCAGGGTGCCGCAGCCGCCGCCGCCCGCGTCGACGGTGATGCACGTGCCGCCGCTGCAGCTCTGCCCGACGCCGCACGCGTTGCCGCAGGTGCCGCAGTTGCTGCCGTCGATCGCGGTGTTCACGCACGCCGAGCCGCACTTGGTGAGGCCCGTCGAGCAGGTGAGCGTGCACACGCCGGCGACGCACTTCTCGCCGTCGCCGCACGCGGTGCCGCAGGCGCCGCAGTTGAGGCTGTCGCTCTGCGTGTCCTTGCAGACGTCGCCGCACTTGGTGAACGAGCCGCAGCTCGTGGCGCAGGTGCCCGCGTTGCAGACCTGGCCGGCCGCGCAGCTGGTGCCGCACGCGCCGCAGTTCGCCACGTCGACCTTGGTGTCCTTGCAGACGCCGCTGCACAACGTCAGGGTGCCGCACGACGTGGTGCACGTGCCGCCGCTGCAGACCTGACCAGTGGCGCAGGCGTTGCCGCACGCGCCGCAGTGATCGCGATCGAAGCGCACGTCGCGGCAGACGCCGCCGCACTGCTTGAGGCCCGCGCCGCACGAGACGCGGCAGGTGCCGTCGGAGCAGACCTCGCCGGCCGCGCACTTGTTGGTGCAGGTGCCGCAGTTGTTGTTGTCGCTCGTGAGGTCACGACACGACGTGCCGCACGCGGTCAACGTCGCGCCGCAGCTCGAGGCGCAGGTGCCCGCGCTGCAGACCTGGCCGGCGGCGCACTTGGTGCCGCACGCGCCGCAGTTGTTCGGATCGACCGCGATGTCGCGGCACGCGCCCGAGCACTCGGTGAGGCCGGTGCCGCAGGTGACCGCGCAGGCGCCGCCGGCGCACAGCTCGCCGGCCGCGCACGCCTTGCCGCACGTGCCGCAGTTGTCGCGATCGCTCTTGGTGTTGGCGCAGGTCGCGGTGGAGCCGCCGTCGCCGCCCGAGGCGCTGCAGGTCGTGAGGCCCGCCGCGCACGAGAGCGCGCAGGTGCCCGCGCTGCACACCTCGCCGTCGGCGCAGGCCTTGCCGCACGCGCCGCAGTTGGCGCGGTCGGTCTCCACGGTCACGCACTTGCCGCCGCACTCCGCCTGCCCCGCGGGGCATGCGACCGAGCAGCGACCGGCGGAGCAGACCTCGCCGGTGGCGCAGGTCTTCCCGCAGGCGCCGCAGTTCTTGCTGTCGCCGTCGGTGTCGACGCACGTGTCTCCGCAGCGCGTCTTGCCGGTCGCGCACGAGGTCGCGTCCGTGGCCGAGTCGGCGCCCGCATCGGCGGGGGCTGCCTGGCCGGTGTCGTCGTTGGTACAGGCCGCGAGCGAGAGCACGAAGCTCGCCGCGACGAATAGGGATCGAGCGTTCATCGTTCGGTCTTCTCCTTCATCACGGGCGATAGATCGCGCCGGTGCTGTAATACGTGCCCGAAGTGTTCCCGTTGAGGCCGCCGAGGATGAGCGCCTCCTTGCCGGTCCACACCGCGGTGCCGCGCGAGCGGTTGCCCGGCACACCGGTGACGCTCTCGGCCTTCCACGTGTCCGTCGCCGGGTCGTACGAGACGAATCCCTCCTTGGGGACGTCGGACGCGGTCGAGGGGATGCCGCTGAACAGGTACAGCTTGCCGCCGCCGAACCAGGCGGTGACGTTGAAGCGCTTGGCGCTCGGCGCGAAGATCGACTCGGGGACGGCGGCGATCGGCGTGAAACCGACCATCGGCGCGTAGATCGCGCCGTTGGCCTTGGCGCTCTCCTCGTCGCTGGTGGAGCGACCGCCCCAGATGAACAGCGAGTCGTTCGCGACGAGGAACGCCTCGTCGTAGCGGCCGTCGAGCGTCGTCGCGGCCGGCGCGGAGAACTTCGTCCATGCGCCGCTGACCGGGTCGAGGCGCGCTCCGTCCGTCTGCATCGCGGAGCTGCCGTTGCGGCCGCCCCAGATCACGAGCTCGCCCTTGATCATCCCGTACGCGGCGTCGGTGCGCGCGGCGAGCGGCGAAGCGCTGATCGTCGCCCACGTGTTGGTCTCGACGTTGTAGGCGGCGCCGTCGCTGGCAACGCCTGTGCAGTAGCCGGTCGTGCAGCCGCCCCAGACGATGACCTCCTTGGTCGCCGGCGAGTACACCGCGACGGCAGAGTGGCGCGCGGAGAGCGGGCCGTCGGGGATCGCCGTCCAAGCGTTGGTCGCTGGATCGTAGAGGGCGCCGCCTTTGATCGCGCTCCCGTTGTAGCCGCCCCAGATGAACAGCTTCGAGCCGGTCCACACGCCCGCTTGCTGCCGGCGCGCCGAGAGCGGCGACGCCGCGATCGTGGTCCACTTGTTGGTGACCAGGTCGTAGCTCGCGCCGTCGTTCTTGTACGTGGTGCTCGCGCTGGCACCGCCCCAGATCAGCATCCGGCTGCCTGTCCACACGGCGGTGTGGAACGCGCGACCACCGAGGGGCAGCGACTCCATGGGCAGCCACCCCTTCGGCGCCGCGCACGCCGAGAACGACGACCACTTGCAGCTGTCGCTGCAGGTGCGCGTGCGGAGCTGCGTCGGATCGGCGCACGAGGCGGTCGTGGTCTCCTCGTCACCGGGCGCGCAGTCGCCCTCGCCGGTGCAGAGGCCGGCGACCCACGTGCACGTAGCGGTGTCGCAGAAGTCGGTGGCCTTGCCGCAGTTGCCGCAGTCGCTCGTCCGCTTCTCGCCGACCTTGCACTCGGTGTCGGCCTTCTCGCCGGCGCAGTCGGTCCAGCCGGTCCACTGGTTGCTCGGCAGGCAGAAGCGCGATTGCGTGCCGCAGGCGCCGCACGCCTTGGTCTCGGTCACCGGATAGGTGCAGAGCCACGCCGCATCGACCGCCGCCTCGGCGGTGTCGACCGAGGCGTCGGCGCTGTCGGGCGTGAAGGTGTCGGCCGGGCCGGAGTCGTAGGTCGTCTCGACCGGCTCGGTGGGCTCGGGGTCCTTCTCGTCGGCCTGGGCACAGGCGAGGAAGGAGGCCGCGCAGATGAGGGCAAGGCTGGTGGCGATCGTCTTCGTATTCATCGTCGTCTTCCTCATGAGTTGAGCAGCGCGGCTCACGAGCACTCGCTCCAGGTGCCCCACGTGCACGTGTCGCTGCACGTGCGCGTCTTCACCTTCATCGAATCGAGACAGGTGCCGTACTGGGTCTCCGTCGAACCGGCGACGCAGGCGCCTTCGCCCGTGCACGCCTCGGAGCTCCACTCGCAGGTCGTGCTGCAGGTCTGCTTGCGCGTGCCGCAGCGGCCGCAGGCGACGTCGCGCTTGACGCCGGGCACGCAGCTGCCGGTCTCGCCGAAGCAGCCGCCCCAGTCGAGCCATACGCTGCCCTCGCACAGGCGCGAGTGCTTGCCGCACTTGCCGCACTCGCCCTCTTCGACCGTGCCGGACTTGCAGCTGATCGAGCCGCCCTCGCTGGCGGCGTCGGACGTGTCGGACGGGGCGTCCTCGGTCGAGGTCTCGAGAGCGGCGTCGGACGACGTCTCCTCGGTCGCGGTGTCGACCGTCGAATCGCTCGCGTCGTCGCCGACCTCGGGGGTCGAGCTGTCGAGCGCGGTGTCCGACGCGCTCGTCTCCGCGACGCCGGAATCGGTTTCGGTGGTGGACGGCGAACCGTCGTCATCGCCGCTGCACGCGAGCGGCAAGAGGAACACAAGGAGAGTGAGCGGCGCGAGGCGGCGAAGCATGGCTGGACCTACGTCGTGTTCGTCGCGCGTCGACCTCACGCACCATGCCGAGAGGGAGCCCGCGAACGGGGCGACAAGCTAGCTGGCAAACGACGAAATGCACCAACAACAATGGCGATTCACATCTACACACACGGTAGTCTTCGAGCGAGGGCGGCCGGATTTCAGAAACGAAGCGGCCGCGGCAAAGCGCCGATCTCAACAAAAAAAGCGTGCCCATGGCGCATGTGGCGAGTGGTAGTCAGACCGGATGAAAGGGAAAATTTCACCTTTGCACGACCGTACCGAACGAGCGGTCTCTGCGATTGTCACCGGATGTTGTGCGTTTGAGTGAGACGACGCATTGCGCGACGTCACGTCGTGACGTCCCGTGGGCGTGACATGACTGGCGCCGATCAGAGCGCGGCGAGCACGCGCGCGGTCGCGTCGTCGCTCGGCTGCAGACGACCGCCGAGCGCGCGCGCGGCCGCCGCGAGCCGTCGCAACGCGGGCGCGGTCTCCGCCGCGCGCGCGTCGTCCCAGCGGCCCACGATGGTGATCTCGACGATCGCGGCGCCGCGGCCGAACAGCGCCTGCCCGCGCGCCGCGATGTCCGCCGCGCGATCGCCCGGGCGCACCACCAGGCGCACGCGCGACGGCGGCGAGGGCTCCTCGTTCATCACCGGCACCGCGCGCATCTTGGCCGACGACGGCAGGCCCATCGCCGCCTGCTGGAACAGCACGACGTCCGTCGACGGAGTGGTCGCCACGAGACCGGGCACGCGCCGCACGATGGGGACCTCCGCGCGCGCGACGAGGAGCGCGCCCTCGCGGGTCAGCGCGCGCGCGAGCCGCGCCACGACCCGCACCGCCGCCTCCTCCTCGAGGTAGATGAGCACGTTGCGGCAGAGGATGGCGTCGTAGGGCCCGACCACCGGCGTGGTCAGCAGATCACCGAGGTTGAAGCGCACGCGACGCGCGACGGCCGGCGCGATCTCGACCGAGTCTCCGCGATCGACCAGGAAGCGGCGGAGGCGCGGCGGCAGCGACGCGCTCGTGCTCGCCGGATAGCGCGCGCGGCGCGCGTGCTCGATGCTCGCCGCGCGCACGTCGATGCCGCTGACGTCCCACTCCGCGTCCTTCGGCGCGAGGTCCGCGAGCATCATCGCGACGGTGAACGCCTCCTCGCCGGTCGAGCACCCGGCCGACAACACGCGGCAGCGCCCCGCGCCGAGCGCGCGATCGAGCACCGCGCGCGCGAGCGCCTCGAGCTGCGGTCCGTCGCGGTAGAAGCGCGTCTCGCCGACGCGCAGCCGCCCGGCGATCGCGTCGAGCCACGCGACGCGCGCCGGATCGCCCGCCGCCTCGACCGGCTCGGGGATCTCGGCCAGCGCCTGCTCGAAGCGCGCGCGGAGCGTGGCGCTGCCCAGCGGATCGACGCCGTGCCGAGCGCGAACCGCGTCGGCGATCTCTTGCATCCTTGCAGCAGACGACTTCACTCGACCTTCGACCTTCGACCTTCGACCTGGACCTGTTAGGACCCTTGCGATGAAGATCTACACGCGCACCGGCGACGACGGCACCACGGGACTCTTCGGCGGAGCACGCGTCAAGAAGGGCGCCCTGCGGGTCGAAGCCTACGGCACGGTCGACGAGGCCAACGCCGCGATCGGCCGCGCGCGCGCCTCGCTCGGAAAAACCGCCGACTTCGACGATGTGCTCGCCCGCATCCAGTCCGATCTGTTCACGCTCGGGGCCGAGCTCGCCACCGTGGCGGGCAAGGAAGAGTCGCTGAAGATGCCGCTCCTGTCGGATGAGGACGGCGCGCGTCTGGAGCGGGAGATCGACGCGGCCGAGGAGGGCCTGTCCCCGCTCAAGTCGTTCGTCCTCCCCGGCGGCACGCCCGCCGCGGCCGACCTGCACCTCGCCCGCTGCGTCGCGCGCCGCGCCGAGCGGCTGCTGGTCGCGCTCGCCGATCAGGAGCCGGTGCGTCGGCCGCTGATCATCTACCTCAATCGCCTGAGCGATCTGCTGTTCACGCTCGCACGGCGCGAGAACCACCTCGCCGGCGTGGCCGACGTGCCGTGGATCGGGCGCACGAGGTGACCCGGCGCCGCGTCCGCGGTATTGGCGCCGCATGACCGTTCTCGGCGTGATCGGCGGCTCCGGGCTCTACGACATCGAAGGCTTGCACGACGTGCGCGCGGAGCGCGTCGAGACGCCATGGGGCGCCCCTTCGGACGTCGTCGTCCGCGGCTCGCTCGACGGCGTCGAGCTGCTCTTCCTGCCGCGCCACGGGCGCGGGCACCGCGTGTCGCCGAGCGCGCTCAACTACCGCGCGAACGTCGCGGCGATGAAGATGCTCGGCGCGACGCACCTCGTCGCGGTGAGCGCGGTCGGTTCGATGAAGGAGGAGATCGCGCCCGGCGACTTCGTGGTGGTCGATCAGTTCATCGATCTCACCAAGCGCCGCGCCTCCACGTTCTTCTCGTTCGACGGGGTCACCGACGCGGGCGCGCCGGTCGCACACGTGCCGTTCGCCGAGCCGATCTGCAGCGACCTCGCCGCATCCCTCGCCGACGCCGCCGAGACCACCGGCGTGAAGGTCCACCGCGGCGGCACCTACGTGTGCATCGAGGGCCCGCAGTTCTCGACGCGCGCCGAGTCGCTCCTCTACCGCTCGTGGGGCGTGTCGGTCATCGGCATGACCAACGCGACCGAGGCGAAGCTCGCGCGCGAGGCCGAGCTGCCCTTCGCCACCCTCGCCCTGGCGACCGACTACGACTGCTGGCACGGCGAGCACGAGGACGTGAGCGTCGAGGCGGTCGTCGCGGTCCTGAAGGCGAACGTCAAGAACGCGCGCGCCACCATCGAGGCCGTCGCGCCGCGCCTCCCCGATCCGACGAAATCCATCGCCCACGGGGCGCTCCGCCACGCGGTGATGACCGACCCCTCGCTGATCACGGCGGACGTGCGGGAGCGGTATCGGATTCTGCTCGGCTGAGGCCCGGCTTCGACCTTCGACCTTCGGACCACGTCCAGCCCGCCTCATCGGTCCGAGACGTCCCCATTTGACGCCCCGCGCCGGCTCCATGAAGACGCCGCCCCGCATGTCCCGCCTCCTCATCGTCGGGTCGGTCGCCTTCGACGACCTCGAGCTCCCCACCGGCAAGCACGACAACGTCTGGGGCGGCTCCGCCTCCTACGCGGCGCTCGCTGCCTCGCTGTTCACGCCGATCGATCTGGTCGCGGTCATCGGCGAAGACTTCCCGGAGTCGCAGCTCGACACCATGCGCCGGCACGGCGTGCGCACCGAGGGCGTCGAGCGCGCGAAGGGCAAGTCCTTCCGCTGGGCCGGCCGCTACGACGCCACGCTGTCGACGCGCGTCACCCTCGACACGCAGCTCAACGTGTTCGCCGACTTCCGCCCGAAGATCCCTGGGGCCGCCCGCCGCGCGCCGTTCGTGCTGCTCGGCAACATCCACCCGGCGCTGCAGCTCGAGGTCCTCGAGCAGGTCGAGAAGCCGCGCCTGGTCGTGGCCGACACGATGAACTTCTGGATCACCGGCGAGCCGGCCACCCTGAAGAAGCTCCTCGAGCGCGTCGACGTCCTCGTCATCAACGACGAAGAGGCGCGCCAGCTCGGCGATCACCACAACGTCTCGCGCGCGGCGGCGAACATCCGCAAGATGGGCCCCAAGCACCTCGTGGTGAAGCGCGGCGAGTTCGGCGCGCTCCTCTTCGATCCCGAGGGCACCTTCTTCGCGCCCGCCTACCCGCTCGAAGACGTCCTCGATCCGACCGGCGCGGGCGACACCTTCGCCGGCGGGTTCCTCGGCTACCTCGCCCACGTCGACGCCGTGGGCGGCAGCGTCGATCGGGCCGCGTTCCGCCGGGCGATCGTCGCCGGCAGCGCCCTCGCCTCGTTCTGCGTCGAGGACGTGGGCCCGAACCGCCTGCTGACGATGACCGGCCAGAACCTCCGCGACCGCCTCGGCGCCTTCAAGGCGCTCGTGCACGTGGAGCACGAGCTCGACGCGCTGACGTTCCTTCGTTGAACAGCGCCGGCGGCCCCGGCCTCCGAGACCGCGCCCGGCTCGCCCGGTGCTCCTTCGTCATGCTACGGTCCAGTGTCCTTGGTCCGGCTTGGAGGGAGAATCGGCATGAAGTCACGCATTTCGTTGGTGATCGCGCTCGGGTTGGTCTGCGGCATCGGCGCGTTCTCGTGGGCCGGCTGCAGCGAAGATGAAGGCGGGAGCCCGGCCCCCGCGAAGGACACCGGCGGCGGCGGAGGCGTCTGCGACGAGCCGACCGACATCGAGAACCCGCCGATCGCGTGCGGCCCCGAGGGCGGCGGCGCGCCGGCCTGCTCGTCGACCGACAAGGTCGGGACGTGCCCCAACAACGCGTGCATGTACCGCACCGAGCAGACGGGCCCGACCAAGAACTTCCGCATGGGCCGCATCCGCCTCTGGGCGCCCTCCTCGCTGATGAACCTCGCGGCCATCGCGGTCGACCCCAACGTCAACGCGCGCTGCGCCAACTCGGGCAGCGAGTCGTTCACCTGGCTGATGCAGGTCGACACCGCGGCCAAGACGCTGCGCACCGGCGGCTCGCGCGGCTCGACCGACGACACCACCTTCGCGTTCCTCGAGGAGTCGGTCGACGCGTCGAAGGTCGAGGGCATCTGCCCCGGCTTCGTCGGCCCGAAGGATCCGGTCGATCTCCGCCCGGTCACCACGACCTACACCGAGACCGACGGCGCCTTCACCACGCCGAAGATGGCGCTGATCAACGTCCCCATCTTCGACTCGAGCGGCGTGCCCATCATCCTCCCCCTGCGCGAGGCCATGCTGAAGAGCGTCAAGATGGACGGCTCCTGCGTCGGCAAGTACGAGAAGAAGTACTGGTGCGACGGCGACTCGCTCGGCTGGACGACCGGCGGCGCGATCATCGCGAAGATCACCGCCGAAGACGCCGACCGCGTCCCGGTCAAGAGCGCGGGCTGCCAGTCGCTCTGCGCGATCCTCGTCAACGACTCGACGAAGACCGAGGGCAAGGTCTGCAAGCGCGGCCCCGACGGCAAGGTCCCCGAGATCGGCACCACCTGCCTCGGCGGCACCGGCTGCAAGAACGCGTTCCAGCTGTCGGCGACCTTCGGCGCCTACGGCGTGACCATCACCACCTCGGCGCCCGCCGACGCCGGCACCGACACCGGCGGCGGCGACACCGGCGGTTCGAGCGACGCGGCCGACGGCGGCTGATCGCCGTCCCGGCTCGATCCGACCCTGCAGGCGCCGGGGCTCCCTCGAGGGCTCCGGCGCCTTCGTTTTTGCGCGTCTCCCGGGGAGTCACCCGCTCGCGCCGATGTGCGCCGAGTCCGACGGAGGGCGCCGTGCGTCGTCGCACCTACATCGCCGCGGAGTCGGCTTCGCGTGAAATCGTCCGTCCGGTGCAGGAAGACGGTCCGCCTTCCTTGAACGCCCCCCCACCCGAGCCGTAGGATTTCGCGACCTTGTCGGTTCTTCGCGAGTGCCGGCCGAACGGCCGCGCAGCTTCCGGGTCCGGCCGCTCAGGAGGTTTGTCATGTCTCGCTTCTCTTCGTGGCTCGGGGCCGATCTCTCGTACGCCCTCAAGAACACCGCGTTCGTGATCGGCTTCCTCGCAGCGGCCAACGCGTGCGGCGGCGGCGGCTGCGGCAGCAGCTGCGGCGGGTCGAGCGTGATCCCCGGCGGCTTCGCGAAGGACAAGCGGGTCGAGAACGCCGCGGGCGTGCGCGTCACGCGCTCCGGGCTCGACTTCCTACAAACCAACCTCCCGACGGTCATCCAGAAGGTCCTCGAGGGCGGCGGCACGTCCTTGAAGGGCGGCATCATGACCTTCGAGATCCCCAAGTCGAACGGCTCCTACAAGGTCCCGCCGTTCGGCTGGCCGACGATCAACTACTCGGTCTGCTCCACGGGCCCGATGCCCGGCGCCACGCCGCCCAAGTGCATCGTCGAGATCAACATCGCGAAGATCTCCGGCGTCACGCTCAAGGCGGAGTCGCCGAACAAGCTCACCCTGCACGCGCGCATCCCCATCCGCCTGCAGCGGCTGCCGATCGACATCAGCGTCGTCGGCAACGTCGAGGCGACCCTCGGCAAGGACGGCAAGTGCAACCCCGTCGAGTTCCTCGACGTGGACATGGACGCGGTCATCCTGCTGCAGAACATCCCCGATGACGCCAAGCACACGGTGCGCGCCGGCTACACCAAGATCTTCATCGACCCCGCCCAGTTCACCTTCAACAAGGACCAGGTGAAGTCCGGGTTCAACTTCTGCGGCAGCGGCATCAACGACACGTTCGCCGGCTGGTTCAAGGGCATGATCGCCGACCAGATCGTCGGTCAGCTCGGCGGGTCGCTGGTCAAGCCGCTCGCCGAGGCGACCTGCATGAAGGCACAGAAGCTGCCCGACGGCACCGAGCAGTGCCCGACCGGCACCTTCAACAAGGGCGGAACCTGCCGCTACGAAGACAAGAGCGACGGCGAGTGCGTGCCCATGCTCCTCGGCATGGAGTCGCGCTTCGATCTCTCCGGCCTCCTCGCCTCGATGTCGCCGGGTACGAGCGGCGGCCTCGATTTCATGCTCGCCAGCGGCGGCGACATGAAGCCCGCGCCCGGCACCGGCGCGGCCGTCAACGGCATCACCCTCGGCATGCTCGGCGGCGCGCAGCCCGTCGAGCAGAGCCTCTGCGTGCCCAAGGGCGACTACCCGCTCCCGAGCGGCCTGCAGCTGCCCGACGTGCTGCTCGCCAACGAGGTCCCCGACTGGACGGCTCCGGTCAAGCCGCACCTCGGCATCGGCATGTCCGAGGCGTACCTCAACCACGCCGCCGCCGGCGCCTACAACTCGGGCGCGTTCTGCATCGGCATCTCGAGCGAGCAGATCTCGCAGCTCAACGCCGGCCTCTTCTCGCTGCTGCTGCCCTCGATCAAGGGCCTGTCCGACAAGTTCAACCCGGGCGACACCTCGCCGGCGATGGCGCTGGCCATCCGGCCGCAGCAGGCGCCGAACATCACCATCGGCAACAACACGCCCGACTTCACCTCGCCGCTCTTGAACCTCAAGCTGCAGAACACCGATCTCGACTTCTACATGTGGTCGCACGAGCGGTTCGTGCGCCTGTTCACCGGCCGCATCGACATCGGCGTGCCGATCAACCTCGAGTCCGGCAAGGACGGCATCGGCCTCAAGTTCGCGCCCAAGACGCCGCTGCAGTTCACCAACCCGCGCATCAGCAACAACACGCTGCTGCTCGAGAAGGAGGCCGCGGTCGGCAAGCTGGTCGAATCGATCGGCGGCCTCATCCCCGCGTCGACCTTCTCCAGCATCAAGCCGTTCAAGGTCGACTCCGCGCTCGCGAGCTACGGCCTCAAGCTGACCATCCCCGAGGGCGGCATCCGCAAGATCGACAAGGACGATCAGCGCTGGCTCGGCATCTTCGCGTACCTCGAGACCACGTCGGCGGCGATCCCGACGACCAAGACCACCGCGCAGGTCGTCAAGACGTTCATCGATCCGAAGAACTTCGTCCTCGAGACCGTGGGCGACGCGCCCCCGCGCTTCGACGTGCACGCCACGTCCGATCTCGACAACGGCACCCGCAAGGTCGAGTACGCGTACAAGGTCGACAACGGCCCCTACACGACGTTCTTCCCCGAGCGCGACTTCACCGTCACCTCGCCGTTCTTCCTCCTGCAGGGCAAGCACACCATCTCGGTCGTCTCCCGCGTCGCGGGCGTGGCCGAGAGCGAGGGCGAGCCGGTCGTCCTGCCGGTCCTCATCGACGTGCTGCAGCCCCGCGTGCTGCTGAAGACCGACGTGCCGGGCGCGGTGCAGATCGTCGCGACCGACATCGTCAGCCGCGGCGCCGATCTGAAGGTCGACGCGCGCATCGACGGCGGCCAGTGGGTCCCGGTCCCGCTCGTCGACGCGAAGCAGGGCACCAAGGTCGTCTCCACGCGCGTGGTGAGCGTCCCCGTCGAGGCGACGAACATCGAGGTGCGCGCGACCGACGAGGCGGGCAACGTGGCGAGCACCAGCGCGCCGCTGATCCGCGGGCGCGCCGACGCCACCGTGCCCGGCGGCAGCGGCTGCGGCTGCACCATCCCCAAGGGCGAGAGCAGCGGTTCGACCACCGCGCTCGCCACCTTCGGCGCCCTGGCGATGCTCGGCGCCATCGTCGAGCGCCGCCGCCGCCGTATGACGCGCGCGCGCGAGGTCGCGATGGCCTCGATGATCGTCGCGGCGAGCGGCGCCAGCGGCTGCACCTGCGCGAGCGGCGACGAAGAGGGCGGCGGCACCAAGTCGGAGTGCAACGGCAAGCCCGATCTCGTCCCCTACGTGATCGGCTCGCACACCAGCGTCGCCGAGGGCAAGGACGGCACCATCTGGGTCGCCGGCTACTACGAGGGCGATCCGTCGGGCGGCAGCTCCGACGACTTCCACGCCGACCTCGTGATCGGCAAGTTCGACAAGGAGAAGGGCGCGGTCGCCTGGCAGACCGTCGACGGCGTGCCCAAGCTCGCCGAGGGCAGCGAGCTGATCAAGAACAGCTGCGGCTTCCGCGGCGGCGTCACCGATCCGGGCGACGACGTCGGCCAGTTCACCGCGATGGTGCTCGACTCGACGGGCAACCCGATCGTCGCCTACTTCGATCGCACCAACAGCGCCCTCAAGGTCGCCCGCGGCGACGGCAAGGACTGGGCGACGCACACCGTGCAGACGGTGGCCAAGGGCTGGGCCGGCAAGTTCAACTCGATGACGCTCGCCAACGGCAAGCCGGTGATCGCGTTCCAGACGATGGAGGCGGGCAGCGGCGGGTACGCCAAGGCCAAGGTGCGCGTCGCCAAGGCGCAGACCGAGGCGCCCTCGGCCGAGGGCGACTGGGTGCTCGAGGACGTCGCGGTCGAGGAGAAGTCGCCGTGCATCCCCGACGTCTGCGCCTCCGGCCAGAAGTGCCTCGTGGGCGACGTCGGCCTCGAGCCGGTCTGCACCGCCACCGCCGGCGGCTGCTCGCCCGCGTGCGGCGACGGCGAGGCGTGCGTGAAGAACAAGGACGGCGTCGTCGGCTGCCAGAAGACGCGCGGCACGCTCGGCATCTACGTGAACGCGATCGGCAGCGGCATCTCGCTCTCGGCGACGGCGAGCGGCGAGCTCGGCGTGGTCTTCTACGACCGCGTGCACGGCAACATCCGCGCGAGCTCCAACAAGGGCGGCAAGTGGACGACCACGCCGACCACCGCGCCGCTCGACGGCTGGACGGGCGACGTCACCAAGAACAAGACCACCGGCGATCGCGGCATCGGCGCGAGCCTCGCCATCGACCCGACCGGCAACTGGCACGTGGTCTACGCCGACGGCATCAAGGAGTGGCTGCTCTACAAGTTCGTGCCGGGCGGCGACGTGACCAAGGCGGCGGCGGCGATCGTCATCGACGACGGAACGAGCGTCGACGGCAGCGCGGCCACCGCGTTCAAGGACGGCCAGCACGTCATCGGCGAGAACGCGCACCTCGTGCTCGACGGCGCGAACCTGAAGCTCGTCTATCAGGACTCCACCGCCGGCGCGCTGCGCTGGGCGAAGGGGCCGGGCGGGGCCGGCGCGAAGTTCACGCGCGGCACCGTGAAGCAGGACGGGTTCGCCGGCTTCTGGCCGCGGCTCGTGAGCGGTCAGGCGCTCAACTTCTTCCGTATGCGCGGCGAGACCGAGAACATGGATCCGCTGATCCTCGGCAACGTGCGCGCGGTCCCGCTCCCGTGAGATAGTGGGCGCGTGAAGCCGAACGAGACCGAGCTCTGGGAGACGATCGATCGGGAGCTGGGCGCGATGGAGGAGGTCCAGGCCAGGAAGGTCATCGACCTCGCCCGCCGCCTGCTCCCCAACCTGACCGCCGAGGACATCCGCAACCCGCACGATTTCCCCGAGCTGAACGACACCGACTGGCAGTACGAGGACGGGGTGCTCGCCGGCATCCAAGGGGTGCGCATCGCCATGCGGGCGATGCGAAACCGCCGCGAGGAGCAGGGATGAAGAAGAAGGAGCCGGCGCCCAAGGAGAAGGGCCCGCCGAAGTTCCGTCCGTTCGAGGGGCAGCTCAAGGAGCTGGCCAAGAAGCAGAAGGAAGAGGAGCAGAAGAAGAAGGCCGAGGAGGCGCGCAAGGCCGCCGAGGCGAAGGCGCAGAAGAAGAAGCCGCCGCCGCCTGCCCCGACGCCGCCGATCGCGCGCCAGAGCACGCTCACCAAACAGGAGCGCGACGAGCTCGCCGCCCTCGACCGCTCGCACGACGACGAGTTCTTCTTCCGACGGCTCATGTCGGGCGTGCAGCCGATCGGCCAGGACCAGCGTGGCCGCGTCGGCACCGCGCCGAAGCTCCCCCCGCGCGAGGCGAAGGCGGCGCCGGCGCACGACCCCGACGCCGAGGCCCGCGACCACCTGATGAACCTCGTCGAGGGCGGCGCGCGCTTCGAGGTCACCGACGACGGCCAGCGCCTGGAGGGCCGTCGCGTCGACCTGGCCGACGGGACGTATCGTCGCTTGCGACGCGGCGAGTTCCCCATCGACGCCCGCCTCGACCTCCACGGCAAGACCGCCGGCGACGCGCGCGACGCGCTCGAGAGGTTCCTCAAGGAGAAGCGCGCGCGACGCGACCGCGTGGTGCTGGTGATCCACGGCCGCGGCGAGCACAGCCCCGCAGGCTCGGGCGTCCTGCGCGGCGAGATCGGGGCGTGGCTGTCGCAGGGTCGCGCGTCGCAGCACGTCGCCGCGTTCGCCACCGCGCACGGAGACGACGGCGGCGAAGGCGCGTTGTACGTCCTCTTGCGCCCCTGACGCGTCGCGGAATCGGCCGCGATGGAGCAACGTTCGCCCCACATGGCCCCACAACTGGCGTCCCACCCGGCGCGCGGGGAGCTGATCGCCTCGTGCGCGGCGATCGGCGCGCTCGGCGGCGCGCTGTTCGGGTGGCTGTTCGCGCGGCCGCTCCCGACGTGGCCGTACTGGACGTGGGAGCCGGTCGCGACGTTCGGCGTGGCGACGGCGATCAGCGCGACGCTCCTCGGGTGGGTCCTCTCGCGCGCGACGACGACACCGCGCGAGGCGATGATGCGCGGCGCCCTCTCCACGATGGCCGCCGGCGCGTTCAACGGCGCGCTGCTGGTGGTCTACTCGCAGCTGTTCCAGACGCGCGACCCGCTCCACTTCGGCACCCTCGGGCTGCTCGTCGTGGCGACGCTCGGCGGCGCGGTGTTCGCGATCCCGTTCGTACCGGCGGTCGTATCCGTCGCCATCAGCGCAGCGCGCGTGCAAGCGCGGCGCGCGACCATCGCGGGCGGCTCGCAGCGCCGCCGCGTCGTGCGCGCCGCGGTGACGTCGCTCGCCCTCGCGGCGATGTTCATCCCGCTGAACCGCCTCGTGCCCTGGTTCGCGCTCTTGCCGGTCGACGTCGCCGTCTTCGCGCTGGTCGTGACGGTGGGGCTCGTGCTCCTCGACGTGAACGCGGCGCGGGTGCTCGCGCGCGCGACGCGCGGCCCCGACTGGGTGCCGGCGCCGAGGGTCCCGGACGGCGCCGCGATGCTCGACTTCGGCATCGGCGACGAGCTCTGGGTGCGTCGGGTGAACGACGAGACGTACCGCGCGGCGGCGAAGGTGCCGCTGGCGCAGCGCGGGGACGCGTTCATGGCGCGGGCGGTCGTGCGCGACACGCTGCGCGGCCACGCGGTGGCAGCAGCGCTCTGCGTCGCGTCGCTCGCGGTGCTGGCCGCTCGACGCTGACGGCACTCCGCCCGGCCCGCGATCGCCGCGGTCGGCACGAGCTGCCTCGTCGGACCGGCGGCCTCTCGCGTGCGCGCCCTGTCTCCGGCCGCCTCGCCTTCACGGCGTCCGCCGAGCCACCCCGTGCCGCCTCCGCTCTTGCGCGTGCCGTTCTCCGTTTCGGGGCGCTTGGGGGGAGACGAGAGCAGACGCGAGGAAGCACCCCACTCAATCGCACTTCGCGGTCCTGCTACCGATTCCCCCTGGTCGGGAGGACTTTCGGCACGTGCACTGCGGCGAGCTGGGTGCGTCGCGTCGCTCGCGGTGCTGGCCGCTCGACGCTGACGGCACTCCGCCCAGCCCGCGATCGCTGCGGTCGGCACGAGCTGCCTCGTCGGACCGGCGGCCTCTCGCGTGCGCGCCCTGTCTGCGGCCGCCTTGCCTTCACGGCGTCCGCCGAGCCACCCCGTGCCGCCTCCGCTCTTGCGCGTGTGCCGTTCTCCGTTTCGAGGGCGCTCGGGACGAGACGCAGGGCGATGCGTGCGAGTGCGGTAGCATGGCCGGATGCGTTCGCGAGTGATCGGGGTGTTGGCGGCAGTCGCGCTCACGTTCGCGGCGCCGGCGAACGTGCGGGCGGACGCGGGGGTCGATGGCGGCGCGGCTAAGGGCGACGCGTGTAGCGCCGCGACGGAGTGCGCTTCGGGCTTCTGCGTCGACGGGGTGTGCTGCGCGACCGAGTGCGCGAAGACGACGTCGTGCTCGGGAGGCGTGTTCAAGCCGGCGCCCACCTGCGCGACCGGCAGCTGCACCGAGAGCGCCGGGACCACGTGCGCGCCGTACGCGTGCAGCGGCGACAAGTGCGCGAGCACCTGCTCGTCCGACGCCGACTGCTCCGCGGGAAACAAGTGCGTCGGGGGCGGTTGCCGCGTCACGTCGAGGAGCTGCAGCGCCGACGGGGCCATCTCGATCGCTGCCGACGGGACGACGACGAGCTGCTGGCCGTACGCCTGTAACCCCTCGGACGGCAAGTGCTACGGCGCGTGCGCGACCGACGCCGAATGCGCAAAGGATCGGAGGTGCCTCGACGGCAGGATGTGCACCGATCCGAACAGCACCGGCAAGGCCAACGCCGATCAGGCTGACGGAGCTTGTGCCTATGGCGCGTCGTCGACGACGCCGCTGTGGCTCGCGCTCGTCGCGCTTTCGCTCCTGCGCAGGCGTTGACGAACGCAGCGCCCTCGAGCGCGCGCGGCACTCAGCGTGCCGGCGGCTGTCCGTAGAAGCCGAAGATCCGCGCCGATCCGATCGCGAACAGCACCCCTAGCGCGGCGAACGTGCCGTACAACGCCGGCGACTGCCCGCCCGCGAGGCGCAGCGCGTTGTTGGTCGCGAGCACCAGCCACAGCGCCGCGTCGACGAGGAAGAGCGCGCGGTGCGTCCACAGCTTCGAGACGAGCGCCATCGCGATCAAGCCGCCGCCGAAGATCAGCCCGCCGATGTCGAGCGGCAGCCCGAGCGCCGGCAGCGACGTCAGCACGACCAGCGCGCCGATGGGCAAAGACAGCCGCAGCCTTCGCTTCAGCGCCGCCGCGATGTGATCGCGCAACACCGGATCGAGGAACCGCCGCAGCGCCGCCGTCACCGGCGGCGTCAACGTGATCGACCCCTTCGCGGGCTCGCGGATCACCAGCGCGCGCAGCACCAACCCGAGCAGCAGATCGGTGTTCTTCGCGAGCTCCTCGCGCGAGAAGGCGAGCCGCAGCCCGTCCCCGCGCGTCGCCACCAGGCGCTCGCTGTGAAACGCGAGATCCCACTGCGCGATCGGCACCCTCCCGGCGATCGCGTGCCGCTCCACCAAGTCGCCCACCACCCGCTCGTCCACCGGCGACGCCACGACAGCCCCCGCCGCAGCCGGCGGCGCATACGGATTCTGCTCGCTCATCGCCCCCGGACGCTGCCCCATCTCCCGCCGAGCGTCACCTCGCGCCCCGAGCGCAAGACCCGTTCGGTCTCCTCCCGACCGCCCCAGGAAACGGAGAACGACAAGCGAAGAGCGGAGGCAGCGCCCCGTCTCTCGGCAGACGCCGCGAAGGCGAGGCGGCCGGAGATAGGGCGCGCACGCGAGAGACCGCGAAACGAAACCGAACCGGCGCGCCCGATCGTCGAACCGTAGTCATACGTCCGGCGGAGGCCGCCGGTCAGACGAGAGACGGGGTGCTGCCGCAGCGATCGCGGGCTGGGGGCAGGGCGGCGGCGCGGCGTGTTACGCTCCGCCCATGGATCCGGTGCGGCGCGCCGTCGACGCCCTCACGGCCGCGCCCGAGCTGGTCGGGCGAGCGCTGCACGCGGTCTGGCTCTTCGGCTCTCGAGCGCGAGGCGCCGCGCACGAGGGCTCCGACGTCGATCTCGCCGTCCTGTGCAGCCCGGTCCTCGGAAACGATCGGTTCGCGCTCGCCGATCGCGTCGCGAGCGCTGCAGGCGTCGAGGTCGACGTCATCGATCTGGCGACCGCGAACGCGCCCCTCGCGTGGGAGGTTGTCACCACCGGTCGCATCCTCCTGGAACGTGATGACGAAGCCGTCGAGCGGTTCGTCCGTCAGGCCCGCTTCGCCGCGGAAGACGCGGCGCGCCGCCATCGCATGATCGTGCTCGCGACCGCGGGAGAGGTCGGAGGAGCCCGGCGGTGACGGTCCGCCCGGCGGTGGTCCTCGCGCGCCTCGCGCACCTCGCGCAGGTGCTCGCGGCGCTCCGCCGCCTCCAGCAGATGCCGCGGGAACGACGCGACGCCGATCCGCTCCTCGAGCTCGCCGCCGAACGCGCCCTGCACGTCGCGGCCGAGGCGATCTTCGACATCGGTCACCACGTGCTCGCCGGCCGAGGCCTGCCGATCCCGGCCACATATCGTGAGGTCCTTCCGGCGCTCTCGCGCGCGTCGGTCATCGAGCCCTCGCTCGAGGCGCGGCTGGTCGGGCTCGCCGGGCTGCGCAACCTCCTGGTCCACGACTACGGCGATGTCGATCCCGCGCGGCTGTGGGAGCTGATCGACGCCCGCCTCGACGATCTCGACGGAGCGCATCGCGCGTTCGCCGCCCTGCCGGAGCTCGCCAGCCCGCCCGCGTGACGTAAGCGGGTGCGTGACGCTTCGGCCGGCGAGCTTCGCGACTGCCGATGTTGGCAACGTGGACTGCCGACGTTGGCAGCGCGGCGGACCGACGCGCTCGCGTCGATCCGCCGCAGCTCACGCCCCGTGCGTCGGCGAGCCCTACTTGCCCACGCACTTCACCAGCGCACCGACGACCCGTGCGCGTGCGCGTTCGCGTTCGCGTTCGCGTTCGCGTGCGCGTGCGCGTTCGCGTTCGCGTTCGCGTCCGCGTCCGCGTTCGCGTGCGCGTGCGCTTACTTGAGCATGTCCTTCAGGAGCTCGTCCTCACCCGACGGCGCCGCCGAAGCCGACGGCGCGGGTGCGGACGCCGACGGTGCAGCCGACCCGGACGGCGCCGCGGAACCGGCGCCGCCACCCATCATCGACTTGAGGAGCTCGTCCTCGTCCGGCGAGCCGCCCGGCTCCGCCGAACCCGCAGGCGGAGCCTCGCCGCCCGGCGGCGGAGGCACGATGCCCTGCTTCGCGTTGCAGCGGTTCTTGTTCTCCTGCCAACGCTCCGCCCACGGCTTGCCGGGGCAGACCTCGTCGCGGAACCGGTCCTTCCAGGCGTTCTGCACGCAGGTCTTCTGATAGGCCGAAAGGCAGTACGTCTTGAAGTCGTGGTCGTCGGGATCGTTCGTCGGCGCGGCGAGGCAGTGAACCAGCTCGCTGCGGCCGTCGCACGGCTTGCGGTTGAGCGGATCGGCCTGCACGCACTGCAGACGGTCGTACTCGAACGTCGGGCGCTCGCAGTTGTCGATCGACTTCAGGTCCTTCTGCCGCTCCTCCTCCACCTGGTTCTCGAGCAGGAAGGTCGAGATGCGCGGGATGTACGTGACCAGACCGAGGCAGATCACGAGCAGCCCGACGAACGGCAAGACGATCTTGTACAGCGACACGACCGGTCGCTCGAACCGGAAGCTCGAGATGTACAGGTTCAACCCGAGCGGCGGACAGACGTACGCGATCTCGAGGTTGAGGAGGAAGATCATCCCGAGGTGGAACGGGTTCATGCGGAACGTCGTCGCGATCGGGATGATCAGCGGGACGCTCACCAGGATGGCGGAGAACCCGTCCATCAGCATGCCGATGACGAGCAGGAAGATGTTCAACCCGATGAGGAACTTCCACGAGGTGTCGAGCGACGTGTGCGTCTCGAGCCAGTGGAGCAGGTGCTCCGGCACGCGCACGAAGTCGACGTAGTTCATCAGGCTGTTCGCCATCGCGAGGATGAGGATCACCGCGCCGGCGAGGGACATGCTGTTGCGCGCGATGCGCGGCAGGTCCTTCTTGAAATCGAGGTCCTTGTAGACCCACACCTCGATCACCAGCGTGTAGAGCGCGGTGATCGCGGCGGACTCGTCGAGGCCGGTGAACCCGGTAGCGAGGCCGCCGAGGATGATCACCGGGACCATCAGCTCCCACTTGATCAGCCACAGCGACGCGCCCATCTCCCGGAGATCGAGCGGCGTGGTCGGGAGCTTCGTCTTGATGCCGATGTACGCGCTGTAGATGCCGAGGACCACCATGACGAGGAAGCCCGGGAGCAGACCGGCCTTGAACGTCTCGTTGATGGGGACCGCGGCGACGAGCGAGTAGACGAGGATCGGCAGGCTCGGCGGCAGGAGCAGACCGAGCGAGCCGCCGGTGGTGACCAGACCGAGCGAGAAGTTGTCCGGGTACTTCTGCTGACGCAGCGCCGGGTAGAGCAGGCCGCCGATCGCCACGATCGTGACGCCGCTCGCGCCGGTCAGCGTGGTGAAGAACGCGCTCGCGCCGATGCACACGAGCGCGAGCCCGCCGGGCATCCAGCCGAAGAACGCGCGGCTCGCACGGACGATGCGCTCGGGCGTCTTCGACTCGGCCATCAGGTAGCCGACGAAGGTGAACAGCGGGATGGTGACGAGGATCGGGCTGCCCGCGAACTTGTCCTGCAGGACGTCGCCGGCGATGAAGCGCACGAACTGGCGCGTCGGATCCTCGATCGTCAGCCACGCGATCGACGCGCCGCCGCCCATGATGGCGAACAGCGGCACGCCGAGGAACGCGAGCAGGATGAAGAGGCCCGTGGTGCGGCCGAGCACCAGGAGCAGGATCGCGATCAGCGCGGCGATGCCCTTGGCGACCGGACCGAGCTTCGGCGTCTGCGCGGCGGGGGTGGAGGTGGGGGCGCTCATCCCTTGCCTCCCTTCTTCTTCTTCTCTTCCTCTTCGCGCGCCTTCTCGATCATCTCCTGCGCGCGCGCGAGCTCGGAGAGATCGCCGACGAGCGTGCGCTCCTCTTCCTCTTCGGCCGCGATCTGGCGCGCCACCTCGAGGCGCTGCGCCGTCGGTATGCCGTCGGGCGGAGGTTGGGACGGTGGTCTCGACGGCGGCCTGGTGATCACCGCCGGCTCGACCTTCGCCTCCGGTTCGACCGCCTTGGGCGGCGGCTCCGAGGCCTTGGCCAGCTGCTCGAGCTCGACGACGCGCGTCGGCATCTCGCCGCCGGAGCCGAGGTCCTTGACCTCGTGGTGCGGCCGCTCGCCGCCGAGGCCCTTCTTCTCGTTGTCCGCGTCGCTGACCGCGGCCTCTATCTTCGCCGCGGACGCCGAGAGCGCGTCACGGATGTTGAGGTCGTCCGCCGGGAGCGCAGCCTCGCCCTCGTGGGCGCGCGCCTCCTCGTCGACGCGGCGCTCGACGATCGGCGGCTCGGGCGCCGACGGTCCGTGCGCGGCCGCGTCGGCGCCGTGCGCCGCGTTCGGATCGGTGGAGACCGCTCCGCCGATCGCGAGCAGCCCGCGCAGGATGAAGCGCAGGCCGATCATCAGGAAGCCCCACGGGAAGATCAGCGAGAGATCGGCCTCGAGCGGGGTGCGATCGTCGGGCTCGGGCGCGGTGGCCAGCGGCGGGCGCGTGCCGGTGCCGTCGCCGATGTCGCACGTGCCGGTCAGCCGCCACTCGGGGTTGACGCTGCCGCCCTTGGCCGAGAGATCCTCCATCTCCTTGGGCGAGAGGCACGGCTTGGTCGGATACGGCAGCGCGGGCGGCGTGCTGCCCGCGGCGAGCGGCGGCGGCGGGTAGACGTCGGACCACCCCTTCTCGTTGAGCTCCTGGTTCCACTCCGCGCCGGTGTACCACTTGTCGTAGAGCGCGCCGCCGAGGACGACCTTGCCGAACGAGCGCACGTCGAGCGACAGCTGCCGACGGACGATGAACCCGTGACGCTTCATCGCGCCGGTGACCACCGCCATCTTGTCGCCGGCCTTCGCCGTCTTCTGCGCGCCGAAGCGGGTGATCGCGAGGTAGTCGATGAACCCCCACGCGGCGACGAAGCACGCCGCGGCCGCGAGGATGTAGCCGAACACCGCGACGATCAGGCGCGGCCTGGGGCCGATGAACCGCATCACGACGTCGACGTTGATCTGCCGACCGGCGCCGGTGGCGAGCGAGCCGCCGAGCAGCGCGACCCAGATGGTGAACAGTCGCGCCGACACGATCTGCGGCGTGCCCATCTGCTTGATCAGCGACGCGTCGGCGAGCCAGTGGGAGACGTTCGCGAAGTAGTCGCCCTTCTTGGCGACGAGCAGCAGCGCGACACCGAACCCGAACAGCACGGCCGACAGGATCAGCCGCTTGGGCGCGCGATCCCTCGGCGGCAGCCGCGACCACGAGGCGGCCGACGCGAGGCCCGCGAAGACGAGGATCAGGCCGGGGAAGTTCGCGAGCCGGCCGCCCTTCGTGTGGAACGCGTTCAGCGTCACCCACCCGGTCATGTAGAGAATGGCCGCGAGCAGGGCGAACAAGACGAGGTACGTCTCGATCTTCGTCCACAGCTCGTCGAGCCGGACCAGCGGCTTCGTCCAGGGCGCAGGTGCGAGCTCGGGCCCAACGGCCCCTTTCGCTCCCTCTTCGGGGCGGGCTTCCATCGGAGGGCGAGGCTACCAGGACCGTAACGCGTGGCGTGAAAAACCTACGCCAGGGTCCAAGGTCCAAGGTCCAAGGTCGAAGGTGGAACGCCCGGCAGCACGGTGTCGGTCGCGGCCGACGCGCGGGGCGAGGCACGGAGAGCGCCGCTGGCCCGCGAAGAGGGCGGCTCGGCCTACGAAGTCATTGCCTCCAAGGCCCGATCGCCGACGCGCCCACAAAAGCCCGGAGGCCGGATCCGCGCGCGCCGATCCGACCTCCGTTCGCGAGAGCGTCTAGGTGCTCACTTGTTCGCGGCGCCGACCGACTCGATCTTCGAGACGAGCCCGGGGTCGAACGTGCCGGCCTTGAGCGCGTCGCGCGAGGCCTTGAAGACGACCTCCCACTTCGCGATGTCGTCGGCGGTCGGCGCGTAGATGGTGACGCCGGTGCGGGACTTGAAGCGGTTCCAGGCCGCCGCGTCCTCGTTGCGGATGCGGTTCTTGAGGCCGGTGGCCGCGGTGACCATCGACTTGCCGGTGTCGAGGACGGCGGCCTTCTGGTCGCCGGGGAGCTTGTCGAGCGAGTCGGTCGACATGACCAGACCGCCGACGAGGATGGCGTTGACCTGATCGACGGCGTTGTCGAACTTGCTGTTCCACTGGAGCATCTCGGCGGCGAGCGCGCCGATGCTCAGGCAGTTGATCTTGCCGTTGTCGATGTTCGGCAGAACGCTCATCAGCTCGGCGGGGAACGGGTTCACGCCGCCGATCTTCGCGTAGACAGTCTTGAGGATCGGGTCCTCGGAGTAGACCCACGGTGACTTGCCCTTGAGGTCGTCGGGCTGGTGGACGGCGAAGCCCTTCGAGAGGAAGTGCGCCTGACCGACGTCGGCGTACGCGATCGGGACGAACTTCTTGTCGGTGAGGAACTTGTCGTACTCGGGGCCGATCGCCGCGCGAACGGCGTCGACGGCCTTCCACGAACGCACCGCGCCCGGGACCTGGATCGCCAGCAGGCGCTTGTCGATCTTCCCGAGACCGACGGAGGTGAGGGCGGCGCCGTCGAGCTGGCCGGCCTTCATCTTGTCGACCATCGTGGACTCGGTGCCCTGGGTCGAGTTGAAGAAGAAGTCGAACGAGACGGCGTTGTTCGTCTTCGCCTCGACGGCTTTCTTCCACGTCTTGAACACCTGACCCCACGGCGACTCCGGCGCGGCGGGCGTGCCGATCTTCAGCTTCGTCTGCGCTTGCGCGCTGCCGGCGGAGAGCGCCAGCAAAGCCGCGGCCGCGCTCACCCCCACAAGGACCTTACGAATCATCTGACTTCCTCCTCGGGTGTGCCCCTCCGCGCCGATGGCGCGGCCTCTTCTCGCCGGTCTTCCGTGACAAGGGGGCAAGACGATCCCCCGCGTCGGTAGACGGGCCGGACCCGTTACTTGTTCACGGGCCGCGATCACGAAGGGCGGACGAGGAGGGTACCTCGTCCGCCCGGGTCGACGAAAGCGATGCAGCGGCCGCCGCACCGCGTCAAGGGCGACCTACAGCTCCCAGCCGCAGTCCTCGCGCGCCACGTCGTCGATCCACTTCTTCGAGGTGTAGCGGCGAGCCTTGCGCTTGGCGATGGCGTTGGTGAGGCGCGCCTCGGGCAGCGGATCGTCGGCCTCGAGCACCTCGTTGAGCAGCTTCATGTACATCTCGAACGAGGCCTTGCGACCGGGCGAGTCGTCCTTCATGCGGCAGGCGTAGGTGCGCGCGAACTGCACCCTGCCGAGCAGCACCTTGCCGCCGTTGATCTGCATCGCCTTGTCGAAGTGCGCCTTGGACTTGTCGAACGACTCCTGGCCCAGCGTGTTGAAGCCGGTGCGCGCGTAGTACGAGCCGAGGAGGACGTGCGCCGAGCCGCGCTCGATGTCGTCCTTCAGCTGCGCGGCGCGCTCGACGAACGTGCGGCCGACGAAGACCTGGCCGATCCCGCCGATGTCCGCCTTGTCGACGTTCGCGCGGGCCATCCACGCCTGGCCCGTCCAGAAGAGGAAGTCGGCGTCGTCGGCGTCGTCGAACTTCTGCACGTAGTCCTGGATCTCCTTCTCCGAGCCGTGCTTGATCGCGTCGTTCACGCCCGCGTTCTTGTGCTCCATCCACTCGAGGCCGTAGTTCACGGCCCGCGTGTACATGCTCTTCGCGCGCGCGCGCTGGTAGGCGATCTGGTCCTCGTCGCCGGTCAGGATCGCGTTCTCGAGGTCGTCCTCGACGAACGCGAAGGCGAGCGACGCCCAGCCGCGGATCAGCAGGTAGTAAGCGTTGTCGTCGTCGGGCACGAGCATGTGCATGCCCTCGAACTGCGCGATGCCGGCCGACGCGGCGATGCGCGCGGTCTCGAAATCCGCCGTGGTCTGGAAGGCCGCCGAGCCCTCGCGGGTCGACTTGATCTGACCTTTCGCCAAGGTCTTCTTGATGCAGCCCGTGCTGCCGACCGAGGCGGCCATCACCAACGCGAGCGCGAGGCCGGTGCCGAGGCGGGAGGCGCCGCGAAGCCGGTCGACCAGGGGGCGGAAGATGCTCATGGCTTCCGTGCGTAACGGGACGCGGGCGCTCTGGTCAAGAGCTTCGCGCGTCAGCCCTTCGGGGTCGCCAGGACGGAGCACGCCGCGCCATCCCGGACGTCGAGGTCCGTGGAGGCGAGGAGGCTCCGGACCTCCTCGGGGTGCCCGAGCCGAACCAGGCCCGACGCGGCGCGAAACCGCAGGAAAGACGGGGTGGCGAGGTCGGAGACCAGGCGCGGGCGGGCGCGTTCGTCCTTGATTTCGGCCAGGGCGATGGCCGCCTCGGTCCCGATCCGGTCCTGACGGGCCATCAGGGCGACCAGGACCTCGACGGCCTTGGCGCGGTGCGCCGTCGCGTGAAGGAGGGCCGTCGCGGCGACCACCCGGGCGTTGGCGTCGTCGGGCGCCCCCTCCTTGGGGGCGGCCATCGCCTCGAGCAGCACCTCGGCGTGATCGGGTCGCGCAGGATCGAGGAGGCGGAGCGCGTGCGCGCGCACGGCCGGATCGCCCGTCTTCGCCATCTTCGACAGCACCAGCGCGCCGTCGGACGCGCCCGCCATCATCATCGCGGACGCCGCCTCGATCGTGGCGTGCCCCTCCTCCTTGCCGAGCGCGGACTCGAGCCGCTGCCGACCGCCGGCCGAGAACAAGGTGGGCGAGCCCCACGCGCGCGCCACCGCGCCGCGCATCGCGTCGTCGCCGTCGGCCCACAGCTCGGCGATGCGCTCGACGAGCTCGGCGCGCGGGCTCGGGCCGTCGAGGCGCGGCGCGATCTTCGCGAGGCCGCGCACGGCGTCGACGCGCACGATGGGCATCGGATCCTTGCGCGCCGACTCGAGCAGCAGCGGGAAATCGGTGGCGCAGCCGGCGTCGCCCGCGGCCTCGACGGCGGCGAGGCGCACCCACTGATCGTCGTCGGCCGCGCGCGCGGTGCGCAGCGCGCCCTCGCCGGCGTCGATCAACCCGCGCGTCGCCGCCGCGCGCCAGCGCGGGCGCGGATCGTCCTTGTGCGCGTCGCTGAAGGTGTCGACCGCGAGCGCGCCGGAGTCCACGAGCACCCACGCCGCCGCCGCGGCGACGTCGTCGTCTCCCTTCGCGGTCTTCTCGAGGGCCGAGGTCATCGGCTTGGCGCACGCCGAGAGCGCGAGGGTCCGATTCACGCCCTCGTCGCCGGAGAAGCGCTGCAGATCGTGCTCGAGGACGGCGCGGGCGACGTCGCGCACGTCCGCGTCGTCGAGATCGCCGCTCTTCGCGCGACCGTCGAGCTCCCTGGCGAGCGCGGGGAAATCGCCGTTGTGCGCGTACCGCACCGCCGGCGCGCGACCGCACGCGGCGAGCGACGAAGACGCGACCCATACGAGGAGACCGAGCACGAGACGCTTGCGGGCGCTGGCCATCGCGGGGAGTGTACCCCGCGATGGCCCCAGCTCGCTCCCCGATCGGCGGGGAGGTCTTCGTCATCGTCAACGCCAACGCCCGCCGCTTCGTCGAGGCGCGCTCGCTGCTGTTCGACGTCGATCGGCTGCTCGAGGGCCGCGCCGTCGTGCGGGTGACCCGCACCCGCGCCGAGCTCGTGCAGGCGGCGCGCGACGCGCACGCCGCCCGCGCGCAGGTGGTGGTCACGTGCGGCGGCGACGGCTCGTACGGCGCGACCGCGACCGCGGTCGTCGACGCGTGGGGCGACGAGCCGCTGCCCGTCTTCGCGTTCGCGCCCGGCGGGCGGTGTCGGGCGACGCCTTCGCCGGCATCGCGCGCGTGGTGCACGCGGCCGCCTCCGCCTCACGTGAAGCGAACGTGATGCGGACGCCCACCCTCGCGATCACGACGGAGCTCGATCGACGCGTCGGGTTCATCTTCGGCACCGGCCTGGTCGCCTCGTTCTTCGAGCTCTACGACCCGCGCGCCGCCGAGGCGGAGCGCGCCGCGCTGCGCGGCGAGCCGATCGTCGACGCGCCCTCCGGCGGCGCGGGCGTCGCCGCCGCCGCGAAGATCGTCGCCCGCGTGTTCGCGGAGTCGTTCGTGTCGGGACCGTACGCGCGCCGCGTCCTCGAGCCGCTGCCCTGCGACGTGACCGTCGACGGGCGGCGCCTCCCCTGGGAGGCCTCGAGCCTCGTGGTCGCGTCGGTGCTGCGCGATCTCGGTCTGGGAATGCGCGTCACCCATCGCGGCGGCGAGGACCCGAGCCGCCCGCACGTGGTGGTGAGCGGTCTGCCTCCGCGGGCGCTCGGTCCGCGCATGACGCGCGTGCTGCGCGGCGTGCCGATAGGCGCGCCGCCCGAGCCCCATTTCGACGATCTCGCCTCCGAGCTCGCGGTCGAGTTCCCGACGGCGGGCCCGTTCGTGGTCGACGGCGACCTGCGCGTGGCTCGCCGAGTCGTCGTGACGGCCGGTCCCAGCCTGTCGGTGCTCGTGCCGCATTCGTGACAAACCGCGGCTGCGCGAGCTACATCTGCTTGCGGGGGATCCCGCGAATGCCGCTCTCGAACAAGCTCCGTCGAGTCGCCTTGCTCATGGAGCCGGACGTCCAGCGCACGCTCGAGCGTCAGGCGCAGCGGGTCGCCGGCCACGACGCCGCGCGCTTCGACGATCGCACCGGCACGGTCGTGTTCACGCGCCACGGGGGCGTCCTCTGGCAGCCGCGCGCCGAGCGCATCGCCGACTGGGTGCCCGATCTGGGCATGTTCTATTGGTGGTGGCACGGCGCGAAATTCGCCGAGTTCCCGCGCTCGAAGCTCGACGTCATCTACCGCGAGGGGCAGAACTACGCGCTCAGCGAGCTGACCACCGACTCGGTCGGCGCCGAGTCGCTCGAGGACGCCGAGCTGCTCACGCACCTCGCGCTGCAGCTGCTCCGCGCCGACGGCCTCTATCGATCGCGCGCCGTCGATCGGGTGAGCTGGTTCGCGCTCTTCGGCGGAGGCGCCAGCGAGGCGCCGCGCATGGTCTCCGACGGTTCGTCGCTGAGGGACACCAACATCACGAGCGCGAGCCAGCGCCCGGCGTGGCTGACCACCGATCCGCACGAAACGGGCGTCGGCATCGGTCCGAGCTTCGTGCCTGCCGCGGTCGGCGCCCCGAAGACGGCGTGGAGCGTCGCGCCGCCGCCGCGCAACCCGTCCGGCGAGCGCGCCGCGCTGCTCGGCGTCCGGACGATGCCGCCGCTCGACCTCTCGCCCGAGCCGATGCTCGACGCCATCCCCAAGGCGCCCCGCGCGCCGACGCCGCCGCCGCCGCAGGTGAACCTCCCGATCCGCGAGCCCGCGCGCGAGATCTTCATGCCGGTCGCGCAGACCGCGCTCGCCGACATCGCCACGACGGTGCCGCAGTTCGCGCAGGCGCTCGTGGTGGTCCGGGTCGAGGCGGTCCAGCCCGGGAAGCACCGCTTCTTCGTGCAGCTCGTCGCGCTCGACGGCGGCGGCGATCTGATCTCGCTCGACCCTTCGCGCGCCCTGCTCGACGCGGCGACGAAGATGATCTCCGACGACGCGCGCGACGGAAACGGACGCTGGCACAAGCTCGCGGCGCGGCTGCGCCCCACCGCGCGCGGGGCGTCGGTCGACGTCGAGGTCGCCTGAGACGCACGGCCCGGCTTGACGGTCGGGCCGCGACTGACGACTGTCCGCGATCCGATGGACCGCCTCCTCGCGCGCCTCGAACGCCGGTTCGGCAAGCTCGCGATCCCGCGCATCGCGTACGTGATCGCGATCACCTCCGCCGTCGTCTACGCCCTCGGGATGGTGCAGCGGAGCTTCATCCTCAAGCTGGTGCTGCTGCCGCAGGAGGTGATGCGCGGCGAGGTGTGGCGGCTGATCACGTGGGTGTTCATCCCGCCGGGCGGCGGCCTGATGTGGGTCGCGATCGGCATCCTCTTCTACGCGAGCCTCGGCTCGGCGCTCGAGGAGGCGTGGGGCTCCTTCAAGCTCAACGTCTACTACCTGATCGGCATCGTCGGGACGGTCGCCGCGTCGATGATCCTCGGCCTGCCGATGGTCTCGGCGATGTACCTCCACACGACGGTCCTCTTCGCGTTCGCGACGCTGTTCCCGAACTACGAGTTCCTGCTGTTCTTCGTCATCCCGATGCGCGCCAAGTGGTCGGCGTGGATCGCGGCGGCGTTCCTCGGCTACGAGGCGATCAAGGGCGGCATGCCCGCCCGCGTGGCCATCGGCCTCGCGCTCGCGAACTACCTCCTCTTCTTCGGCAAGACGCTCCTCGCCCTCGCGCGCGAGCAAGGGCAGGTCGCGCGCGCCGAGCGACGCCGCGCGCAGATGCGCGCCGACGTCGACGAGCGCCCGGCGCGCAAGTGCAAGATCTGTGGGCTCACCGACGACGATCCCGACGCCGATCTGCGCGTGTGCACCTGTCAGGAGGTCTGCGGCGGCAAGCCCACCGTCTACTGCCTTCAGCACGCACGAAGCCACAACAAGATGTGAGTCCCGTGGTCCGCAGCCCGCGGGCAGCAACCGAGGACTCGACCCCGCAGTCTCGGCGGGACGCACGACCTACACCGTTGTCACGGCGCAACCCCCTGTGGAGACTGGGTCAAAGGTCCAAGGTCGAAGGTCCAAACGAGAAGGGCGTCTCGCGACTCTTGCCCTCACCCAACCCTCTCCCGGTGGGAGAGGGCTCGAGAATTCCTGCTCTTCTGGGCCCCTCTACCTTTGGGAGAGGGGGCGGGGTGAGGGCAAATTGCCCGCGAGCGCAGCGAGCGGGCTGACTTCCGCCCTAGTACGGCCGGCCGGAAGTGTCCGCATACATCGAGCGATGGGCCGCGGTACGCGGCAGCGGCAGCGGTAGCGGGCGCGGGAGCGGAAGCGTGAGCGGCGGCGGCAGCGGTCAGCGGGGGCGGCAGCGGTCAGCGGGATGGGCTCGCGATCCGTGGTCCGCTCCCGCAGTCGCTACCGCTGCCGTCACCGCGTCCGCTTCCGTGACCGCTTCCGTCATCGAACGTCCCTGGCCAAATTTCCGGCCGGCGGTACTAGCCGATCACGATCTTCACGCGGGAGCAGAGCGCCGCCGGCGTCGCGTCGCGCCCGACGATCGCCACCTTGTCGCTCGGCCATGCGTCGATGACGCGCTTGACGGCCGCGCGGTGGGAGGCGTCGTCGTAGGTGACCAGACCGGCGCGGGTCCCTGCGGAAGCGAGGGCCCGGGCGACGCGCTCCCCCTCCTCGTCGAGCGGCAGGATCACCGCGTGGAAGGCCTCGACGTTCAGCACCTCGGCCGGCGTCGCGACCACCTCCACGTCGAAACCCGCACGAACCAGCTCGCGCGAAACGCCCATCCTGCGGAACGCGTCGGCATCGACGAGCACCACCCGCGCCCGACGCGAGGCGGCCGGCTGCTCACCGGGCACGGCCCCGTGCACCTTCAGCGGTGGCGGGTGGAGGCTCCCCTCCTCTCCGATCGTGCGGCGCACCAAATCGTGGAGTTTGTCGAGCCGCACCATCGGCACGAGCCGCGGCAGGACCTCCTCGCGGACGAACGCCTCGTAGGCGTCGCGGCCCTCGGGGACCGCCTGCATGTGCGCGTCCCACAGGACCATGCGCAGGAACTCGTTCGCCTCCTTTTCGCCGTCGAGCGCGTGCTTCAGGGCGCGGAGGAGCGCGGCCTTCCCCGTGACCACGGGGGTGGGACGCACGGCTCGCATGCTCAGAGAGCTCGGGCGGAACGGACCTCGTCGACCAATCGGCATGGAATGGGGTGGCTGTTCGTTGAGACGGCTCAGGTGCCGCCGAGTGACTGTGAAAACGGCGCACCATCGCAGTGACCTGTTTTTGCGCAGTGCCACAAACGAGCACGCTCCAGGTGGGCGGAAAGTGCACACGAAATTCCGTCCATCTTTGCTCGCGCTGTGAGGACTGGGGACATCAACCCGAACGCAACGTGTGGCGATCGTCGCAAGATGAGAGGACACGGACGCGTCCGATGCTGCGACGCGTCATGTCCGGAGCGGCCGGAGTCGAGCGGTCTTTCCGGACACGCTCGGGCCGGCATCGAGCGTGCTTGAGAGCCCGGCACCGCGCTCGAACGGACGCTCCGATCCATCGGGCGCCGGGAACCGCGGCGAGAAAGGGATTGGAAATGGCAGACGGCACCGAGAGCAACGCGCAGCCCCAGGTCCAGCTCCAGGAGGCGCCCGCGACTCCGCGTCCGCGCGGCTTCGCGGCGATGACCCCCGAGGAGCGACGGGCGCTCGGCAGCAAGGGCGGGAAGACGGCGCATCAGCGTGGCACCGCCAACAAGTTCACCCCCGAGACCGCGAGCGTCGCGGGCCGTCGTCCCCACGTCAACGGGACGGCGCACAAGTGGACGAGCGAAGAGGCCCGCGAGGCCGGTCGAAAGGGCGGCAGCGCTCTGCGCCGTCGTCGTCAGGGCGAATCGTCGTAACCACCGGTGGGGCGTCATCGCGACGGCGGCGGTCTCGATGGCCGCGACTCCCTCGCGACGACGCCCGGTACGGTCGGATCGGTGCTCTCGTAGACGACGGCACCGATCCGGCTGCACGCTCGGCACACGAAGTAGACCATCTTGCGACGTTGATCGCCCCACGTCGTCGTGAGAAGCGGCTTCAGGTCGAGCGGGCAGCGCGCCAGCCCGTGCGCACGCCAGGCGACGTCGATGTCCCGCATCTCCGGCTCGGAGAACCGCCCGCCCCTCACGCGCGGAGTCTAGCGCGCCGCGGCGAGCAGGCGGGAAGTTTCCAGGGAGAGACCTCGCCGGGTCGAAGCCAGGGGCACCGACCGCGTTGTGACGGCCTACGCTGTCGAGGACAGTCGACTCACTCGATCCACTGGCCGCCGACGAATCGAAGCTGCACCGGCTCGACATCGACCTGCCACGCGGCGATCTCGACGACCTGATCATGGAAGGCCAGCACGAAGTGCCGGCTCTTCTCCATCGAGGTCGAGCCGGCGTCGTGCTCGCGGAGCTCGGCCGAGAGCGCCTTCAGCCACGAGGAGCCGGCGATTTCGACGAGCCTGCGGCTCAGTTTGTTGTCGATCAGCACGCCGGTGTAGTCGAAGCAGTCGCTCGCGGTGATCCGCACCGCCTGCACGTTGACGAACCTGTAACGCCAACGCGTGCGCGGATCGTCTTCGCGCACCGACACGACGACGCCATCGGGCGAGTACGTCACCGCGGCGAGCCCGCCATGATCGAAGGTCACCCGGCTCAGGTCCTGGACGACGACCGCCTTCGGCACGACGCTATGGTGCCCTGCCGCCGAACGGTGGGCGACGTTTTGTTCATGCGTCGCTTACGTTTGCCGCAAAACGACGAAAAGTCGGCAGGGTAGATAGAGGCCTTGTCCAGGCTGCGCCCCGTACCTGTCGATCGCGGGCACACGAGCGCGACCGGACCGCGCTTGGGACGTCCAAGCCCACGTATGGGCGAGGATCAGGCGGAGCTCGAAGCGACAGAAGCCGAGCGCGAGCATGGCCTCGACATGGAGATCGAGTCGCTCCTCGACGCCGCGCTGTCGCACGCGCGCACGCGCCGGCCGACCGCGACCTATCGCGTGCAGCTGCACCGCGGCTTCGGGTTCAAGGACGCGCTCGCGATCGTCCCGTACCTCGACGCGCTCGGCATCACCGACCTCTACACCTCGCCGCTGCTGCGCGCGAAGACCGGGAGCACCCACGGCTACGACGTCGTCGATCACGCGCAGGTCGATCGGGCGATCGGCACCGAAGACGATCTGCGCGCGCTCTCCGCGGCGCTGCGAGAGCGCGGGATGGGGCTGCTGGTCGACGTGGTGCCGAACCACGTCGGCATCGGCAGGGAGAACGCCCGCTGGGTAGACGTCCTGGAGAACGGCGTCGCGTCGATCCACGCGCGGTTCTTCGACATCGAGTGGCTGTCGCTCAAGCCCGAGCTGGCAGGTAAGATCCTGCTCCCCATCCTCGGCGATCACTACGGATACGTCCTCGAGCGCGGCGAGCTGAAGCTGCACCTCGAGTTGGCGCGCGGCGCCGAGGGGCTCCCCGCCGCCTCGTTCCACCTGACCTACTGGGAGGAGCGGCTCCCCATCGCGCCCCGATCGTACATGGCGATCCTGCGACACGAGCTGTCGGTACTGGAGGCGCAGCTCGGCCCCGAGGACGTGCACCTCCACGAGCTCCTGTCGATCTTGACCGCGCTCGAGAACCTGCCGCCGCGCGGGACGACCGATCCCGCGAAGATCGCCGAGAACCACCGGGAGAAGGAGGTCATCAAGCGGCGCCTGGGCGCGCTCGTCGAGCAGAGCGCGGCGGTGCGCGCGCACGTCGCGCGGGCGGTCGCCGCCTTCAACGGGGTCGACGGCGAGGGAGACCCCGTGTCGGACGATCCGGCGCGGTTCGATCTGCTCGACGCGCTCCTCGAGGAGCAGGCGTACCGCGTCGCGTACTGGCGGGTGGCCGGCGAGGAGATCAACTACCGACGCTTCTTCGACATCAACGGCCTCGCGGCGATCCGCCAGGAGGATCCGGTCGTCTTCGAGGAGACCCACCGCGTCTACCTGCGCCTGCTCGAGGAGGGGCTGATCGACGGGATGCGCATCGACCACCCCGACGGGCTCTACGATCCGGCGGAGTACCTGCGCGCCCTGCAGGAGGAGGTCGTCACGCGCGCGGCCCGTCGCCTGATCGCCGACGATCGGCGCTTCGCCGATCTCGAGGCGAGGCTTCGCGGCGCCTATCGGGCGCGCGTCGATCGGGCGCCGCACGCGCCCGAGCTCCGGCCGCTCTTCGTCGTCGTCGAGAAGATCCTCAGCCGCAAGGAGCGCGTGCCCGATCGCTGGCTGATCGACGGCACCACCGGCTACGAGTTCCTCAACCTCCTCAACGGCCTGTTCGTCGAGCGCGCGAACGCGGCCAGGCTCGAGGCGACCTGGACGGCCGCGGTCGGCAGGACGATCGACTTCCACGCGCTGGTCCGCGCGAACAAGCGGCTGATCATGAAGACGGCGATGGTCAGCGAGATCAACGTGCTCGCCCATCGCCTCGCGGCCCTGTCGGAGCGCAGCCGTCGCACGCGCGACTTCACGGTCAACAGCCTCCGTCGGGCGCTGCTCGAGACCGTCGCCGCGTTCCCCGTCTACCGCACCTACATCGACGAGAGGGGCGTCGGCAAGAAGGGCGTCGACGAGAAGGGCGTCGACGAGCGCGATCGCGCGTACATCGAGCAGGCGATCGCACTGGCCCGCGTCGGCGACGACGAGCTGGTCGGGCAGACGTTCGATTTCCTCCGCAGCATCCTCCTCATGGAGCCGGTGCTCGGGACGGCCGACGACGTCCGTCGCGAGCACCTCGCGTTCGTGATGAAGCTGCAGCAGGTCACCGGGCCGGTGATGGCCAAGGGCCTCGAGGACACGACCTTCTACGTCTACAACCGGCTGGTGAGCCTCAACGAGGTCGGCGGCGAGCCGGAGCACTTCGGCGTGCCGGTCGAGACCTTCCATCGGCAGAACGTGGCGCGCGTGCACCGCTTCCCCGGCTCGCTGCTGGCGACGTCGACCCACGACACCAAGCGCAGCGAGGACGTGCGCGCGCGCATCGACGTGCTGTCGGAGCTGCCCGACGCGTGGGAGCGCTTCCTCGACGTGGCCCGCGAGGCGAACGCGCCGCGCAAGGTGCAGGTGGGCGCCATGCTCGCGCCCGACGCGCACGAGGAGGTGCTGTTCTATCAGACGCTCCTCGGCGCCGCGCCGAGCTGGCCGCTGCCGGAGGGCGAGCGCGCGTCGTTCCGCGACCGCCTGGTCGCCTACATGCTCAAGGCGACGAAGGAGGCGAAGGTCAACAACTCGTGGACCAACCACCGCCCCGAGTACGACGAGGCGATCACGCGCTTCGTCGAGGCGGTCCTCGCCGCGCCGCCGGACGACCCCTTCCACGAGGAGATGCGGCGGCTGCACCGGCGCGTGCTGCGCGTCGGACGGCTGAACGGCCTCGCGCAGCAGCTGCTCAAGATCGCCTGCCCCGGCGTGCCGGACCTCTACCAGGGGACCGAGGCGTGGGACCTGTCGCTCGTCGATCCCGACAACCGGCGGCCGGTCGACTACGACGCGCGGCGTCGCGCGCTCGACGATGTCCGCGCGCGCATCGAGACCGACGAGGCGCTCGCGTCGTTCGCCGACGACATCGCCGCGCGGTCCGACGATCCGCGGCTGAAGCTGTTCGTCACGCACGTGGCGCTGCGCGCGCGCAAGCAGCGGCCGGAGCTGTTCCGGGTCGGCGCCTACGTGCCGCTCGACGTGGTCGGACCGCGCGCGCGGCACGTGGTCGCGTTCGCACGGGTGCACCCGGAAGGAGCCGCTCGGCATCGAGCGGACGGCGACGTGGCAATCGTCGCCGCGCCGCGGCTCGCGGCCCCGCTCGTCGGCGATCGGTCCGCCTTCGCCGACACCTGGCTCACCCTGCCCGACGAGGTCGCCGACGCGCTGCCGCAGGAGCCCCTCCGCGACGCCTTTTCGGGCGAGCGTCGCCGTGCCATCCCCCGGGAGGGGGGGACGGCCTTCTCGGTCGACACCCTCTTCGCGCGCTTCCCCCTCGCGCTGCTCGTCCCGACGTGAATCGCACCAGCATCGCCCCCCCCTCCAACGCGCCGATGACGGGCGTCGTGCTGCCCGGCCGGCACCAGCCCCTCGGCGCGACGTGGGACGGCCGCGGCGTGAACTTCGCGGTGTGGTCCTCGCACGCGAGCGCGATCGACCTCTGCCTCTTCGATCCGGAGAGCCTGCGCGAGACGATGCGCATCCGCCTGCCGGAGACGACGGCGCACGTGTTCCACGGCTACGTGCCGGGGCTCGGTCCCGGCGCGCTCTACGGCTATCGCGCGCACGGCCCTTGGGATCCGGAGCGCGGGCATCGGTTCAACGCCGCCAAGCTGCTCGTCGACCCTTACGCGCGGGCGCTCGCCGGCCGCGTCGACCACCGGCACCACGTGCTGGGCCACGTGGCCTCCAACGATCTGCTCCGCGATCTGCACGACAGCGCCGGGGGCTGCCCGAAGGGCGTCGTGGTCGACGATCGCTTCGACTGGGAGGGCGATCGGGCGCCCGACGTGCCGTGGACCGACACCGTGCTCTACGAGGTCCACCTCAAGGGGATGACCGCGCGCCACCCCGACGTCGCCCCCGGCCTGCGCGGGTCGTACGCGGGGTTCGCGTCGGAGCCCGTGATCGCGCACCTGAAGAAGCTCGGGGTCACCTCGGTCGAGCTCCTGCCGATCCATCAGGCGATCGACGACGCGTTCCTCTTCGAGAAGGGGCTCACCAACTACTGGGGCTATCAGACGCTCGGCTACTTCGCGCCCGACAACCGCTTCTCGTCCAGCGGCGATCGCGGCGGGCAGGTGCGCGAGTTCAAGAAGATGGTCAAGCGGCTGCACGCCGCCGGCATCGAGGTGATCCTCGACGTCGTCTTCAACCACACCTGCGAGGGCAACCACCTCGGCCCGACGCTCTGCTTCCGCGGCCTCGACAACGCGGCCTACTACTGGCTCGGCGATCAGCGGCGGCTCTACGCCGACTTCACCGGCACTGGCAACAGCCTCGACCCGCGTCACCCGCAGGTGCTCAAGCTGGTGATGGACAGCCTGCGCTACTGGGTCACCGAGATGCACGTCGACGGGTTCCGCTTCGACCTCGCGACGACGCTCGGCCGCACCTCGCGCGGCTTCTCTCCGCACGCACCGTTCTTCGACATCGTCCACCAGGATCCAGTGCTGGCGCGCGCCAAGCTGATCGCCGAGCCGTGGGACGTCGGCGAAGGCGGCTACCAGGTCGGCGGGTTCCCCCAGCCGTTCGCCGAGTGGAACGGCAAGTACCGCGACAACGTGCGCCGCTTCTGGGCGGGCTACGAGCCGCATCGACGCGAGCTCGGCTTCCGGGTGACCGGCTCGAGCGATCTGTTCCAGGCGAGCGGCCGCCGCCCGTACGCGAGCATCAACTTCGTGACCGCGCACGACGGCTTCCCCATGGCCGACCTCGTCAGCTACGAGCGCAAGCACAACGAGGCGAACGGCGAGGGCAACCGCGACGGCGATCCCAACAACAACGCATGGAACTGCGGCGTCGAGGGGCCGACGTCCGATCCCGAGATCGTCGTCATCCGGCGCAAGCAGGTGCGCAACATGCTGAGCACGCTGCTGCTCTCGCAGGGCGTGCCGATGCTCCTCGGCGGTGACGAGATCGGACGAACCCAGCGCGGCAACAACAACGCCTATTGCCAGGACAACGAGGTCTCCTGGTTCGACTGGGACCTCGACGACGAGCGCCGCGCGCTGCTCGAGTTCACCGCGAAGCTCGTGTCCCTGCGCCGCGAGCACCCGGTGCTCCGGCGCCGCCGCTTCTTCCAGGGCGTCCACGTGCGCGGCTCCGAGTTCAAGGATCTCGCCTGGTTCCGCCCCGACGGCGAGGAGATGACGAGGCACGACTGGGACTCGGCCGGGCGCGCGATCGCCTTCCTGCTCGGCGGAGACGCGATCCTCGGGCTCGACGATCAGGGACGCCCGATCGAGGGCGACTCGCTGCTCGTGCTCATCAACGGCGAGCGAGCCGAGCGCACCTTCCGACTGCCGGCGGTCGAGTGGGGCGCCGATTGGGAGTGGCTCGTCGACACGGCCCACGACTCGACGCGAGCTGCCGACCGTCCCTCGCACGCCCGCGACGAGGTCCTCCTCGAGGCGCTCTCCATCGTCGTTCTGCGCTGTCGCCACGGAGGATGAGCCGTAGAATCGGGCGAGAAACGTGACGACGCACGACTCCACGCCTCCCTCCGAATCCGCTTGGAGCGATGGACCGAACAGCGACGCGCCGTCCACCCGTCGCGCGGCGATCGGCGTCGACAGCGCGCTCGTCGCGCACGGCGCGCGCCCGATGCTCGACGGCACCGGCACCGCCTTCCGCGTGTGGGCGCCCGATCGCGAGTCCGTGCAGCTCGTGCTCTTCGATCGCAGCACGCCGCCGAAGGAGCTCCGGCGGCTCGGGCTCGCGCGGCAGCACGACGGCTTCCACGTCGGCAGCGTCAGCGGCCTCGGCCCGGGCGATCGCTACATGCTCAGCCCCGACGGCGAGGGGCCGTTCCCCGATCCGGCGTCGCGCTTCCAGCCGCTCGGCGTGCACGGCCCGTCCGAGATCGTCGACGTCCGCTCGTTCCAGTGGACCGACGCGCGGTGGCGCGGCTGCCCGCTCGAGGATCTCGTCGTCTACGAGCTGCACGTCGGCACCGCGACGCCCGAGGGCACCTTCCGCGCGCTGATCGAGAAGCTCGACCACGTGCGCGCGCTCGGCGCCACGGCCGTCGAGCTGATGCCCCTCGCCGACTTCGCGGGCGATCGCAACTGGGGCTACGACGGCGTGTGCCCGTTCGCGCCGGCGCGCTGCTACGGGCGCCCGGAGGACCTCGCCGCGCTGATCGACGCGGCGCACGCGCGCGGCCTCGCGGTCATCCTCGACGTCGTCTACAACCACCTCGGCCCCGAGGGGAACTACCTGCGCCGGTGGAGCGAGCGCTGGTTCGACGAGGCGCACCACACGCCGTGGGGCCCCGCGCTGAACTTCGGCGTCGAGGCGGTCCGCACGTTCGTCCTCGAGAACGCCGCCTACTGGGTCCGCGATTTCCACTTCGACGGCCTCCGCCTCGACGCGACGCACGCCATCGTCGACACGCGCGATCGCGGCGAGGGGACGCACCTCTTGACCGAGCTCGCCGACGTCGCGCGCGCGGCGGCGTCCGAGCGCGAGGTGCTCCTCATCGCCGAAGACGAGCGCAACGAGGCGCGTCTGGTGCGCGAGGTCTCGCGCGGAGGCCTCGGCCTCGACGCGACGTGGGCCGACGACTTCCACCACGAGGTGCGGCGCATCATCGCCGGCGATCACGAGGGGTGGTTCGCCGATTTCGAGGGCACCACCGGCGAGCTCGCGAAGATCCTGCAGAAGGGCTGGCTGTACGACGGGCAGATGGCCCCGAGCCGCGGCGCGCCGCGCGGCACGCCCGCCTTCGACCTGCCGCCGCCGCGCCTCGTGCACTGCGTGCAGAACCACGACCAGGTCGGCAACCGCGCGACCGGCGATCGGCTTTCCCACGGCGTCGTCCTCGGCCGATATCGCGCGGCGATCGCGCTGCTCCTCTCGACGCCGTTCACGCCGCTCCTGTTCATGGGTCAGGAGTTCGCCGCGTCGACGCCGTTCGCGTATTTCACGTCGCACGAGGGGGGGCTCGGGCACCTCGTGACCGAAGGTCGTCGCGCCGAGTTCGCGAAGTTCGAGGCCTTCCGCGATCCCGCGCGGCGGAGCGCCATCCCCGACCCGCAAGCGCCCGACACGTTCGCGCGGAGCAAGCTCGATTGGTCCGACAGCCTGCGGTCGCCCGGCAAGGAGATCCTCGCGCTGCACCGTGCGCTCCTGCAGCTGCGCCGCGAGGAGCCGGCGATGGCCGCGACCAACCGCGTCGACTACGACGTCGCCGCGCTCGGCCGCGATCTGCTCGCCGTGCGCCGCCGGCCGCGTCGTCTCGGTGAGCCCCTGTTGTTCGTGGTCGGACTGCGGGCAGGAGGCACCGTGGACCTCGCCGCGCACGCGCCGACCGCCCCGCCCGAAGGGCGCGACTGGCACATCGAGATCGACACCGAGTCGCCGACGTACGGCGGCGACAGCCCCGCGCGGCTCGCGGGTGCTACGCTGACGCTCGCCAGCGCCGGCGCCGTCGTGCTGCGCGCGCGGGCTCAACGAGCGAACGCGAGGACCGTCTCCCAGTGATCCGAACCTGCCCCGTCTGCGGCGGTCACGTCCTGACCGCCACGATGACCGCGACCGAGGAGGCGACGTTCGCCGCGGCCTTCGTGTGCACTGCGTGCAAGAAGCGCATCCTCGAGGCGTGGCCGAAGCCGGCGGCGCGCACCAAGACGCGTGCGATCGAGGAGCGGTAGGCGTCCGCGTCCTACCGTCCGTTTCGCCGCGCGGCGTCGCGCGCGGCGACCATCCTCCGCGCCGTCGGGTCGTGCTTGCGCAGCTCGTCGATGGTCATGGGCATGCGCCACGACCAGTTCATCGCGCCGACCACGCCGGGGACGTTGATGCGGTCCTTGGAGCCCCAGAGGTCCTGGATCGGCAGCAGCGTGAGCTCGGAGCCCGCCGCGTAGAGTGCGTCGAGCAGCGCGTCGTGCACGCGGGGGGTGAGCTGGTCGACGTCGCGCCCCTCGGCGACCGCGCGCAGCTGCGGGATGTCGCGCAGCGCGTGCCTTCGCTCGTCGAACGGCATCGTCTCCCACCAGGTGGCCATCGTCACGGTGTCGTGCGTGCCGGAGGTGGCGAGCGACAGGTGCGGGTACGAGGCGGGATCGCGGAAGACGTCGCCGTCGCGCTCCCACATCATGACCTTGTAGCCGGGCACCTGCAGCCGCGCGAGCGAGGCGCGGACGAACGGCGGGATGGTGCCGAGGTCCTCCGCGATGACGTGCGCGCCGACGCCCCTGGCCGCCGAGACGATCGCGTCGAGCACCTTCTCGCCGCGCGCGATCTGCAGAGGCTCCTGATCGGGCATCCAGAACGGGGCGCCGCCGGTGCGCGGGCGCACGTACATTCGGTAGTAGCCGACGAGGTGATCGACGCGGAACCGATCGAACAGCCGACCCATGTGCGCGGAGCGGCGCCGCACCCACGCGAGATCGTCCTTGTCCATCGCGCCCCAGTCGTACGCGGGCAGGCCCCAGTCCTGCCCGTCGGGCGCCAGCGCGTCGCCGGGGACGCCGAGCGTCGCGTCGACGAAGAAGTCCTTGCGGTCGCCCCACACGTCGGCGCTGTCGACGCCGACCATGAACGGCAGATCGCCCATCAGCTCGACGCCCATGCCGTTGACGACCTTGCGCGCCTCTGCCCACTGCTCGTGGGCGACCCACTGCACCCACGCGTGCAGCAGCGCCTCGCGGCCGAGCTCGCGCCGCGCGCGCTCGAGCGCGCCGGGCTCGCGATCGCGGATGCCCACCGGCCACCCTCGCCACCAGTTCTCGGCGTGACGCGCCTTGAGCGCGCGGTAGAGCGCGTAGTCGGTGACCCAGCCGGCGTGCTCCTCGAGGAACTGCTGGAAGGCGTGCGCGCGCGGGCCGTGCGGCTCCCACTCCTCGACGAAGAAGCGATCGAAGGCGGCGCGCAGCATGCGCCGCTTGATCGCGCGGACCGTTCCGTAATCGACGTTCGGCGCGGAGCGGATGCGCGTGAGCGTCGCCTCGGCGTCGGGTCCGATGAGCGCGTGACGCTCCTCGTCGGTCAGGTCCTCGAGCCGATCGACCGCGACGTACATCGGGTCGATCGCGAAGGATGTGGCCGCCGAGTAGGGGCTGGTCTCGCCCTCCGGCAGGTCGCCGAGCGGGAGCAGCTGGACGAGCCGCTGGCCGTGATCGAGGGCCCATCGCCCGAGCTCGGGGAGGTCCGCGATGTCACCGATGCCGAGCGACCGCGCGGTGCGCACCGAGAACAGCGGGATGAGGATTCCGGCCGTCTTGTGCGCCTTCGGCCGTGAGGGGACGTGATGCATCTGCGTCCCCGCACCTACCACGGTCCGGCGCTCCCGGGGATGGCCGGAGCTCCAGCGAGGCGACCTCCTGGCGTGGATTTGCGGGATTTCCAGCTTTCCGCTGGAGTCCCGCTCTCGTCTGGCCGTCTAATGGGGGTCCATGAACAACGCGCCCGAGTTCCTCGGCGGACCTCGCTTCGAGGTTCGCCGTCGAATCGGCGCAGGCGGCTTCGGGATCGTCTACGAGGTGTGGGATCACGACCGCGCCGCCGAGGTCGCGGTCAAGACGCTCGCGCGCCTCGATCCGGCGGCGCTCTATCGCTTCAAGCGCGAGTTCCGCGGCCTCGCCGACGTGCGCCACCGCAACCTCGTCGAGCTCTACGAGCTTGTCTCCGAGGGCAAGGACTGGCTCCTGGTGATGGAGCTGGTGCGCGGGGTCGACTGCCTGCAGTGGACCGGCGGCGCCAGCTTCTCGAAGGAGGTGTCGACGATCTCGGCGCCCAAGCCCGACGCGCCGCCGCGCGTGCAGCCGGCGTCCCCCGCGGCCGCGGCCGACTTCCCGCGTCTGCGCGACATGCTCGCTCAGCTCTGCGAGGGCCTGTTGGCGCTGCACGCCGCCGGGAAGCTGCACCGCGACGTCAAGCCGTCGAACGTCCTCGTGGAGGAGGCCACCGGGCGCGTGGTGCTGGTCGATCTCGGCATCTTGACCGAGCTCGAGGACCACGCGGCGAAGAACTCCGATCAGAGCCTCATCGCCGGGACGCCGGAGTACATGGCGCCGGAGCAAGGCACCGGCGACACGCTGACCGCCGCGGCCGACTGGTACTCGGTCGGCGTGCTGCTGTTCGAGGCGCTGACCGGCAGGTTGCCGTTCGTCGGCGCGCCGCTGCAGATCCTCCTCGACAAGCAGCGAAAGGAGGCGCCGCGACCGAGCGACTTCGTGCGCGGGCTCCCGCCCGATCTCGCCACGCTCTGCGCCGATCTGCTGCGCCCGAGCCCCGAGTCGCGACCGAGCGGCAAGGAGGTCCTGCGCCGCCTCGGCCGGTCGGACGCCCCACGATCCGTCTCCGGCATGCGGGCCGCCGTGCCGAGCACGCGCGCCGAGCGCGCGCTGCTCGTCGGACGCGACGCCGAGCTCGCGCGAATCGAAGATGGTTACGAGGCCGCGCGCCGCGGGCGCCCGACGACCGTGGTCGTCAGCGGCCGCTCGGGCATCGGCAAGACGGCGCTGGTGCGCTCCTTCCTCGATCGCCTGGACAGCGACGCGATCGTGCTGTGCGGTCGCTGCTACGAGCGCGAGTCGGTGCCCTACAAGGCGCTCGACGCGGTGATCGACGAGCTGAGCCGCGCGCTGCTGCACCTGCCGCCGCGCGAGGCGGCCGCCGTCGTGCCCCGCGACGCCGCGGCGCTGGTGCGCCTGTTCCCGGTGCTGCAGCGCGTGGGCGCGATCGCCGAGGCGCCGCGGCGCACGCTCGTCAGCGCCGATCCGCAGCAGCTGCGCATGCGCGGCTTCGGCGCGCTCCGCGAGCTGCTCGCGCGGCTGACCGATCGCCACCCGCTCGTGCTGTTCATCGACGATCTGCAGTGGGGCGACGCCGACAGCGCCGCGCTGCTCGCCGAGCTCGCGGCGCCGCCCGATCCGCCGAGCTTCCTCTTGATCGCGAGCCATCGCAGCAACGAGGAGAGCCCGCCGCTGAAGCTGATCCTCGGCACCCCCGATCGGCGCGATCTGGTCCGCATCGAGCTCGGCCCGCTGTCGCGCGAGGAGGTGCGCGCGCTCGCCTCGACGCTGCTCGGGCCCGGCGCGCCGTCCGCGCTGGTCGCCGGCATCGTCGACGAGTCGCGCGGCAGCCCGCTGCTCGTACGCGAGGTCGTCGACAGCGTTCAGGCCGAGACGGGCGCCTTCTCGTCGGGGTTCCGCCTCGCGGACATGCTGCGCAACCGGCTGCTGCTCCTGCCCGCGCCGGCGCGCCGGCTGATCGAGGTGCTCTCGGTCGCCGGTCGGCCGGTGCGCCTCGATCACGCGATGCGCGCGGCCGAGCTCTCGGGGGACGATCGTCGCGCGGCGCTCGACTACCTGCGCGTCGCGCGCCTCGTCCGCGCGACGGGCGCCCGCGGGAGCGACACCGCCGAGCCGATGCACGATCGGGTGCGCGAGGCGGTCCTCGACCAGCTCGACGCCGAGACGTTGCGGGTCACGCACGGAGACCTCGCGCGCGCGCTGCGCGAAGCCGGCGGCGCCGATCCCGAGGCGCTGTTCCTCCACCTCGACGCCGCGGGCAACGGCGGGCTCGCCGCCCACTACGCCGAGGAGGCCGCGGGCAAGGCGGCGCGCGCGCTCGCCTTCGATCGCGCCGCGCATTTCTTCCGCATCGCCCTCGATCGCGAGGAGGACGAGTCTCGCAAGCAGGCGCTGCGCGAGGCGCTCGGCGACGCCCTGGCCAACGCGGGACGCGGCGCGGAGGCCGCGGAGGCGTACCTCGCCGCGGCCGGCGACGGCAACGGCATGCAGCCGCTCGAGCTACGACGCCGCGCGGCCGAGCAGCTGCTGATCAGCGGTCACGTCGATCAGGGCATCGCGGCGATCACCGAGGTGCTCGCGCAGGTCGGCCTGCGCCTCGCCCCCACGCCGGCGCGCGCCCTCCTCGCGCTGCTCGTGCTGCGGCTCTGGATCGCCATCCGCGGCCTCGGGTTCAAGGAGGCCGACTCCTCGACGGTGCCTCCGCGCACGCTCGCGCGCATCGACGTCGCGTGGTCGACCGCCGCGGGGCTCAGCGTCGTCGACAACGTCCGCGCCGCGCACTTCCAGACGCGCAACCTCCTCTTGTGCCTGCGCGCCGGCGAGCCGACGCGCCTGCTCCGCGCGCTGGTGCTCGAGGCGGTGTTCGTCTCGCTCCGCGGACCGCGCCACCTCCCGCGCGCCCGGGCGATCATCGCGGTGTGCGAGGAGCTGCACCGCCGCCATCCGGCGCCGGACGGCGCGGCGATGCTCATCCTCGCGCGCGCCTCGAGCGCGTACTTCACCGGCCTCTGGTCGACCGCGACCGACGAGAGCAACGCCTTCCTCGCGAGCTACCGCGACGGCCTCGCGCGCATGCAGTGGGAGCTGCGCTCGATGCAGTACTTCGCCCTCTGCGCGCTGATCTACCTCGGCGAGCTCCCCGAGCTCGCGCAGCGGCTGCCCGCGTACCTGCGCGAGGCGCGCGATCGCGGCGATCTGTACTTCGGCACCAACCTCGACGTCGGCGAGACGAACCTGCACTGGCTGATCGAGGATCGGCCCGCCGACGCGCGGCGCATCGTGCACGAGGCGATGGAGCGCTGGTCGAAGGGCGCGATGCAGGTGCAGCACTGGTACGCGCTCCAGTCGCTGGCGCAGGTCGATCTCTACACGGGCGAGGTCGAAGAGACGCTCACGCGCGTCGAGCGCGAGCTGCCGCGCGTGCGCCGGTCGCTCCTGCTCCGGGTGCAGCACACGCGCGTGAAGGCGCGGTGGCTGCGGGCGCGGTGCGCCCTCGCGACCGGGGTCGCGCACGTGGGGATCGCCGAGCAGGAGGCGCGCGCGCTCGAGCGAGAGGGCGCGCCGTGGGCGACCGCGCTCTCGAAGCTGGTTCGCGCGGGCATCCGTTGTCAGCGCGGCGATCGCGCGCGGGCCGCCGCCGAGCTGCGCGCGGCGATCGAGCACCTCGACCGGACGGAGATGCACCTCTTCGCGGCGGCGGCGCGCCGCACGCTCGGCGTCATGACGAAGACGACGGAGGGCTCGGAGGGCGATCGGCTCGTCGAGGACGCCGACGCCTGGTTGCGCGCGCGGGGCGTGCAAAACCCCACGCGGCTCGCCCGGCTGTTCGTGCCCGGCTGCGACTGAGCTCGTCGCGGCGCAGCAGCTCGACCCCGACGGCCACGATCGATCCGACGCTGGCGCAGGTCGCGTCCTTCTGCGCGTCCCACACGTCGCCCTGCACGCCGAGGAACGCGATGCCCGCCGCCGGGTCGGCGATGGTCGCGGTGATCCACTCGAGCTGCTCGTAGAGCAGGGAGGCGGCGCCGATCATACCGACGGACACGACCAGGGCGCGCGCGCGAGAGCCGGGGAGCCCGAGGAGCTCTCGCATCGGGCGGAGGAACAGGAGCCCGAAGGCGAAGTGGGCGATTCGGTCGTAGTGGTTGCGCGAGAGGTGGAGCGCGTCACGCAGGTGGAACCCGAGCGGCGTGTTCGCGTAGGTGTAGTGCGAGCCGTAGACGTGCAGCAGCATGAACGCGGTGACCTGCATCCACGCGCGATCGGAGAGCCGTCCGCTGCGGTGGGCGAGCAGCGCGAGCGGGACCGCGGCGAACACCGGGAGGTTCTCGAGCATCCACGCGCGCGGGAACCGCGGCTCGATGGCCGCGAGCGTCCACGCGAGCACGAACGTGGCCGCGCACAGCCCCGGTACGCGACTCCTCGCGGCGATCGGGGCGGGAAGGGCCACGGCCATTGTCACCTCCCCAAGGAGACAAGGAGCTACAAGAGCTCGTCTTCGAGCTCCAGCTCGGGGTCCTCGGTGCTCTCCATGCCGGGCTCGTCCACCAGCTCCGGCCATTCCTCGCCGCCGAGCTCGTACAGCCGTACCGAGGGGTGCCCGGGCACGAGCTCGCCCTCGTCGTCGTACAGCTCGACCTCTTCGTGCGCCGCATGCGCGAGCGTGCGTGCCTCGAACAGCGCCTCGGCTCGGCGAGCGTGGACGCTCACCGCCCGACCCTCGAGGTCGTCGAACACCTTGTACCCGCGGACGGCGGGCAACACCTGGTACCGCGTGGGCATCGCACGAAATCCCGGTGCAAGTGCGAGGCCGCCTCCCTCGCACGCGCGCTCACACGTGCGGTCGGCCGTGAGCGATCGCAAGGACGAGCGCAGCACGTTCGCTTCGCACGCAGCCGGCGCGCATCAGCCTTCGGAGACGATGCGCGCGCGACCGAGTCGCTTCGCGATGTAGAGCCTCCGATCGGCGGCTGCGAACAGGTCGGCCGGCCCCGCGCCGTCCTTGGGGAAGCTCGCCACGCCCGCCGAGAATGTGCACTGGAAGGCGCCGCCGTCGCCTTCGAGCTCGAGGGAGCGCACGTCCTCGAGCACACGCTCGAGCGCCGGAAGCACCGCCGGTGCGCCGCTGTCCGGGAACGCCACGACGAACTCCTCGCCGCCCCAGCGACCGCGCACGTCCTCGGCGCGGAACGAAGAGGAGAGGACCTTGCCGATCGCGATGAGCACCCGGTCGCCGGCGAGGTGACCGTGCACGTCGTTGACCTCCTTGAAGTGATCGAGGTCGAGCACGGCGAGCGCGGCCGGGCGCTCGCGTCGTCGCGCCTGGTTGAGGATCGAGAGGAACGCGGCGAGGAAGGCGCCGCGGCGCGGGAGACCCGTGAGGAAGTCGCGATCGCCGTAGTCGCGCAGCAGCCGCGTCCGCTCGAAGCGGCCGCGCGTGCGCGCGACGAGCTCCTCCGCGTCGGCCGACTTGCTGACGAAGTCGTCGGCGCCCGCGCGGAACGCCGCGAGCTTGCTCTCGACGTCGGTGTGATTGGTGACGAACACGATCGGCAGCTCCTGCCACTGCGCGCTGGTGCGCAGCATGCGGCAGACGTCGTAGCCGCTGAGGTGATCCATCGTCGCGTCGACGAGCAGCACGTCGGGCCGGAAGTCGTCGAGCACCTCGAAGACGCGCCGCGGATCGCCGAGCTCCGCCACCTCGAACCCCTCGGAGTGGAGGATCTTCCCGGCCACGGTGCGCCAGTCCGCCTCGTCGTCGAGCACGAGGACCTTCGGCACCGCGCCGCGACGGGTGTCGACGAGGCGGCGCAGCGCGAGGCCGATCGTCTCGGCCGTGAGCGGCCGCTCCAGGTACAGCGACGCGCCCGCCGTCGCTGCGGCCACGCGGTGCTCGGGCAGACCGTCGGGCGCGATCACGCCGACGGGCACGCGGACGGGCAGGCGCCCGAGCGCGCGCGACAGCAGCACGATCTGGTCGGGCGACTCGGGATCGGCGCCGACCAGGATGGCGTCCGGCTGGCGACGCTCGACCTCTGCGAGCACGCCCTCCACGCTGTCGACGATCACCGGATCGACGAGCTGCGCCCGGAGCTGCTCGGCGAGCGCGTCGGCCTCCGTCGAGTCGCGGTCGAGCACGATCACGCGCGCCGAGGCGACCTGCGCGGGAAAACGAGAGCTGCGGCGCGTGCGACCGAGGCGGGAGATCTCGTAGGCGAGGCTGGCGACGCCGGTGTCGACGGCACCGGTCCACGCGATCACGTCCGACGCCTCGAGCAACGCACGCAGACGCTCGGCCTGCACCGCCGCGAGCTCGTGCTGCTCGTCGCGAAGCACGGCCGCGAGCAGTCGCGTCGCGCCGATCGCGCGGAGCCGCGCCTCCGGGTCTCCCCCGCGCGCGGCGATGACCGAGGACGCGATCTCCTCGGCTGCCTGGCCGAGCTGGCGGGACGCCGTGATGGTTCGGTCGCCCGGCGTGGACATCGCGCCTCCTTCGCGATCGGAACAACGAGCAAGAGTCCGGCCACTGGTCCGCGCTGCAATTCCGGGCGTGCGACGTGTCGCTTGCTCGCGAAGACCCGGTCATCAGTCGTCCGTCGTCAGTCGTCAGCTCGAGAGGGCCACCGTCGCGTCTCGCGGTTTTCTCGGGGTTCCAGGGCCCTGGCCCCTGGTTCGACCTTCGACTTTTCGACGAGACTCGGAGTCTCTGACGACTGACGACTGACGACTGACGACTGACGACTGATGAGTCAGGCGACCACGAGGACGGTCGCGTCGTCGTTGTCGCGCCCGAAGGCCCCGAGCAGGTGGTGCGCGATGCGGAGCGGGTGCGCGCGGACCACCTCGTCGCGAACGTCGAGCCGCGTCTTGGTGGTGAGGCCGTCGGAGAACAACACGACCACATCGCGCGACGACGACAGCGCGTGCCGCTCGGTCCGCGTCCGCCCGCGCAAGGCGTCGCGATGCGGACCGAGGATCATCGAAGGAGCGAGGAACGTGCGGAGCCCGTCCTTGCCCACGATCATCGCCGAGACGTTCCCGACGGCGGTCTGCTGCACGACGTCGAGGGCCTCGTCGATCTCGACGACGGTCATCACCGCGCCGCGCGTCGACACGAGCTCTTCGTTCGCGCGAAGGAAGAGCTCGTGATGATCGGCGAAGGGGCGCCGCACCGCGTCGATGGCGGCGGCCGAGGCCTCGCGCGCCTGCGGCCCGTGACCGAGGCCGTCGGCCAGGGCCACGATGAGGGCGCCCTCGCGGCGGAAGAACGTGCCGTCGTCGCCGCTCGCCCGCTCGCCGACGAGCGGCCGCGCGAGCATGGCGACCTCGCGCCGCCGCGCCACCGGCCTGGCGAAGCGGCGCGCCCAGACACACGTGCCCTCACCGAGACGCACGTCGAAGTCCACCTCGTCCGAGAACTTCATGACCGCCGACACGCCGGTGCCGAGGCTCCCGGAGATGCGCGGGGTGCCGAGCAGCGCCGCGGTCGGGTCGGCGATGCCGGGGCCGCGATCGGCCGCGACGATCTCGAGGCCGCGGACACCATCGCGCTCGATGCCGCGCACCGCGATGCGCCCGAAGCGAGCGTGACGGATCTGGTTCGACACGAGCTCGCTCACCGCGATCGCGAGCTCGGCGATGGCCTCGGCGGGCAGCCCCAGCTGCGCCCCGGTGACGCGCACCTCCTCGCGTGCGAGGGCGGCGGACGCGTCGTCGATCGTCGCGAGGTACGGCGAACCCTCGAGCCAGCGATCGATCAGAAGCGCGTCCATTTCACGATCACCACTCTGGTCCCGCGGCCTGGCGCCGTCTGCAGATCGAACTCCTCGACCAGCCGGCGCGTGCCGGAGACGCCGAGGCCGAGCGAGCGCGCGGTGCTGAACCCGCCTTGCAGCACGCGCTCGACGTCGGTGATCCCGGGCCCCTCGTCGACGAACGTCATGCGAATGCCGGTCCGGTACCCGTCGGTGAGCTCTTCGATGATCGCCTTGCCGCCGCCGGCATGCACCCACACGTTGCGCGCGAGCTCGGACGCGGCCGTGGTCAGCGCGGCGGCAGCGAAGGCGTCGAACCCGCGCTCCTGCGCGAGCGCGCGAGCCTTGCGCCGCACGAGGACGATGTCGTCCTCGCGTGCGATGGGGACCTCCCAGCTCTGAACGGTCTCGACCACGGCGTGCTCGTTCCTCAGGTGCTGCGCCGCTTCTTCGCCTGCCGCTCGATGAGGAGCGTCAGACCCTCGTCGACGTCGAGCGCGGTCTCGACGCCTTCCATCATGTAACCCATCCGGATCAACGTTGCAGCGACCTCGGGGCGCATGCCGACGACGACCGTCTGCGCGCCCATGAGCTTCGCCATGCGCCCGGTGTCGGCGAGGATCCGCGCCACGTATGTGTCGACCTCTTCGAGCCCGGTGATGTCGATGACCAGGCCGGTCGCGCCGGTGCGCTCGATGGCGAGCAGCACGTCCTGCTGAAAGGCCTCCGCGACCGTGTCGTGCAGATCGATGTGGACCGTCGTCAGCAGGTTCGATCCGACCCGCAGGATGGGGATGGGACCGTGCGCGTTCATGTCGAGGCCTTCGTGATCTGCTGGCCGAGCATGGACAGCGCGAGCTCGATGCCGTCTTGCAGGCGCGCCAGGGTGGGCATCGCGGAGATGTCCACGCCGAGCTGGATGATCGTGCGCGCGACCTGCGCGCTGATGCCGGTGAGGATCGTCTGCGCGCCGACCAGGCGCATGGCCGCGGTGGTCTTCATCAGGTGATCGGCGACCTTGGTGTCGACCACCGGCACGCCGGCGATGTCGATGATCATCACCTTCGCCTTCTCTTCGATGACGCGGAGGAGGACCGTCTCCATGACCTGCTGCGCGCGCTGGCTGTCGATCGCGCCGATCAGCGGCAGGAGCAGGATGCGGTCCTGCACCTTGATCACCGGCGTCGACAGCTCGCGGATGGCCGCCTGGTGGCGGCCCAGCGTCTCGAGGTTCGCGGCGATGTACGCGTCGATCGCCAGCGACATGTCGAACATGATCAGCTTGAGCACGCTGTCGTAGCCGATGCGCCCCTCGCCGACCGGCAGCTCGTTCGTAAAGCGATCGAGGAGCTGCGACAGGTACTTGCGGTAGGCCCCGATGTACCAGCGCGGGGACATGCCGATCTGCTCGTGGGCGGCGCCGACGCGCAGGCGGTTCTCGACGTACTCGAGATCGCAGCGCCCCTCGAACAGGCCCAGGAAGTACTCGCGCTGCAGCCGCTTCACGCGACGGATCGTGGCGTCGTCGGGGAAGAAGCGCTTGGTCTCGGGGTGGCTGAGGAGGTGCGTGTAGAACTCCTCGTTGATGTCGTCCATGTGCTTCAGCGCGAGCTCGCGGAGCTCGGCCAGGCGAGCGAGGTCTTCGTCTTGGATGTCGAAGAACGCACGGCGGCTCTGGAGCTCACGCTGGTCGAAGCCGAGCCTCGTCCTGAGCGTCCGCATGGGGGGCTGGTCGCGACGCATGCACGGCACGCTACACCGCCCGGCCGCGGGTGCGCTATGAGAGCGTGTCGTGACGGAACACGCCCTCGCTGTTCTCAGCCGTTTCGGCGAGCTCCTGTCGGGCGTCGCGGAGCCGCGGGAGATCGCGCGGGAGCTCGCCCGCGCCGCGGTCGATCACCTCGGGGCGCGCGCCGCGATGGTCCTCGGCATCGACGACGGCGGCAACTCGCGCATCCTCGCTGCGAAGAACCTCCCCATCGACATCCCGGGTTTTCCCGGCGAGGCCGACGCGCTCACGCCCGAGCTGGGCGACGAGCTGCTCGCCCGGTGCGCCGGCCGGCCGGACTGCACGGCCTGCGAGGGCGCCCACACCATCGTCGTGCCGCTTGCGTCGGGAGGGGGCCTCTTCGGCTCGGTCATCTACGTGTTCGGGTCGGAGGCGCAGCTCGGCGAGTTCGAGCACGGCTTCGCCAAGGCGCTGGCCGGTCTCGCGGCGAGCGGGTTGAACTGCGCGGCCCGGTACACCGAGCTGTCGAAGAGCTACGCCGAGCTGCGCGCCTCCCGCGACGTGCTGGCGCGCAGCCAGAAGCTCCGCGCGCTCGGCGAAATGGCCGCCGGCGTCTCGCACGATCTGAAGAACATCCTCAACCCGCTCGCGCTGCACCTGCAGTTCCTCCAGCGCGCGGTCCCGCGCGACAACGGCGACGCGCTCGAGTCCGTGGTCGAGATGCGGCGCGTGCTGCAGCGCGGGCTCGAGACCATCGAGCGGCTACGCGACTTCTCGCGCCAGGCGCCCGCCGGCCGTGTCGAGGTCATCGACCTCAACCGCATCGCGCACGAGGCGATCGAGATCTGCCGCCCGCGCACGCGCACCAAGCACGACGTGCATTACACCTTGGTCGAGAGCTTCGGCCAGCCGCCGCCGGTGACGCTCCAAGCGAGCGAGGCCGTCGCCGCCGTGGTGAACCTCATCGTCAACGCCGTCGACGCGATGCCCACCGGAGGGCACGTCACGGTGACCACCGGCGGCAACGCGGAGGGCAACGCCTTCCTCGAGGTCGCCGACGACGGCCCCGGCATGCCGCCCGACATCGAGGCGCGCGTGTTCGAGCCGTTCTTCACGACCAAGGGTCAGGAAGGCACCGGGCTCGGTCTGGCGATGGTGTACGCGTTCGTTCAGCGCCACCGCGGGCGCATCGGGCTCCAGACGGCGCCCGGTCGAGGCGCGTCGTTCACGCTGACGTTCCCCGCCGAAGGCCGCCCGTCCCTCTTCTGAACGGACATCTGGCGGACGAAGCGCGTGCGCCCGAGGACCGTCGCGAACGCAGCGCCTTCGTGACCGACGAACGCAGTGCAGGGACGTGACCGGTTTTTCCGTTGGCTTCACCACGAGGGGAACACCGGCGCGAGGCGATCGCGCTCGCCGTCGTCCGACGCGCGCAGCGCGGCTGCATGGGCCAGCGCGGCCCGTGCCTCCACGTACTTCCCCTCGGAGAGCAGCACCGAGCCGAGATCGTGGAAGACGCGCGCGGTGAGCTCGGCGTAGTCGTCCGGGGCGTGGTCGAGGATGGAGGCGGCGTGGCGCAGCAGCACCTCGGCGGTGTCGGCGGGCGTGTCCTGAAGGCTCGCGAGGTGCTCGAGCGAGAGCGCGACCGCGGGATCGTCGTCGCCGAGCTCTCGTCGTCGGATGGCCATCGCCTCGCGGAACGCCTGCCCCGCTTCGGGCAACCGCCCGCGATCCCTGAGGGAGAGCCCCTCGAGATCGAGCAGGTCCGCGGCGCGCAGCGAGAGCGATCCCCTCCGGTCTCTCAGCCGCAGCTCGGCGCTGTGCAGCTGCTCGAGGCCCTCGTCCGCGTCGCCGCCGAAGAGGAGGATCTCGCCGAGCATCGCGCGCGCGAGCGCCGCGTCCGGGTGCCAGGCGCCGACCCGGTGCTCGACGTCATGGACGATCAGGCGCGCGCACGCCGCGGCGTCGCTGCCCGCCCTCTCAGCCACGGTCGCCTCCGCCAACGCCGTCATGGTGGCCATGCCGCGATGTACGTGCATGTCCCATGCGCGCGCCGCCACCGCGATCACCGCCCGTCGTCGCTCGTGCGCGTGCGCGTGCGGACGATGCGCTCCTCGGCACGCGTTGCGGACACGCGGGAGCCCCGGCGGAGCCAGCCCCACAGCTCGTCCGCGGAGGGCTTGGCGATGGAGGCCTCAGAGGGTGTTCCACAGAAAAGCCCGTCGCGAGGCACATCAGACGGGTGCAGATGCGGGTGACCCGGAGGCGCGGACACCGGAGGCGTACTGGAGGTACGCCGAGGATTCCGCGCCGAGGAAGCAGCCCCCCAGCGGCGCCGAAGGCGTCCGCGTCCGCAGATGCGCCCGGATGATGGGCCGCAGTAGGGCGCTTTCTGTGGAACACCCTCTCAGTCGAGGGAGGCGGCGCGGCGCGCGAGCGTCGGCTCCACGTAGCGAAGCGCGGCGTCGAGCGTCGCCGCCATCGCCGGGACGGCGAAGCATCGCGCCTTCCACTCGGCGATGGGCGGCGGCGGCGGGACGCCGAGACGCTCGAGGTAGTCGGTCGCGATCGCCGCGGCGAGATCACCGAGCGTGAACCGATCGCCGGCGACGAAGGGCCTGACCTCGAGCTGACGCGCGAAGATCTGCCACGCGGTCGCGGCGACGGATGCGGTCTCCTTCGCCGCCTCGCTCTTCGGCTCCCACCACAACGTCGACATCGGCGCGACGAGGTAGAGATCCGCGAGCCGATCGAAGTGCCGCGCCGCCCAGGCGCCGCGCCGGTCCTCCGGCAACAGCACGCGCGGCCCGCGCGCCTCGAGCCACTCGATGATCGACGTGGACTCGATGATCGGACCGTCCTCGGTCTCGAGCACCGGCATCTTCCCGAACGGCGAGATCGCCTTGAACTCCGGCGCCTGCAGCGCGCCGACCCCGAGCTCGATCTCGGCCGAGTCGAAGGAATCGCCTCGGTGGACCATCGCCGTCCACACCTTGCGACCGTAAGGCGACATCGGATGGTGGTGCAGGCGCAGCATCCCGCATGAATAGCAGCACGGGGCGCGAGCGTGGGTGCGCGAGACGGTGATTCCGAACTTGGCCCACCGGCCGCGCACTTCGTATTCCGCCCTCCCACTCGAAAGGAGAACGCATGGCGAAGCAACGCAACTCGCGCTCGAAGTCGAAGCCGCCGGCCGCTGCGGTCGTCGCGCCCATCGCTCCCGCCCCGACGGCGCGGGCAGCGATCGTCGAAGACGTCGCGGTCACCACCGTCGCCGCGACGAACGTCGCCGCGCCGGCGCTGGTGAAGGCCGCGCCCGGCCACGACGAGATCGCGCGGCGCGCGTACGAGCTCTGGCTGCACGGCGGCGGGCAGATGGGCACGCACCTCGACGACTGGCTCCGCGCCGAGCGAGAGCTGATCACCGCGTGAGCTCAGAACGCACCCTCGACGCCGATGCTCGGGATGGTGACCGGGCCGATGTACTCGGGGGTGCATTGGCGCGTTCGATCGTCGCAGCGCCAATCGAACGCCTCTTCCTGGAAGAGCACGTTGAACCACTCGAGGACGACCGCGACCGTACGGGTCTCGGTCGTCCATCGCTTCTCGAGGCGCACGTCGAGGCGATGGAAGTCGGGTAGCCGCGCCCGTCCGGTGTAGACGCGGCGCCCGCCGAGCGACGCCGGATCGGCGGGATCGGGCGGCGTCTCGAACCAGAAGCTCTGGTCGGCGGGGCGTCCGGTCAGGTACGAGAAACGGGCGCCGAAGCGCCAACCCGCGCCGAGGTACGCGCTGCCCGACGCCGACAGTACGTGGGTGCGATCGAAGTTCGACAGGAACGTGCGACCGCGGTACGTCTGAACGACGCGCTCGGCGCGTGCGCCGAGTCGGAGGACGACTGCGACTTCGATACGCGCGTGCCTGGACGCAGCTACGGCCTCGAGATCCTGCTCAAGCGCGATCTGACGCAGCGCCTGGGCGGGTGGCTCGCGTACACGCGGTCGCGCGCGGCTTGCCCGGCAGCTCGACCTCCACGCCCTGAGCCATCTGAAAGGCCTCCTGCAGGCCGCGATCGAGCGTCGCGACGCGCAGGCCCGGGAACGGCACGAGGAACGCCGGCGTCTGGTGCGTCACCCCGAGGGTCGTGATCGACCACACCTTGCGCGCGACGCGCAGCCGCGCGGCGAGCCGCGGATCGATCGCGGGCACGGTGGCGTTCCCCTGCGAGAACACGTCGATCCGCACGACGGGGACGAGCTCCACGCGGTCGGTCGGCTTGAGCACCAGATCCGCGCGCGCGCCGGCGATCACGTCGGCGCGCGAGGGAAAGAGGACGCGAGGCTCGTTCGAGCTCGAGGTGGTGCCCTCTGCGACCGGCTCCGCTGCCGGCCCGGGTCGCGGCGGCCCACCCGTCGCGGGCGGCGCCGTCTCGCGCGAGACGTCGTCGGTGATCACGAGCCGGTAGCGCTCGAACCACACGTCCGCGCCACCGCGGAAGAGGACCGCGGGATCGAGCCGCTTGTCCATCTCGGCGCGCAGCCCGACGCCGTGCATCTGCACCTTGAACCGATCGTCGTCGCCGCCGTCGTCGCCGAGCCCGCTCTGGTCGAACATCAGCGTGGCGGCCACGCGCACGTTGCCGCCCGGGATCGTCCGATCCCAGCGCAGATCGCCGCGGTGGAACTGCGCGTCGAACAGCGTGGTGTCGTGCTTCTTGTCGCGCAGCTTGTCGTACGCGCCGAAGAAGAACACCGAGATGCGATCGCGCTCGGTCGGGCGGTAGCCGGCGCGGAGCTGGTAGTCCCAGTACTGCAGCGAGACGTCCGGGGAGAAGATCGAGAGCAGCAGCCCGGGGTAGCCGTAGCGCCCCGCCGCCAGCGCCTCGCCCTTCCCTGCCGCGAGGGGCGACTCGACGAGCGCGCTCGCGTCGAACAGGCGCACGTTCCACTCGCCGCGCAGCCGCTTCGGCGCGCCGACCGTCTCGCCGGCAACGATACCGCCGGTGAACCGCCCGTACCGTGCCGGGTAGCCGCCGGGGTGGAAGTCGACGCGATCGATGAGCCCGGGGGCGAGCACCGACGGTCCCGCGCCGAGGTGGAAGAGCATCGGCACCTTCACCCCGTCGATGAGGTAGCCGGTGTTCCCGGGCGGCGCGCCGCGCACGTAGAAGAAGGGCAGCCCGCTGATCAACGGGGTGACGCCCGGCAGCGCCTCGATGACGCGGAACGGATCGCCGAACGCGCCGGGGAGGATCTTCACCTCGCCGCCGCCGATCGTGGTGGTCGCGACCTCCTTGCGCTCGCCCTCGACGACGATGTCGACCGGCTGCCCGGGCACGAGGGGCTTCGGCGCGCCGGGCGGCACGGGAGCCGGTGGCGCGGCGACCGGCGCCGTCTCCGCCGGCGTCTCCGCGGGCCTGGGGTGGAACTCGATCCGCGCGCGGATGGTCGCGCGCACCGGAACGCCGTCGCGCGTGGCGGGGTCGAACCGGAAGTCCATCGCCGACGCGCGCGCCGCGCTTGCGAAAGGCTCCTCGCCTTCGACCACCGTGGCGCTGGCGACGCTGCCGTCGACGTCGACGACGAGCTGCACGACGACCACCGCGTCGCCGCTCGCGCCCTCGGGGTAGGGCACCACCGGCGCGCTGATCTGCCGCGGCGCCACGAGCTTTCCGGCAGGCGCCGGCGCGGCGGTCTTCGGCTGGGCGTCGGTCTTGGGCTGCGCGCGCGCCGTCGCGGCGACGAGCGGCGCGCACGCGATCGCCAACGCGATGGGCAGGACCGCGCGCACGCCCTCGTGCGTAGCACGAGTCGACCGCTCGAGAGCTGTCGGAGAATTCCCCCGGACCGGGAGTCTGACTTCAGATGTCATGAGCCGCCCCGCCGCAGGGGCATCCGGTACACCTCGAGTACCAACAAGGGGTGAACCGATGGACCAAACGGCGGAGCAGCAGGCGAAGGCTAACAACGGAGTGCTGGTCGTGGCGATCGAGCTGAGC
>JACPFM010000073.1 GCA_016182965.1 Deltaproteobacteria bacterium | reverse complement strand
TGCGTGAGATTCGCGTCGCACGGACCGGAGGGCGACGCAGGCGTACTGGCAGTACGTCGAGGAGACCGGAGGGAGTACGACGCGAAGATCGCGCAACATCGCGGGTTGCAGCAGGCTTCAAACCGTTCGGTGCTCTAGCGGCCGTCCGCGACTGCACGCAGATCGCCACGTTCTCTTCGTAGGTCGAAGGTCAAAGGTCGAAGGTCGAAAAGAGCACGCCTTCGCTCGCGGACCTTCGACCTTCGACCCCGTCGTGAGCCGTCTCGACGGTGCTCGAGCGGTGTTCCCCTGGACGCACCGAGGCTGTACAAGCGGAGAGCCCATGGCCAAAGAAGAACAGTGGCTCCTCGATCTGCGAGGGGCCGCGCGCGGCGATTCTCGCGCCCATGACCTGCTCCGCTCGCTCACGGACGAGGTCGGTCCCCGCTTCAGCGGCACGCCCGGCGAGGCCGCCGCCGTGGCGTGGGCGCTCGAGGCGATGAAGCGAGCGGGGCTCGCGAACGTGCGAACCGAGCTCTCGCCCACCGTGCTCTGGGAGCGCGGGACCGAGCGCGTGGAGCTGCTCACGCCGCGTCGCGAGCGGCTCGTCGCCTCGGCCCTCGGCGGCAGCGTGCCGACCGTCGGCGGCGCGCTCGAGGCGCAGGTCGTCGAGGCGTCGTCGCTCGAAGAGCTCGATCGCATGGAACGCGCGCGGGTCGAGGGGCGCATCGTCTACCTGCACTACGTCATGCCGCGCCTGCGCGACGGCACCGGCTACAACACCGGCGGGTGGCTGCGCACCGTCGGCGCGTCGCGCGCCGCGAAGCTCGGCGCCGTCGGCTTCCTCGTGCGATCGATCGCGACCCACGGCATGCGGGTCCCCCACACCGGCGCGCTGCACTACGACGGCGCCGCCGCGAAGATCCCCGCCGCGGCGCTCTGCCCGCCGGACGGTGATCTGCTCCACCGGCTCCTGTCCTCGGGGCAGCCTGTGCGCATGGCGATGGACCTCGGGTGCCGCCCGCTCCACGCCGGCGAGTCGTTCAACGTGCTCGGCGAGGTCCCCGGCACCGATCTCGCCGATCAGATCGTCCTCTTCGGCGCGCACCTCGACTCGTGGGACGTCGGTCGGGGCGCGGTCGACGACGGCGCCGGATGCGCGATGGCGCTCGAGGTCGGGCGGATGATCGCGGCGCTGCCGAAGCGTCCCCGGCGCACGCTGCGCATCGCGCTCTTCGCCAACGAGGAGCTCGGCGCCGCGGGCGGCGGCGCGTACGCGAACGCGCACGCCGACGAGGCGGGGCGGCACGTCGCCGCGATGGAGGCCGACCAGGGCGACGGCGCCCCGTGGGCCCTGCGCGTGCCCGAGCATCGTCGCGACTCGCCGGCGGCGAAGCGCCTCGCCGCGCTGCTCGCGCCGCTCGACATCGTCCTCGACCCCGGGCAGGCGCGCGGCGGCGTCGACATCGGGCCGCTCGGCGGACGCGGCGTGCCGTTCGTCGACCTGCGCCAGGACGCGACGCGCTACTTCGACCTGCAGCACTCGGCCAACGACGTCCTCGAGAACGTGGTGAAGGACGATCTCGACGCGGCGACGGCGGCGTTCGCCACCACGGTGGCGCTGCTGACCAACATGGACGAGAGCTTCCGCTAGCCGCGACGCTTCTTCTTCACCGGCGCCTCCTCCGGCTCGAGGGCGGCGACGTCTTCGAGGAACGCGACCCACGCGGCGAGGTACGTCGGCTCGAGATCGTCGAGGCGGCCGAGGACCTGCAGCGAAAGCGCCCACGGGTTGTACGGGCCGACCGACTCGAGATCGAGCGCGCGCGCCTCGGCGGCGATCGCCGCGGCGCGGGCCTCGACCGCCGACGCGGACAGGAGCGCGCCGGCGACCCCTGCCCCGCGCGCGTCGAGCCCGATGCCCCGCGCCTCGGCGCGCGCGCGGACGCGGGCGAGGAACTCCTCGCGCGCCGGAGAGATGGCGCGGAGTCGTGGCCGGGTGCTCGCGAGGATCTCGACCTCGACCAGATCGCCGCGCGCGAAGGCGGCGCGCATCTCGGCGCGCGTGTCGTCGTCGAACGCGGGATCGTCGAGGTGGCGGGCGATCGAGGCGCTCGCCTCGTCGAACGTGCGCTCGAGGAGCGCGACCCTCAGCGCCATACGCTCCTCGTTGGCGCGCGCGCGGAGCGACGCGAGGTAGCCCACCTCGGCGGCGTCCCAGCCGCGGGCGCCGCGCGCGAGCAGCTCCTCGAACGGGTCGCTCATCGCCGCGGGACGGGCGCGATCTCGACGCGCCGGTTCTTCGCGCGCCCGTCGTCGCTGGCGTTCGGCGCGACCGGGTGCGTCTCGCCGAAGCCGGCGGCGAAGACCCGGTCGGCCGGCAGACCGGCGGCGACCAGCGCGCGCACGACGGTCAGCGCGCGCGCCGCCGAGAGCTCCCAGTTGTCCTTGAAGCCCTTCGCCGGATTCGCCACCGCCAGGTTGTCGGTGAAGCCGCTGACCATGATCGCGTCGGTCTCGTGCGCCGCCAGGTACGACGCGAGCGGCTTGGCGAGCTCGCCGAGCAGCGTGGCGCCCTCGGGCTGCAGGTCGGCCGAGCTCGATCGGAAGAGCACCGCGCCGCCGATGCCGATGCGGCCGTCGATCATGGTGACCCGCCCCTCGAAGCCGTTGCCGCTCGTGCGCTTGAGCAGCTCCTCGAGCTTCTCGCGCTTGGCCGCCTCGGCCACGCGCGCGTCGCGCTCGACCGCGAGATCGCGCGACAGATCGACGTGGAAGGCGATGGCCCACACGAAGAGCAGGACGAAGATGCCGAAGAGACACGCCATCAGATCGCCGAACGCCGGCCAGATCGGCGGCGATTCGGCGCTCTCGTCGTGCGCGGCCTCGAGCATCACTCCTCCGCCTCGCCCGCGGCCTCGGGCCCGCTGGCCAACAGCCGCGAGGACGTCGCGACGAGCTCACGCGCCTCTTCACGCGCCTCGACCCGTTTGAGCTCGGCGAAGAGCTGACGCTGGAACTGCAGGCTCTGATCGAAGACCTCGCGGGTCTGCTCGAGGTAGGCGGCGAGCAGGTCCTGGGCGTCGACCTGCGCGGCGCGCTCGGCCACCGCGCGCATGGTCGACAGTCCGGTGAGCCACTTGTCACTGGCCTCGCGGTAGCGATCGACCGCGCCGCCGAACAGGTCGGCGAGCGAGGCGATCTCGCCGTAGCCCTTCTCGAGCGAGTCGGTCGCGACGCGCACGGCGGCCACCGTGCTCTCGGCGCCTTCGGCGATGGTCTGCTGCTGGGCGGCGATGGTCTCGGTCCAGGTCTGGGCGGTCTTCTCGTACGTCTCGGCGAGACGCGCCTCGATCGCCCCAACGCGCGCGGCCTGCTCGCGGGCACCCGCCTCGATCGCCCCGGCGAGCGACTCGAGCCGCGCGACGAGCTCGAGGAGCGTCGCGTCGCGCGCGGCGTCGGACTCGGCCTGCGCGCGCAGGCGGGCGGCCGACTCGTCGATCACGCGCGCGGCCGCCTCGGGCGCGGCCTGCGCCGAGGCGACTACCTGATCGAGCGACGTGGCGAGCGCGTCGCCGACCGTGGCCGCGAGCTTCACCAGGCGCTCGTCGGTCGCGGTGACCAGGCGCTCGGCGCGCGCGTCGTCGTCGGCGCGCAGCTCGTCGCGGATGGCGGCGAGCCGGTCGAGGTAGCCGGCGAGGCGCTCGGCGACGGCGGCGGTGGAGCCGTCGAGGGTCTTGCCGACCGCGTCGAGCCGTTCGAGCAACAGCTCGGTGCGGGCCTCGGCCGACTCGGTCGACGCCGCGGCGCGGGCGGAGATCGACTCGACGAGCGCGTCGATGCGACGCGCACGCTCGACGTCGGCCTCGGTCGCCGCGACGCGCTGCGCCTCGAGCGTGCGCTCGACGGCGGCGATGGCCTCGTGCATGCGGGCGCCGAGGGTCTCGGCCGAGCCGTCGAGGCGCGTGGAGAACTGCCCGGCGGCGTCGTCGAGCTTCACGCCGACGGCGGCCGCCGCGGACTCGAGCTTCGCTCCGACCTCGCTCGTCGCAGACGCGAGCTTCGCTCCGACCTCGGTCGTCGCAGCCTCGAGCCTGGCGCCGGTGTTCGTCGTCGTCTCCTCGAGCTTCGCGGCCGTGCTGGCCGTCGCGGACTCGAGGCTGACGCCGACCCGGAGCGTCGCCTCTTCGAGCCGCGCGCCGACCGCGGAGGTGGCCGCTTCGAGGCGCGCGCCGACGCTCGTCGCCGCGTCGCGCAGCGTCGAGGCGAAGGCGGTCGTCGTCTCGTCCATCTTCGCGGCGATCGCGGACGCGCGCGTCGCCTCGGCCTCGACGAGCAGGTCGCGTGCGGCGACGATGCCGTCGAGCATCGCCCTGGCGTCGCGCGCGATGGCCTCGCGCACCTCGGTGGACTCGGCGCGCTGCGCGGAGACCAACGTGTCGACGGCGCGCTCGATGCCGGCGCGCAGGCGCTCGGCGTGGTCGTTCTCGCGCGCGACGCGCGCCTCGGCGGCGGCGTCGGCGCGGGCGTTGGCCGCCTCGGCCTGGCGCGCCGTCGTCTGGATGACGCGCTCGACCGCGGACTCGAGCCGCGGCGCCACCGCCTCGGCCACGGCACGCGCGGAGGCCTCGCTCGCTCCGGCGAGCTCGCTGCGCATCTGGTCGCTGACCGACCGCAGATCGTCGCCGACCTTGGCGGTGGTGCGCTCGAGCGCCTGCCCGACCTCGCGCGCCACGTCGCCGATGGCGGCGGCGCTCCTGGTCATCGCCTCGGAGGCCGTGGGCAGCGAGGAGCCCTGCCGCGCGATCGCCTCGAGCGCATCGAGCGTGCGCCGCGCGACGCTGAGCGACGCGAGCGGCCCGGCGGCGTAGGCGGCGAGCGCCGAGGAGGTCTCGGCCTCGCTGCGGCGCACCGCCACGAGCGCGAGCCCGAGCATCGCCGACGCGGACACGCCGGCGGCCGACGTGCCGAACGCCCGCGCCAGCCCCTGCATCGGCGCGGCGAGCGCCGCGCGCAACGCGGCGACGTCGCCCGAGCTGCCGAGCGCCTCGCGCGCGCCGCGGAGGCTCTCGAACAGCCCCATGAACGTGCCGAGCAGGCCGATCATCACCAGCAGCCCGAGCAGGTACGAGGCGAACGGCGGCGCGCCCGCGGCGCCCGGGGTGCCCGCGATGCGCGCGCGCAAGGCGAGGCGCACCGGCGGCGACGCGGCGTCGACGTCGGCCTCGGTCGGCGACGAGGGCAGCGCGGCGATCTCGCGCGACAGCCGGGCCGCGCGACGCGCCCGCAAGTACAGCTCGACGATGCCGAGCGCGAGGCCGGCCCCGATGAGCGCCACGAGGGCGAACGCGAGACGATCGGTGCCGCGATACAGCGCGGCCGCGCGAAGCACGATCGACAGCCCCACGCCCCCAGCGACCCAGATGACGGCTTCGGTCATGGATTTCCCCCGCCCGACCGAGTGGGCCGCGGGAGCGACCACGGAGCCGGGCGACCACTAACCGTTTGATCAGGGGCAACGGAGGGTCAATGCCGAACTTTCAGGTGTCGCCCTCTCCAGGGTCGATTTTCTCGACGGATTCGACCGCACAGCACGCGTCGACCAGGGCGAGCGCACGCCGGACGCGGTGCTCGACCAGCCCGCGCAGGTAGCTCTCGGACCTTGAGAGGTGCTGCTCGATCCATCCGCCTTGTCCGGTCCACGAGGCGAGATCCTCGGCGCGCGGGTCGGCGGGGAGCGCCAGGAGCTCGCGACCGAGGATGCGTTCGAAGCGCCGCGCGAGCAGCTCGCCGGGTCGATCGAGCAGCGGCGCGATGGCGCCGTCGGTCACCCGATCGAGGAGGGCGTCGAGCGCGATCGCGTACGCGGCGCGCCCGCCGAGCGCCGCCAGCGCGGCCGCCTCCTCGGTGAACGAGGTGTCGAGCTCCGTCTGCGCGCGCGCGGCGCGGCGCGCGATCGCGGCGGCGACCGGCGCCCAGAGCATGCGGGTCGCGCGCACTACTGCGCGGCCCTCGCGCTCCTCGATGGCTTCGGCGGCGCGCAGCGTCGCGAGCACCGTCACCGGCGTGAAGGTCGGCACGCCCGGCAGCCCCGCGACGCGCGTGGTCGACACGCCCCGCCCCACGGTGGTGATGCGGGCCCGCATGCGCGCGCGCAGGGCCTCGGCCTCCTCGCGCTTGCTCGCGGGCGCGGGCGACGGCACCGCGGGGCCGAGCGCGCGCGCGACGTCGACGCTCCCGCGCAGGTCCATCGCCGACGCGAGGAAGCTCGTGGCGCCGCGCGGCTCGGCGCGGAGCGCACCCTCGTCGCCCGACTCGCGCGCCACGCGGCGCGCGAGCCTACCGAGCGGACCCTTCGGGACGTTCGAGCTCACGGCGCGCGATCGGATACCACCGATCGCGACCGGCTACGAAGCACGATCGCGGCAGAGCACGAACCACGCGTCCATGTTCTTGCCGTGGCGCGCCGCGCGACCGATGGTCACGCCGTCGCTCACGCCGCGCATGAAGTCCTGCATCTTGTAGTAGACGAAGCGGCTGAGCAGCCGACCGTTCGGCTTGATCGCCGGCCACGATTCGACCTTGCCGGGCGGCTCCTGGTAGTAGTCGACCACGACCTCGCCCGGGCCCGACACGCGGGTGATGAAGTAACCGGGGCCGACCGCCCACTTCATCGTCTGCTCGTTGTAGCCCCAGAGCTCGTCGGTCTTGCCCACCGGGCGCGCGAACCGCTTCTGGAAGTAGTTGAACGCGAGCAGCGTGTTGCGCCCGTCGTGGATCACCTCGGTCATGTCCGGGACGCTCTTGGGCACGAAGTCCTCGAGCGTGATCGGCTTGAACCCCTGGACGGCCTCGAAGAGGCGCGCCTGCGGCTTCTTGCCGAGCTGACGGACCGCCTCGAGGCGCGCCGGGATGGCGAGCCCATCGAGGTAGGTACGCAGCCCTTCGATGTCGACGGCGTCGGGTTTGGCGAAGAACTGCTGGATCGGGTGGGTCATCGCGGGGGTCCGTAGGTCAAGCGGCGGCGCGGGCGCGCTCGGCGAGTCGTTCGGCGGCGCGCCACACCAGGGCCATGATCGTGTGCTGCGGGTTCACGCCCATGTTGGTCGGGAAAACGCTGGCGTCCATCACGTAGAGATCGCGGACGTCGTGGGCCTGCAAATCGGGCCCGACGACGCTGGTCGCCGCGTCGCGCCCCGCGACGGCGGTGCCGAAGAGGTGCGAGCACATCATGTGGATGTCGGCGGTGGTGAGGTCGAGCTCCTCGATCAGCCTGACCTGCGAGGGATCGGTGAGGACCTGCGGGATGCGCGCGATGCCCGGGTACACCTCGGTGGCGCCGGCGGCGAACATCAGCTTCGCGATGGTGGCCAGCGCCTCGCGCATGACCTTCAGGTCGCGATCGAGCGGCGTGAAGCGCACGTCGGCGTCGTGGGAGGCGAACGCGGGGCGCACCGTGCCGTGCGCCTTCATGCGCACGATCGAGGCCCACTGCGCGTAGTGATCGAGATCGGTGAGCAGCTTCTGCCACGCCGGGCCGGCGCCGGGCAGGCGCGTGGCGAGCATCTCGGGCGGCAGCGTGAGCGACTCGATCTTGAAGCCGCGCTCGCGCATGGGGATCTCGTAGGCCTGCGTCGCGCCGGTCCCCATCGAGATCGGCTCGGGGAAGCGGCCGACGACGGCGGAGCCCGGGTGCAGCTGCAGGCGCTCGCCGACGAGGCCCCGGAGGCCCGAGCGGCGCAGGATCACCGGCGTCCACACCACGCTGGCGGCGATGATCACGCCGCGACGCGCGCGCACGAAGAACTTGCCGACCGGCTTGCGCGTGTCGCGATCGAGGACCAGGCCCTCGACGCCGACGGCGCGCCCGTTCTCGATGCGCACCTTCATCGCGCGGCAGAGGGTGTGGAGCCGCGCGCCGTCGCGCATCGCCCGCGGGATGTAGCTGACGTCCATGCTCTGGCGCGCCTCGCCGGGGCAGCCCTGCAGGCACTCGCCGCGCCCCTCGCAGTCCTTGGCGTTGCGCGCCATCGCCTTGCCCGGCAGGCCGAGCTTCTGCGCCGCCATCTTCATGCGGAGCGCGTTGTTGCCGGAGATCTCCTCGGCGGTCTCGACGACGCCGAGCTCGTCCTCGATGATGTCGAACGCGCGATCGAGGCCCTTCTCCTCGACGAGCTCCTCGAGCCCGTAGTTGTCGATCCAGTCGCGGCGCACGTCCTCGGGGGTGCGCCAGATGATCCCCGAGTTGATCGCGGTGCTGCCGCCGACGCAGCGCCCCTGCAGGAGCGGGAACGGGTGCATGCCGCGCGTGGTGAAGGTGCCGAAGTCGCGCATCGCGCGGCGCATCGCGTGGATCAGCTCCTTTGGACGCTCGGCCGTCTTCAAGAGCGGCCCCTCCTCGAGCATGATCAGCGAGTGACCCGCGCCGGCGAGCACGCGCGCGGCGGTCGCGCCGCCGGCGCCCGTTCCCACGACGACGAAGTCGGCCTCGTCTTCGAGCATGAGCCTGGCCATCAGACGACTCCCGGGCTGGAGGTGCGGGCGACGAGCGGCAGCGAGACCTGCGGGCGCTCGCGCACCGGCGCGCGGAGCACGATCGGATCGCTCGGACGCTTGACCGCGTTCCGGTCGTAGTTCGACCGCGCGCGGACCGAGCGCGAGCCCATCAACGCGAAGGCGGCGCCGATCTTCAGGAGCAGCGTGAGCTCGCGGACGATGAAGGTGTTGGAGGCGAGCATGCGGTCGATGATCCGCGCGCGATCCATGATCGGGAGCGAGGCCATCGTGCAGAGCGCGATGCCCATCCACATGGGCGCGAGCATCGCCATCCACAGCGCAGCCCGCACGCCGATGCGGGCGCGATCGGTCGAGGAGTCGGCGATGATCTCGTACGCCTCGACGTAGTCGACCTCGTCCTTCTGCGGCACGAGCCCTTCGGTCGCGGTGTGCGGCGCGAAAGCCTCGAGGATCGCGTGCACGTTCTTGCGTTCGAGTGCGAGGAGCTTCATGGGACCTCTTTGGTCGTCTTGGGGAGCGGGGCGTCTTGCGAAACCAGATGGGGGGACTCGAGGAGCGCGTCGTCGTGCGACGGGGGGAGCGGCGGCGGGGCGACGCTGGTGAGCGTGGCCAGCCGCGAGAGCAGGCCGCGGTCGAACGCGCCGATGAGGCGGCGGGTGAACGCGCGCGCGGCCTGCGCGTCGTGCGACTCGATGAGGTCGACCATGCGCCGGTAGACCGTGATGGTGCCGGGCGGATCGAGGAAGAAGGTGAGCGCGACGCCGGGCTGCGCCTCGAGGACGCGGATGATCGTGTTGGCCAGCAGGACCAACGCGAAGTTGTGCGTCATGCGCGTGAGCAGGCGCGCGAAGTGGAGGTCGGCGCGCACGTAGGCTTCGGGTTGCGAGAGCAGCAGCGCCTGGTGCTCGACGTGGGCGCGGAGCGTCGCGATCTCTTCGGGCGTGGCCCGCTCGGCGGCGAAGCCGACCGCCTCGACGGCCGCGAAGCGCCGCAGCTCGAGGAGATTGGCGAGCAGCGTGAGGCCAGCGTCCTTCCGGCCGCGGACCTCTTCACCGCTGTTGGCGATGGCGAGCAGGTGGCCGAGGAGCTCGACCCCGCCGGTGTCCTGGAAGTCGAGGACGCGGTTGCCGGAGCCGTGGACCGGACGGACGAGGCCCTCGGCCTCGAGCCGCGCCAACGCCGCGCGCAGCGTCAGTCGGCTGATGCCCAGCCGGGTCGACAGCTCGCGCTCGCCAGGCAGATCGCTGCCGGCGGGGTAGACACCGCGGAGGATCGCGTCGCGCAGGCGATTGGCGGTCTCTTCGGCGGCTCGCTTCTTGTCTCGTGAGCTCGGCATTCGCGGGGGACCTCGGCTCGAGAACTGGTATGACCAGTGAGTGGTATGACCAGTAGCCGACGAACGGTCTCCACGCAAGAGGGGGGCGCGTATTTATTTTCGCGGTGCCCCCCGTCACCTCGTGTGCGCATTACGCCCCCCGCGATCCGCGCTAGTGGCCGCCCGATGGCCCTCCGAGGCAACCCCTCTCGCGCCGTAGCCCTCCTGGCCCTCGCCCTCGCGCCGGTGGCGACGCTCGTCGCCCACGATGCAGGCGCGCAGCAGCCGCCGCCTCCGGCTCCGCCGGCCAAAGCGAGCGCGTCCGGCTCGGCCGCCGCGGCGCCGAAGGCCCCCAAGGGCGCGCCACCGCTGGGCTCGGCGAGCGTCGGGAGCGGCGTCGGCGCCCCGAAGGTCCCGCCGATGGCCAAGGCCGGTCCGCCTCCCAAGGCCGAGGAGCTCTGGGTGGGTGCCACCACGGACGAGCTCATCGGGCAGCTCGAGAAGCGCGCGATCCGCGACGGCCTGGCCGGCGGCCGGTTCGCCATCGGCGCGATCGTGGCGATCCCCCAGCTCGCCGACGAGGGGCGCGCCGGGCTCGCGCGCGCCGCGCTCGGTCGCGTGGCCGCCGCGCTTGTAGATAAGTCAGACAAGGCAGACAAGGGCAAGACCGAGGCGAAGGAGCTCGCGGGCGACGCCGCGATCATCAGCCGCTCGATCGCCGCCGACTCCGGGCTCCCCGCGGGGCGCGCCGAGGACGCGAAGCTCGGGCTCGTGTCGGCGTGGCGCATCGCCGGACCGTTCAAGGACACCACCGGCACGGGCCTCGACAAGGCCGAAGGCCCGGAGGTCGCCGTCCCCGAGAAGGCCGACAAGCCGATCTCGGTCGCGCTCTTCCGGCAGCTCGACGCGCAGTGGGACGACGGCGCCTATCAGGTCGAGTGGCGATCGGTGCCGCCCGAGCTGATCTCCGCGCGCGGAACGCCGCTCGAGGTCCTCATCTATCCGCGTCGCGAGGCCTGCAGCTACGCGGCGACCGCGGTGACGCTGGCCAACGACGGACCGGTCGTCGTGCGCGTCGCGGCGACCGGATCGGTCCGCTTGATCTTCGACGGCGTCACCGTCGGTCGCAGCGACGAGCAGCACGAGCTCGCGCTCGCCGACCGCCTCGCCGCGCGCGTCGAGGCGACCAAGGGCACGCACCTCCTCGCGCTCAAGATCTGCAGCGGCCCGCAGGGCGATCGCGGCCGCTTCCGCGCGCGGCTCACCAACGACGCCGGCGACGCCCTGACCGCCACGTTCAGCGACGATCTGCAGAAGCTCCCGGCCAACGTCACGCCGCCCAAGAGCACGCCGGTGGTGACCGCGCTCGGCCGCGCCCTGGCCGTCTCCGAGAAGGCCGCGACGGTCGACGAGGCCCTCGCCGCGGCGCTCGCGCGTCAGCTCGGGGGCGCCGACGATCGACGCAGCCCGAAGACGCAGGGCCTGCTCGACGTGGTGGTGACGCAGAACCCGCGCCCCGACGTGCTCGCCCTCGCGGGGCTGCTCGCGCCGGCGCGCGGCAACCAGACCGCGTGGCTCAACGCCTCGCTGGCGCGCAGCGACAGCGACGCGGTGTACGCGCCGGTCTCCAGGTTCGCGCGACGGGCGCTCGTGCACGCGCGGCTCGACGCCGGCTACGTCGACTGGGCGGCGACCAGCGTCGCCAACAGCGAGCTGAAGACCGCGACGGATCTCGACGCGCGGGTCTTGCGCGCCCGCCTGCTCGACGGCCTGGGGAGCGACGAGGCCGCGTTCGCCGCGTACAAGGCCATCTGGGACGCCGAGGGCAGCGCGACGCCGACCTACGTGCTGCGCGCGATCGCTTCGCCCAAGTTCGCCCGCCCGCTGATCGCCGCGGCGGCGCGCGCGCAGGCGCTCACCACCTGGCCTCGCGAGTCGGCGCGCGATTACGTCGCCAGCAAGCGCGTGCTCGGCGCCGGAGAGGTGAAGGCGGCGACCATCGCGAGCTTCCGTCTGCTCTCGTCGGCCGACGAGATCGAGTCGATCGCGTCGCTGCTCCACGAGCTCGGGCTCGAGCCGGAGCATCGCCGCTACCTCGGCATGGCCACGGTCCTCGCCCCGAACAAGAAGGGCGTCTTCGATCAGCTGACGCAGGCGCTCGCCGCGTCGACCGATCCGAAGGACAAGGCGATGGCCAAGGACGCGCTGATGCGCGCCCGCTCGCTCGATCCGGGCTCGCCGTTCCTGCGCGCCGAGCAGACGCTGGCCTTCGGCGCCCACACGCCCGACGACGAGGCGTTCATGCCGGAGCCGAAGGTGTTCCTCGCGCGACGGCTGCCCAAGGAGAAGCTGCCGACGGGCAACCCCAACGCGCCGCTCGAGGTCTACGACCGCCAGCTCGACTGGCTGCGCGTGGTGACGGTGGACGACGCCGGGCGCGTCATGCAGCTGATCCACTACACGCGCGAGGTCGTGAAGCCGCCGAAGGACTCGAGCGATCTCGACGAGCCGCACGTGCCGGCCGAGGGCGACGTCGTCGAGGTGGTGCGCGCGCGCGTGCACCGCGCCGACGGCACCACCGCGGTCCCGCAGGAGATCGACGAGGGCGACTCGCTGCGCATCCGTTGGACCGACCTGAAGCCCGGCGACGTGGTGGAGGTCGCGACGCGCGGCTACACCGACCTGCCGGTCGGCGACCGCAGCGCGCCGCCCTTCTACTTCATGGACTACGGCGGCGGCCCCACCACGCACCCCGTGCTGTGGAACGAGGTCATCGTGCGCGCGCCGAAGAAGCGCCCGCTCTACACGACGGTCGTCAACGCCGATCTCGACAAGACGATGCAGCACACGACGACGGCCGAGAAGGGCACCGGCCGCACCATCGAGCGCTACGTCTGGCCCACGCCGATCACCCTGCCGGAGGAGCCGCTGCAGCCGAAGAGCAGCGAGATCTACCCGACGCTGATCGGCTCGCAGTTCAAGACCTGGGACGACTTCGTCGGCTGGTACAAGGCCGGCATCGAGTCGTTCGCCAGCGTCGACCCGCGCGTGAAGCGCAAGGCCGAGGAGCTGATCAAGAAGGCCAAGGCCAACACGCGCGACGAGAAGATCCGCGCGATCTTCAACTGGATCGCCGACCAGGTGAAGTACGTGAACTACGTCAGCGGCGAGCAGTGGCTGCCCAATCGTCCGCAGAACGTCCTCGACCGCATGCAGGGCGACTGCGACGACAAGGCGATGCTGCTGATGACCATGCTCAAGGCGGTCGGCATCGCCGACGCGCAGGAGGTGCTGGTGCAGACGCGCTACACCGGCATGCCGAGCATCATCACCGCCAAGGGCGCGGTGGCGCCGCTCTTCGACCACGGCATCGCGTACCTGCCTGCCAACGGCAAGCTGCCCGAGCGCTACCTCGACGCCACGAGCCCCGAGTCTCGCATCGGTCCGCTGCCGGCGATGGACGCGCGCGCGTCCGCGATCCGCATCGTCCCCGAGGCGGCCGGCAAGGCGCCGGGCGCCGTGAGCACGCCGGTGGTGATCCTTCCGTCGAGCGATCCGTCGGAGCACGGCGTCGACGGCACCTGGACCTTCAAGCTCTCGCCCACCGGCTCGGCGGAGGTCGCCATCGACGAGACCCACGAGGGCGACTCGGCGTTCTTCCTCCGGACGTCGCTCAAGCAGGCGGCGAGCGCCGCCACGTGGCTCGAGCGCGCGCACTCGATCGCCGAGCTGCCGCAGATCGAGGTGCTGCCGCAGGTGAAGTTCGACGGCGAGGGCGCCTTCGGGCGCGCCAAGCTGTCGTTCCAGGCCAAGAGCGCCGCCTTCGCGCGTCGCGAGGGCAACGATCTCGTCGTGAAGCTGAGCTACGGCGTCCCGTCCGCGCAGCGGCTCGCGCCGCTCCCCAAGCGCGTGACGCCGGTCGTGCTGCCGCCGCACCTCGCGCCGTCGCAGGACACGGTGAAGCTCGTGTACACGCCGCCACCCGGCTACAAGGTCGCGGAGCTGACACCCGGCGGCGACGTCATCGGCGGCGCCTACGGCAAGGCGACGCTCACGCTCGAGAAGGGTCCCGGCGGCAGCGTCGTCGTGCGCCGCACGTTCGTCCTCGATCAGCACTTCATACCCGTGAAGGAGTACGACGCCTGGCGCGCCTTCCTCCTGCAGGTCGACGCGCTGTTCCGCCGCGAAATCCGCTTCGTGAAGGGGGGTGCGTGATGCGCGCCGCCAAGCTGCTCGCTCCGTTCCTGTTGGGCGTCGCGTCGTTCGCGACCGCCGGTTGTCCGTCCGGCGAAGGCGCGCGCGCCCCGCGGCCCGGCGACCCCACCGCCCTCGCGAAGTCGGTCACCAAGGCGCTCGAGATCGAGCAGACGAGGCCGGCGAACGAGGCGCTCGACGCGTGGATCGCCGTCCTCGCCGAGGCGCGCGAGATCACCGGCACGCCGCTCGCGCGCGAGGCCGCGCTCGCCGCGATCGACGCGCTCGTCGGGCACGAGGTCTTCGGCCTCGAGTCGCTCGGCTCGGACATCGGCCTCGCCCAGCGCGCGGTCGAAGGACGGCAGAAGGTCGAGGCGGCGCTCGACGCCGCGCTCGACGCGCCGGCCGCGCGCGATCCGATGGTGCGCGTGTACCTCGCCGATGCGCGCGAGCGCCTCGCCTCCGCGAAGGGCGACGCCGGCGCGGTGCTCGCCGCGCGCCGGGCGTCCGGCTGCGCCACCGAGGCGACGGTGATCGGCCCCTTCCCCGGCGGCGTGCTCGCGCCGCTCGAGGATCCCGGCCCGGTCGACGGCGGAGCCTTCTCCGCCAGCTACCCGCCGAGCGCGCCGCTCGCCCTCGCGCCCAAGGCGGTGAAGAGCGCCGGTCGCGGGTGCCTGCTCGACATCACCGGCTCGGCCAAGGCCTCGGGCCTGCGCTACGTGGTGATGGACGTCGACGTCCCGTCGGCGCAGCGGATCACCGTCGGCATCGACAGCATCCTCCCCGCCAAGGTCTTCGTCGGCGGGAAGGTCGTCACCACGGTGCCCTACGGCGAGGTCGTGCGCCGCGCGACGCGCATGGGCTCGGTCGAGGTCGGCGCGCCGGGCAAGGTCCGGGTCGTCGCCAAGCTCGGCGCGTACTCCAACGAGCCGATCGTGCTCGTCGCCCTCGGCGAGAACGGCGCGCCGCTCGCGACGTCGGCGCCCGCGCCTTCGAGCGCCCCGACGACGTCCGTCGGCAACGTCGGCAAGATCGCCCCGAGCGCGCTGCCCCAGACCGTCGAAGGCCGCGTGACCTGGGCGCTCGGGCTGATCGCCGCCGGCGACGTCCGCCTCGCCGAGGGCGCGGTGGCCGACGTCGCGCGCCCGACCGGCGCCGCAGCCGGGAGCAAGCCGTCGCCCGCCGCGGCCCTGGTCTACGCGCGCACGCTCCGCTGGGCGCGCGACATCCCCACGCACCGGCGCCTCGAGCGGCAGCGCGCGGCGATCGAAGCGGCGCTCGCCGGGTGGCCGACCTCGTGGGAGGCGATCGTCGCCCACGCGCAGATCGTGGCGCTGCAGCGCCGGGGCGGCGCGGGCGAGGTCGAGGCCATCGCCGACGCGCGCACGCGCCGCGACGCCGGCAAGGACGTCGACCCGATGGTCGACGCGTACCTCGCGCTCGTCGGCGATCAGATCTACGGCGTCCGCGAAGACTCGCTGGCGCGGGTGAAGCCGCGTCTGGCCAAGACCTGGATCGGCTGGAAGCTCGAGCGCGCGACCGCCAAGGAGACGACCGACGTCGCCGCCCGCGCGGACTGCGACGCCGCCCGCCCCGATCTCGGCAAGTTCGACTGCGCGAGCGCGCGCTATCAGCTCGGCGATCACAAGGGCGTGCTCGCCGAGATCGCGCGGCTGCGCACGGTGCTCGATCAGCCGAAGCTCGCCGCCGAGTGGGAGATCGCGAGCACCATCAAGACCGCGGGCATCCCGGCGGCCAAGGCGCTCTACGACGCGGCAGATCCCGGCGATCGATCGCTCCGCACGGCGCAGGCGCTCGCGCCCTCCGGCGCCGGCGGCCTCGAGTGGCTGCGGCGCGAGCTGCGGGTGCTCGACGGCGATCCGCGCACGCTCCTCGACGCGATCAACGTTCGCCGAGCCGCCGGCGACGCGAGCGTCGGGGCTCCGCCCGCCGTCGCGTACGAGAGCAAGGCCAAGACGGTGATCGAAGAGGACCGCAAGAAGCCTGCTCGGCCCGACGCCGGCACGGTGATCCTCGCGCGCGAGGAGCGCTACGACATGTCCGCCGACGGGTTCGTGCACGGCGTCCTGTGGGACGTGCGCCGACTGTCGGGCACGCAGGACGTCGAAGCCAACGCCAGCGCCGGCGTCGCCATGACCAGCGGCGGCATCGGGTGGATGGGCCGCACCGTGCAACGCATCCACAAGGCCGACGGCACCATCGTCGAGCCGGATCGCATCGCGGCGGCACAGGCCGGCGCGGAGCTCTCGCAGATCGAGCCGGGCGACTACGTCGAGCTCGTGTCGGAGGGCTGGTTCCTCGCGCGCGCCGACGGCACGTTCGACCTCGACACGGCCGATCTCCTGCCGTCGCGCACCGCGGTCGAGAGCGCGACGGTGTCGCTCGCGCTGCCGGCGTCGCTGAACGTCGAGCTGTGGTCGCACCCCGAGCTCGGGGCACCGACCGTCGGCAACCAGGGCGCCCCGACCGCAATGAACGAGGGCGGCAAGAAGACCCTGACCTTCAAGCTGGCGAACCACGACGTCCGCCGCGCCGAGAAGGGCCAAGCGGGCATCGATCGCGAGGTCGCGGTTCGCCTGTCCACCTGGACGTGGGCGCGGCTCGGGCGCGAGGCGCGCGAGAGCACCCTCGCCGACGACGAGCGCCTCCCCGAGGTCTCCGCGTGGGTCGCGCAGGCCGTCGGCGCGGACAAAGCGCCGACGCTCGATCTGCTGGTGCGGCTGTCGAAGGCCTCGAAGAAGGCCATCCCCCGCGTCGGTCTCTTGCCGCTCGGGCTCGGGGGCATCTCCACCGTGCAGACCTACAACGCGCGCACCGTGCTCCTCGACGCGCAGGGCTCGCGCGTCGAGCTCGTGCACCGCGCGCTCGACGAGGTCGGCGTCAAGAACGAGATCGTGTGGGCCGAGAGCGGCCCGTACTCCGCCGATCCGAAGATGGTCGCACGGCCGTGGCGCTTCTCGAGCCCGCCGCACGCGCTGCTCGTCGCGTGGGTCGCGCCGAAGCCGGGCGAGGCGGCCGCGCCGTACTGGGTCGACCTCGACGTCGACGGCACGCCGCCGCCGCCCGGACGCACCTCGCCCGAGCTGCGCGGGCGCTTCGCGATCGACACCGCCGGCAAGATCCTCCCCGTGCCGCCGAACGCGGCCGAGGAGCCCGATCTCGCCACCATCGATCTGAGCGTCGACGAGTCGGGCAAGGCGAAGGGAACGCTCGCCCTCCTGCTGCGCGGCCGCGACGCGCAGGACGTCTCGGCGGTGCTCGAGGAGCTCGCCGGCGAGGAGCGCGACGAGACGCTGCGCTCGTACGTCCTCGCGTGGATGCCGCAGGCCGACGTGCTCGAGGTGAAGGCCTCGGCCGAGACGTGGCAGGTCACCCTCAGCGCGAAGATCGAGGTGCCCGCGCTGCTCGTGCCGGACGGCACGCGCTTCGCCATCCCCGGCACCTCGCCGCTGCACGGCGGCGGCCGCGCGACGACGCTCGGCGCCACGTACGCGTCGCAGGCCAAGCGCACCACCGCGCTGACCATCCGCGACGCGATCCTCTACGACATCCACCGGGTGATCCGGCTGCCCAAGGGCACCTCGATCTCGACGCCCCTCCCCGCGGTCGACGCCAAGGACCCCGGCATCAACATGGTCGCCAAGCGCAAGGTGAAGGTCGACGGGACGACCCTCATCGAGGACTTCTCGTTCTCGCTGCCGACCGGCGTGGTCGCGCCCAAGGCGTTCGAAGCGTTCACCGACGTGGCGCGTGCGATCGACGACGGGTTCCTCACCGTGGTGCGCGTGCAGCCCCCCGGCGGCGCGGCGAAGGTGCCGGCGGCGAAGCCGGTGGAGAAGCCGGGCAAGCCGGTCCCCAAGCCGACCAAGCCTGCCGGTGCGACCTCGGCGGCGCCGCCGAAGGCCCCTGCCCCCGCGCCGCCCAAGAAGCCGTGAGGCGTCGCGCCTTCCTCCTGACCGCGATCGCGATCGGCTGTCACCGATCGCGGCCGGCGGAAGGTGGCGCGCGTCGCATCGTCTCGATGGCGGCGTCGACGACCGAGGCGTTGTTCGCGATCGGCGCCGGCCCGCAGGTCGTCGGTCGCTCGCGCTACTGCGACTACCCGCCGGAGGCGCTCTCGCTGCCTTCGATCGGCGGGTACGTCGATCCGAGCCTCGAGGCGATCCTCGGGCTGCGGCCCGATCTGGTGGTCGGCGCGCGCGGACCGATCGGCCCCGGCCTCGTGCGCACGCTGGAGCAGCGCGGGATCGCCACCTGGTTCCCCGACACCGAGACCCTCGCGGCGATCGAGGAGATGATCGCCGGGCTGGGGCGGCGCACCGGTCACGAGCGCGAGGCGGTCGCGCTGCTCGCCACGATGCGCGAGCGGCGCGCGGCGATCGAGGCCGCGCTCGCGGACGTGCCGCGGCCGCGCGCGCTGCTCCTGTTCGAGAAGAAGCCGATCAGCGCCGCCGGGCCCGGGAGCTTCCCCGACGAGATGCTCCGCGTCGCCGGCGGGCGCAACGTGCTCGTCGGGGGTGCCCGGTACGCCACGCTGTCGCTCGAGAAGCTGATCGCGCTCGATCCCGACGTGATCCTCGACTCGGAGATGGGCGCGGCCCCACGGCCGTTCGACTCGACGTGGAGCGCGGTGCGCGCGGTGCGCGAGGGGCGCGTGCTGCGCGTCGCCGACGAGTCGGTGCTGAGGCCCGGACCGCGCGTGTTCGACGGCGTGGCGACGCTCGCCCGCGCGATGCACCCGGGCGTGAAGCTGCCCTGATGCGTTCGAAGGACGCACCGAGAGCGGAGCGAGCGGGAGCTAACGACGACCGACGCGACGCTCGAGATCGGCGAAGGGCAGCACGGTGACCACCGGCCGCCCGTGCGGGCAGTAGCCGGCGAAGTCGACGGTGTCGAGATCGGCGAGCAGCGCCGCGGCCTCGTCCGGGTGGAGCGTGTCGCCGGCGCGCACCGAGCCGTGACAGGCCATCGTCGCGAGCACCAGATCGATCGCGTCGCCGAACTTCCGCTCGCCGGTCTTGCCGAGCTCGTCGAGCACGTCGCGCAGGATCTGCTCGGGGTTCGTGCGTCTCAGCAGCGCCGGCACGCCGTGGACCGCCACGCGGCCGTCGCCGATCACCCGCGCGTCGACGCCGAGCGCGAGGAGATCGTCGCGCAGCTCCTCGACGAGCCCCGTCTCGGCGCTGCGCACCTGCACGATCTCCGGCACGAGCAGCTGCTGGCGCGCGACCGAGCGCGCCTGGAACTGCTCGCGGAGCCGCGCGAAGTTCACCCGCTCGGCGGCCGCGTGCTGATCGAGCACGTAGACGCCATCGCTCCCCTCGCACAACAGCCACGTCGAGCGGACCTGCGCGAGGAAGCGCAGGGTGGAGTAGCGCAGCTCGCCGCGGATGGCCTGGGCGGCGCTCGCGACCGCGAGCAGGTCGGCGCCCGCCAGCGTCGACGACAGCGGCGGCTGCTCCGGCAGGTGCGGCGCCGCCGGAGGCGACGACCGGGCGTTGGGCGAGGGCCCGGGCACCGTCGGGCGCGGCGCTTCGACGAGGCCCCACGGATCGCTCTCGGCGGCGGGCGAGCGCGAGACGAACGGGGCGTCGGGGATCGGCGAGTACCCGCGCGCCATCGCGTCGGACAGCGTGCGCGCTGCGTCGCCGACCGTTCGCGGCCGCTCGTCCAGCGTCGGCGGGCTCGGGAACAGCGCGGAGACCGCGCGCGACTCGAGGAAGCTCGCCTGCCGCTCCGCGCCGATGCTCGCCGACGAGCCGGGCTCGCGGAGCTGCTCGGACAGCGCGCCGCCGATCGCGCGCGTGACGTCGTCGTACAGCTCGCGGCCGCGCGCGAAGCGCACCTCGGCCTTCTGCGGGTGGACGTTGACGTCGACCTCGTCGCTCGGCACGTCGATCCACACGATGCCGAGCGGGTAGCGGCCCGGATCGAGGAGGCTGCCGTAGGCCATGGCGACGGCCCGCGCGACGTGACGATCGCGGATGGCGCGGCCGTTCACCAGGAGGTGCAGGCCCGTGGCGCCGCTGCGCGCGCGCTCCGGGGGCGCGAGCAGCGCCTCGACCCGCAGCTTGCCGCGCTCGCCGACGACGTGGGCCAGAGACAGCGAGCGCGCCCCTTCCATCGCCCGCGCCAGGACGTCGCGACCGCGCGTCTGCCGGTCGGGCGCCCGCAGCCACTGCCGCGCGACGCGGCCGTCGCGCGCGAAGGTGAGCGCGAGGTCGTGACGCGCGAGCGCGAGCTCGAGGCACGCGTCGCCGACGTGTCCCGCCTCGGTGCCGACGGACTTGAGGAACTTGCGCCGCGCCGGGACGTTCGCGAACAGCTCGCGCACCTCGATCGAGGTGCCCGAAGGCGCGCCGACCTCGCGCGTCTGCGGCGTGCCGCCAGGCGCGGCGACGACCTCGATGGCGGCGACGGCGTCGACCGTGCGGGTGGTGATGGTCAGGCGCGAGACGGCGGCGATCGAGGGGATCGCCTCGCCGCGGAAGCCGAACGTCGACAGCCGATAGAGATCGGCGAACTCGGCGAGCTTGGAGGTCGCGTGACGCTCGAGCGCGAGCAGCGCGTCGTCGCGTTCCATGCCGTGGCCGTCGTCGACGACCAGGATTCGATCGAGGCCGCCGCCGTCGATCTCGACGCGGACGGTGCGGGCGCCGGCGTCGAGGGCGTTCTCGACCAGCTCCTTCACGACGGAGGACGGCCGCTCGACGACCTCGCCGGCGGCGATCTGATCGCGGAGCTCGGGCGGCAGCAGGCGGATGCGGGGCAGGGTCATGAGTCGTCGTCGCGAGACGAGGGCGGGGGCACCGAGCGCCGGCTGCCGTCTGCCGGCGTGAGCTCGGCGATGACCGACGCGCGTCCGAGCGCGATCGCGAGGCCGCCGTACAGCGCGAGCTGCGCGGCGAGGGTGAGCACGAACGAGAAGCGCGCGGTCGCGCGCGAGGCGGCCTCGGCCTGCGCGCGCGTGAGGTGGGGATCGTCGATGCGCGACGCGCTGACGACGGCGATCCGGTCGGCGAGCCAGGCGCGCTCCTCGCGGGAGACCACGTGCTCGATGCCGGCGTAGAGCACGGTCGCGATGCAGACCTGCCGCAGCCACGCGAGGCCGCCGGGGCGCCGACCGATGGTGCGCGCCGCGCCGATGACGAGCGCGATGGAGAGGACGAAGTTGGCGGCGGTGAGCGGGAGCCGGGTACGCCGGAAGCGCTCGATCGCCTCGGTCATGATCTCGGCCTCGGCCTCGGTGATGCCGAGCGCGGAGCGGCGCGGGGCCGCGGACGGGGCGATCGCGGGGGCCGAGGCGACCGGCGCGGGCGCGATTGTCGGCGCGGCGGCGGAGGCGGGCGGCGGTGCGGACGGGGAAGCGAGCGCGGACGCGGAAGCGAGCGCGGGGGCGGACGCGGAAGCGAGCGCGGGGGCGGACGCGGAAGCGAGCGCGCGGGGGCGGACGCGGAAGCGAGCGCGGGGGCGGACGCGGGCGCGGGCGCGGACGCGGAAGCGAGCGCGGGCGCGGAAGCGGACGCGGGGGCGGAAGCCGAGGCTGACGCCGAGGCGGAGGTGCTGGTGCGGGCGGGGATGGGGCCGCGGTAGTGCGCGAGGACCGCGCAGGACTTCACCGTGCCGGCCACGCCGGATGCCCACGCGAGCACGAGCGCGATTCGCAGGATCCAGCGCGACCGCGCCGAGAGCGTGCTGCCCTTCGACTCCATGCTGGCGCGTGTCTACCGCACGCGCGCCCGGAGCGCGAGGAGAGCGCGCTCGGGGCGTACGGGGACGGCGATCAGAAGTAGAACGTGATGCCGCCGGTGAAGAGCGCGCCGCCCGAGCTGTTGGTGGTGCGGCCGTCGGCGGCCGTGAACTCGGGCTTGCTCGCCGCCTGGTCGTCGGTGCGACCGCGGACGAAGCCACGGACGTCGAAGTTGAGGGCGACCTTCCGCGCGACGCGGAACTCCATGCCGCCGCCGAACATCGCGCCGAAGTACGTGTAGCGCTCGTGGCGACTCGCCATCATCTGCGCGTTGGACTCTTCGACCTCGACCCTGGCGCTCGAGAAGCCGAAGCCGCCGAGCAGGTAGACCTGCGCCTTGCTCTTCGGGTTGAGGTACAGCAGGCCGAGGATCGACAGCGGGACCTCGCTGCGCTTGTAGCCGTTCGCGTCGCGGCCGGAGATGGCGTCGAGACCGATGTCGAGCGCGAAGCGGGGCGTCGGGCGGAAGCGGAGGCTCGCGCCCACGCCGGCGCCGCCGGTGTCGCCGCCCTTGTACGAGTCGTTCGGGCCGAAGGCGGCCGCGTCGAGGCGGAACGAGATACCGACCTCGCTCTTCGGGCGCGCCGGGGGCGGCGGAGGCGGAGGCGGGTAGTAGGCCGGCGGCGGAGCCGTGTAGACGGGCGGCGGCGGCGGCGCCGGCGTGTAGATGACGACCGGGGGAGGCGGCGGCGGTGCCGCGGTGGTGGCCGGCGGAGGCGCCGGAGGAGTCGCGGTGCCGGGCGCGCCGATGGTGATCTCGGTCTCCGCGCAGAACCAGGTGCCCGGCGGGCACTTCGACTCGTCGGCCTGCGCCGCGACGGCGACGACGGCGGTGGCCGAGGCGACGGCGAAGGCGACCGAGAGGCGACGGACGCGGTTGGGGGAGCTCGAGGTGCCGGTCATCGGGAAGGGCTCCTTGCTACGGAGGGGCGACAGAGGCGAAGGAGAGGTACGGCCGCCGGTAGAGCAATCCTGATGCCGCCGAGGCGGTGCGTCCAGCATCCGGCGAAACCTCGGGTTCCGCGCGAGGCGGCGTGGGAGGGCTCCGCAAAATCGCGCGGAAAAACCGCGCTGGTGCGGCATCGCGTCGCGCCCCTCCCGGAGGTGGCACCCGCTCGCGGCGCGCGCGGGGCGTCCGGCGGGTCACGGGAGTGTAACCGTGCGTTCGCTACCCCCGTGAAATGGCGGCCGCGGCCTGATAGGTTCGGCGCCCGTAACCGACGACGGCCCCACCCTCACCCGGCAAGCCCCGCAACAGAGGACCGATGCCCGAGCACGAGATCCGCCACCCGATGGACTGCGACATCGACACCTACTGGAGGTGCGTGTTCGACGAGGAGTACAACCGACGCCTCTACAAGGACGTCCTGCGCTTCCGCGAGCTGAAGGTGCTCTCGCAGGAGGAGAAGGGCGACAAGAAGACGCGCAAGCTGTACCTCAACCCGCCGCCTGCGGACCTGCCCGGCCCCATCGCGAAGATCATCGGCGACCTCTCGTGGCACGAGGAGGGCTCGTTCGACACCAAGACGAAGCGCTATCGCTTCAAGGTCATCCCCGCGTCGCTGCCGGACAAGACGACGATCGAGGGCGAGATCTGGTGCGAGCCGCGCGGCGACAAGAAGTGCGAGCGCATCGCGAAGACCAACGTCGAGGTGAAGGTCTTCATGGTCGGCGGGATCGTCGAGAAGCGCATCATCGAGGACATGCGCAAGAGCTACGAGGCGGCCGCGAAGTTCACGGGCGAGTTCGTCCGCGAGAAGGGCTGGTAGACGGCCGCGACCGGCGCAAGGGCCGCGGTCTCACGGCCGCGGTCGCGTGCCGCCGCCCTTGAATGCTCGGCGTTCGTGTCTAAAGTGCGAGAATCACGCACCGCGGGGTTCCGCGGACGTGGTCCTCGAGAACTCGGGGGCGCTCCGGTTTCGACGGGGGCGTCGTAGTCTTCGGTGGCGTGCAGAGGGGTCCGCAACCTCGCAAATCCAGCGGAACGTACAAACGCGAACGACAACGCGTACGCGCTCGCGGCCTAAGAAACCGTCGACGCCGTCCGAGGAACGAGCCCGGCGATGCTCGTCCAAGGGCGTGACCGAATCGCCTGGCTGATCCCGTCCACCACGTGCGGGTGAGGTGAGAAAACAGCGTGGAGTAGGTTCGACGGGAGGTTGTCGATGGCCGCCCGCGCACCGAATCAACACATCGACTACGCACGTAGAGGCCTAGACGAAGCGCTTTCGGACGCGGGTTCGACTCCCGCCGCCTCCACTGGCGATTTCTCTTTGAAGTCGTCGACTTACCCCCTCCGCCCTGCCCTGCGTCGGACCGAATCGGACCATTGGACCGGCTCAGCAGACACGGCGGGAGCGGGGGGAACACCTCCACCAGGGCGTGCCTCATGAGCCCGGCCGTCCGGTCGTACTTCTCGGTCGTGGTGACCGAGCGGTGGCCGGCGTCGTCGCGGACCTGGGCGTGCCGGTCGCCGCGGGCGATGCGCCACGTGATGCCCGTTGCGCGCGTCGCGTCGTGCCACCCGACCTGCTTGGTCGTCTCGTCGGTCGTGAACACGTCGCGGGTGACCCCGGCGTCGCGCAGGAGGTCACGGAGGTACGCCGACAGCTTCCCCGACTGAGGGATCACCGGGAACACGCGCTCGGTCTCGCCGGCCTCGGCCTTCATCGCTTCGAGCAGCGGGAGCAGCGAGGACTCGATCGGGATCACGCGCGAGCGGCCGTTCTTCGGCGGGCCGATCGTGCCGTCGGTCTGCAGCGCGCGGCGGACGTTGATCACCCGGTGCGCGAGATCGACGTCTCGCCACTCGAGCACCGCGAGCTCGCCGGCACGGGTGTACGTGTAGATCGCCACCGCGAAGAGGCGGCGGAGGTCGAGCGCGTACCGCTCGCACGAGAGCGCCGCGGTCACCTCGTCGGGATAGAGCGCGGTCTTCTCGCGATCGGGCCCGTCCTCGGGGCCGCGCACGTCGGCGGCGGGGTTCGGCTTGCCCTCGAGCACGCGCAGCTCCTCGCGGCCGCTCACGGCGTCGTCGAGCGCGCTCGTCAGCGTGCCCCAGATGTTCATCGCGGTCTTCGCGCGCATCTTCTTGGGCTTGCCGCGGTGGTCGTAGCCCTTGGTCACCTTGTCGTTGAGCGCGTCCACCACGCGCTGCACGTCGCGCCGCGTGGTCGCATCGCAGTAGATCGAGCCGAGCAGCGGCTCCAGGTGCACGGTCCAGTGCGCCTCCATGTCGTGCACCGAAACGAGCCCGCGCCCGCGCTGGTGCGCGAACCAGCGCTTGAACCACTGCGCCCACGTCTCGCGCGGGCCGCTCGGGCTTGCGGCAGCGGACGGCGTGCCCTTCGGCGCCGCCGTCCACTCCTCGCGCTTGGCGGTCTCCGCCGCCGACGCGGCACGGAGTCGAGCCTCGCTCTCGGTCACCTCCGGAGCGAAGTGCACCCACGGGCGCGTGCCGTCCGCGAAGCGGATCCGCGCCTTCCAGTGGCCGGGCCCCGCCTTGCTCGCGGGAACCCACTCGATCGTGCCGGTCGGTCGACGGGCCATGCCCCTAGCCTCCCATCCTCAGGTCGTGCGAGTGCATCATCACTTGGCCCTGTTCGCGGCCTGCAGCGCCAGCCACACGGCGGCCTCGTCCTCGGCCCGCTGCGCGCCCGTGAAGGCGCCGAGGGCCTCGGGACTGTAGGAAGCGTCGAGCGCCTCACCGGCGGCCCGGCGCGCGTCGCGCGCAGCGCGGAACCGCTCGACGAGCTCGAGCTCGATCTCCACCGTGACGGTGCGGGCCATGGCTACGCCGCTCCCTTCCGGCGGCAGAGGCGCTCGAGCACGTCGCGGGCGAGGTCGATCCGCGCCTTCATCTGGTAGACGGTGCACGAGGCGTTCCGCGCGTCGGGATCGTCGGAGTCCAGCGACTCGGCGAGCGTCCGGAGCTCGGTCCCGAGCTGCAGGAGGAACCCGTCGGTGAACTTCACCGGGTCCTCTTCGTGCTCGCCGCTGAGCGCGCGGAGCACCAGCGTGAAGCAGACAGGCTCCCACTGCGCCGACGGCTCGACCGCGCGGTCCATCACGCGGCCCCCTTCGCCGGCGTCTTCTTCTTCGCGTCGTGCGCCGCGATCCGGCGATCGAAGATCTCGCGCTGCTTCGCGCAGTGCGCCTCGTGCAGCTCGCGTCGCTCGTCGGGCGTCCACAGCTTGGGCTCGGCGGTGAAGTCGATCCGGAAGCTCGCGACCACGTCGCGGTTGCGCTCGTCACGGCGCGCGCCGATGTCCACCACGGCGTCGTCGCCGCGGGCCAACCGGTCGAACACCTCGCAGAGCACCGCGAGGCCCGCCCGCATGCCGACCACGCGCGGATCGCCCGTGCGCTCGGCCTCCACGTCGACGGCGGCGTGCAGCGCGCGCGCGCAGCGCCGGGCCTTCGTCCACCGCACATCGCCGAGCGCATCGAACGCGGTCCCGCGCACCGGCGCCGGCACGTACGGGATCGGCGCGTCGATGTTCGCGGTCTTCGCATCACGCTCGGCGGACGCAGCGGTCGTGTTCTTGGGCCTGCTCGCGGACTTCGGGCTACGATTCTTCATGTTCGGACCTCTCTGTCAGGTTCGGGCCATGCCCTCGGCCGGCGGCAACCGGCGCGAGGGCGACTACTACTTGTGGCGCTTGGCGATTCGCTCCTGCACCGCCCGCTGGCGATCCGAGAGGCGCAACGGGCGCTGGCGCATCTCGCCGTTCTCGTCCATGTAGAAGCGCGAGCTGGGCCACTCCTCGAGCGCAGCGATCAGCTCCTCACGGATGTCATCGTCGAACTTGTGCGTGCGGGTGCGCGAGCCGTCAGTGATGATCGCCGTGCGCTTCGGCTCGTCGTAGGTCACAGAGAGGTTCGGGATCCCGGTCAGTTCGATCCACTTGTCGAGGTCGCGCTGGAACCAGCGCCATCGCCGAACGTCGTAGGTTTGCTCTTCGCGCGCCTCGGCGTCGAATGCGTCGAAGCCCTTGGCTATCGCAGCGCGGAAGACGTCCGTGCGCGTTGCGGCGACGCCGGCGCGGGCGACTCGCGGGATCAACTTGTCAGCTCGGTCGAGCCAGTCGCTCGGGACGCGGATCGCGATCTGGACGGTGTCGGAGGGCGGGCGGGGCATGTCGGTGTGGAGATTGTCGCTCATGTTCGCGCCTCCTTGCAGCGCGCTAATGGTAGGTAGCGCATACCATAACCATGTGCAACCCCTTTCACGCCGCCCGAGATTTCCCCGTGATCGAGCGCTCTCGGGCTTGACGTCGCGGTCCCGGCGCGGTGCGCGAGGCGCTTGGGGTCGAGCTCGAGGGGGCGACCACCGCGAAGGAGTGGGCCCTCGTCGGTCAGCTCGCCCGCGAGCTCGAGGCGCGGCGCCTGGCCCGCTCGGCCGCCGAGCGACAGGTCGCAGGCGTCGTCGATCTCGACGCGGTGAGGTCCCGGCGCGGGTGATGCGCGCAGCTTGCGCGTAGCGTGCTTGTGCGCAAGCGCCGGGCCGGTCAGCGCCGGGCGGTCAGTAGATCACGCCGGGATCGAGCGGCTCGGCTTCGAGCGCGTGCACGAGCTCCTGCACGTCGGCCGGCGCGTCGCGGAGGTCCGGCACGTAGTCCGTGTCGAAGGTGAACCCCATGCCCGGCACGGCCGACGCGGCGCGGCCGACGACGAACGCGTGCAAGAGGTAGTCGTTGCCGACGTCCAGGGGCACGCTCCCATCGGGTAGAGGCCCGACCTCGACGAACACCGGCGGCTGCTCGAGATCGGCGCGGAGCTCGCCGGCGATCCGCGAGTCGCCGATCACCACGCCGCCGCTGCGGACGATCGTGCCGTCGGTGAGACGCCACTCCATGGCCCCCATGATGGTCACGGGGGCCACGGAGCGCACGCCGCGGCGCGTTGCTCAGCGGATGCCGCTCGCCGCACCGAAGAACCGCACGGCGACGCCGCCGGTGCCGCCGGCGATGCTGGTGAGCTGCAGGAAGGCGGTGAGCGTCTCGTTCCAGCCCGACCACCGCCACTCGCACAGCGCGCGCGTCGGGAGCGCCGCCGCGGCCGGCCCGTGCTGCACCCACGCGCCGCGCTTGCCGTCGAAGATCCACAACGTGCCGGTGAGGGAGTACCCCGCGACGATCGCGTCGCTCGCATCGAGGACCTCGAAGTACCCGGTCAGCGATCCCGTCGGCTGCTGAGCGCCCGAGCCGAAGAACGCCGGGATCCCGAACGTCCGCCCATTCCCCGGCCGCACGTGATCGATCGGATTGGGGTCGTCGACGAGGTTCGGCTTGATGAAGGTGAGGTCGAAGCGCACGGATCACCTCCCCGCCGCGCGTCGCTTCGCCCGCGCCTTGATGACGTCGACGAGCTCGGGGGAGACCGAGAGGTCCTCGGCCGGGGGAAGCTCGAGCAGCTCGGCGGGCGGCCCCGCCTGCGCCGCGGGCGCCACCAGGACCGGCGGCGGCGCTGCAGCGGCTCGCGCCGTGTGCTCGGCCGCCCAGGCGTCGCGCTCCGCCGGCGTCGTCTCGATCCACTCGTCGGGCCCGACCTCCTTGCACGCCGGGACGATCACCTCGTGAGGCATGCCGAGGCGGCGCGGACCGCCGGGCGCGTCGACGACGAGGATCGGTCCGGCACACTGCTCGGCGATCGCGCGGATCTGGTCGCCGGGCATCGCCATCTGCGGCGTCGACTCGCGCGAGACGACGACGTTGCGCCCGCCGTACCAGTACCAGAGCTGCTCGCGCTCGAGCCGCACGAGGTAGTAGCCGCCGGCGTCCAGATCGCTGGTGTCGGTCTGCTTGGTGCGCTCCTCCACCTCGGAGGCGGTCAGCCACTCGATCGCGTGATGATTCCCGCGCCGCACCTCGTGCGGGAGGATCGATTCCATCGTGAAGCCGCCGCGGCGGAGGTTCGCGACCATCTTCGAATCGTGGTGGATCACGTCGCCGGCGCCGACGCCGTAGATGCTCGACCCCGGGCCTGCGAGCAGGCGCCACCGCGGGATCACACGACGATCGACCGGCGGCGGAGGCGTCAGGTCGATCGCGTCGATCGCGACTCGCGGCGGCAACGCGCCGTCGAGCCGCATCACGAGGACCTCGTTCTCGCGGCGCGCTGCGAGCGTTGCCGCGAGCGTGCGGCGTGCGACGTCGCCGGCGCCGGTGACGAACCCGGTGACGGGCGGTAGCAGCGCCTGCGCCTCGAGGAGCGCGAGGGCATGCTCGCGCGGCAGCCCGATGATCCACGGCCCCAGCGACCGCTCCGCCGCCGAGCGGGTGAAGACTAGCGCGCTCGCGAACAGGTTGCGCGCGACCGCCACGAGCTCGGGCACGGCCGGATCGAACGACATCACGACGAGCTCGCCGACGTCCTCACCGCGCGCGCGCGCGCCGTCGGCGATCGCGAGGGCCTGGTCTCGGTTCACGTGTGCCGCGCTCACAGTCCACCTCCGCCCTTCGCGTTCCCCACGCGTCCCGCGAAGTCGCGGCGCAGGCCGAGCATGCGCGGGTCGATGCCGTTGGCCTCCGCGATCGCCCACTGCTCCTCGGGCGTCTTGCCCTGCAGCGGCAACGGGGCGGGCGCCACGTTTGCCGCGGGCGGAGGTGTCGCGGGCGGAGGTGCCGGCGGCAGATGCCGGGCCCGGCGCTTCGCTTCGTCCACCTCTGCGGGCGAGAGGCCGATCAGGCGTGGATCGATCCCGGCCTGAATGCCGCGCGCGCCGACCTCGAGCTTCTCCTCGAGCGCGCTCGGCATCGCCATGCGGGCGAGGTGCTGCTCCATCCGCTCGAGCGTCTTGTTCTGCTTGTCGAACAGCACGGAGGCCACGATGCCTTCCGTCGCCGGATCCTTGTCTTCGATGGCCATGGGCCTTCCTTTCACGCCCCTCACGCCTCACCGCGAGGCGCAGGAACTACGTCGAGCGCACGCAGGAGCGCACGCCCGTAGGTGAACACCACGCAGAAGCAGGAGCCCGCCGGCGCCGGCGACGCCTCGAGGACGTCCGCGATCGGACCCGAGAGCGCGCGGACCATCGGCGCCGCAGCGGCGCGATCGTGCCCGAAGACGATCGGCGGACCCGACCGCTGCGGCGGATCGATGTCGGGCGCGCAGCGATCGAGCAGCGCGACGACGACGTCCTCGAGGGGCAGCCGCCGCTCGATCGCCAGCCTGCACGCCGCGTCGACGACGGCCGCCCGGCTGCCGTCGATCAGCTGCGTCGCGAGCTCGGCCGCGTGCGCGGCGACGCCGGCGTCGATGATCGCGCGGACCTTGCGCACGTCGTCGAGCAGCGACGCGAGCGTCTCGATCGTCGTGACCATCGCGCCGGCCTCGATCGCCGTGTGCTTGGCGAACGCGTCGCGCATCGGCGCCGCGATGGCGCTGCGCAGGCCCGCGGGCGCGCCGCGCGCGGTGCTCTGCCGGTCGAGCGCGCGCAGGTCCTCGAGGAGCGCGCGCGACTCGCGCATGTACTGCTCGTGCACGTCGTCGATGTTCTCCACGATCGTCCTCACTTCCCCACGTAGACGCGGGTCGAATGACCAGAGGGCTCGGGGGCCGGCGCCGTCGGCCAGGGCCTCCCGTACGCGACGCCCTGCAGCCCGGGGGCGTCACCGACCTCCTTGTCGAGCGAGAGGAACGTCAGGCTCTTGGTGCGCACGTACGGACCCACGAGGTCGATGCCCTTGTCGGACACCTGCAGCCACGACGTGCCCATCGGGCTCTTGAGCTGCACGGCGTTCGCGTTCACGAGCACGCACGCGCCGCCGGCGTGCTTCAGCTTCAGCTGATAGCCGCCGTTCACGGCGTCGTTCGTCGCGTCGATGACGCTCCCGTCCGGAAGCTTCACGGTGTAGTTGCCCTTGCCCTTCAGCCGCGTGAAGACCGAGCCATCCTCGTACTCGATGAGGTGGCCGGAGCCCTTCTCGTACTTGTCGAAGTGGTGCTTGGTCAGGTTGATCTCGTGGACGCCACGAAACGCGACCTCCGCCTCCGGCTCGGCGTGGGCGCCTGAAGCGCGCGAGATGATCACGCAGTGCCCGTTCGGGTCGCCCTCGATGAGCACGACGATCACGTGGTCGCCGGCGGCGATGGGCTCGGAGTGCAGGCGCCCGCGCTTGGTCGCGTAGAAGAGTGAGCCGCCGACGGCGGCTTTGCAGGTGGCGCCGTCCCACGGGTCGCTCGCCAGCACCACCTCGGCGTAGAGGCCCTGTCCCTTCACCCAGTGGATCGCCTCCTCGCCGTCCGCGATGACGCCGTGAGCGAACTCGATCGCCATGTCGCGCCGGATCGCGTTCGCGAACAGGCCGAGGGCCTCGGCTTCGTGCATCACGCACCTCCGCTCGGCACGCCGGCCGCCGCGGATCCCATCGTGCCCTGCACCGCGGTCTCGCCGATCTTCGTGATCATGCGCCGGATGATGCGGTCGGGATCCTGGTCACGCGCGTCGATCTTGATCTCGAACTTCGACCCGCGCGCGTCGACCACCGGCGCCGTGGCGTACTTCGTGTTCTGGTTCGTCATGCCCGTGGGCACCGCCGGCATCTTCGTGGTGTTGCCGAGCCACGACGTGGCCTGCGTCGAGCGATCGAGAGCTGCGCCGGCGCCGACGCCGAAGTCGTCGTCGTCGGGGTCGGACTTGAACGCGCGGTACAGGAACGTGAGCGCGTTGATCGGCGGGATCGCCGCGGCGATCGCGTTCGCCATGCCGTCGATCGCTACCTTCATCACGTCGATCTTGATCCGCGCCTCGTCGGAGAAGCCGAAGCCGACCTTGACGAAGGTCAGCAGGTCGTTGTTCACCCAGTTGATCGCGTCGCGCGCGCCGCCGAGCGCGACGTTCAGACCGCCGAGCGAGTCGCCGCCAACCTGCAGCAACACCGCACCGGTCAGGTCGAGCGTGTTGCGAAGGATGCCCCCTCGCTTCGCGAGGTCGGCGAACGTCTCTCCGAGGATACCGATCGTGTCGTTCGCCTCGTGCGCGACGACGGCCGCCATCTTCGCGCTGCCGTAGGCGTCATCGTAGACGGCCGTGCCGACCGCTGCGATCCCCACCAGGGCCGCACCCACGACGGCCAGCGCCGGGCCCGCCGCCGCTGCTCCCGCGGCGACCCCACCGAGACCGGCACCAGCTCCGCCCGCCGCCCCACCGAGGCCCGACATCGCGACGCGCGCGACACCAGGCAGCGCGCCCGCGGCCGCCGCGCCGAGACGCAGCGCGACGAGCTCCTTCAGCAGCTTGCCCGGGGTCTCGAGCTCCTTGGCGAAGAACCGCGCGAGCGGTTGGAGCTTGTGGAACGCACCACCGATCGCGTGCTCCATCGCGTGCGCCGTCTCGTAGACCTCACCACGGATCCCGAACCAGAGGTAGTGCAGCTCGGCGGCCTTGCCCGGCAGCTTGCGGCCGATCGCGTCGATGTGATCCCACGCCCCGCCGAGCTTCTGCCCTACGTCGTTCGCCAGCTGGTGGATGAGCCCGCGGTGGTCGGTGTAGTACTGCCCGACGTCGAGCATCGAGCGCTTCATCTTGTCGAAGAGCGGCGCCGTCGCGATGCCGATCACCTGCTTGCGGTAGTCGCCGAGCGTCGAGGTGATGCCCTTCCAGCTGCGCTCGAACCCGGGCAGCGACTCGTTGGTCTTCGCGAGGGCAGTGCTCAGGAAGCCCAACCGCTCGCCCGCGGTCGCCTCGTTGAAGTCCTTGCCGGCGACCTTCGTGTGCACGTTGATTCCGAGCCGCATGCCGAACGTGTTGTGCGCCCCGGCGCGGCCCTCGAGGAGCTGCGCCATCTCGCGCCCGCCCTGGTCGAACCCGACCCCCACCGACGCCGCAGCGACGGCCGTCTGCCGGGTCAGGTCGCGGATCTCCGCGATGCTCTTGCCGGCGTTGAGGAGATCGGGCGTGAGCGTCTGCGCGATCGCCACGAAGTCGCCGAACTCGCCGGGCAGGGCCGCCGAGTCGGCCCGGATGTTGGCGATCAGCTCGGACGCGAGGTCGAGCCCGCCGGTGAAGCTCTCGGCACCTCCGAGCAGGTTCATGGTGGATGCGATCGCCAACCTCGAGTCTTCGAGCTGCGCGTTGACGCCGACGAGCCCCGTCTTCACCTCGTTGAACGCGAACGCGCCGCCGATCGCGCCTCCCGCCGCGAGAGCACCGGCGCCGAGTCGCGCGAGGTGATCGAGCGTGTCGCCGACGACGGCGCCGACACGCGCCAGGCCCTGAGACGCGGCCAGGCCGAGGCCTTTCAGCTTCGAGCTCGTCGCGTCGGCACGCGCGGCGACGCGCCCGAGCGCGCTCTGCGCCTCGGCCTCGTTGGTGAGGTTGAGGATCGCTGCGACCGTGTATTCGACGTCGGACATCACCCCTCCTTCATCGCGCGCGCGATGGCGTCGGCGATCGGCTTCTTCGAGTGCTCCAGGGCGCGCCGGAGCGGATAGCGCGGCGTGTACCCCTCCTTCGCGAGCTTCCGTGCGATGAGGAACGCGACGCGCTTGCACGCCTCGTCGACCGCCGATCGGTGAACGCTTCCGCGCTTGCCGCGTCGCTCGAGCTGGATCTTCCCGGCCTTGTGCTCTGCCAGGACCTTCGGCAGCACGTCGAGATAGAGCCGCTTGCGGCGGACCCAATCGAGCAGGTGCGTCGACGACACCGGCCCGGGACGCCGCCCACGCTCGATCCACAGCGCCTGCGGCATCGAGTTCAGGACGATCGCGCCGTCCTTCGTGTTCCGCTTCCGCCACGCCGCCGCGTACGCGCCCGTGTCCTCCGGCTGGTGCGGCTTGGTGGTCGCGATCTCCTTCTGCACCTGCGCGATGACTGCGAGCGCGCCCTCGCGGAGTCCCTTGCGCACGCGGTCGGGCATCTTGCGTGCGAGCGCACGCAGCTCGGGCCCGAGCTGGTCGATCGTGATGCTCTTGCTCACCGTCATCGCGTCACCAACCCCTTCCGCCCTGAAGTCCGAGATCGGACTTGTGCCCGAACAACGGCCGCGAGTTGCGCTCGGCGCTCCACACCGCGATCGCGATCGCGAGCGCCGGCCCCACGTTCGCGGCTTCGACGCTCGCCGAGAGAATCGAGGTCCGCACGCGCTCTTCGGTCTTGCCGCGAGCGAGGCCGACACGGCCGCGCGCCATGAGCGCCGCGAGACGCGCGAGCGGTTCGCGCTCGGCGACGGTCTGCGAGGCCGCGCTCACTTCGCCGCCGGCGCCGACCAGGCCGATCCCGCGCGCCGGCACGCCGCGATCGCCGAGCAGATCGAGCACCGGCCGCGCGGCGCCCGTCACGTCGACGAGGATCACCGGGATCGGCGCGTTCTCGAGGCGGTGCGGGGCGCGCCCGTCCACCGCGATCGGCGGCGCCTCGAGTAGCGCGCACACGCGCTCGACGATCTCGATCGACCGCGCCGTGCGCGCGATCGGCTCGAGCCGCACGACGTCGAAGTGCGGGGCGAGCTCGCGCTCCTCGCCAGCTACCAGCAGCATCCGGCGCGGCGCCGTCGTCTCGTCGACGACCGGGTGCGTCGTCGCCACGACGGCGATCGCGTCGATGGTCACCGCGATCGTGAAGTTACGCCGCTGCATTGCCGTCCTCCTCCCCGGGTAGCACCATCGGCTCGACGTGGCGCGCGCTGAACGCGCGCTCGAGCGTCTCGTCGTCGACGAGGCCCGGTCGCGCCTCCGCCGCCCACAACGCGAGGATGAGCGCGCTCGCGATGTCGCCGTGACCGCCCGCGCGCCGCGGCGTGTGGATCTGCAGGCCTCCGCCGGCCGTCGGCCGCTGCTCGATCGACTTCAGCTGATTCAGCATGCGCTCATCGCGCGGCATCCGAAGTCGGCCCTCGTGCAGGATCGACCGCGCGCGCATGTGCGTCGTCACCTTGCCGATCTGCCCCGCCGGCGCTTCGACCAGGCCGATCCCGTGCTCGCTCAGGTGCTCACGCACCGCTTCGACGTAGAACTGGTCTGCTGCGACGCGCGAGACGCCGAACGACCGCAGCGACTGCGCGAAGGTCCGGATCACCTCCGACGGCTTCAGCGGTGCGCCCTTGTCGGGACGGAGCTCCTCGCGGTGGACGACGGCGAACTGCTCGCCGCCACACGCCACGATCACCAGCGCCGACGCGTCGGATCGAAAGCCCGCGTCGATCGCGGCGGTGAGCGCCCAGCCGCGGGGCACGTCGAGCCGGTCGAAGATCGACGCGTCGATCGCCGTCGGGTCGAAGAACGCGCCGGATCCCCGGGGCAGGAACTCGGCATCGAACTCGCGTCGCGCGTTCTCGGGATCGCGCATCCGCTCCTTCGCCACCAGCGCCCGGGTGTGCTCGTCGGTGCGCAGGAGCGTCGTCGGCGCGTGCGCCGCGATCGCCGTCTTCGGCTCGCCGCGGTTGTTGCTGAACTCCTTGTACAGCAAGCCGGCCTGCGCCCACGGCGTCGACACGACGAGCGCCTGCCCACCGGGCACGATGCGCGGCGCGAACCCCCGAAAAATGTCCTCGTCGTTCACCGCCGAGAACTCGTCTCGGAAGAACGCCGCCTCGTCCATGACCACGCCGACGAGCGTGCGCCCGCGGACCGCGGACCCGCCCGCCGTCGCGGGCAGCGCCTCGAAGCGAACCGGCTCGCCGTCGTGGCGGACGACCGTGAAGCCCTCGGATCCGATCTTGCCGTCGACGCATCGAGCGAGCGCCTGCGTCGATCGCACCGCACCAGCGACGTAGCGCAGACCCTGGGTTGCCAGGCGCATGTCCGGCGCGATGAACGGCGCGAACGCGTGCTCACCCGGTGCGAGCTGCAGCGGGACCGTGAGCGCCAGGTGCAGCAGCCGCAGCGCCGCGAGGTACGTCTTGCCCCCGCGGGCGCCGCAGACCGCGACGAGCACCGCGCGCGCGATCGCCGGGATGATCTCGACGTCGCCGAAGAGCTTGCGCCCGAGCTCGCGATCGTCTCCGGTCAGGTCGCGCGGCTCGACGCCATCGAACGCGACCAGCGCGAGCACCCGCTGCGCGGGCGTGAGCGTCACCTCGAGCACCCGCTCGACGAACGGCACGAACCCGACGAAGGCCCTCTTCGCCTTCACGTCTCGCGCCCTCCCTCCGGAAGCACCCACGGCGGCGCCGTCGTGTCGGCCTTCCTCCGCGCCTCGGCCTCCTTGGCCGCGAGCTCGTGCGCCGCGAGGAGGTTCTGGCGAGAGTCGTTCATCAAGCGCGACGACTGCACCGCGAGATCGGGATTGTCAGTCTCGGCCGCGAGGTCGCTGAGGTAGCGCGCCCACGCGAGCTGCAGCGCCGCCGACGCCACGAACGACGACGGGCCCGGACCGCAGTAGCCCCCGCCGACCGTCCGCGCGAGCTCGGCGCACTGCGCCCGCCGGAACGACACCGCGGCCGCCTTGTACGGCCCGAACCGGCTGTCGTCTGCGAGCCGACGGAGCCCGAGCCGGTCGGCGAGCCTGGTCTTGCCGGCCCTCGCCTTGCCGCCCACGCGGGCCAAGCCGTTGCCGCGGGCGAACCTCCCGGCCTCCCCGCGATCCAACGGGCTATCCCCACGGGCACCCGCCGGCACACCCGCGGGCAGCTCGTCGGCCGGCAGCACCTCGATGCGAGGCACCCCGCCGCCCTTGCCGTGACCGGTCCTCAACGCCACGTGCACCCCCTGTGGCCCCCGCCGAGCGGGGGTGCGGCGAGCCTGGTCCTCCCCGGTGACCAAGCGTCGCCGCGCCCCCCGACGAGGCGCAGGAGGCCGCCCGCGCTCGTCGTCTCGGCGAAGTCCATGTCAGCCCGCCCCCGCCGCGACGACCACGCCGTGGTGGACGAGCGTGTCCCAAACTTCAAGCTCCGCGGCCGTCGCCGCGGTCACGCCGCCGTTCCACATGCCCAGGGGTGCCGGCCAGGGGTTCGTGTGGCCCGCTCGCAGGTACGCGATGAGGGCGTCACGGAACGCGTCGGCGTCGCAGAGCGGCGCGAGGATCCGCGGGGTGATGTAGGGCGTCGCGGCGCGCGACTTCACGGCGACGACCAACACGTACGTCGTGGCGACGTCGCCCGTCCAGGCGTCGAGCTCGGGGACCTGCAGGGTGGGGGGAAGCGCACGGCGCAGCTCGGCGCGGCGCTCCTCGATCGGCGACTCGAAGGTAGGCATGTCAGACCTCCGCCTTGGCGTCGCCTTCGAGGGTCGGACCGACGCCGATCCGCGAGGAACCCTTGCGGAGCAGCCACTCGAAGAACTGGGTATTCTCTTCGCACTTGGCAACGCACGCGCGGAACTGCGCTGCGTTCTCGTGCGCGGACTTCGCTTGCTCGACGAGCCAAGCGCGCCACTCCGACGGAGACAGCTCGCTCTCGAACGTGACGCGCCATGCGCCATCCCCCGTCTTCTTCAACTCGATGGCGTTCACGTGGGGACTCGCATGCAGCAGCTCGAGCCGGAGACCGGCTGCGATCACCGACGCGAGGTCCCCCCTCTTCAGGTGAGGGTCCGCGGGAACGTCGTAGGCGTGGATGAAAGAGGCGATCACGATCAGCTCCTCGCGCCGCTCGGGCGCGTGTTGGTGGGGTTGGTGTTGGCGGTGGGGACGACGATCCGCAGCTCCGCCAGCGCGAGGTGGTGCACCCGGACGTCGCCCCCGAGCAGCTCGACGACGACAGCCACGGTGGCCGCCTTCGGCGGGACGCGCACGGCTTCGAGCACCCGCGTGTCGGCGTGACGGCCAAGGAGCTCGAGAACCTCGGAGCGGCGGCCGGCGACGATTTCGGCACGCCGGCCGGCGCCCTCGTCGCGTACCACGAGGACGAGCTCGGCGAGCTCGGTGCCATCGCCGCGCAGGCGGGCAGCCACGCCGCGCACGCGTTCGAACGCCCGCAAGTAGGCGTCGAGCAGAGCGCTCTCGAGGAGCTGCGGGTCACGCGGCATCGGGGCCTCCCTGGCGCGGCCGGACCACGCCTCGGACCACGCGCGGCGTGCGAGCGCAGGAAACATCGGCGGACCGCGCGATCGTGGCGGGTGTCGCACCCGCCTCCGAACGGCACGGGACAGCGACGAGCGGCATCGCTTCGCGCAGGGCGTCGACGAGCTGCTCGAGCGAGCACGCGGCGATCGCGACCGACGCCAGCGGTCCTGCGCCACCACGGCCGACGAGACGGACGCCGCGCTCACCGTCCGAGTACTCGAGGACGTCGACGCGCACCAACCGGCCCTGCGCGTCCCGGTGCGCCTCGCGCGAGGCGACCACCCGTGGCGGGTTCCGGGCGGAGTCGGGCGCCTGCGCGGCGACTCGATCTCGACCAAATCGATCTCGACCGCCCCTAAAGGGGGGGGCGGTTTGGTCGAGATCGGGAATCCCGACCGCTGGTCGAGATTGGTCGAGATTGGTCGAGATGGTCGTTTTCACGAGTTCACCGCTACTTTCAGCCGCAAGCGCGGCGCGTGGTAGGTACCGAGGTTGACGATCTCGCCGGTGGCCGAGAGCTCCTTGTAGGCGGCGTTGAACTCGCCCTTGTTGCCGCCCATCCGGGCGTGCAGCGCCTCCTTGCCGGCGACGTCGGGGTGCTTGGCGAGGTGGTGCCGGATGCGCTGCATCACGGCCTCGTGCAGCTTGCCCGGCTCGGCCCTCGGCTTAGCCTCGTCGAGGGAGCGATGAGCGACCCGAAGGCCTCCGAGCTTGTCGCCGCCGACTGCGACGTCCTCGATCGCAAGGTAGAAGTCCGCGGCTGGTCGCCCGGACGAGCGCGCCTTCTGGTGCTCGACGAAGGTCGCCTCGCCCTTGTCGGCCGACAGGCAGAGCACCGATGAGCACGCATCGAAGAACGCGCCCGAGCCACGGATCGAGGCCTTGGTGCCGCCCGGTGCGTCCTTCTGTGGCTTGCGGGCGTGGTGGATCCACAGGAATGCGGCACCGGTCTTCTCCGAGACGCGGCCGGTCATGTCGAGCGGCGCCCGGGCCTCGCTGCTGTTTTCGTCGAGCGACGGGCACGCGGCGCGCCACGAGTCGATCACCACGAGATCGAAGCCCTCGGCCTCGCGCACGAGAACGGCCTCGGCCGCCGGCGACTCGAACACGAGCGGTGGATGGATCACCACGCGCAGACGCTCGGCGACGGCGCGGAGGTCGATGCCCGCGGCGGCCCCGATCCGCTGGTACCGCTTGACGGTGACGGCGCGGCCCTGCTCGCGGTCGATGTGAAGCACGCGCGCGCCGGCGCGCGCCTTGAACTCGCCCCAGATCGGACGGCCCGTCACGAGGTCGATCGCCATCTGCTGCGCGGCGACGGTCTTGCCAGCGTACCCGAGCCCCGCGAGCATCGCAGGAGCTCCTGCGCAGAGATCGAGCGTCTCGACGAGGTAGTTCGTCGGCGGGATCTCCTGCGTCAGATCGACGGCCTCGAATCGGGGCCCGCTCGGAGCGTAGACGCCGCTCACGCGCCCGTTCTCCGCGTCGCGCAGCGACTGCGCGTGTGCGTCGTCGAAGTCGTCGTCGGGCGGAGCGCTGGTCGACTGCTCGTAGTTGGCGAGCTCGGCGTCGAAGGGCGTGGCCATCAACCCGTCCTCCGGAGCTCGACGCCCGCGAGGTCCGCCGCCTCCTCGAGCACGCGCGCGAAGTCGTGCCTCGGATCGAGCCCGCGCACCGCGGCGATCAGGCCGAGGACGTCGCCGGTCCATCCACACCCGTGACAGCGGCACGCGATCGTGCCGTCGGCGCCGACACGGACGCTGCACGACGGGGTGCGATCCTCGTGCGCCGGACATCGGACGAGCAGTCCGCGGGGTTGCCGGCGCGCGCCCTTGTCGACCCCGAGCAGGTGCACGACGCGGGCGGGATCGTCGAGGCGGTGCCGGAGCTCCCGGACCTCATCACGATCGGCCGTCCGATCACGGCTGAAGCCACGGCGCCGATCGCGCTCGCGGGCCTCGATCTCGCGCCGCGCGTCCTCGCGCATGTCGAGCTCGAGCACCAGGCCGATCGCGATCTCGGTCGCCTCCGGCAAGGTGCGCCACCGGCGCCCGGCCTCGACCTCGAGGCGACGGTGAGGATCGCGCACGATCACCCGACCGCCGGGCATGACGCGCACGTCGCGAAGACCGCGATGACGGTGCCGCAGCTCGGGTCCGGGCACGATGTACCAGCCGCGCTCGATCACCGCTGCGACTCCCGCGCGACGCGGGCTACGCGCTCGATCTCCGCCTCGACGGCCTCGACGGCGGCCCGGCAGCGCGCGAGGCGCTCGCCGGCCGCATCGATTCGAACGCGCGCCTCGGCCAAGTAGAACGCGTTGCGCGTGTGTGTGTACGCGGTCAGCAGGCGATCGATTTCGTCGACCAGGTCGTGCGGCAGGGACATCAACCTACCCTCCGAGCTCGTCCAGCCTGCGCGAGCAACTGACGGTCGAGATCGCACGCGTCGGGCGCAGGCGCGATCGGGATCACGGGGGCTGAGGCCTGCGCGCGGTGACGTGGCCGACGACGCTCTGCGAGCCGCTCTCGGACCGCCGACGCCGGCGCGGTCCATCCGGCGCCCGGCGTGCGAACGGCGTCGCGAATGCGACCGGCCCGGCACTCGTCGGCGAACCAACGCGCGGTCACCCCCGCCGCAGCGAGCGCGCCCGGGTCACGTTCGCGCACCGGCAGATCGGGTGCGACGATTGCGCGGGCGAGCCACGCACCGAGCGCCGCGTGGTCAATCTCGGCGCGCGCGACGACAACGCCGTCGACGCGTAGCTCGATGTCCGTCTTGCGACGGTTGGCCTGGTCGGCCATCGTAGGGCGTGACATCGGGGATCGGGCTCCCTGGTGTTTGACGCCCCGGCGGATGGAAGGTCCGCGCGGGGCGTCGGCCTTCACGCGACGGCTCGCGGCGTCGCGTCGGTCATCGAACGGACGCGCGCCGCTGCCTGTCGCGCGCGCGCACCAGCCAGGCCGCGCACTTGGCCGCCGTCGAGCACCTTCTTCACGCTGCGCGGGTCGACGCCCAGTGCAGCCGCCGCCTGTCGAATGATCAGCTCGAGGTCATCGGACTGCATGACGCGCATGATGCGCGCCGCGCAGCCCGAAACCCCTCTATCGGCGATGCGGTGGTTTCTTCGCGATGGCGTGAAGGTCCTGCTGCACGGTCGCGGCGCTCGCTTCGACCCCAACAGATTCGAGAAATCGCGACAGCCGGTCGGCCTTGCTGTCGCCGCCACGTCTGCCCCCGCCCTGCGGGCGTCCCCCTTTTCGGCGCCAGACCACGATCGCTTCCGCGATCTTCGCATCGTCGAGCCGCATCGCGATCTCGGGGAAGAAGCGGCCAAGGGTCGCACGGGTGCGCTCGACAGCTGTGGGATCATCGCTGTCCGCGGCCATGGCGATCACGTTCAGCGCGAGACGTCGCCGCCACCGACGTGCATCGGCATCGCGCGACAGCATCGCAGCGAGCGCGTCGTCGATCACCGACTGCAGTACTCGCGCCTGCGCTCCGCCGAACGCTCCGGCGAGACATTCGTCTGCGAGCCGCGCGAAGGTCTCCGCAACGTGCACAAGCCAATCAGCGCGCAGACGCAGCGCTTCGCGCTCGCTCTCGGTGAGAGGCGCGTGGTCACGAACGGGCTTGCAAGGTGGCGCATCGCCGAGACCCATCTCAGCGAAGATGCGTTGCAGGGGCGTGCTATCGTCGTCGTCGGACATACCGTGAATGTCCTCGCGGCCGTCGAGCTTCCACCCTCGACGGCCGTTCTCTTGAGAGCCTACAGCATCATGCGCGCCGCTTCGCGCGCACCGCCTCCAGGTCGACCACCGGCGCCTTCGGCTGGAGCGCCTCGATGGCGTCGAGCAGGCGGCGTGCTCGGTCCAGGTCTCCCGCGGTCACGGCGGCGGCGGCCTCGGCTCGGAGGGCGGTGGCGAGGTCCCCTTCCGGCGCTCGGACCAGCGGTCCGGAGCGGTCCGAGGCGTGCGTAACCTCGCGTTCCTGCGTCGTGGCGCGTGACGGTTCCGGCGTCTCCACGACGCGGATCACCGGCGTTTCACGCGGCCCGACGTGCCCGCTCGGGTTCGACTCCCGCCGCCTCCACCTTTTTTGAGTGCGCCCTTCGGGCGCATCAACTGCTCGGCGGTCGTCTGCGGCGGAACGGCCTCCGTCCAGCATGCTGGACTCCGGCCGTCCGGCGTCAACTCCCGCCGCCTCCACCTTTGTGGCGTGCTGAAGCAGCCACCACGCGGCAGTCGTCTGCGGCGGAACGGCCTACGTCCAGCACTGCTGGACTCCGGCCGTCCGGCGTCGACTCCCGCCGCCTCCACGCAGGAACCCTCGGTGAAAACCCGGGTTTCGTCTTTCTGCGCGATCGTGGGTCGTAGTGGGTCATAGCGCTCAGCCGACCTTTCGGCCGCGCTTGGCCTTGGGTGCGCATTTCGGGCATCGTGACCACCGGTTCCGCGTGATCGCGATCGCGTGTTCCGCGCCATCGTGATCACCGCGTTCGGTCATCACGATCGGAGCGAGCAGCGCGAGCGACGCTCTCGGTGGTGTTCTCGTCCTACTCC
>JACPFM010000072.1:457-25950 GCA_016182965.1 Deltaproteobacteria bacterium | reverse complement strand
GATACCCCGGGCTTGAGCAGCTTTCGGTGCCCCGGGCTTCAGCCCGGGGGAAATCGTGACCACTCGTCGATCAGGCCGCGCGCGATCTTCGTCGCCACCGCCATCACGGGCAGCTGCGAGTTCACCCCGATGCTCGTCGGGAGCACGCTGCCGTCGGCGACGTACAGCCCCTCGAGATCCCACGACTCGCCGCTCGGCCGGACGACGCCGAGCCGCGAGTTGACGCCCATGCGCGCGCTGCCGAGCGGGTGGAAGGAGATGCACTCCATGCGCGACGCGTCGGGCGGGTTGGCCAGGGCGTCGCGCAGATCTTCGACGCGGCGGAACGCGTGATAGCCGAACCAGGGCACGATGACCTCCTTCGCGCCGGCGGCGAAGGCCATCTCGGAGACGATGCCGACGCCGCGCACCAGGCGGCGTTTGTCTTCGGCGGCCATGCGGTAGGACAGCAGCGGCTCGCGGCCGATGTGCGGTCGCACCGAGCCGCCGCCTTCGTCGTGGATCATCCCGCCGAAGAACGCGCCGTTGCGCATCTTCTTCACGTACGCGAGGTGCTCGCGGCCGACCCCCGGCAGCGCCGCGGCCAGCACGTTCACCGCGCTGTAGATGCCGACCAGCGTGATGCCGTCGTCCATGAAGTGATCGCTGTAGACGCTCTGCAGCACGCCGTCCCAGCCGCGCACGTCCTCGTCGAAGATCGCGCTCACGCGGAAGGAGGGGTGCAGCGTGATGTGGTTGCCGAGCACGGTGGTGTTCGTGCCGATGCCGGCGCGCCAGAGGATCATCGGCGTGTGCACCGTGCCGCCGGCGATGACCACCACCTTGGCGTGGACCCGGAACTTGTGGACCGGCTGACCGTCTCGACCGCCGAGCACCACGCCGCTGACGCCGCTCGCGCGGCCGTTGGTGGTGAGCACGTCGTCGACGCGGCAGTCGGCGTAGATGCGCGCCCCCCGCTCCCGCGCGCTCGGCAGGTAGCTGAGATCGACGCTCATCTTCGCGGCCTTCGAGCAGCCGAACGTGCAGCGCGCGCGCCCCTCGCAGCCGCTGGTGTTGCGGCGCATGGAGTACATCGGGATGCCCATCTTGGCGGCGCCCTCGACGAACAGCTCCGTCGAGCGCGAGCGCGCGTAGGTGGGCACCTCCTCGACGTGGATGCGCTTCTCGACCTCCTCGAAATGCGGCGCGAGCTGCTCGGGCGCGAGGTCGTCGAGGCCGAGCTCCGTCGCCCAGCGGTGGAGGACGTCGTCGGGGATGCGGAAGCAGACGCCGCCGGTCATCAGGCTCGACCCGCCGACGGCCTTGCCCTGCATGAGCGAGATGACCGGCGTGTCGCCGACGCCGTAGATCGGGAAGAGGCCCGATTCGCGCCCGAGGCGTCGCAGGGACTCGCTCGGCCGGAACCTCCCGTACTCCTCCGGCGAGTAGTAACCGCCCTCCTCGAGGATGACGACGTCGAGCCCCGCCTCGGCGCAGAGCGTCGCGACGACGGCGCCGCCGGCGCCGGAGCCCACCACGACGACGTCGCACTTGTCGTCGAAGCCCTTCTCGAGATCGCGCCCGCGGACGATCACGGCGCCTCCGGCTGGGTGACCGGCAGTCGGACGTTGCGGAAGCGCTCGTGACGACCGTCGTAGCCGAGCATAGGCGCCGCCTCGGGGTGCTCGAAGTAGAGGATGGTCATGAGCGTCTTGAACATCACCACGAGCACGGCGACGCGCGGCAGGGGCGAGGCCTCGACCGTCGCCAGGTAGCGCTCGCGCTCGTCGAGCGGGAGGTTCGCGCAGCGCGAGAAGCGGCCGATGAAGAGCAGCGGGAGCAGATCGACGAGCCACACCGCGATGCGCGTGCCCCAGCGCAGCGTGGGGCTCGCCTGCGAGATGAAGTCGTCGACGTCGTCGACGAGCCAGCCGAAGCGCGCGTCGGCTCCACGAGCGGCCGGCTCGTCGGGGTCGGTGAAGAACGCCTCGGCCATCGCCTTGAGGACGCGCTTCTCGTAGCGACCGTAGGTGGTGCGCTCCCAATCGCGCGTGGCGGGGACGACGGCACCAGGAAGCGTGCGCTTTGCCATCGGCCGTGCCAGCCTAACCCCTTCCGTGCCCCGTGGGCACCGTCCTCTCGAATGAACGATCTCCGACAATACGCCCCCGCCACCGCCCGAAACCGCGATCCGATCCTGGGCGTGCTCGCGCGCGTGGTCCCGGCCGGCGCACGTGTGCTCGAGATCGCCAGCGGAACGGGCGAGCACGCCGCGTACTTCGCGAGCCGCCTCCCGGGCGTCAGCTGGCAACCGACCGATCCGTCGCCCGAGGCGCTCGCCAGCATCGACGCGTGGCGCGCCCAGGGGGGCGTACAGAACGTCGCGCCCGCGCGCTCCCTCGACGTGCGCGCGCGCCCGTGGGACCTGCCGGGCGACGGCCGCTTCGACGCGATCGTGTGCATCAACATGATCCACATCGCCCCGTGGGCCGCGTGCGAGGATCTGTTCTGCGAGGCGCCGGCGCACCTGCTGCCGCGCGGCATCCTGTTCACCTATGGCCCGTACCGGCGCGGCGGCGCGCACACCGCGCCGAGCAACGAGGCGTTCGATCGCTCGCTGCGCGCGCGCGATCCCGCGTGGGGCGTGCGCGACGTCGAGGAGGTCGAGCGGGTGGCGCGCGCGTCCGGGCTGCGCCTCGAGGAGGCCGTCGACATGCCCGCGAACAACCTCTGCCTCGTCTTCCGCTGCCGATGAGCAATCGCCCGCGCTGATCACTCCGCCGGCGTGAGCTCGGGTGCGAGCGGTCGCGCGCGCGCGCCGTCGAGGAACGGCGTGGCGAACGGCGCGTCGGCCGGATCGCGGAGGAACGCCGCGGTGAACAGGTAGCCGTCGAGCGCGTAGTGGATGAGCAGGCAGCTCAGCACGCCCATGTAGTAGTACTGGTTCGCCGTCAGGCCGAGCGGGTCGACGCGGATCAGCGTCATGATCGACGCGAACAGCACCAGCGTGGTCAGCAGGCACGCGCCGTAGAAGCGGGAGGCCTTGCGGGTGACCGCCGTCAGTCGGCTCGACTCGATGAGCCCGGCCTCGGTGCGGACGCGCAGGAACAGGGCGATCAACGCCATGTACTGGAACGAGTGCCACGCGTTGACGGCCTGGAAGGCGAGCTCGAGGCGCGCGCCCGACGCGGTGAGCGGCGTCAGGAACGCGATCGTCGTGGTGACCGCGATCAACGTCACGCGCCCTCGCTGCAGCTCGCCGCGGCGCCACTCGAGGATCGTCTTGCCCACGAACGCGACCGCGGCGACGGCGAACAGCGCGCCGATGGTCCAGTAGGTGAGCGGGATCTTCGCGAACGACGGGATGAGGATCTCGACGTCGCCGAGCACGAACGTGCCTCGCACCAGCTTGTAGCTGGCCACCGGGTAGAACGAGAGCATCAGCACCGAGTGGTCGATCAGCCGCGCGAGCCTGCCGTCGCGTCGGCCGCCGCGCGCGCGGTACATCTCGGCAATGTACGCGTTCTGCTGCAGCACGTGCAGCGACGCGGCGAAGATGAACACGCTGAGCATCACCTGGAAGTGGTGCACCACCATGTACGCGACGAGCGCGGGGATGGTCGCGACGAGCGCGATCAGCATCGCGCCGTGCGCGCGGCGGAAGCGCCCGTCGAGGTAGGTCGCGGCGAAGGTCGAGAACAGGTGAGGTCCGCCGATGATCGCGGTCACCCCGACGCCGATGATCGGCGCGGGCGTGCCCGCCCAGACGGCGATCAGCACGAGCGGCACGAGCACGGCGCTGCCGATCAGCCACACCGAGTCCCAGCGCGCGTCGCGGATCCACCCGCCCGCCTCGCCGGACGGCGCCGCCGACGTTGCGGAGTTCATGTGCAGAGGCCCGGCGGCTCGCTCCATCGCGAAGTGCGATGCCGGAGAGCTGCCGAGCGCGCTCGACAGGACGGCGCAAGTCCTACTCGGCGCGAACGGCCGCCGGGCCGAGTGGTCGCTGCGATTCTGAGTCGTCAGTCGTCAGTCGTCAGTCGTCAGTCCGAGACGAGAAGCGACTCGTCTCTCGCTCCCGCTGTCACTCTGGCTCTCGCTCCGACGGGCGACCGGAGAACCGAGCAGGCCTCATGCTCCAGCTCTCCTGGACCCGCGCGGCCGCAAGCGTCTCCGTGGTTCCTGATCACCGCGGGCTGAAGCCCGCGGCAACACGCGCAAGCCCCGCTTCGCGGGGCTCAGCGGACGATTTCGGTGAGTCGAGCCAGCTGCGGACAACACACCTGCGGCGGACGTCCGAGCAAGCCCAGCGAAGCTGGGCTTCAGAGGCATGCCGTGGGCTTCAGCCCGCGGACATGAGAGGAAAGCACTTTTCGGGAGCTTTCTTCGCGCGCTCCCCTCGGTGGCTTCAGCGCAGAAAACAGGGTCGAAGCTCCGCCGAGCGGCACTAGTAGTGGCCCTTGCGACGGCGGGCGTCGCTTCGATCGCGCTCGCGCTCTTTGCGCTCGGCCTTGCGTGCGCGCCGCGAGGCGGAGGAGCCTCGCTCCTCGGTGCCCTTGAGCGACGTGACCGGAAACAGCGTGTGCTCGATGCGCGCGAGGCCGGCGTCGACGACCGCGGCGACCACGTCCTCGGCGCGCTTGTAGCATTGCGCCGACTCGTCGAGCGGCACGTGGCCGTCGAGGTTCACGAGGATGCCGGCGTGGCGGTACTGCTCGTCGACCTTGCGCTGATCGAGGATTCGCGAGGCCTCTCCGCGCGACATCCGGCGACCGGCGCCGTGGTTCACCGAGAAGCCGCTCTTGTGCGCGCCGGGCAGCGGCCGCAGGACGTAGCTGTAGTCGCGGTTGCTCCCCGGGATGAGCACGGGGTGACCCTCGTGCTCCCACTGCGTGCCGACGAGCGCCGGGTGCCCGCCGGGGAACGCGCGCGTCGCGCCCTTGCGGTGCACCCACACCTTGCCGAACTCCGGGTGCTCCTCGGCCTGCACGAGGTTGTGGCTGATCTCGTAGATCAGCTGGAGCTCTCGGCGGAACACCTTGCGGAAGGCGGCGGCGATCTGCTCGTACAGCACGAGGCGGTTGACGATCGCGTAGTTCGCGCCGGCGGCCACGGCGTTGACGTAGTCGTCGAAGTGAGCCGACTCCCGGGTGAAGTACCCGAGATCGAGCTCGCGGATCGCCGGGTTCTCGTCGCGCGCGAGCTCGAAGTAGTTCGTCGCGAGGCCGTGGCCGAAGCCGCGGCTGCCGGTGTGCACCTGCACGAACAGCGTGCCGGTGTCCTCGCAGCGCTGCAGCTCGATGAAGTGGTTGCCGCCCCCGAGGGAGCCGAGCTGCTCGAGGCCGCGCTCGGGCTTGCCCTTGCCGCCCCACGGGACGGACCAGTGGTCGTCGACCGGCACGCGGTGGCGCTCGGCGTGCGAGCGATCGAACGTCGCGCCGTATTTCTGCACGTAATACTCGGCGCCGCCGCGCACGATCTCCTCGATCTCGCGCTTGCTCAGGGCGCCGAACCGGACGCTGCCGCCGCCGGCGCCCATCGACACGCGCTCCATTACCTCGCGGTTGAACTCGAGCTTGCGATCGGGCGTCGCCGCCTCGGCGGGGACGTCGCTCTTCGCGCTCATCATGCCGCAGCCGATGTCGAAGCCCACCGGGCCCATCGCGACCGCGCCGCCCTGGCGATCGGTGAGGATGACCGCGCCGACCGGGACGCCGTACCCGTAGTGGACGTCGGGGGTGATCGCGACGAGCTTCGTGCCGGGGAAGCGCGTGGCGTTGACGATCTGGCGGTAGAGCGTGGTCTCCGCCTCCTGCAGGAGCGTCGGCGTGAGGAACAGCCGAACCTCGACGTCGCCCGTGTCGGTGGTGCGCAGCCAGTAGTAGCCCTCGCCGGTGGCGTGGGCGTGGCGTTTCCAGTCGTGTTCGTCGAGGAGGGTCACGCGGGTCGGGGGGGCTAGAGCACCGAACGGTTTGAATCCGTCGCGAAACACGTGAGGTTGCGTGAGTGCGTGAGATTCGCGTCGCACGGACCGGAGGGCGACGCAGGCGTACTGGCAGTACGTCGAGGAGACCGGAGGGAGTACGACGCGAAGATCGCGCAACATCGCGGGTTGCAGCAGGCTTCAAACCGTTCGGTGCTCTAGGGGCACGCTCCGGCGTGTGCATCGTCCACGCCGGCCGCGTGGGCTGGTCCCGTGGTGAAGTGGATCAGCGCGGCGGCGGACGCACGCTTCGTCGCTCCGGGACGGTGACGACGTCCATGCGCTCTTCGGCGGCGCCGGCGAACGAGTAGGAGCCCGCACCGGGCGGCAGCACCGAGCGCCGACCCGGCGGGCTGCTCGGGGGCTTGTCGACCGTGGGCGGCCGCTCCGTCTCGCGCCGGCTCTTCTCGAGCGAGAGACGCAGCGCCTCGCGCTCGTTCTCGACCTCCGTCAGCGAGTCGCGCGTCCGATCGGACTCCTCGCGGAGCCGGGTGAGCTCCTCCTCCAAGTCGTGGATCGCGCGGCGGTGCTCCGTCTGCGCCTCGGCCGCCTCGGCGCGCGCGCGGCTCGCGTCGGCGCGGAGGTCCTCGAGCTCGGTGCGGAGCGCCTCTTCCACCTCGGCGGCGCGCTCACGCTCGCGGCGCAGCGTCTCGGCCGACTCGTCGCGATCGAGGGCGAGGCGATCGTGGTCGCCCTGCAGCGACTGCAGCGCGTGGGCCAGACGATCGACCTCGCGGGTGAGCCGATCGAGCTCGTCGCGCTCTTCTTCGAGCGTCCGCACGAGACGCTCGTTCTCGCGCCGGAGGCGATCGTGCTCGATCCAGTCGATCGGCTGGCTCGAGGGCACGGCGAACAGCTCCTGCGAGGCGTGCGTCACTTCCGATGCGCTCGCTGCGCGCACGGCGGGCATGCCTGGCATCGTGCCACGCCGCTGCGCACCGTCCTGAACCGCCAGACGCTTCGAAGATGACTTGCGCACCACGTCCTCCCTCCGTCGCCGTTGCCACAGAGCCTGTCGAGGGTAACACGCGCCATGCGTGTAGGCCGGTCCGGGGGTGAGACGGGAGCGCGAGCGCAGACGCCCATGCGCAGGCGCCGGCGCCTGCGCGGGCGGGCGCGAGCGTGATGCGACCGATGGTGTCGCATATGGCGGTCGACAAAAGCGAAAGAGGCGCGCACTCCGGCGCGCCTCTCTCAACGACGACGAGCGCTCAGGGCGTGACCGTGAGCACCGGCAGCTGCGCCACCTGGAAGGTGAGGCCGCCGTTGGAGCCCGCGCCGTTCAGATCGCAGTAGGTCCACTTCATGCCATCGAAGCTGAAGCGGTAGCCGTAGCGGTACTCGCCGGGCGTCGCCGGCGCGGTGAACGTCGCGCCGTACTCGTCGTTCTCGCCCGTCTGCGTGTTGTACGTCGCGGCGACCCAGGTCCAGCCGGACTGCGTCGAGGGGTTGACGCTGACCGGGCCGTAACCGAGCTGCGCGACGACGCCGGCGGGCTCGCCTGCGGTCGCCGTGAGGCCCGACTCCCAGATCTGCCCGTATACGGTCGGCGTGGTGCCACCGGCCGTGACGCTGAGGCTCGTCGGGAACTGCACGTTGCAGAAGTCGACCTCGTTGGCGCCGGCGGCCGCGGTCTCGTTGAGGGTGCAGTTGCACTTGACCACGGCGCTCGCGGTGTTGCGCGGGTTCGGCGTGCCGGTGAAGAAGTCCGCCGAGTTCCAGTTGGTGTCGACGCAGCCGTCGGCGCCGCGGAGCGCGGCGGTCGCGTTGTTCGTCCCGAACGCCGCTCCGCCCTCGGAGCAGTTCGCGCCGGACCAACCGACGAAGTCCACGATCGAGGTGTCGGTCGGGCAGGATCCGCTGAGGAGGGTGGTGCTGTTCACCAGCGCGACCTTGGCGCCGCTGCCGCTCATGTTGATCGACCCCGTCGCGTCCGGCGTGGGGAGCGCCGGCGCCGTCCCCGTGCCGGCGGCCTCCTGGATCAGGTAATAGCCGCCCGCCGGGATCGAGCCGGTGAGGTTCGTCGCGGTCCAGGTCGTGCCCGAAGCGCTGCCGTACTGCACCGACCATCCGGTGAGGTCGACGGGGCTGTTGCCGCGGTTGTGCAGCTCGATGAAGTCGTTCTTGAAGGGGGCGCCCACGTTGCCGCCGCCGCCGTAGACCTGGCTGATCACCACGCCGTTGCTGCACGCGGCGGGGGTCGCCGTCGTGAAGCCGGTGGTCGAGTTGTAGGCGCTCGCGATCGCGGTGCCGGCGGTGTCCTTCGCCCCGGTCGTGACCCGGACCTGGTAGTTGGTGCCGAGCGCAAGACCGGGCGCCGGGGTGAGGCGCGCCAGCTTCAGGTCGGTGATGCCCATCGTCGACACCATGGTCGGCGTCGCGCTCGCCATCGCGATGCAGGTCGCGAAGCTGTCGGTCGACACCTGGATGCTGCCGGTGCACGCGCCCGCCGTCGTCTGCGAGGTGAGCGTCGTCGCGTCCATCGGGCCGCTGAAGTTCACCCAGATGGACTGGTAGCTGGTGTTGCTCGCGCCATCGGCCGGCGTGGTGCTGAGCACGATCGGCGCGTCGCAGACCTTGCTCGAGCTGCAGACGCCGGTGACGCAGTCGGCGTTCACGTTGCAGGCCTTGCCGAGCAGGCACTGCGTCGAGCAGGTGCCGCCGCAGTCGACGTCGGTCTCGGTGCCGTTCTTCACGGTATCGGTGCAGGTCGCCGCGAGGCAGACGAAGGTCGTGCCGTCGCACACGCCGGTCGTGCAGTCCGAGCCCGCCGCGCAGGCCTTGCCCACGTCGCACTTCGTGGTGCAGGAGCCGCCGCAGTCGACGTCGCTCTCGGTGCCGTTCTTCACCGTGTCGCTGCAGGTCGGCGCGGTGCAGGTCTTGGCCGTGGCATCGCAGACGCCGCTCGTGCAGTCGGCGGCCGAGGCGCAGGTCTGGCCGTTCGCGCACTTGGTCGAGCAGGTGCCGCCGCAGTCGGTGTCGGTCTCGGTGCCGTTCTTGACCGTGTCGCTGCAGGACGGGTCGAGGCACCTGTTGGTGCTCGGGCTGCAGCTGAGGCTGACGCAGTCGGTGCTCACGAGGCACGCCTGACCGGTGATGCACTTCGCGGTGCACGAGCCGCCGCAGTCGACGTCGCTCTCGGTGCCGTTCTTCACCGTGTCGGTGCAGGTCGGCGCCGAACAGGCGGACGTCGTCAGGTTGCAGACGCCGCTCGTGCAGTGCGTGTGCGCGGTGCACTCGACGCACATGGTGCCGTTGCAGTGCGTGCTGATGCAGTCGTTGTCGGCGCCGCAGCCCTTGCCGAGCGCGCAGTCCGCCGTGCAGGAGCCGCCGCAGTCGACGTCGGTCTCGGTGCCGTTCTTGACGGTGTCGTCGCAGGCTGCCGCCGCGCAGGTCTTCGTGGTCGTGTTGCAGACGCCGCTGACTGGGCAGTCGGTGCCGACGAGGCACTCGACGCACTTGCCGGCGTCGCACAAGTTGCTCACGCAGTCGGCGTTGCCGCCGCAGTCCTTCGTCAGCGCGCACTTCGTCGGGCACGAGCCGCCGCAGTCGACGTCGGTCTCGGTGCCGTTCTTGACGCCGTCGGTGCACGCCGCGGTGCTGCAGGTCTTGGTCGTGGTGTTGCAGACGCCGCTGGTGCAGTCGGTGTTCACGAGGCACGCGACGCAGTTGCCCGCGCCGTCGCACAACGTGCCGCCGCTCTCGCTGCAGCTCGCGCGCGGGGCGAGCGGCGGGTTGGTCGGCGTGCCGGTGGTGCACACGTCACTCGTGCACTGCTTGCTGTCGTTCGGGAGATCGGTGTTGTCGAGCGCGATGCGCGTGCCACCGGCGCCGTTGCAGACCGTGCGCTTGCAGTCGCCCGCCGTCTGCGCGGTGACCGCGACGCCATCGGCGGTGAAGTCGAACCCGCAGGTGCCCGACAGGTTGCACGTCCGCTTCATGCAGTCGGTGTCGGTTCCCGGGCACTCGCTCGCCGAGGTGCACGTGAAGACGTCGGCGGCGTCGGCGGTATCGGCGGCGTCGGCGGCGTCGACCGCGGCCTCCGCCGTGTCGGCGGCGTCGGCTGCGTCGACCGCTGCCTCGGCGGTGTCGGCCGCGTCGGCCTCGACGTCGGCGACGGCGTCGGCCTCCGCGTCGGCGGCGGTCTCCGGCTCCGCGTCGACCGCGGTGTCGGCCTCGGTGTCGGCGCCGGTGTCGACCACGCCCGTGTCGACACCCGTGTCGACCGAGACATCGGCGTCGAGCTCCGCGTCGACCACGACGCCCGAGTCCTCCTCGGGGATGGGCGTGTCGAAGTCGGTCACCAGCGAGCAGCCCGACGCCGCGCCCGCGATGACGAGGGCGAAGGCGTATCCCGCGGCGCGCCCGAGCAGCCGACGCGTCGCCTCCCTGGTCGCCTCCCTGGTCGCCTCCCTGTTCGCCTCCATGGTCGGGGTCGTGGCGTCGGAGGCAATGGGAAGTGAAGGGCGCTTGGGCACGTTGTGCATGAGGGCGAGCTCCGTCTAGGCGCGCGGGTAAAGCGGGTTCGCATGCCGCAGGACGCGGTAGCGCTGCGATTCTACCCAAGCGCGCCGCCAACGCACGCGTGATTCGACGGCGGGGCGCGCGCGACGTCCTTGGTCGCAGCCGGCGCGGAGGGCGCGGCGACGGGGCTTCCGTACCGAGCAGACGGCGCGGGCAGCCGGGCGCCCCGCGCTCCTCGCCGGCCGAGGCGGGGAGGGCGCGCCCGGAGAATCGGGACAACCCGGCGTCGGCGCGGACTACTCGCTTCCAGGACTCGGCGCGTCGCCCTCGGCCTCGCCGAACAGGCCGAAGCGCTCGGCCGCCCGACCGGCGTTCTTCTCCCAGCGCGCGACGAGCGCGCCCAGCTCCTTCGCCTCGACGCCCTGCGACGGCATGTACGTGTCGAAGGCGAACACCAGGCGGTCCTCGACGCAGTAGGCGCGGGTGCCGCCCGCCGCGTCTTGCATGTTGAACTGCTCGACGCGCGCGAGGAAGGTCGTCTCGGTGCACTGCTTGTTGCGCACCCAGAAGCGGAGTGCGAGGACCGGGCGCTCGGTCTTGCGCTTCACCTCGATGGTGATGCCGCCGCTCGCGCCCTTGCAGCGGGCCTCGTAGCTATGGTCGTCGGAGCCGTCTTCGCAGGTGTAGCCGGCGGGGGCGAGCGCCGATTTCAGCTGCGGGAACACCCGCGCGGGCTCCTTCTTCACGCTGTTCGCCGACAGGATGGTGGGCGGCGCGCACCCGGAGGCGGCGAGCGCGCCGGCGATCACGGCGACTCCGAGAACGTGCGCGGAACGTTCACGCATCGCTCACCACCCCTTCACCTTGTTCGGCACGGGCTCGTCGGGTTTCTTCTTCTTGGGCGTCGGCTCGGCGGGGCCCTCGGCGGCCGGCTCGAGGAGCCCGGCTTCGCTGGCGGTGCCGACGGCGATCATCGTCCAGTGCTTGACGATGGAGTGGAGGTCCTTCTTGTCGAGCCCGGCCCGGAACAGGTGCGAGCGATGCGACAGGATCAGCGTCTTGTCGCCGACGCAGCCGGCGACGACCATGAAGTACTCGGCGTTGAACTTCGCGATGCGCGCGTGATACGCGGGGACGGCGCACGCCGGCTGCTGGAACGGCACCATCATGGTGAGCTGCACGCCGGTCGACGCGAGGGTGACGCCGAGCACCACGTCGACGCCCTCGAAAGTGCAGTGGACGAACGACTCCTTCGTCGGCTGACACTCGATGCCCGACTCGGTGAGGCTCGCAGCGATGCGCTCCGCCGTCTCGGCGGGCGCGGCGGCCGACGGGCTCACGACGGGCGGCGGCTGGCACCCGATAGTCGACAGAGCCGCGAGTGCCCCGAGCGGGAAGGCGAGGAGGAGCCGACGCGGCATGAACGCCGGTCTAGCGGAGCCGGACGGGCCCCGCAATCGCGCTCGCGCTCGTCGTCAGCTCGGCTGGATCAGGTGAGGCGCCAACGCAACAGCGAGCTCGCCGCGTCGCGCGCGCAGTTGCGGCAGTAGCCCATGCCTTCGAGGCGCTCGAGGGACGCCTTCGCGTTCTTCTTCTGCGTGCCGTCGAGGCCCCTGCCGTCGCCCTCGATGAACGTGACGAGCTGCTTGCAGAGATCGGCGATGGCCTTCTGGCGCTCGGCGAAGGTCGTCTCCTTCAGCCGCCTGACGTGCTGGGGGAAGACGACCTGGTTCTTCACCTGCTCGCCGGGGTGATCGATCGACCACGCCGCGATGCCGCTGATGATTCCGCGCCGGAAATCGGCCGGATCGCCCTTTACGCCGAGGATCTTCTCGACGTGCTGCATCAGCGTCGGGTCCGGGTCCTCGTACTGGCCGGTGACCGCGTTCTTGACCTTCTCGCCCTTCGTCCACACCGACACGTGCCGGACGTACCGCTCGAAGAGGTCGAGCCAGGAGCGCTCCTCGACGAGGCCGGAGGCGACGCGAAGCTCGTCCTCCCACATGTCGAGCAGCCGCGTCTTGCAGTGCTCGCGGAAGGCGCGCGTGTCGTGGTAGCCGCCCGCGAGGACCTCCTGCTGCAGCCAGTCGTACTCGCCGGTGCGGCTCGAGAGCTCTTCGATCTCGTCGAGCACCGCGACCGGCGAGAGGCAGGCGAAGCGCGGATCCTGCGCGGCGTCGAGCAGCGCGGTCTTCAGCTCGCGCGGCGACGCGCCGACGCGCCCCTCGTAGATCGGGTAGATCTTGCTCTCCTCCCAGACCTCCCTGATCGAGGCGCGGAGAATTTTTGCCTGATCGGCGTCGAGCCGCTCGGGGATGGTGCCGAGCGCGTAGAGATCGGCCTTCTCGACCGCGCTCAGCGACGCGACGATCGACGCGAGGTTCGGGCCGAAGCGCTCGGCGGCCGGCTTGCGCATGCGGGTGAGCACCGCGAACAGCGCGGCGACCAGCGTGGCGTGCGGCGCGACGTGCCGGCGCACCTGCGGCGCGATCTGCGCGTCGTAGATCGTCTTCTCCTCGACCCACGAGCGCAGGTACCCGGTGCGCACGAGCTCGAGGCGCCCGCGGAAGGACGCCCACTCGGGGTGCTCGCGGAGGGCGGCGAGGTGCACCTCGTTGGCGCTGCCGATCATCACCGCGTTGAGCTGCACGTTCTGGTGCTGCAGCGCGACCTCGCCGGTCTCGACCGAGAGCTGCAGGTACTTGTACGCGTCGAGCGGTCGCTTGAGCAGATCGCTGAACTCGAGGAGCCCGCCGGCGGCGTCGATCAGCTCGCCGAACGCCTCGAACATCGTGATCGCCTGCAGCGAGGCGGGCAGGGCGGCGAGCGAGCGATCGGCGGTGATCTGCCGCTCGCCGGCGTCGACGCTCATCTGCGGCCCGATGGTGACCGCGCCGGTGCGATAGCGCCGCGAGATGAACCAGCGCTCGACGCTCACGTGACGGAGCACCTCCTTGAGGTCGCCGCGGTAGCTGTTGAGGAGCGCCTCGTAGATCTGCTGGCTCTTGTGCGACAGCCGACCGCGCATCAGCCACTCGGGCGGCGGCTCGGTCACGCCGGCCGCGGCGAGCGCGCGCCCGATGACCTTGGTTCGCGCCGTCACCGGCAGCAGGAACAGGGGATGATCGCGGATCTCGCAGTTGAGCTTCGCGTCGATCAGCTCCTCTTCGAGGTGCGCGAACGACTTGTCGCCGCGCGCGGCGCCCGATTCGCCGCCGAAGCCGATCGCCGTCTTGATCGTCTTCGCGCTCGGGAACACCCAGTGGAAGCGGTAGAGCGCCCCCTCGTCGAGGGCCGAGTAGTGCTCGAGCGCGCGCATCATGCACGCGGCGATCGTCGACTTCGACGAGCCGTTGGGGCCGTGCAGCAGGATGAGCTTGTTCGGCCGCCCCTCGCGCCCGAAGTTCTCGAAGATGCGGAAGATCTCCCCCTGCACCTCCTCCTGCCCCACGAGGTGCTCGCGCTGCACCGTCGGCTCGGCCCAGGGCAGGTCGAACAGTCGGTAGCGCGTCCGCTTGCCCCACGGCGCCTCGACGGTCGTCGTGCCGTAGTGGAGGAACATGTCGCGGAGATAGCGGCTCGCGTCGCGCCCCTGGCGCGCCGGATCCTTCGCGTACAGCTCGAGGTACTGCTGGTAGGACAGCACGCGACGGCCGACCTCGAAGCTCTCCCGCACCCCGGCCGCGATCGCGTCGAGGTCGGAGGCGAGGTCGAGCGCGGCGCCCGCCGCGCCCTCGCCGTTACCTTTGCCGCCGTTGGTCGGCTCGCGCTCGCTCTGTCGCGTGCGCGGTCGTTCGCTCTGCTCGGGCATCGATCGAGAGCGTAGCCCAACGCCATCGCCGCCGGCAGCGTTCGCGATCTTGGGGGGCGCGATCGTGGCGGGTCCGTAGCGTTCAGCTCCCGTTGCACTAGGCTTGTCGATGATGCTCACGGTTCGAAGAGCATGGATGCCGCTGACGCTGCTGCTGCTCGCTGCCTGCGAGCCGCCGCCGCGCTCTGCCAGCGAGTTCCCCGCCGAGTGTCCCGAGGGTGCTCAGTGGGACGGCGTGCGTTGCGTCCGCAGCGAGGTCGCGTGCCCCGACAACTCGTCGTTCGAGGGCGGCAAGTGCGTCGCGCTCCCCGCCGCGACGGCGGCCCTCGATCCGATCGTCGGCACGTGGTCGCTCACGGGCGTGCGCCCCGACGGCGCCTCGTACACGGGCAGCGCGATCGTCGCGGCGCTCGCCAAGGGCGGTCCGTACGAGATCGAGTGGTCGGTCGGCGGCACGATCTACGGCGGCATCGCGAGCCGTCGCGGTGACACGCTCTCGGTCGGCTGGAGCACCACCGCCGAGTACGGCGTCGTCGACTACGTCGCGCGCGGCGACGGCTCGCTCGAGGGTGTCTGGTACGACTCCCACTCGGCAGCGCCCGGCCGCGAGGTGCTGACCGGCGGTCAGCCCAGCCTCGCCGGCGTCTACAACGTGCAGACGGGCGTCACGCCCGACGGCAAGAGCTACGGCGGCACCTGCGATCTCGCGGTGACCGGCGACCTCCACGTGCTGCTCTGGCACGTCGGCGCCGAGACGTACCGGGGCCTCGGCATCCGCTCCGGCGACGTGCTCTCGGTCGGCTTCTCCACCGCGAAGTCCGCCGCGTTCGGCGTGGTGCAGTACCGCATCGCCGAAGGAACGCTGGTCGGGCGCTGGGCGGAGTGGTCGCAGAAGGTGCCGGCGCTCGGGAGCGAGACGCTCGTGAAGAAGTAGGGCTACTCCCCCATCATCTCCCCGATCATGTCCAGCCATGGCCCCGCGCCCAGCAGCGACGTCCCGCCGTCGACCAGCAGCGTCGCCCCGGTCACGTACGCGCCCGCCGGCGACACGAGGTAGGTCACCGCCTCGCAGATCTCGTCGATGGTCCCCCAGCGCCCGAGCGGCACGCGCTTCTTGAACGTCGTCGCCGTGTCGCCCGGCGCGAGGCGGCTCATGCCCTCGGTCTCCTCGATCGGGCCCGGGGCCACCGCATTGACGCGGATTCCCTGGCGCGCCCACTCGAGCGCGAGATCGCGCGTGAGCTTCTCGATGCCTGCCTTGGCCGCGCCGGCGTGGCACTGCAGCGGGGTCGGGACCTCGGCCTGCGTGGCCGTGATGCTCACGATCGAGCCGCCCTGCTTCGCGAGGTGCTCGAACGCCGCGCGACAGGCGTTGAACGTGCCGCACAGATCGATGTCGATGACCGTGCGGAAGCCGTTCGCCGAGAGCGACGCCGCCGGCGCGAGGAAGTTGCCGGCCGCGCTGTTGACCAGGATGTCGAGCCTTCCGAAGGCGGCGACCGCGGCCTTGATCGCCTGATCGACCTCGAGGAACTTGCGCACGTCGGCGGGGAAGCACCTCGCCTCGCCGCCGGCGGCCGCGATCTCGGCGGCGACGCGCTCGAGCTTCTCGGCGGTGCGACCGAGCAGCGCGACCTTGGCTCCTTGCGCGGCGAGGCGCTTCGCGATGCCCGCGCCGATGCCGCTGCCGCCGCCGGTGACGAACGCGACCTGACCTTCGAGCAGACCGGAGACGAAGACGCTCTTCATCCCGTTGCACTGCCCTTGCCTCGCTCCGGCGGCAAGCGATCGGCGGGAAGCGGCGCGCAGCCGTTTTGCTAGAGTGCGTCGCGATGCGCGCGTTGCTCGCGGCCTCGGTCGCTCTCGGCTCCGTGCTGGTCTCCGGGGCCGCTTCGCTCGGCTGCCCGAAACCCGGCGTGGTCGCCAAGGCGGTGCGCCCGCAGCCGTCGGTCACCGTGCCGGGCGAAGCGCGGTGCGGCGTCGCGCAGGGGCACGCCGAGCCGCTGGTCGTCGAGTGGCCGGCGAGCGTGCGGGCGAAGCTCGAGGCGCTCACGCGCAAGGGGCTGGTCGCGGTGCGCTGGGAGGGTTGCGAGCTCGAGGTGCTCGCGTCGTGCAAGGTCCCCGGCGCGTACGCGTGGACGCCGATCACGCGCAAGGACGACCGCGTCAGCATGCGCGATCAAGACGAGCTCTGGGCGAACGTGCCGATCGGCGCCGGTGGCCTCGAGGGCAAGCTCGCGCGCTCCGGCGCGCTGCACGTGCGCATGACGATCGTCGGTCGCTGGCAGGCCGATCGCGACGTCGTGCGCGCCGACGAGCTCGACGGCGACTGCGTGCGCGCGACGCACGTGGTCACCGCGATGGCGGCGGGCGCGTTCGATTTCTGGGCGGGCGCCGAGGCGACGGTGGCCGGCGGCGCGTCGATCGCGAGCTACGGCGCGGGCGGCAAGAGCGCGTCGTCCGCGGAGCTGATCAATCGCGACGGCGACGTCGCCGCGTGCGCGAAGTCCTCGCTCGCCGACAAGACGCCGCCCGACGGCTGTGGCGCGCTGCTGCGCATCGAGCTGTCGAAGGTCGGCGCCGCGAAGCCGGAGACGACGCACGAGTGCACCGGCAAGACGGCCTGGGACGGCAAGCAGTGCGCCGCGCTCGTCGTCGGCAGCGGGCTCGAGTGCCCCGCCGGGTACGTGGTCGCGGGCAACGAGTGTCAGAAGCCCGTCGCTTCGGCGAGCGCGTCGGCCTCCGCCGCGCATCCGCCCGCGGCCGCACCGATCTGCTCCTATGGCGACGCGGTCGAGTGCACGCGCTCGTGCGAGATCCACGGCGACGCCGCGAGCTGCAACGATCTCGCGCTCATGCTCTCGCGCGGCGAGGGCGTCGCGGCCGACGAGAAGAAGGCGACCGCGTTCTACGTGCGCGCGTGCGATCTCGGGAGCGCGATCGGCTGCAACAACGCCGGCATGCGCCTCGAGTACGGGCGCGGCACGCCGAAGGACGAGGCCACCGCCGCCACCCTCTACGCGAAGGCCTGCGACGCGGGTTGGCCGGGCGCCTGCAACAACCTCGGTCGCATGGTGATCAACGGGTGGGGCGTCCCGAAGGACGAGCCCCGCGCCGTCGATCTGTTCCGCAAGGGGTGCGGGCAGGGGGAGATCGGCGCCTGCGCGAACCTCGGATGGTGCTACGTGCGCGGCCGCGGCGTCCTCGCCGATCAGGCCGTCGGCGTGGGCTTCCTCAAGAAGGCGTGCAACGGCGGCAACGGCTGGGCGTGCGATCGACTCGCAACGGTCGGCGTCAAGCCGTAGCCCGCGCATCACGCGGCGAGCGGCGGGCTGTCGTCCCGCGCTTCGCGGGTCGCGGCGCGCTCGGCCGGCTCGGCGAGCGAGGCTGCGAGCTGGCGGCGCGCGCGGTGCAGCCGCGACATCACCGTGCCGATGGGCACGCCGAGCGCGACGGCCGCGTCGCGGTAGCTGCGATCGCCGACGTCCACCATCAGCACCACCTCACGGAACGCGCGCGGCAGCTCGTCGAGCGCGCGCCGCACCTTCGGCGACAGGTCGCGCATCTCGGCGCCGAGCGAGACGTCGTCGTGCGACGTCCACGCGCACGGATCGATCGCCAGCGCCTTGACCGCCTCGCGCTCCCGACGACGCCGGCGCCAGCCGGTCACGAAGAGGCTGAACACGATCGTCTGGGCCCACGACTTGAGGTTCGTGCCGGGGGTGTACTGATCGCGGAACTTCAGCGCGCGCTCGATCGCGTCCTGGACGAGGTCCTCGGCGAGCGCCTCGTTGCGCGTGAGGCGCAGCGCGCGTGCGCGGAGCTCGGGGCGGAGGGCGACGAGCTCGCGCGCGAAGTGATCGCGAAGGGAGACCCCCGGACGAGAGTGAAACGTGTCGAGCATCGCGGTCCTTTCGGGACGCAAGTCCCCGTTCGTCTCGCGGTCGCGAGACGACTTCACGAGAAGAGGAGCCAAACGAGCGGAGCGCTCGAGGTCGAGGGAGCGACGACCCACGCGGTCGCCGCCCGACGCTGGAGCAAGCCGCGGACCAGCCGATGAATCGCAGGATTCTTCGGGAAATGCTGCGTGTGCGGCGCCCGGGCCGCTGCCACTTTGACACGCCTCCGGGGCTGGGGCGCCAAAGTGGGGTGTGCTCGCGACCACACCGGCGACGCGGCATCGACTGCGGAACGGTCGATCGCCGCTTGCCCGACCGACGCCCGTACCGTAGGCCTGAATCATGGCTCGCCGCAGAGACGCCCAGCCCGATCCCGCCGCGCTCCGCGCGACGATCGAGCGGGCTCTGCGCCGCGAGGATCCGGATGGCGAGGTCATCCCGATGCTCGAGCGCCTCCAGCAGATCGCCAACGAGGGCAGCGATCACCGCCGCTTCGCCGATCGTCGGCTGGCCGAGCTGCTGCTCGAGGCCGAGCCCTGGCGCGCAGCCATGCACCTGCGGCGCCTGCTCGACGACGGGGGCGAAGACGACGACGCGCTCTGGGCGCTGATGGGTCTCGCACAGGCGTTGCTCGGCAACCACAGGTTCGCGGCGACCGCGTATCGCAAGGCGCTGGCCATCGATCCGGGCAACCCGTGGTACGCGCACAACCTCGGCCACCTCCTCGACGTCGGCCTCGACCGCCCGCTCGAGGCCCTGCGGCACCTCGAGCTCGCCCACAAGCGCGTCCCCGAGGCCACGGCGATCACCTGCTCGTACGTCCACGTCCTGTGGCGTCTCGGCAACCTCGCCGAGGCGCGCCGGGTGCTCTCGCCGCTCGCCGCACGTCACGGCTACGACCCCGACGTGTGGGCGCTCGCCACGCAGCTCGATCGAGAAGAGGCGAACGCCCGAAAGCGCCGCCGAGCTCCGCGCAAGAAGCGCTCCTGACCGAGCGGTTCCGGTGTATGGTGCGCGCGCCTTCCTCATGCGCCGCGCGATCACCGTCGTCACGTGCATCCTCTCCGGCGCGGCGCTGTCGCTGGCGGGCGCGCGCGGCGGCGCACAGCCGGCGGCGATCGTCCCGTCGCCTGCCGCGTCGGTGACCGTCGACGAGAGCAAGCCGCCCGCTCCCCCGAAGCCGGCGAAGATGCTGCCCGGGTGGAACGCGCTGTGGACCGAGCTCCCCAAGGCCAGCGCCGACCTGCGCATCGCCCTCGCCGAGATCGAGCGCGCCGAGGCGGCGACGCGCATCGCCTGGGCGGCGGTCAACCCGACCATCAACGCCACCGGTACCTACACGTACTCGTCGCGTCCCCAGTTCGTCGCGGGCGCCATCGCGACCGGCGGCATCATCCAGGCGCAGCTCTCGGCCTCGCAGACGCTCATCAACCTGCGGGCGTTCCACCAGATCGGCACGCAGAAGATGGTCGAGGACATCGCGCGCCTCGACGTCGTCGAGGTCCGCCGCCGGCTCGGCCTCGGGCTCGCGCGCGCGGCGGCCTCCATCTCCGCGGCCGCGCGCCTCACCGAGGGAAACCGCACCTCCCTCTCGCTCGCGATCGAGCGGCTCGCGCTCACCCGCAAGCGCCTCGCGGCCGGCGTCGGCGACACGCGCGATCTCGTGCGCGCCCAGCAGGACGTGGCGACCGCCCGCGCCGTCATCGCGCCGTCCGACGAGTCGCTGCTGCAGGCCGAGGAGGGCCTCGCCGTGCTCCTCGGCACGCCGGGGTCCGTCGGGCTGAACGTCGATCTCGAGGGGCTCGAGGGCGAGGTCCGCGCCTTCTGCGGCGACGCCGGCGCCGCCGACAAGGAGCGCCTCGACGTCACCATCGCCAAGAAGCGCATCGAGCTCGCCGAGCGCAACGTCGACGACATCACCCTGAAGTTCGTGCCGACGCTGACCGCGCAGGCGAGCGCCGGCATGGTGGGTCGCGCGTTCGAAGGTCCGTTCAACCAGCTATGGAGCGTGTCGGTCGTCCTCGCCATCCCGCTCTACGACGGCGGCGTCCGCTACGGCGAGAAGCGCGATCGGGTCGCGCTCGTCGAGGAGGCGCGGGCCAGGGCGCTGCAGGTGCAGATCGCCGCGATGGTCGAGCGGGCGCAGGCGCGCCGCGCGCTCGACGTCGCGCTCGCCGCCCAGAAGTCCGCCAAGGAGGCGCGCGATCTCGCCGCCGAGGCCGACAGGCTCGCGCAGGCCGCCTACGGAAGCGGCGTCGGCACCAACTTCGACCTCATCGACGCGGGGCGCCGGCTCCGCGAGTCCGAGACGCAGCTGGTGCTGCGCGATCTCGACGTGGCCAGGGCGCGCCTCGCGCTGCCCTTCGTGGAGGGTACGTGCGTAGGCGTCGCCAAGAAGGGCGACTCCTGATCGCCCTCGCCCTGGCGGCGGTCTCGGGCTGCCGCTGCAAGGGCGAGACGAAGATCGGCGACAAGCGCGCGTTCGCGTGCGCCGAGGTCCCGAGCAAGGACGTCCACGACGAGATCGATCTCGGCGACGGCAAGCGCCTCGTGCGCGACGGCGTGCGCGCGGTGCTGCGCGGCGTGCCCGAGGATCAGCCCGCGCTGATCACGTCGTTCGAGGGCGGCGCCGCCGACGTCCCCGTGCCCGTGGGCGTCGCCGCGGTGTTCGTCGTCGGCCTCGGGCGGCTCCCCCGCGAGCCGCTCGGCAAGGCCCTCGGCGCGATCGCCGCGAAGGCGCCGCTGGTCGTCGCGCTCGCCGGGCCCGAGGACGAGGTCGATCTCGTTCGCGGCGCGATCGCCGACGCCGGCAAGCGCGTGGTCGACGGGGGCGTCGTCCGCGCGCTCTCGATCGCCAACCTCGAGATCGTGAGCGTGCCTGGCTCCGACGACCCGTCGTCGATCGCCGAGCACGGGCGCGGGTGCGTCGTGCGCCCGGAGGACGTGCGCGCGCTCGCGGGCAAGCTCGGTCCGGCGAGCAAGGACCGGCCGCGCATCGCGGTCGTCTACGCGGCGCCCTCGCGCGATCCGGCTCGCCCGCTGGCCAACGACCCGCTGACCGACGTCGGCGCGTGGCTCGTCGGCGGTCCGCTCGATCGAGACGGCGCGGTGGAGCTCGCGCTCCCTCCGGGCGCGCCGCCGCCGCTCCTGCCCGTGCCTCGGGCGGCGGCCCCGCGCACCACCTCGACGCCGGGCGTGATCCCCGCTGGCTACCTCCTGCTGCGCGGCGACGGCGGCGTCGTCCAGCTCCGCCGGGAGGTCGCGGGTTGAGCCCGGCTTCCGGGCGCGCTCCCGGACCGCGATCCCGGACCGCGCTTCCGGACGTCGTTCGCCGGCCACTTCACCTCGCGACGAGGATCGTCGACGATGCCGGTCATGCGCGCCTTCGCTTTCTTCGTGGCCTCGCTCGGCCTCGCCGCCGCGTGCGGCGGTTCCTCCAAACCCCCCGCCGAGCCGGCGCCCGTGCCCAGCGCCTCCCTCGCCCCTGCCGCGCCCACCGCGACGACGCCGGCGTGCTCCGATGCACCGGCCAACCCGGGCGACGCGATCGCGAAGGAGCCCCAGGTCTTCAACGCGTGCCTCGCGTCGGCGGGGAAGATGGACGGCGGCAGCCTGTGCGGACAGGCGAAGATCGCCGTCGAGATCGGCAAGGACGGTCGCGTGTCGCGCGCCGAGGTCGCGTCGTCGACGCTGCCGCCGGCGGTCACCGACTGCTTGAAGGCGCGCCTCTCGGCGATGCAGTTCGCGTGTCCGAAGGAAGGCACCGGCACGTATACGGTGCCGTTCGGGCTCCCGATCGGATCGCCGACGGGCGCGTGCCCGGGCATGCCCGCGCCTGCCCCGACGGGATCTCCTTGACGTGACCCTCGAAGTGAACGCGGCCGCGAGGCGCCCGGTGAAGAACGGCTCCTCGACGTGACGCTGCCGGCTCTGTCGACCCTCGCACGTCGCGTGCTCGCCGAGGCCGGGCTCGAGCGTGGGGCGGTGGTGCTCGTCGCCTGCTCCGGCGGCGTCGACTCGCAAGTCCTCCTCGACGTGCTCGCGCACATCGCCCGTCCGGCGCGAGGCAAGCGCAAGACGGCTCCTCCGGCCTTCCGGCTCGTCGCGTGCGGCGTCGACCATGGTCTGCGCGCCGAGGCCAAGGACGAGCTCGCGCTCGCGGAGGAGCTCGCCCGCGCGCGCGGCGTCGCGTTCTCTTCGGTTCGGGTCCAAGTCGCGCCCGGCTCCAACCTGCAGGCGCGCGCGAGAGAGGCACGTTTCGCGGCGCTTCGCCGCGTGGCGGCCGAGGTCGGTGCCTCCTTCATCGCCACCGGGCATCACCAGGGAGACAAGGCCGAGACGGTGCTGATCCGAATCCTGCGCGGCGCGCCCGCACCAGGGCTTGCCGTCCTGCCTCCCGTGTCCAAGGAGCTGATTCGTCCGTTGATCCGAGCAACCCGCGCACAGATCGAGGCGCACGCGCGCCGGCGCGGCCTCGCGTTCGCGCACGATCCCTCCAACGTCGACCGGCGGCACCTCCGCGTTCGCGTCCGGGAAGAGGTCGTGCCGCTCCTCCGTTCACTCGACCCGCGCATCGAGGAGCACCTCGCCGCGCTCGCCGACAGCGCCGTGTCTATCGCGGGGCCTCGTGACGAGCACCTCGGCGGCACCGAGCCCGGCTCCGGGCAAGCTGGGGCCCGCTCCGTGGCGCACGATGTTGGGACCGAACAGGGCCGCTCGACATCACAACGAGCACGCCGGTCCGGTCACGACCGGCACGGCCGAGCCGAGGGCCGGGTCTTGCATCCCGAATCCTGCTTGAACTCCGACGCGTCCTTCGCCCCGACACTCCACTCCGATGGTCCTCCCGATGACCGACATCCCGAACGCCATGCTGAAGTCGCGGCAAGCTCGCGCTTTGACGGCAGGGGGGTGCGTGCTACCCGTAACTCTCGAGCCCCGCTCGTTGCGCGCCTGTCCTCGTGGAACCGGCGCGTGGCACCCGTGAAGAGGCAGCCGTGAAGCAATCGCATAAAGCCCTGTTGATGTGGGTCCTCCTGATCCTGATGTTCGTCGCGATCTGGAGCTTCTTCAGCGACGTCCCACGTTCGCAGCAGGTCCCGTTCAGCGACTTCATCACGGACGTCCGTCAGGACAAGGTCGAGTGGGTCAAGATCAAGGACCGCGAGTACCGCTACCAGCTGAAGGGTGATCCGGCCGGTCGCCGCGAAGAGCGCGTGACCATCGGCATCAACAGCGAAGAGGTCAACAAGGAGCTCTTCGCGGCCAACCGCGGCATCAAGGTCACCGTCGAGAAGGAAGACGCCTCGCCGCTGTGGGCGTCGGCGCTCGTGACCTGGCTGCCGATGGTCTTCCTCCTGGTCATGTTCTACCTGTTCATGCGCCAGATGCAGGCTGGCGGCGGCAAGGCGATGTCCTTCGGCAAGTCGAAGGCGCGCATGCTGAGCGACTCGAACAACAAGATCACGTTCGCCGACGTCGCCGGCATCGAAGAGGCCAAGGACGACTGCGAAGAGATCATCGCGTTCCTCAAGGACCCGAAGAAGTTCCAGCGCCTCGGCGGCCGCATCCCCAAGGGCGTGCTGCTGATGGGCAGCCCGGGCACCGGCAAGACGCTCCTCGCCAAGGCGCTCGCGGGTGAGGCCGGCGTTCCCTTCTTCTCGATCTCCGGCTCGGACTTCGTCGAGATGTTCGTCGGCGTCGGCGCCAGCCGCGTCCGCGACCTCTTCGAGCAGGGCAAGAAGCACGCGCCCTGCATCATCTTCATCGACGAGATCGACGCCGTCGGTCGTCACCGCGGCGCCGGCCTCGGCGGCGGTCACGACGAGCGCGAGCAGACCCTCAACCAGCTGCTCGTCGAGATGGACGGCTTCGAGTCGAACGAGGGCGTGATCATCATCGCCGCGACCAACCGCCCCGACGTCCTCGACCCGGCGATCCTCCGCCCGGGCCGCTTCGACCGCCGCATCGTGGTCCCGCGCCCCGACATCAAGGGCCGCGTCGAGATCCTCAAGGTCCACACCAAGAAGACCCCGCTCGCGCCCGACGTCGACCTCGAGGTCATCGCGCGCGGCACCCCGGGCTTCGTCGGCGCCGATCTCGAGAACCTCGTCAACGAGGCCGCGCTGCTCGCCGCTCGCCAGGACAAGGAGTCGCTCTCGATGAACGACTTCGACATGGCGAAGGACAAGGTGCTCATGGGCGGCGAGCGTCGCTCCATGGTCATCAGCGAGCTCGAGCGCCGCACGACGGCGTGGCACGAGGCGGGTCACGCGCTCGTCGCCAAGCTCCTCGCGCCCAACACCGATCCGGTGCACAAGGTCACCATCGTCCCGCGCGGTCCCGCGCTCGGCGTCACACAGCAGCTCCCCGAGGAGGACCGCCACACGTACTCGAAGGAGTACGCCGAGGCCCGCATCGCGGTGCTCATGGGCGGCCGCGTCGCCGAGGAGATCGTCTTCGGTCAGCTCACCACCGGCGCCGGCAACGACATCAAGCAGGCGACCAACCTCGCCCGCAAGATGGTCACCGAGTGGGGCATGAGCCCCGAGCTCGGCCCGCTGGCCTACGGCGAGAACGAGGAGAACCCCTTCCTCGGCCGCGAGCTGTCGTCGCACCACGCGACCTACTCGGGCAACACCGCGAAGATCATCGACGACGAGATCCGTCGCATCGTGATGACGAACTACGACAAGGCGCGGAGCATGCTCACCGATCACAAGCAGGAGCTCGATCGCCTGGCCGAGGCGCTCCTCGATCGCGAGACGGTCGACGGCTTCGAGATCGACGCCATCCTCGAGGGCAAGCCGCTGCCGCGCCGCGAGCGCGTCAACATCCCGACCTACGCCGACAAGCGCGACCAGCGCGAGAAGCGCAAGCCGGCGTCCATCTTCGGTACGCCGAAGCCGGTGCCGAGCGGCGGCTGATCGTCGCGGAAGGTCGAGGGTCGAAGGTCGAAGGCCTTCGGCCCTCGGCGTTTTTGTCGCGGACGAGGAGGTCTCGCTTCGCCGCAGGCGGGGTACGGCGGGGGCTCGCTGACGCTGTCGCGCCATCCGCTCACCACGTCGGCGCAGGCTTTGGCGGGCCTGTGCCAGACGAGATTTCTTGAGGGCCATGCCGCCTGCGCTGATCGCGGGACGTCCCTCCGCTCGTGAGAGCTCGCGCTGCGCGCTCGTCGGGTTGTTCACCAACGTGCCGCGCGGATCGTAGCCCGCGACCTCGGCAGCGTGGCAGCACGCCATCGTCTCGCGCATCGACGAGCACCTGGTCTGATAGCGCTCGAGCCCGAGCCCGAGCCCGAGCGCGAGCGCGAGCCCGAAAAAAACGAAATGCGCGCCATGAACCTGTTTACGATCGT
>JACPFM010000072.1:0-391 GCA_016182965.1 Deltaproteobacteria bacterium | reverse complement strand
GCGCGTGCGCCTGCGCCTGCGCGTGCGCGTGCGCCTGCGCGTGCGACGGAGTGTGTCGTGTCGCTCGGGCCTCTGATCGTACCGGCGTGCTCGGCGCTGTCCAGGCCGCAGCGGCGCTTCGCGCCGTCGCTCGCTGCGCTCGCGAGCCTGGACAGCGCCTGCGCGCGCCTGGTGGGGGGCTTTTGCCCCGAGCGGGCGGCGTGCGGAAGGGCCGCGCGCGTGACCTGCGGGGCGAAACGGGTAGTGCGATGTTGCTCAAGGTGTACTGGGTCGCGTTGGAGGTGGTTCGGGAGCTGACGCCGGTGATCGAGCAGATCGAGCGGCGCAATCGCAACCTGGCCGATCAGCTCGATCGATCGTCGGTGGCGGTGCCGCTGGCGATCGCGGAGGG
>JACPFM010000002.1 GCA_016182965.1 Deltaproteobacteria bacterium | reverse complement strand
GGCGCGTTCAGCTTGGTGGAGACGGTCTCGATCGTCTGCACCAGCGCGTGCGAGAAGCCGCGCAGGTCCTTGCCGAGCTCGTCGCTGATCTTGTCGAACGCGCTCGGGAGCGGCTTGCCCGCGGCGTCCTTGCGCGGCTGCAGCATGCTCACGTAGGTGAAGTACTTCGCGTAGAGCGTGGGGCACGAGGCCGAGCACGAGGTCTTGTCGTCGTTGGTCCCGAGCTTGCCGTCGGCGCCGGCGGTCACCTTGAGCTTGGAGCCGTCGGTGGTCGTCCAGTCCTGCATCGCCTTGATCGACTTCTCGACGTCGGCGCGCAGCTTCACCCGCCCGGCCTCGATCTCCTCGAGGTAGAGGGGCGACAGGACGAGGTGCTCGGCGGGGGCGAGGCCGGCCGACCCGATGATGGTGGGGAGCGAGGCGCCGGGCTTGGCCGCCTTCGCCGCCTCGAACTTCTCCTTCGCGTGCTTGGCGGCGATCGCCCAGAGGGGGCTCTTGGTGTCGAAGTAGGCGCGGAGCACGAAGCCCTTGGGGATGGCGTGCGCGAGCGCGCCGGCGCCGAAGTTGCTGGCCTTGAGCGTGAAGCCGGCCTTCTGCAGCATCGACTCGGCGGTGATGTGCCGCACGACGTTCGACCAGCTCGATCCCCGGGCGGAGGTGATCGGGTTGAGCGTGAACGTCTCGCCCGTCATGTAGTTGACGTAGTGGTGGGCGATCGCGTCGGTCGAGCCGTGGAGGAAGCAGCCCATCGCGTACGCGCGCTCCTCGGACGTGAGCGCCATGTCGTAGAGCACCTGGCACTGCTCGAACGGCCGCTGCTCGATGGCGTGCGACGGATCGGTCATCCCGGGGAAGATCACGTTGTCGGGGCCGACCGCGCCCGCGCGGAAGGCGAGCGGCTGCTCGAGGATCGCCTTCGCGTCGGCCTCGCTCAGGGTCACCGTGTAGGTCCCGAGCTTGAGGGCGACCGTGCGGCCTCCCGACGCGACGAGCGCGGTGCGCAGCTCGTTGGCGATCACGATGTGGACGCGCGTCGTGTAGGCGCCCGCGCTCGATGCGTGGGACATCGTGGCCAGGGCGACGCCGGCGGAAGCGAGGAGGGAGAGAGCGGCCCTCGATTTCATGGCAGCGAGCGTATCAGGGGTACGCGCTCGAAGGTGCGCCGGCAGCCGCCGGCGCTCGAGGGTGCGCCGGCAGTCCGCCGGAGGCGAGCCGCCGGGTCGATTTGTCGCACGTGCGTCGTGGTGCACCGCACCGGCGGGGCCGCGATCGCGGTTTGTCCGAGCATTCGCGCGCGCACGGCGCTTGCTGGGATCGCGCGACGTGCGGACGGTCGCCCTGCTCTGCGTCGCCCTCGCGCTCCTCGCCCCGCGCGCGGCGCGCGCCGACGAACCCACAGGGCCCGCGCGGCTGCGCCTCCCCACCGGCTCGCTGTTGATCGGCGTGGTCACCGAGCTGGTGCCCGGTGAGTACGTGGTGATCCTCCTGCCGCACGGTGAGTCCCGCACCTACGCGTGGGGCGCGATCGACATGGTGCACGTGCGCGGGTTCGCCCCCATCGGCCCGGGCGCCGCGCCGCCCGACGACCGCTCGTGGTCCGAGCGCACCGCGCCGGCGTCCCTCTCGCCGACCACGCCCATCGGGGCCGATACTTCATCGGTCTCCGCCGCGTCTGCGACGACACACTCGGTCGCACCGCTTGGCCCCGCGACGTGGGCGCTCGGCGCGCGCGGCACCGTGATGACGCCCACCGGCACGAGGAACCTTTTCGGCCTCGGCCTCGGCGGCGAGGCGAACCTCACCCACTGGCTCGCGCCGGGGCTCGGCTTCTACGGCATGTTCGAGCACGTGCGCTTCCACCCGTCGCACGTCGGCTCCGCGACAGCGTCCACCGCGATGGTCGGCGCGGGCGTGCGGATCACGTCCTCCGGTGACGGAGCGGCCGCGATGCTCGACGTGGCAACCGGCTATCGCGCGCTGTGGAGCGAGGGCGCCGCGGGCAATTTCTGGCGCCGTGGCGCCGTTCCGTTCCGCATCGGCGCGGGCGTTCGCTTCCGCCCCACCCCGCGCTACGACGTCGATCTGCTCGTGCACGTCGCGCCGCACCTCATCCCCTACTCGCCGACGCCGCCCGCATGCCAGGCCTCGTGCGGCCCGCCGGGCTTCGGGCCGGCGGGGTTCCTGGGGGTGACGTTGGGCACGAGCCTCGAGATTTGACGATCCACTGCGAAAACGACGCGCTGGGATGCTCCCGCCGCCTCGCGCGCGCCCGCTATCTGGTCATCGCTGCCACGACACGAGCGACCTGTCTCGCACGGCGCGCTGATCCCGTGTGCGGATGGCCTCGTACGCCATCGAGCTCGTCGGCACGCGGGCATGCGCCCGGCGAACGGCGATCCTCAGGCATCGCCCAATCGCGGGCGTGCAGCCCCGCCCGCGACGCTCGTTGGACAGCCCCTCGGCTCGATTGGTCCAAGCCGAAGCCATCCGCGCGCAAGCAACCAGGAGCGCGGGGCGGCGACGGGAGGCGGCCCGGTTCCCGGCGACCAGGCGGGGGGCCGGACCGGCGCGGCGAAGTGTTGGAAGCGCGACGCCGAGGAGAAGGGGTCTACGGCGATGCCGCGTCGTCCCGCTTGCGCGCTGTGCTTGACGTGATTTCCGAGCACGTAGGCGATCGCGCGATGGACTTCTCGCGGCGTCGCGAGGACGCGTGCGTGATAGCGATCGGCGAGCACCCGGCCGCGCGGCCGACCCATCATCGCGTTGATGCGGCGCGCGAGGCGAACGCCGAGTCCCTGCATCCGACGCGACAGGACGCGACGGTCGTCCGCCTCGACGATCATGTGCACGTGGTTGCCCTGCACCGAGAAGTGCACGACCCGCAAGAGGCCGCGCGCGCGCTCGGCCGCGAGCGCGTGCTCGACGCAGCGGTAGCCACGTTGGCTGCGTAGATTCCAGACGCCGCTGGCCATGCGGATCGTGACGTGAAGGGGGGTGCGGGCGCCATCGAAGCGTGGGCGCGCGGCGTGCGGCACGGAGCCGGAGGTGCGGGGACGCCCGGCGCCCCGCCTCGCCCCGCCATGGCGATGCATCGGCAGGTCGAGCTGGACGGCGCGCCTTCGAGGTCGCATCTTGAATACGGCATATATTAACCACGGCATCGGTGAAGGTCAAGCGAGACCTAGGGGGCAGGGATCGGAGACATCGGCTGGCCGCGGTCCCAGCGTCGAGTAGCCCCGGGGTGCGTCGGCTCGAGTGTTCAAATCCAGGGCGGACGATGGTGAGGCGTGCGGCGACCTTCGGAGGCGCTGCGCCACGTTGGCCGACGGCTAGACTCTCGACGGTGATCCGTGCGGCCACCGTCGCGTCCGTGGCGCTCGTGCGCGCCGCAATCGCGGCGACGCTGGCGTGGGCGGTGTGGCCGGCCCCGACGCTCGTCGCACTGGCGACGGCGCTCGACGCGTTCGTCGGAGTCGTGATGGGGTCCCGCGTCGTCCGTGGGCTGCAGCGTCACCGGGCTCTCCTCCACATCGAGCTCGGCGCGCGTGCGGCGCTGTTGGTCGCCGCGACGCGTCAGCTGTTCCCGCTGCGTCTGCCGGCCGACAGTGGATATTACGGCCAGCTGCTGTCAGGGCGCGGCTGGTTCCTCGGGGATGTCGGCACGGTCCTCGTGTGGTTCGCGCCGATCGCGCTCGGGCGAGTCGCCATCGCGCTCCTCGCAGATCCGTGGCGCGCGCGCGGACTCCACCGCGACGAGCGCGCACGCCAGGCAACGCTCGCCATCGGCGTCACTCTGCTGGCGACGGCGGCGTGCGTGACGCGCCTGCTTCGCTGGCCGACGATGGTCGTGTGGGTCTGCGGCAGCTTGGCGCTCCTGTTCGTTGGCAAGGGGTTCGTCGACGCGACTCACAGACGGCGCTGGCTCACGCGCGTGCGGCGGGGGGAGATCCCGACGCATCGCCTCGAGCCCGCCGAAGAGCTCGTGCCCCACGTTCCGTCGCTCGACGAGGCGCCCGACTCGGTGCTGCTCGCGGGCGACGGCACGCCGACCTTCCGTTCTTCCCTCAGCGCGGTCGCACGCGTGCGGGCGAGCGGCCCTCCGGTGATGGTCGATGCGCGGCGCCTCATGACGTTCTCCGTTCTCGCCGCGCTCGTGACGCTCGGCTTCGATACCGCGTGCTGGCACGGCAGCGGGTGGATTCCGGTGCGTCATCGGTACGGCGACCGCATCGAGTACCGGCCGCGCTACATGCCGGGTTCGGGTCTGATGGCGTGGACGGTTCGGGAACACGCGTGCTTCGAGGTCTACTGGGAGGTGAAGAACGCGCGCTTCGAGCCGAGGTGGTCGTGGTTCGCGCGGGTCAGCGGCGAGACGGACCCGCACCACCTGGCGATCAACGTGCCCGGGCCGAGCTGCGCGGCCCCGGCGCGGCTCCTCCGACGGCGGGGCAGCCTGCCTGGCACCGGGGCGCGGTCGCTCGACGAGCGTGCGCGCATCGTCGATCCGGTCAAGCGTGACGGACGGTTGTTCTACACGTGGCGCGACGACGCTCAACGCGTGGTGCGCGCCGAAGTCGCTCTCGACGGGACTTCGGTGACCTGCACCGTCGATCCCCCGCCGGTCGACGACGGCGGCGCTGCGTCGCGGCTCACCGGCGCGACGCAGCTGTCGCTGGGAGACGCGCACAGCTGCGCGCGCGTCGGGCCGCGGATCGCGTGCTGGGGCCGCGACGTCGGCCACGGCACCGGTCGCCCGACCGGCGCGCAGTCGCTGCCGGACATCGTCGCGGGCGACGTCGAGCGGTTCGTCACGGGTGCGGGGTTCAGCTGCCACACCGAGCGTGGCGGCGCGTGGTGCTGGGGCGGCGCGGCGGCGCCGCAAAGGGGATGGTCGCCGCACGCCGCCCGCATCTTCGCCGGAGGTCCGACGCTCGCGCTCATCGGACAGGATGGTGTGCTCCGCGTCGTACCGAGCGCATCATCGCTAGAACCGCCAGCCGACGTGCGCCTGCTCGGCGACATCTCGAGGGTCGCGCTCGCGAACGAACGAGCCTGCCTTCGCCGCCAGAGCGGGATCGTACGCTGCTGGGGACCGAAGGCGCCGCGGCTCGACGGCGAGACCGCCGTCGACGAAATCGCGCTCGGCGCGTCGCTCGCGTGCGTCCGGCGCGTCTCCGACGTGTGGTGCGCGTCCGGCGATGCCCACGCGAAGAAGGTCGAGGGGCTGCCCGCAGTGACCGCGCTCGACGTCGGCGACGATCACGCGTGCGCGATCGGCAACGACCGCTCGGTATGGTGCTGGGGCAACAACGCGCACGGCGCCCTCGGCGACGGGACGACGACGTCCCATGCGCAGCCGGCGCGCGTGCTGTCCGAGGCGACCGCCGTCGGGACCGGCGGCGCACACTCGTGCGCGATCGGCGTCGACACGAAGGTCCGCTGCTGGGGCCGTAACCTCGATGGGCAGCTCGGGGACGGCACCTTCGTGGAGCGTCACACGCCGGTCGAGGTCGTGTGGTGAGTCGTGGGGGTCTTCCGATGGGTCATCAAGACACGATGCGTTCGAACCGCTCGTCGCCCACCAGCTGCGCGAACGCCGGATCGTTTCGGATCGCCTCGCGATCGATGGGACCGACGGCGACCGCGTGGGCGAGCGCGGCGAGCGCGCCGGCGACGTCGTCGGACAGCGCGAGGGCGCGCGCCTCGTCGATCGCGTCGCTCGGGCGGCCGTGCAGCTCGAACATGCGCGCGGCGACCCGCGCGGCGGCGCGCGTGGCGCCGCCGTCCATCGCCGCCTGGAAGACGGCGTGCACCTCGTCGCGCGAGAGCAGGTCGGCGTCCTCCTGCGCGACGTCGACGGCGGCCTCGAGGCGGCCGTCGCGCGCGTAGAGGTCGATGAGCAGCTTGCCCGCCTCGATGGTGCGGAACCCCTGCCGGCGCGCCTCCTCGAGGATGGCGCGCGCGCGCCCGGCGTCGCCCGCGGCGTCTTCGACGGCGGCCATGGTGTACGGGTCGACCGCGTAGGGCGGATCGATCTCGGCGAGCGCCGCCTTCGCCTTCGAGCCCTGGCCGCGCTCGACGAAGACCCACGCGAGCGCGGTGTAGCCGCCGTTGCGGACCGCCTGGCTCTTCGCGCGACCGATCACGTCGTCGGCGATCAGGTGCGCGTCGTCGAGCTCGCCGCGCTCGAGCGCGAGCTTCGCAGAGGCGAGCAGGCGCTCGAGGCCGTCGCGCGCGTCGACGCGCGCCGCCCACGCGAGCCTGGCCTGCCCGATGGCCTGCACCGCGGCGAAGCCGAAGAGCACGACGATGAAGATCTGCCTGAGGTACAGGCCGAGCACCGTGACGGCGACCGCGAACGTGCCGGAGATCACCCACGTCGCGAACGTGCGCTTCGGTCCGAGCGCCGCCGCGAGCACGTTGCCGCCGTCGAGCGGCAGCACCGGCAGCAGGTTGACCATGCCCCACCCGACGTTCACCAGGAGGAGGTGCCGGACCAGCGCCGGGTCGACGGCGGCGAACCTGCGCCCGGCGAGGAACACGAGCGCGCCGAAGGCGAAGCCGGTGAAGGGACCGGCGAGCGAGACCAGGATCTGCCGGCCGCGGCTCATCCCCACGCCGATGTACTGCGTGAGGCCGCCGAACGCGTGCAGCGAGATGACGGGCCTCGCCCCGAACGCACGCGCGACCAACGCGTGACCGAGCTCGTGGAGGAGGATGGAGACGAAGAGGATGGCGGTCCACGCGAGCGCGTTGCGCGCGCCCGCCGCGAACGAGGCGGCGCCCGGCTGGAACCCGAGCACGAAGGCGATCAGCCAGAAGCCGAGCCCGATGCGGACCGGGATGCCGAACAGCGAGAAGTGTGCGCGCTCCCGCGCGGACTCGGGCGCGACCCGACCGGTTTCACGGGAGCTGGACGGGGGCGGAGCGGGCACGAGATCTGGATGTTGCCACACCCCAGGTGGATGCGCGGAGGGATGCGCAAGGATTCCCGAGCAGGTTCCCTCTGGACAACGCGGTCGTGGCGCGCCATGACGTGCTACTCGCCGCGCGAGCGCGGCGGTTCCGGAGCCGCATGTCGTCCCCATCTTCTTCGCGGATGCCCGCTGCCCCTCCGGTATCGAGCGTGCCCCCCGGGCCCGCCGCGTGCGAGCCGAGGCTGACCGCGACGCTCCGCGAGTACCTCGTGCGCTACCGGGGCGAGTTCGACGCCCGCATCCGCGGCGGCGCGGCCGCGAGCGACGCGGGCCGAGCGTACGCCCGCACCATCGACGGCCTCCTGTCGGCGCTGCTCCCCTGCACGCAGGCCTCGCTCGGTCGCACCGGCAAGTGGATCGACTGCACGCTCGCCGGCGTCGGCTCGTACGGTCGAGGTCTCCTCGCGCCGCGCAGCGATCTCGACGTGCGCATCGTGGTCGATCACGACTCCGACCGCGCGCAGGAGGTCGCCGAAGCCCTGCTGTACCCGTTGTGGGACGCCGGCTGCTCGGTCGGCCACCAGGTCCTCGCGATCGACGACGCCCTCGAGCTCGCCCGCACCGATCTCACCACGGCGACTTCGCTGCTCGATCTGCGGGTCGTCGCCGGGCCGCGCGCGCGCGTCGACGCGCTCGTCGAGCGCGCGCTCGGCGGCTTCTTCCAGGCCGACATCGGCGGGTTCGTGCGGCGGCTGCGCGAGGAGCGGGCGAGCCGCCACGGCAAGTACGGCGGCTCGCTGTTCCTCCTCGAGCCCGACGTCAAATCGGGCGCCGGCGGCCTGCGCGATCTCGACATCGCCCGCTGGGCCGCGCGCGCCCGCTACGGCGTCAAGGAGCTCGCCGGCCTCGTCACCCTCGGCGTGCTGCTGCCGCGCGAGCACCAGGAGATCGCCGCGGCCGAGGCCTTCCTGTGGAACGTGCGTTCCCGGCTGCACGTGCGCGCCGACCGGCGGAGCGATCGCCTCACCTTCGACGCGCAGGAGGAGATCGGCCGCGCCCACGGCGAGGCCGCGCCCTCGTCTTCGCGGGCGGGGCAGCCGCCCGACGAGCCCGACGCGGTCGCCGCCGAGCGGCTGATGCAGCGCTACTACGGGCACGCGCGCACGGTCGAGCGCCTCGTCGAGCGCGTCCTCGATCTATGCGCGCCGCCGCGCGCGCGCGGCCGGCAGGTGCAGCAGGAGGTGCTCGCCAAGGGCGTGCGCACGTTCGACGGCCACGCGACCCTCGAGCACCCCGCGCACGTCTACAACGAGCCGGCCCTGGCCATGCGCCTCTACCACGCGGCGATGCGCAGGGGCCTGCCGGTGTACCCCTACACGCGCGACGCGATCACCCGGGCCGCGCGCGAGCCGGAGTTCGCTGCGGCGCTCCGCGCCTCGCCCGAGGCGAAGCAGCTGTTCCTCGAGTGCCTGACCACCGTCGCCGATCGCCTGGTCCACGAGCAGGGGCCCGGCCACGAGCAGGTGCGCACCGGCGGCTCGATCCTCCGCGAGCTGCACGACGTCGGGCTCCTCCTGGCGATGATCCCGGAGTTCGATCCGGTCGTCGGCCGCGTGCACCACGACATCTACCACGTGTACACGGTCGACGTTCACAGCGTCGCCGCCGTCGATCGCCTCCGCACGCTCGCGCGCGGCGAGCTCGCCTCGGAGTACCCGCTCGCCTGCCGCCTCGCGGGCGACAACCAGCGCAAGGTGCCGCTGTACGTCGCCACGCTCTTGCACGACGTGGGCAAGGGCGCGGGCGGCGCCGGGCACAGCGAGCGCGGCGCCGAGATGTCGCGGCCGATCTGCGCGCGACTCGGCCTGTCGCAGGAAGACGCCGAGGAGGTGCGCTGGCTCATCTCCGAGCACCTGACGATGTACCACGTCGCCACGCGCCGCGACCTCGACGATCCGGCCACCGTCGCCGGCTTCGCCGAGACGATCGCCAAGAGCGGCGGCTCGCCGCTCGAGCGCCTGCAGCACCTCTACCTGCTGACGGTGGCCGACATCTCCACCACCTCGCCGACCGCGATGACCTCGTGGAAGGCGCGCATGCTCGACGATCTGTTCCTCGCGACCAGCCATCACCTCGCGAGCCAGCAGCGCGGCGTCGACACCGCCGACGTCATCCTCGCGCGGGTGCGGCGCGAGGCCCTCGAGGCCGCGCTCGCGCTGCGAGTCGATCGCGAAGGCAAGGGCGATCCGAGGTGGATCACCGCGTACCTCGAGGGCATGCCCAAGAGCTACTTCATCGGGCACGGCGGCGCGCAGGTCGCCGCGCACGCCGCGGTGGTCGAGCGTCGCAAGGACAAGAGCGTCGTCGTCGACGTGGTGCCGTCGCGCCACGCCGACGCCATCGAGCTGTGCATCGCCGCCGACGATCGGCCCGGTCTCCTCGCGATGATCGCGGCCGCGCTCGCGGCCAACCGGCTCGACGTCATGACCGCGCACATCTTCCTCCGGCCGCTCTACCAGCGCGACGGCGGCAAGAGCGAGGCGGTCGACTTCTTCTCGGTCCGGAGGTTCGCGCGCGACGGCGAGGAGGCGATCGAGCCGCTGTCCGAGCGCGAGCTCGCGCGAATCGGGAGCGATCTCCAGGCGCTGCTCGCCGGGAGCGTCGAGGCCGAGGCGCTCCTGCGCGAGCGGCGCGGCGCCGGAGGCATGCGCGAGCGGCCGGCGCCCGCGGTCGCGACGGGCGTCGAGATCGACGACCGCGCCTCGCGTCGCTTCACGGTCATCGACGTCTATGCCAAGGATCGGCCCGGTCTCCTGTATACGATCGCACGGGCGCTCCACGACGCCGGTCTCTCGATCGCGAGGTCGAAGATCGCCACCGAGGGCGCCCGCGCGGCCGACAGCTTCTACGTCACCGAGATCGACGGATCGAAGGTGCGTGACGCCGCCCGCCGCGAGGAGATCAAGCGGGTGATCGGCGCCGCCATCGAGCGGCTCGCGCGAGAGGGGATCGCAGCATGAAGCGCCTGGAACGCACATCGAGCCTGGCACGGGTCGGAGTGGTGCTGTTGGTCGTGGGCTGCGGACTCGGGTGCGGCGGCAGCGGTCCCTCGCAGGCCGAGGCGCCCAAGCCGAACCTCGACGACAAGCCGCCCCAGGTGGGCGCGGCCGACACCGGCGGCGCGAGCGCCGAGGCGATGGCCGCGCTCGAGGCGGCCGAGGCGAAGAACTGGCCCGACGCCAAGGCGAAGGCCGACGCGGTCCTCCTCAAGAACCCGAAGGACGCGGTGGCGCACTACGCGCGCGGCATCGTCGCCGAAGACGCCGACAAAGACCTCGACGCCGCCGAGAAGCACTACAAGGCGGCGCTCGAGTCCGACCCCAAGCTGGTCGGCGCGTCGATCTTCCTCTCGGCGCTCTACATCAAGCGCGAGAAGTGGGACGACGCGGCGAAGGTCGCGCGCGCGGGCCTCGAGCACGCCAAGGGCACCTACGAGCTGCACCTGCACCTCGCGCTCGCGCTCCACGGCAAGGGCGATCACGCGCTCGCCGCCAAGGCCTACGCCAACGCGGTGACCCTCCGCCCCGACGACGGCAAGCTCCGCTTCGATCACGGCGAAGAGCTCCTCGAGGCCGGCGAAAAGGACGCCGCCGCCAAGGCCTTCAAGGGTGCGATCGCCAAGGCCAAGGGCGACTCGTCGCTCATCGCGCTCTCCGGCCTCAAGCTGAAGGAGGTCGGCGATCTGCCCGGCTGCGTCGCAGCGATGGATCAGGCGATCGCGGCCAAGGCGTCGGGCGCGTTCTACACCGAGCGCGCGCTGTGCAAGCACGCCGCGAAGGACGTCGACGGCGCGCGCAATGACCTCGACGAGGCGATCAAGATCGAGGCCTCCTCGAAGAACCACTTCTACGCCGCGAAGTTCGCCGAAGACGCCGGCGACAAGAAGGCGTGCAAGGCGCACTACGAGCAGGCGGCGAAGCTCGCAGCGGCGGCGAAGCCCGGCACCAAGGTCGAAGAAGAGGCGAAGAAGGGCGCGGCGCGCTGCAAGTAGCGCGCAGTCAGCCGCTGTCAGGCAATCCCCCGGGTTGAAACCCGGGGCACCGACAGCAGAGCGAAGCCCTCCGGGCTGGCGAGTGTTTGTGCCGAGGAAGTGCGTTCGGTCGACCTGCCTCGAGAGCGGCCGCGGGGCTCAGACTCGCCGGTGACTGGCCGACTCTGCAGCGACATCTCCAAGCCAGACTGGCGATTCGGTGAAGTCCGTAGGACTTGAGGTGCAGTCGGTGCCCCGGACTTCAGTCCGGGGGATTCTCAGGCTCGTCAGAGCTTGCGGCACGCCTTGATGCGCTTGGCGCGCTGCAGGCCGGTGCCGTGGTCGCCGACTTCGAGCGTCGCCAGCGCCGGTGACTCGAAGTGGGCCACGGCCGCCTTCACCTGGATGAGCAGCGCGTTGCGCGCCGCCCAACAATCCGCCTCGGCCTCGGCGAGGGCGCGACCGTTCACATACGAGGTGTAGAACGACGACGCGTGGTTGAGCCGGATGTGCGCGTGCTCGTGCTGCCGGACGAAGGCGCAGACGTCGGCGCCGACCTCTTTGCAGCGGGCGACGTTGACGTAGATGACCGGCCCTGTCGTGGTCACGACCGCCGCGGCGATGTCGTCGAGCCACGGCGCGGGGATTTCGGGGACGACGTACGCGCCGGCGGGCGCGGCGGCTGCTGCGATCGTGAGGACCGCCGCCAGACTCACTGCGCCCCTCGAGCACGCTCGCCCCATCGCCCACCTCCTCCAAGCGGCGCCCTGCGCGACGCCCCGACCGCCGGACCTTGGACCGCACGAGCGTAGCGTTGTTCCCGAGGCTCCACCCTGGCGATCGCGGGCCTGCCGACTAATCTGGCCAGCATGGATCGCGCCAGGGTCCGTCCGCTCGCTCTGTCCGGCCCGATGGGGGTCGGCAAGAGCACCGTGGGTCGTCGCGTGGCGGAGCTCGCCGGCGTGCCGTTCGTCGACGTCGACGAGGAGATCGCCCGCGCCAGCGGCCGCTCCATCCCCGAGATCTTCCGGCTCGAGGGCGAGGTCGGGTTCCGCGCCCGCGAGCGCGCCACGCTCGCCGAGCTGCTCGAGGGGCCGCCGCGGGTGCTCTCGCTCGGCGGCGGCGCCGTGGTCGATCCCGAGACGCGCCGGCTCCTGATCGACCGTGCCATCCTCCTGACGCTCGACGCGCCGGTCGAGACGCTCCTCGCGCGGCTCGGCCCCGAGCAGATCGCCGGAAGGCCGCTGCTCGCCGAGGGCGATCCGGCGGCGCGGCTGCGGGCGGTGATCGCCGCGCGCGCGGAGGCCTACGCCGAGGCGCACGCGCGCATCTCCACGCATCGGCGCACGGCCGACGAGGTCGCCGGCGGGGCGCTCGCCTCGTGGAACCGCGATCCGGTGGCGGTCGCGCTCGGTGAGCGCACCTATCGCATCGAGGTCGGCGAAGGCGCGCGGCGCGAGCTGCGACCGCTGCTGCAAGCCCTCGGCGGCAAGGTCCTGCTGGTGAGCGACGACCGCGCGTGGCCGCTGGTCGGCCCGAGGCTCGACGACCTCGAGCTCGCCGGGCGGGTGATCCTCCCGACGGGCGAGATCCACAAGGCCATCGCGAGCGTCGAGGCCATCTGGGACGCCGCGCTCGACGCGGGTCTCGATCGCCGCGGCGTCGTCCTCGCCGTCGGCGGCGGCGTGGTCGGCGATCTCGCGGGGTTCGCCGCTTCGACGCTGCTCCGCGGCGTGCGCTTCGTGCAGGTGCCGACGACGCTCCTCTCGATGGTCGACGCCTCGGTCGGCGGCAAGACCGCGATCGATCGGCCGCAGGGCAAGAACCTGGTCGGCGCGTTCCATCAACCCTCCGGCGTGATCGCCGACGTCGAGCTGCTCTCGACGCTCTCCACGCGCGAGGTGCGCTCCGGCATGAGCGAAGTCGCGAAGACCGCGCTCGTCGGCGACCGCGCGCTGCTCGAGGACCTCGAGCGGGGCGAGCGCGATCTCGTGCGCATCGTGCGCGCGTCGATCGCCCACAAGGCGCGCGTGGTCGCCGCCGACGAGCGCGATCTCACCGGCGCGCGGGCCGCGCTCAACTTCGGGCACACCGTGGGCCACGCGCTCGAGTCGCACGCCGGCTACGAGCGCCTCACGCACGGCGAGGCGGTCGCGCTGGGGATGATCGCCGCGCTGCGCATCGGCGTCTCGCGCGGCCTCACGCCGAAGGCGCTGCTCGCGCGCACCGAGGCGCTCCTGTCGGCGCTCGGGCTCCCGGTCGACCTCGACGCGGAGCCGCTCGCCGAGGCGCTCCCGCGCATCGTCTCGGACAAGAAGCGCGAGGGCGACGCGATCGCCTTCGTGCTGCTCGAGGACGTCGCGCGCCCGCGCAACGTACGGCTGACGCTGCCCGAGGTGCGCGCCGCGCTGGGCGTCTGACTTGCAGCCTCTGCGAGCGATCGTGGAGGCGCTACGGATGAGCGATACGCGAAGCGTCAGGTGGTTGTTGGGTCTGCTCGGCGGAGCTTTCGCGCTGCGCGCGATCGCGCGACGACGCGCGCACTTCTCGTTGAAGGGCAAGGTCGTGGTCGTGACCGGCGGCGCCCGCGGGCTCGGGCTCGTCCTTGCGCGGGAGCTCGCCGACCGCGGGGCCAAGCTGGTGCTGGTCGCCCGCGACCCGCACACGCTCGCCGAAGCGCACCGCGAGCTCGAGGAGCGCGGCGCCGATGTGCTCGCGGTGCCATGCGACGTGCGTGACCCGAGTGACGTCCGCCAGATGGTCGCCGCCGCGCGCGCCACCTTCGGTCGCATCGACGCGCTGGTGAACGGCGCCGGCGAGATCGAGGTCGGTCCGCTCGAGACGATGACCCTCGACGACTATGCGCGCTCGATGGACACGCATTTCTGGGGTCCGCTGCGGACGATGCGCGCCGTGATCGACGAGAGGCGCGCGCGCAAGAGCGGGCGGATCGTGAACATCGCCTCGATCGGCGGGTTGAGCGCGGTGCCGCACCTCTCGCCCTACAGCGCCAGCAAGCACGCTCTGGTCGGGCTCTCGGACGCGATCGCGGCGGAGCTCGCGCCGCACGGCATCCGGGTCAGCACCATCTGCCCGGGGCTGATGCGGACCGGCAGCCCGCGCAACGCCCGCTTCAAGGGCAACGCCGCGGCCGAGTATCGCTGGTTCGCCATCGGCGACACCCTGCCGTTCACGGCGATGCGCGCGCGGCGGGCGGCCCGGCGCATCGCCGATGCGATCGAACGCGGAGAGCCCTTCGTCGTGATCGGGCTGCAGGCCCGCGCGGCGTGGCTGCTTCGCGCCCTCTTCCCGAAGCTGTTCGCGCGGCTCTCGGCGCTTGCCGCGCGCCTGCTGCCCGCCGCGGCGCCGGGAAGCGCCCACGCTGCGTGGGGGTGGGAGGCCGGCCCCTCCTACTCGCCGCGATCGGCGTTCAAGAACAACGAGCTCGGCTGGGTACCGCACACCTGAAGCTGCGCGAGCGCCGGTTATTTGGTCCTGCGCGGGGCGGCGACCTACACTCCAGGGAAGACTTGGAGGGTCGGCATGGCCGCGTCTTGGATGAAACTCACTTCCGCCGTTGGGATCGCCGGTGCCTTCTGCGCGCTGATCCCGAGCTGCGCCGAAAACGGCCAGACGATCTTCATCCGCCAGATCCAGGCGGTGGAGGCGCCCGAGTGCACCTTCAACAGCGACGTGACCGCGCTGACCACGCCGAGCGGGTTCCTCGACATGGGCATCGCGTCGCACTACGTCATCCACCCGCTGGTCGGCAACCAGCTGCTGTCGCGCGGTGAGCCGCGCCAGTCGCGCGCGGAGCCGAACCGCGTGCTCATCGAGGGCGCCGAGGTCGAGCTGCTCACGCCGAGCGGCGCGGCGGTCAACCTCGGGGGCGGCCTTGCCAATCCGTTCTCGGTCATCGCGACCGGCACCATCGACCCGACCACCAGCGCCGACGCGACGTACGGCGTCACCTCGGTCGAGGTCATTCCGCCCGTGGTCCTCCAGGCCTACCGGCGCGCGAATTTCGCCGGCGCGCCCATCGGCACCACCCTGGCGATCCACGCGAAGATCAAGGTCTTCGGGCGCACGCTCGGCAACACCGCGGTCGAGACGGGCCCCTTCACGTATCCGATCACCGTCTGCTACGGGTGCGGCGTGCAGGTGCCGGCCGACGCGATCGACTCCACCGTCAGCTCGCGCAACTGCCTCGCGCCGCTGTCGACGAGCGCCGGCGGCTCGGCACAGAAGACGATCTGCGCCGTCGGGCAGGACGCGTTCACCGACTGCCGCGTGTGTCAGGGCGTCATCCCGCTCTGCACCCCGTGCTCCACCGACGCCGAGTGCTCGACGATGCTCAGCCCGGTCTCCGGCGGCCCGGCGAGGTGCAACACCGCGTCGTTCTTCTGCGAGTAGCCGCGGCCCGCGTGGACCCGCGCGCCTCGCTCCCCGCGATCGGCCGGATGCTCGCGCACCCGGCCGTTCGTGCCTTGATCGATCGGCACGGCAAGGGCGCCGTGACCGACGCGCTCCGCGACGCGGTCGCGCGGGCGCGTGACGGCGCGCACGCGGCGGACGAGGCGTCGATCGTCGAGGCGGCCGGAGCGTCGCTCTCGCACGATCGACGGGGCACGCTGGTCTCGGCGATCAACGCGACGGGCGTCGTCTTGCACACCAACCTCGGGCGCGCCCCGCTCGGCCGCGAGGCGCGCGAGTCGATCCTGGTCGCCGGCAGCGGCTACTCGTCGCTCGAGCTCGATCTCTCCACGGGCGAGCGCGGCTCGCGCCACGTCCACGCCTCGGCCCGGTTGCGACGGATCACCGGCGCCGACGACGCGCTGGTCGCGAACAACGCGGCGGCGGCGCTCCTCCTCGCGCTGTCGGCGCTCGCCCGCACGTCCGCCGTGATCGTCTCGCGCGGCGAGCTGGTCGAGATCGGCGGCGCGTTCCGCATCCCCGACATCGTGGCGACCGGAGGCGCGCGCCTCGTCGAGGTGGGCACCACCAACCGCACGCGCATCGACGACTACCGTCGCGCGCTCGAGAGCGAGGAGCGCGCCATCCTGCTGAAGGTGCACCGCTCGAACTTCGCCATCGTGGGGTTCACCGAGGAGGCGTCGATCGAGGAGCTGGTCGCGCTCGGGCGTTCGCGCGACGCCCGCGTGGTCTACGACCTCGGCTCGGGGCTGCTCGTCCCCGGCGCGTCGATCGGGCTGCCCGACGAGCCCGACGTGCCTTCGGCGATCCGCGCGGGCGCGGACGTGGTGGTGTTCAGCGGCGACAAGCTGCTCGGCGGACCGCAGGCGGGCCTCGCTGTCGGCCGCGGCGAGGCGATTTCGGCGATGCGCAAGCACCCGCTGATGCGCGCGGTGCGTGGGGGGAAGCTCGTCCTGGCCGCGCTCGACGCAACGCTCGGCGCGTACGAGCGCGGGGCGGCGCTGAGCTTGCCCACGCTGTCGGCGCTGTCGATCTCGCGCGAGGCGGTGCGGGCGCGCGCCGCGCGCCTGCGGGAGCTGCTCGAGGTCGGCGAGATCGTCGACACCGTGGCGCGGGTCGGCGCGGGCGCGCAGCCGATGGCGACGCTGCCCTCGTGCGCGGTGCGGCTCGCCGTCCCCGACGTCGACGGGCTCGCCGCGCGGCTCCGGGCGGGGACTCCGGCGGTCGTCGGGCGCATCGAGGGCGGCGCGCTGCTCCTCGACCTGCGCGCGGTCGACGACGAGACGCTGCCGACGCTCGCCGAGCGCGTCAGTGAAGCGCTGGCGCCTGGTCCGGCGCACGGTTGATCACCGCGCGCGACCCGCGCCACCAGATCACCGCGCACACCGCGACCGCCACCGGCAGCAGCCACAGGCCGGCGCGGAGCGTCGCGCGATCGGCGACCCACCCGATGAGCGGCGGGCTGATGAAGTCACCGAGCGCGTGGATGGCGAAGATGCTGGCGGCCATCGCCGTCGCGCGCACCGCGGGCGGCACCGAGCCGAGGATCACCGCGTTGATCGGCGAGGTCGACGCGAACAGCGCCGTCTCGCAGAGGAAGATCGCGACGAAGAACAGGAGCGGCGAGCCCGCGACGACGGTGGCGGCGGCCAGCGGGACGCCGATCGCCGTCACGATGGCCGAGTAGCGGAGGTACGCGCGGATGCGCTGGTCCTCCGTCGCGCCCTTCAGGCCGCGATCGGCGACCGTGCCGCCGAGCACCGTGCCGATGATGCCGGCGAGGACCGCCACCACGCCGAAGAAGAAGTCGGCCTTCACCAGCGGGAGGCGGTGCACCTGATAGAGGAACTTCGGCGCCCACGCCGCGAAGCCGCCGACCGCGAACGTGTACGCGCAGTAGCCGGCGACGCACGCGACGTACATCGGCGAGCGGAGCAGCACGCGGAGCCCGCCTTTGTCGGCGTGCTCGATCGGCGCGATACGCACGGGATCGCGGACCAGGAGCACGAGCAGCGCGAGCGCCACGCCCGGCCCGCCGGCGACGAAGAACGCCGAGCGCCACCCGTACGCGTGCTCGAGGAAGCCGCCGAGCAGGTAGCCGAGCGCGCTGCCGACCGGCGTCGCCAGATAGAAGATGGCGAGCCAGCGGTTCTTGCGCCCCGCGGGGGCGAGGTCGTCGATGATCGTGGGCGCGATGGTCGCGTAGCTCGCCTCGCCGACGCCGACCGCCACGCGCGCGAGCACCATCGAGGTGATGCCGTGGGCCATGCCGGACAGCACCGTGGCCACGCTCCACAGCGCGACGCCGAGCGCCATCAGGTGCCGGCGCGCGCCGCCCGGGCGGTCGCCGAGGGCGCCGAAGATCGGGCTGGTCACGAAGTAGCCGACCATGAACGCGCTGATCACCAGCCCCGTCTGGAACTGCGAGAGCGCGAGCTCCTCCTGGAACTTCGGCGACACCGCGGCGACCAGGTAGCGGTCGACGTAGTTGAGGAAGTTCAGCCCGGTGAGCAGCGCGAGGATCGCCGCCGGTCGCTCGATCCGCATCGAACGCGCGAGCGTAGCGCAAGGCCCCTCAGCGGAGGTGCGGATACTTCTCGACCAGCGCGCCGCAGTGGCGGAGGTAGGCCGCCTCGTGCACCCCCACGAGATGGATCAGGCTGTCCCACAGCCAGCCCGGCGGGCAGCCGTCGCAGGTGCCGCCGGGCAGCAGCTGCGCCGACCACGCGGCGGCCTCGGGCGCCGCGAGCTGCCGCGCGTGCGCGCGCCCGACGACGGCCCCGAGGTGCCGCGCGATCGGCGCGGCCTCGCCGCGCTTGAGGAGCTCGAGCGTCACCTTGCGATCCTGGGGCAGCAGCTCGCGAACGACGACGCGGCGATCGAGGAAGGTCGCCGCGATCATCCGCTCGCCGACGCTCGGAGCCAGCGCGCGCGCGCCGGACACGACCCGCTCCGCGTCGTCGCTCGGCGTCTTCGCGTGCGGATGTCGGATGGCGCGGGCGGGCAGCGCCTCCTTGATGTCGACGAGCCGCAGGAGGTGATCGTCCTCGTTCGCGCGCTGCTTCTTCTTGCCGCCGATGCGCACCAGGGCGGCGGCGCGGAAGCAGCCGAGCGAGCCGGTCCCGGCGACGCGGAACGCCGCGTCGAGCACCTCGACGTCGGCGTCGGGCGCGTCGTCGGTCATCGAGGCGATCAGCCTGCGGACCTCGTCGCGCTCGACGAGCGCGTCGATCGCGGCGCGCTCCGCGTCGGCGAGCGGGAAGTAGCGCGCGCCGTGCGCGAAGCGACGCCTGCCGTCGGCGCCGCGCGGCACGCGCCTGTCGAGCAGATCGGTCTGCGTCTGATCCGCGGTGCGGCGCAGCAGCTTGCGCAGCTGCGGCGGCGCCGCGTCGAGCGCCAGCGCCTTCTCGGGCGAGGACCGCGACAGCGCCTCGCAGTAGCCCTCGAGCGCCGACGCGACGATGGCCACGCTCTCGACGCCGCGCAGCTCCTCGTACGATCGCGCGGCGACGGTCATGTCGAGCGCGAGGCGCAGCAGATCGTGCGCCGCCCACCCGAGCACAGTCTCGTCGAAGTCGTTCAGCTCGAACGACGCGGTGCCGCCCTCACGCGCGAGGATGCTGCCGACGGCGCCGAGGTTCTCGCCGTGGCAGTCGCCGCTGATCCAGATCGGCGCGGCGCCGGGGACGCCGTCGTCGAGGCCGCCCTGCAGGGTCTCGTAGAAGAGATCGCAGCGGGCGCGCACGAAGGCGTGCGCGTCGAGCGCCATCTTCCACGCCTTGAGCGTCGACAGGTGCTCGGCGCGCTCGGTCGGGCTCGGCACGGCGTCGGGGAAGGTGCCCCTGTTCTTGTCGCCCTTCTCGCTCCGCTCGTTCTTGTCGGTCTTCACGGCATGCCCCACGCCATGGTCGCGAGCGCCGCGAAGAGCAGGGCGACGATGCCGATGCCCGCGAGGAGCACGCCGAGCAGCTGCTTCGATCTCGCCTTGGAGTTCGAGGGGGGCCTCTCGCCGAGCGCGTGCATCGCGTCTTCGACGGTCGGCGGCGCCGCGAACACGCCGAGCGCGATCATCAACCCGAGCTCGAGGACGCCGCCCCCGACGACCGCGGCGCTCGCCGCGCGCCGCACGGCCCGCCCGCGCGCGAACTCCCGCGTGAGGCCGGGCTTCAGGCCGTCGGACACGAGCGGGCGCGCGGGCACCGCCGGTGGTGCGAACGCGATCGTCGCGGCGACGGCCGCGCCGTAGCTCGCGATCGTGCCGCTCGAGGGCACGTGCTCGTCGAAGCGCGGGGAGGTGGCGATCGCGCCCCAGGCGTCGACCTCGTCCTTCGCGAGCACCAGGGGCCACGTCGCGGCGTGCGCGAGATCGTCCGCGCTCGAGGGGAACGGGCTCGGGTTGGCCTCGAGGTCGATCACGCCGTCGAGACCGTCCGGGAGCGGAAGCATGGCGCGACCGCCGTCGAAGCGGACCTTGCCGCCGCCGACGCGGACGCCCGAGCGCCAGAGATCGAAATAGGCGAGGCCATGGGACGCGGACGCCATCAGCTCGATGGACTTCGATCCCAAGAGGAGCCGACCGTCGCTCGTCGGGCGCGGCGAGCCGAGGACCGAGCCGACGATCCCGCTCCATCCGCCTCTCTTGTCGCCCTTCTGCGCCTGGACGGTGAGCACCACCGGCGCGGCGATCGGGCTGACCGGTACGCGCGCCAGACCGCCGGCGTCGGAGGTCGCAGGCGCCGGATCGCCCGAGAGTCCGCCCTCGGCGACGAACGCGAGTGCGGCGCCGGCGACCGGCGCGCCGGCGGCGTCGCGCACGCGGATCCACACCGCGGCCGAGAGCGGCGGCGCGAGCGCGCCGAGCTCCGGCGCGACGGCGACCTTCAGCTCGCCGCTCATCGTCCCGCCGGTGCGGCGCACCTTGCTCAGCGCGCCGTGCTTCGGATCGGGCGGCGGCAGCGCCGCGGGGCTGAGCGAACCGATCGGATGGAACGCGCCATCGGGCAGCTGCGCCTCGATGGTGACCGAGTTCGGCACCGGCGCGTCGATCACCACCTCGGAGATGCCGCGATCGTCGGTCGTCTCCGCGCGACCGCGCACGCCGTCGGCGGTCGGTCGCAGCGCGAGGCCGGTCGCGGCCCACGCCCCCTCGATGCCGGGGACCGCCCGCACGACCTCGACCCGCACCCGCAGCGGCTGGTTCGGAGGCGACTGGGCGCCGGCGTACACGCGCGCCCCGAACACCTCGCGCGGGCGCGAGACGCCGCGCGCCCACGCCGCGATGGCCAGCGCGACGAGCGGCGGCGCGAACAGCAGGCGTCGGCGCCGCCGCATGCGCAGCTCCTCGCGATCGGCCTGGATCTCGCGTTCGAGCGCGTCGCCCTCGGGATCGTCGGTCACCTGCCGGAACGGTCGCACGTCCGCCGGCGCCTGTCGCGCCCCCTGCGGCGTCGCCGCGGTGCGTCCAGGCCGGCGCGTTGCGTCCGCGGCGCCGCCGGGCGAATCGGCGCCCCATGGAGCTCGGAACGATCGCGATCCTGGGTGCGGGGACGATGGGCAACGGCATCGCGCAGGTCTGCGCCGGGGTCGGCGCGAGCGTGAAGCTCTACGACGTCGACGCCGCGCGCGTCGAGAAGGGGCGCGCGCAGATCCGCGCCGGCCTCGACAAGCTGGTGGCGAAGGGGAAGACGACGGCCGCCGAGGTCGATCGCATCCTCGGCGCGATCGCGCCGGTCACCGACATCGCCGCCGCGGCCGAGGGCGCCTCGATGGTCATCGAGGCGATCCCCGAGGACATGGCGCTGAAGGTGGAGGTCTTCCGCAAGGTGATCGCCGCCGCCCCGGCCGACGCGCTCCTCGGCTCGAACACCTCGAGCCTGTCGATCACCGACCTCGGCGCGCGCATCGGCGCGGCCGACCGCACGATCGGCGTGCACTTCTTCAACCCGGTGCCGGTGATGGAGCTGCTCGAGATCGTGCGCGGCGTCAGCACCAGCGAGTCGACGGTGGAGCGCGCGCGCGCCTTCGCCAAGACCATCGGCAAGACGGCGATCCTGGTCAACGACACGCCGGGCTTCGCGACCTCGCGCCTCGGCGTGCTCCTCGGGGCCGAGGCGATGCGCATGCTGGAGACGGGCGTGGCGAGCGCCGGCGACATCGATCGCGGCATGGAGCTCGGCTACCGCCACCCGATGGGACCGCTGAAGCTCACCGACCTGGTGGGGCTCGACGTGCGCCTCGCGATCCTCGAGCACCTGCAGCGCGAGATCGGCGAGCAGTTCCGGCCGCCGACGATCCTACGGAAGCTCGTTCGGGCCGGGTACCTCGGGAAGAAGACCGGGCGGGGCTTCTACGTTTGGACCGCGGAGGGGCCGAAGGAGCCCTGAGAGATCGCGCGCGCGGGCACGACCTCGCGGATGTCGTCGCGCTCGAGGCGATGGCTCCCGAAGAAGTGCCTGAACTGCGCGACGTCGGCGTCGTACCGCGCGAAGGAATGCGACGCGTGCGGCGCGCCGCTCGGCTCGTGACTCCGAGGCGCGCATCGAAGGCTCTCGGCATCGGGTTCAGCGGCGGGGCAGCGCCTTCAGATGGTCGACGACCTTGCCGAGCGGGCGCTCGGAGACGATCGCGCCGTCGCTCTCCACCTGCTGCTGGGTGAGCTTGGTGACCTCCGACTGCTCGCCGAGAATCGTGGTCCGGCCGACGATCTTGCGCGCGCCTCGGTCGATGATCGTCACCGTGCAGGCGGACACCAGGCCCGCGAGCTTCTTGTCGGGTTGGCCCTCGATCTCGTACGACGCGCCTTGCTGCTCGTGACAGTCGACCCACACCACGGTGCCGACCTCGGCGTGGCTCTCGGCCCGGATCTCGCCCGGCAACCATGTCAGCACATCGTGCGCGACCTTCTGCTTCGGCACGTCGATCGCGACGAGCCGGCCGGCGATGTAGGGTTTGCCCTCCGCGCTCGCGTCGGTCAGGCCGTCGCGCGACAGGTACTCGCCGAGGTGCGGGCGGAACGCCTCTTCGCGCGCCTCCTCGATGCCCTTCGCGGTGACCCCGCTGATCCGGACGATCCCGGTGACCTTGATCAGGATCGCCGCACCGACGATCAGAGCCAACACGATGAGAGGCCACGCGACTGTCTTCTGCGGCGGCTTGGCGCCGGAGCTGCCAGGGGGAGCGGGTCGAGGTCTCATGTCCCGGTCAGCGTACGCGAGCTTCGCGGGGCTGTCGGGCTGTCGAACCACGGAGCGTCGGAGAGCGAGACGCCTCATTCACATGGATCCGTCTCCTGGGAGAACAAGAAGGCGGGACCGGCGCGCTCGATCCTCTTCTTCGGCTATCACGGCAACCTCCCCGACCACGTCGAGCTCGCGCGATGCATCGCGAAGAAGACCGGCGCGGCGATCGAGGTCAAGGAGAGCGACTACCTCGAGAAGAAGTCGAACGCGTTCGTGAGGATCGCGGGCGCGACGTTGTCCGCCAGCGAGGGGTCGATGCACCTGTTCCCGACGGGCTCGGCCCAGCTCGCACCCGCCGACGTGCGTGCGACGTTCGACGCGCTCGAGTCCTGCGAGTGACGGAGCAGCCGCGCCGCCTGCATGGTTCGCGTTCGCGTTCGCCCTCGCGTTCGCCTTTCGCCTTTCGCCTTTCGCTGCGCGCGCGGGCGCCTATCGCGTCGACGGCGGATCGTCGAGCTCGGGGTAGCGACGGAAGATCCCCATCTCGTTGAACGGGATGCGCCGCGGCGACGCCAGGTAGGCCGCCACGTTCGGGCGCGCCGCGACGCGATCGCGGAGCGCGAGGAGCTTCGGCGTCTTCTTCGTCACGCGCGCGAACGCGCGAGGGAACGCGTAGGCGAGCCCCTCGAGGAGCTGGAACATCGACAGGTCGACGTAGGTGAACGCGCCGAGCAGATGGTCGTGCGCCAGCTCGCGCTCGAAGTAGCCGAGGAACTTCGGCATGCGCTCCTCGCGGAACGACCTCGCGCGGAGCTTCGCCTCGCGCTTCTGATCCTCGTAGTACTCGCTCACCGCGATGGGATGATGCGTGTCGTGCACCTCGGCGACGACGTCAGCGACGGTCAGCTGCAGCTGTGCGGCGCGCGCCCGCGTCGCCACGCCTTTGCCGATCAGCCCTTGGCGCTTCGCGACGTAGGCGCAGATGTTCGCGGTCTGCGCGATGACCAGATCGCGATCGACGAGGATGGGCGGCGCGAACGGCGCGAGCCCGCCGAGCTCGCCGCGCAGCACGCGCGCGATCGCCGCGGTGCCGCCGCCCTGCTTCGCCGGCAGTCGCGCGACGTCGACGTACGGCGCCCCGGCCTCCTCCAGCACGAGCCGCACGAACTCGCCGCGTCCCTGGATCGTCGGCCAGTAGTAGAGACGAACCGGATCGCTCACGTCGGCCTCCTTCACGCCCGCGGTACGATGCCGGCTCGCGTCGCAGATGGCGGCCGCGCGATGGACGACTCTGCTCGGCATCGGATCGCGCGGAGGCGAAGCATGGCCAGCAGGCGCGGTTCGAAGAAGGCGTACACCCCGAAGCAGAAGCGACAGGCGGAGCACATCGCCGAGGGCTACGCGGAGCGCGGGAAGAGCAAGAAGGAGTCGAAGCGCCGCGCGTGGGCCACGGTCAACGCGATGACCGGCGGCGGGAAGGAGAGCGGCTCGGGGCGCGGGAAGGCGACGAACACGGAGCCCGCGAAGAAGGGCGGCAAGAAGGGCGGCAAGAAGGCCGCGAAGGCCGGCGCCAAGAAGGCCGCGAAGAAGGGCGCGAAGAAGACGGCGAAGAGGCCCGCGAAGAAGAGGTCGAAGAAGACTTCGAAGAAGACCGCGAGGAAGACCGCGAAGCGTGGGACGTAGCGCTCGGCGAAGAAGCCGTCGAAGTCGCGAAGCCAGGGCGATGCAGGACGAGCCCGCGCGCCCGGTCGCCGACCGTCCGGACAGACACACACGTCACTGTAACGGTCACCGCTGAAATTGTGTTGACGCGTGATACAGCGTGATTCATTGTGTCACGCATGAGCGCCGGCCACCTCGCCCCGACGGTCTTCCTCGGGATCACCCTCAACCGCGCGATGCCGTGCGATTTCTGCGGCTCCTCGCTCGACGTCGGCGACGCGGCCCACCTCGGCCGTACGCGCGGGGGCTGGAGCTGTGTCTGCCCGGCGTGCGCCGCGGTCGGCGCAAGGCCGAGCTCGCTGGCGATCGCCGAGCCGATCGGGGTGCCGATCGACGAGGCGGTGGCGGCGCTCCGCCGATCGGCCGCCGCGATCGCGACCAACACGAGGCGCGTGCTGGTCACGGCGCGCGTCGCGCTGCGCACCGTGTTCCGCTGGGTGCGGGCGAAGCTGCGCGGCGACGCCCACGCCGGGCCGGTGGCCGTCCGCCACGCGTTCGAGGAGCTCGGAACGACGTACGTGAAGCTCGGCCAGCTCGTCGCCTCGAGCCACGGGCTGTTCCCCGAGCCGTACTGCCAGGAGCTGCGCGCCTGCCTCGATGCGGCGCCCCCCTTCGCGTTCGACGAGGTGACGCGCACCCTCGAATCGGAGCTCGGTCGACCCGCGCACGAGGTCTTCGCGGACATCGACGCGACGCCGCTCGCCTCGGCGTCGATCGCGCAGGTCCACGCCGCGCGCCTCAAGAGCGGCGAGGACGTGGTGATCAAGGTGCAGCGCCCCGGCCTCCCGCCGGTGCTCGCGGCCGATCTGTCGATCCTCCGCTTCGTGGCGGGCCGGCTCGAGAAGCAGCGCGTGGTCGAGATGGCCAACCCGGTCGGCATCGTCGAGGACTTCGCGGCGACGCTCGCCGACGAGCTCGATTTCGGCCTCGAGGCGGCGAACATGACCGCGTTCAACCGCATCATGGCGCAGCACGGGCACGACGACGTGGTCGCGCCGCGGCCGATCGAGGGGCTCGTGCGACCGCGCGTGCTGGTGATGGAGCGCTTCCACGGCCACCGCGTCGACGACGTCGAGCGCATCCGCGCGCGTAACGTCGACGGCGAGGGGAAGCTGCTCGCCGGCATGCGGGCGTGGTTCCGCTGCCTCGTCTTCCACGGGTTCTTCCACGGCGACGTGCACGCCGGCAACCTGATGGCGCTCGACGACGGCCGCATCGGCTTCCTCGACTTCGGCATCGTCGGGCGCTTCTCCGACGAGCGTCGCGCGCAGATCACCGACTACCTCCTCGCCTTCGCGCTCGGCGACTTCGAGCGCGTGGTCGACGTGATGATCGCGATGGGCTCGGCGTCGTCGAAGGTCGACCGCGCGGCGCTGGCCCTCGATCTGCGCGCGTCGTTCGAGCCGATGCTCGGCGGTGCGCAGGCGAAGTACGCCGACATGCTACCGGCGATCCTGCGCACCAGCGTGCGCCACGGCCTGCGGCTGCCGCGCGAGATGGTCCTCGTGAGCAAGCAGATGATCTACTTCGACCGGTACGCGAAGGTGCTCGCGCCCGAGCTGAACGTCTTCCGCGACCCGCGCGTGGTCACCGCGCTCGCCGAAGACGTGATGGCCGCGCGCGGCCTCCGCGCGAGCTGATTTCCACGTGCACTCCAGGAGGTCGTCATGACGAAGCCCAGCGTGAACCAGGGTCGGTGGAAGCAGATTCGCGGTCGCATCAAGGCCGCCTGGGGCCGGCTCACCCACGACGAGGAGCTGCGCGTCCAAGGCAACGCCGAGGTCGTCCTCGGCGCGGTCGAAGAGCGCCTCGGCGCCGAGCGCCACCGCGCCTTGTCCAAACTCGAAGACGGAGTGCGCGCGATCTCGAAGAGACTCCGGCGCGCCCGCTGAAGGTCTGTCGGAAAATACCCCCCGGACTGAAGTCCGGGGCACCGACGGCAGCTCAAGTCCTTCGGACTTCACCGACTCGCCGGACTGGCTCGGAGCTGTCGCTGCAAGAACATCCAGCGGCGAACAGGATGAGAACAGGGTGCCGGCGACTTCACTGGCCGGTCGACCGCTGCACTTCCTCGAGAACGAGCGGCTCGCAGCCCGGAGGGCTTGGCCCGGCTGTCGGTGCCCCGGACTTCAGTCCGGGGGCCGCTGGAGCAAGCGACCGGAGTCCCTCACCGCCTTCGTCGCGGTGCCGTACGATGCGGCGATCATGCGCTCCGTGCTGCTCTTCGCCGCCCTCGCGTTGGCCGCGTGCGACGACGCTTCGCCCGCGACCACGCCGGCCGTCGACGCCGGCGTGGGGCCGACCGACTCCACGCCGCCCGACGCCGCGCCCGCCGTCGACGCCCTCGAGGAACTGCTCGAGCCGATCCGCGCGGCCAACGCGCTGCCCGCGCTCGCGGCCGCGGTGTTCTCGAGCGACGGACTGCTCGCGATCGGCGCCGTCGGCGCGCGCAAGCTGGGGGATCCGACCCCCGTCACGCGCGACGACAAGTGGCATCTCGGCTCCGACACCAAGGCGATGACCGCCACGCTGATCGCGCTCGACGTCGCCGACGCGAAGATCGCGTGGAGCACGACGCTCGCGGCGGCGTTCCCCGAGACTCTCGACGCCGGGTACCGCGACGTCACCATCGAGCAGCTCCTGCAGCACCGCGGCGGCGCGCCCGCGAACGTGCCCGACGATCTGTGGAGCGAGATGTGGAAAGCCGGCGACCCGCGCGCGCTGCGACGCGCCGCGGTCCTCGGCATGCTGCAGCGCGCGCCCGAGACGACGCCGGGCACCGCGTTCCTCTACTCGAACGCGGGCTACATGACGGCCGGCGCCGCGCTCGAGGACGCGACCGCCGACGCGTGGGAGAGCCGCATGCGCACCCGCCTGTTCGCGCCGCTGGCGATGACCACCTGCGGCTTCGGCGCACCGGCCACGGTGGGCAACGTCGATCAGCCGTGGGGCCACGTGATCAAGAGCGGCAAGCCCGCGCCGATCGCGCCCGGGCGGCTCGCCGACAACCCGGCGGCGCTCGGTCCCGCCGGCACCGTGCACTGCAGCCTCGCCGACTGGGGCCGCTTCCTCGCCGTGCACCTGCGCGGCGCGCGCGGCGTGCCCACCTCGCTGCCTGCGCTGCAGCCCGCGGCCTTCGAGAAGCTCCACACGCCGCCGGCGGGCGGCGACTACGCGCTTGGATGGATCGTCGCCGATCGCGCCTGGGGCGGCGGCACCGTGCTCACGCACAGCGGCTCCAACACCATGTTCTTCGCCACCGCGTGGCTCGCGCCGAAGAGGGACCGCGCCTTCGTCGCGGTGACCAACCTCGGCGGCGAAGGCGCCGCGAAGGCCGTCGACGCGGCGTTCGGACCGTTGATCGCGCGATACGCGAAGTAGCCGTGCGCGACGATCAGCGGCGGCGGCGGCGCACGCGCGCGACCATCATCGCCGGCGTGCGCACGCCGAACAGCAGGCCGAGGCACATCGCGAGGCAGACGAAAGCGACGATCGCGGCGTGGGTCATCATCTCCCTTGATGGTGACCGAGCGGCGCCGTCGCGCAAGGCGACGAATTTCGGGCCGGCGCGCGTGTGCGCGCGTTCGGCACCTGTCAGTACGCCTGCACCTGCGCGCGGTAACCGTCGAGGTTCCTCTTCAGCTCTCTCATCGAATCGGAGCCGAATTTCTCGAGCAGGGCGTCAGCGAGGACGATGGCGAGCATCGCCTCTCCGACGACGCTCGCGGCGGCCACCGCGCAGATGTCGCTCCGCTCGAACGCGGCGTCGGAGGCCTGCTTGGTGTCGACGTGGACGCTGGGGAGCGGGTTGCGCAAGGTTGCGATCGGCTTCATCGCCGCGCGCACGACGAGCGGCTGGCCGTTGGTGATCCCACCCTCGAGCCCGCCCGCTCCGTTGCGCGCGCGGGTGAACGCCGCCGCCTGATCGTCCCAGCCGATCGGGTCGTGCACCTCGCTGCCGCGGACGCGCGCGGCGTGGAAGCCGAGGCCGATCTCGACGCCCTTGATCGCCTGGATGCACATCATGGCTTGCGCGATGCGCCCATCGAGCTTGCGATCCCACTGCACGTGGCTGCCGAGGCCCACGGGCACGCCCGTGGCGACGACCTCGAACACGCCGCCGAGCGTGTCGCCCGCGTGCGAGGCGGCGTGGATCGCCTCCTTCATGCGCTGCTCGGCGTCGGGATCGGCGCACGACAAGTCGCTGCCGCGCGCGCGCAGACGAACGGTCTCGACGTCGAGCCCGCGGTGCGCGGTCGCCTCGACGTCGCCGATCGACACCACGTGCGCGAACACCTCGACGCCGACGGCGCGCAAGAGCGCGCGCGCGACGCCGCCGACCGCGACCCGCATGGTCGTCTCGCGCGCGCTCGCGCGCTCGAGGATGTCGCGCAGATCGCGGCGGTCGTACTTCAGGCCACCGGCGAGATCGGCGTGACCGGGGCGCGGACGCACCACCGGCTCGGGCGGCGTTTCGAAGGGCTCGGGGCCCATGCGCCCCTTCCAGCTCTCGAAGTCGCGGTTGGGAACGAGCAGGGCGATGGGCGCGCCGAGCGTCTCGCCGCCGCGGACGCCGGTCTGCAGCGTCACGCGATCGGTCTCGATCTTCATGCGACCACCGCGGCCGTATCCGCGCTGCCTCCGCGCGAGGCCCTCGTCGATGTCGGCGGCGGCCAGCGCGAGGCCGGCCGGGACGCCGTCGATGAGCGCGACGAGCCCGGGGCCGTGCGACTCGCCCGCGGTCATCCAGCGGAAGTGAGCCATGCGCGGCACTGTTGTCCTGCGCGCGCCATGACGCAACTCAGGGATCGCTCGGCATCCCTGCCGACTTCGTGCTTACCGTCATCGCCGGCCATGGTCGCGCAGCGCGATCTCGATCTATACGCCGCGACATGAAGACGAAGGTCGCCTGCTGGGCCGCAGCCATTGCCGCCGTTGCCGCCGTGTCGCTGAGCGCTCCCCGAGCCGCCCATGCGTTCGAGGTCGACGAGCAGCTGTGGGGCGCGGTGGTCCTCCAGGCCCCGGTCGCCGGGAAGCTGCGCCTCTACGCCGAGGCGCAGGGGCGAAGGCTCCCGCACGACGACACGCGCATGATGCTGCGCCCCGCGCTCAACTACGGCCTCGGGAGCGGCTTCACCGCGTGGGCCGGCTACGCCTGGACGCCGCAGCTGACGCCGGTCTTCAAGGACGAGCACCGGGCGTGGCAGCAGCTCACGCACCAGGCCGACGTGCGCGAGGTGACGCTCGTCCATCGCCTGCGCCTGGAGCAGCGGTTCATCGAGACCCTCGACGGTCCCTCCTGGCGCGTGCGCTTCATGCCGCGCTTCGTCTATCGCCCGAAGGCGTGGCACGGGTTCGGCGTGGTCGTGTGGGACGAGATCATGTTCCACCTCGCGTCGCCCGATCGCGGGCCCAAGCCGGGCCTCGATCAGAACCGGTTCGCCGTCGGCTTCCAGTACGCGGTCTCGAAGAAGCTGATCTTCGAGCCGACCTACGTGGCCAACGCGTTCTACCGCCCGAACCGCGACGGCCGCCTGATGCACACCGCGCTGCTCGTAGTGTGGGTCAATCTGTAGTCGTCAGTCGTCAGTCGTCAGTCGTCAGTCGTCAGTCGGGAGCTTTCGTCGAGACCGGGTCGAAGGTCGAAAGGGTCGAAGGTCGAACCAGGGGCGGGCCCCCTGGAACCCCGGAGGCGCGGCCTCTCCCTTCGACCTTCGACCTTGTCGACGCAGCGGACGCGGCGGCGATGCCTATACCGCGGCGATTCTCGACTGACGACTGACGACTGACGACTCCCCATCAGCCGAACAGCCGCTGGCGCAGCGACGCGAGGATCGGCGCGCGCTGGATCTGCAGCGTGATCTCCAGCCCGCCGGGGCGGAACCGCGCGCCGCTCACGTGGACGATCTCCCCCACGCGCCCGACGACCGTCTCGCGCGCGAGCGCCTTCTTGAGCCGGGGGATCGAGCCGAGGTCGAGGATCAGCAGATCGCGGCGCGCCTTCACCGGCGGCCCGATGAACTCGGCGACCGTCTGCAGGATGCGCTCGGGCCCCATCGAGCTCAGGGCCGCCTCGCCGAAGGTGCCGATCATCCCGAGGAGGCCGGAGCTCCGGCCGCCGTTCTTGCCCGAGAAGGTCGGCGGCTCGAGGAGCCGCAGGAGCAACGCGCCGCCCTTGTCGTTGACGTGGAACGCAGCGACCGCGACGCGCACCACGACGCGCGTGGCGCTGCCGGCCATCTGTAGCACGAGGTGGATGCGGACCTCACCCTCGCCGGGGACGAGATCGATCGACTCGACCGCCTTGACCTTGGCGAGCGCGTCGCGCGCGATCGCGACCAGACGCGGGGTCGGGATGAGCACGCGACCGGCGAGCAGGCCGATGCCGCTCGCCCGCAGCACCTCCATCGCGAGCGCGCGCGAGTCGGGTCGAGCGAGGGCGGTGGTGTCGGGGGTCTTCGCGCCGTCGCTGCGCACCGTCGAATTCGCCATCGGGGCCAAGCGTAGCGGAGAAAACCCCGATCGCCCCCTGGCGCCCGACGGCCGGCGACCGCACAATCCGCTGACGCCGAGCGTCATCCGAGCTGTTGCGCCCCGCGTTCGGCGGGGCGAAACGAGCTCGTCTTCATCATGGCAAACGACCAGACCCCTCCGCCCATCCAGGTCCACGACACCCTCGCACGCGGCGTCCACCCGCTCGCTCTGCGCGAAGAGGGCAAGGTGTCGGTCTACTGCTGCGGCCCCACCACGTACGACGTCGCGCACGTCGGCCACGCCCGAGCCGCCGTCGCGTTCGACCTCCTCGTCCGGGTGCTGCGCCACCGCGGCCTGCAGGTCACCTACGTCCGGAACGTCACCGACGTCGACGACAAGATCCTCAACCGCGCGAAGGAGAGCGGCGAGGAGCCGACCGCCCTCAGCGCGCGCATGGCGCAGCTCTACGACGACGACATGGCCGCGATCGGCTGCGAGAAGCCGACGCACGAGCCGCGGGTCAGCCAGACCATCCCCGAGATCATCGACGTCATCGACCGCCTCGTGAAGAACGACGCCGCCTACGTCGTCCCCGGCAGCGAGGGCTCCGGCGGCGACGTGTACTTCCGCGTCCGCGCCTTCCCCGGCTACGGCAAGCTGTCGGGCCGCAACGTCGATGAGATGCGCTCCGGCGCGCGCATCGAGGTCGACGAGCGCAAGGAGGACCCGCTCGACTTCGCGCTGTGGAAGGGCTGCGCGCCCGGCGAGTGGGGCTGGGATTCGCCGTGGGGTCGCGGTCGCCCCGGGTGGCACATCGAGTGCTCGGCGATGAGCGCGAAGTTCCTCGGCCACGGGTTCGACATCCACGCCGGCGGCATGGATCTCATCTTCCCGCACCACGAGAACGAGATCGCGCAGAGCGAGGCCGCGTTCCCCGGTCAGGGCGATTTCGCCCGCTGCTGGATGCACAACGGCTTCGTGAACATCGACAAAGAGAAGATGTCGAAGTCGCTCGGCAACTTCGTCACGGTGCGCGACGTCCTGCAGCGCAACGATCCCGAAGCGCTGCGGCTGTTCCTCCTCGTGCACCACTACCGCGGCCCCATCGGCTTCGACGTCGACAAGCTCGACGACGGGCGCGTGGTCTTCCCCGGCATCGACGAGGCCGAACGGAAGATCGACTACCTCTACACGACGATCGCGCGGCTCGACGGCATGACGGTGGCCATCGGCCCGGGCGACCTGCCGAAGGCGTACGCCGACGCGCTCTCGCAGGTGCAGGCGGCGCGGCACGAGGCGCTCGCCTCGCTCGCCGATGACCTCGGCGCGGCGAACGCCGTCGCGGCCCTCTACCGCGTCGCCGCGACGCTCAACGAGATGCTCGACCTCCACGTGCGCAAGAAGGCCGACCGCCCGGCGATCGCGCGCGTCATCGGGGCCGCGCAGCACGCGCTCCGTGAGATCGCCGACGTCCTCGGCATCCTCCGGACCACCCCGACGCGCTACCAGTCGCGCACTCGCGCCCAGCGCCTCGCCCTCCTCGGCGTCTCGGAGGCGGACGTCGAGGCCAAGGTCGAAGACCGGGTGCAGGCGCGAAAGGCGAAGGATTTCGCCCGCGCCGACGCGATCCGCGGGGAGCTCGAGGGCATGGGCGTCGAGCTGTTCGACGGCCCGGCCGGCACGACGTGGAAGGTCAAGAAGTAGCGGCGCCCGAGCGGCTCCTCCCCGACCTTGACCCTCCTCGTCGCGTCCCGATACGGTGATCCACCCTGAGGGCGCCTCGCGCGCCCGGATTCTCGGGTCGAACGTGAACCTGGAGCTAGGTGTCGTCTGCGGCCGTTGTGACGCGTACAGCCCGATGGGCACCGCGCGTTGCTCGACGTGCGGCCACGATCTGACGCTCTACCGCGAGAAGGTCGCGAGCCTCGCGCCGCCGCCGATGCACGCCACGCCGCCGGCCCAGGCGTCGACGCCCTCGACCAGGCCCGAGGTGCCCAAGCCCGGGCCGAAGGTCGAGTCGGTGCCGCCGATCTCGAAGGTGCCCACCCAGAAGCCGGCCGCCCGGGTGATGGAGGTGCCGCCGGAGCTGCCGCCGGTGCGCCGCCCGTCCACCGCGGAGCTGCCGCCGATGTCCGAGCGCCGCGTCAGACCGCAGGCGCCGGACGTTATGCCTTCGCGCCCGAGCCCATCGATTGTACCGAGGGTGGAGGTCGTGCGCGGCTCCCCGGAGTCATGGGGGCACGAGACCTCAGGGAAGATACCGATTCGCCCGCCAGTGGGCGGAGCGGCGCGTGGAAGGACGAAGGAGGAGCTGATGGAGCAAGCGAAAAACTATATCTGTCGTTCCTGCCAAACGCCGATCCCGAGCGGCCACAAGTTCTGTGGCCGCTGCGGCGCCGCCGTCCCGCCGGACATCCTCACGCTGCGCGAGGAGTACTACGGCACGCTGCAGGTGCCCGGCCGCGCCAAGCTGATCCTCATCCGCGCCGAGGGCGACGCGGCGATGGAGGGCCTGTCTTTCGCGCTCAACGCGCAGGAGCACGTGGTCGGACGTCAGGGTCACCTCACGTTCCCCGAGGACCGCTTCGTGTCGCCGCGGCACGCGAACCTCTTCTACCGCGAGGGCCGGCTCGTCGTGCGCGACGAAGGCTCGCTGAACGGCGTGTACGTGCGCGTCCGCGGCGCGGTCGAGGCGCAGGCGGGTGACATGTTCCTCGCCGGCGAAGAGGTCTTCCGCATCGACGCGACGCCGAAGGCCACCGACCACCCCGATCCCGACGGCACCTACTTCTGGTCGTCGCCCAAGCGCCCGAGCCCGTTCCGCGTGGTGCAGATCCTCCAGGGCGGCGCGGTCGGCAACGTGGTCTGCGCGCGCGAGACGGGCATCACCATCGGCCGCGAAGGCGGCGAGATGAACTACCCGACCGACGTGTACATGAGCGCGACCCACTGCAAGGTCGACGCGGATCCGAGCGGCACCAAGTTCGTGCTCACCGACCTCAACTCGCGCAACGGCACGTACATCCGGCTGCGCGGCGAGCGCGAGCTCTCGCACGGCGACTACATCTTCATCGGCAAGAAGATCCTGCGCGTCGAAGTGACGTCGTAGAGTCGTCAGTCGTCAGGAAGGCGGATCTTCCGTCGAGGCTGGTCGAAGGTCGAGAAGTCGAAGGTCGAACCAGGGGCCAAGCCCCTGGAACCCCGGGGAAATGGGCCTCGATTCGACCTTCGACCGTTCGAAGTTCGCGAGCGCGAGCGCGCCGCCGGGCGCGACGACCCGGGTGAGCTCGTCGAGCGCGCGTGGCTTGTCGCCGAAATGATGGAACGCGAAGCGCGAGACCACGAAATCGAAGGCGCCGTCCGCGAACGGCAGCGCCTCGGCGCTCGCGACCACGAGCGGCACGCACGTGAGCTTGCCGCGCGCGCGCGCGAGCATCGCCTCCGACGGGTCGACGCCCACCAGCTCCGCGCGCCCGCCGAGCGCGCACGCGTGCGCCTCGAGCCAGTTGCCGTCCCGGCGCCCACGTCGAGCACGCGCACCTGCCGTGCGGCGCTCACTTCGGCGGGGCGCTGCTCGGCGGGTACTCCTTCGGGATCTTGCCGCTCTGCTCGTCGGCAACCTTCTCCTTCGCCTCCTTCACGTCCTTGGTGAACTCGGCGACGTTCCGGTCCTTCTCCTCGCTCGTCCACTCGGCGTCGGAGAAGGTCCCGGCGGGGTACGTCTTCGTCGTGTAGATCGGGCCGGCCGTCGGCTTCAGGTACTCGCGATCGGGGCTCGTGTCGGCGACGAACCGGTAGCCGTCGAGATCCCGGAGCTTGAACGGCGGCTGCGCCGCGTAGTCGACGATCAGCTTTCCGAACAGCACGAACCTCGCCTCGTGCAGCCCGACCGGGAGCTCGGCGTCGAAGCTCGTGAACGCGAGCCTCGTGTCGTTCGCGTCGTCGACGCGCAGATCGAGCTTGTACCAGCCGGCCTTCTTCACTTCGAGCTCGAGGTAGAGCGCGAGCGATCCCTTCTCCACGGCCTCGCGGACCTTGCCGGTGAACCGCGCCGGGACGTTCGCGGTGTAGAAGAAGTTGAAGTAGGTGAGCGCCTCGTCGCCGCTGCAGCGGATCTCGACCGGCACCTGCACGTCGCCGTTGTAGCCGTTGAACTGCGCGCTGGTCGCCGGCTGGAACAGCGCCGTCCACACCTGGTCGCCGGCCTTCTCGTCACCGTGCGAGCCGTCGTCGACGAAGGCGATCGGCGTCTGGGTCTGCCCTCGCGACGGGAGCTCCTCCGAACGCGCGGAGAGCACCGTGCTCGGCTCGATGCCCTTGCCCGAGACGCACGCGATCGTCATGCGGAGCGTCTCGTCGGCGATGATCCGCTGGCTCGACTGGGTGAGGTTCAGGCGCAGATCGCCGCGCTTGGTGCCGTTCTTCTTGCGGAACCCGAGCTGCTTCTCGACGCGACGCTCGGTGGTCTGCAGATCGGGCATCTCGGAGATCGGACGGGAGTGCGGCGGGTAGCGCGTCGACTCGAGGTACTTGTCGAGCGTCTGCTGCGCGCGATTCAGCCGTAGCTGCCAGATCGTCTTCGGCGGCTCGGGGGCGCTGCCATCCGGCGCGGCGGTGAACGGGGTCGGCGCGACGACCTTGTCCGCCGTCGCAACGGCAGGAGCCCCCGAGGTCGAGGCGCTCCCCACGACGGGGCTCGTCGGCTTCGAGGGCTCGCGACCGGGCCAGAGCAGGAGGACGAGCGCTACGATCGCCAACGCCGCGACGCCGATCCAGATCGTGCGTCGCGCGCCGACTTGCTCCGCCATCCCGCTCGGGATCTGACCAGCTCAGTACGCGTACGTCACCATGTCGGCGCGGACCTTGCCGACGATGCCGCCCCAGCTGCCGTTGGTGTAGTGGTTGTACGACTCGCCGTCGTCACGGAAGTCGACGGTCTGGTAGCTCCACAGCGGGCGGCCGCTGCTCGTGCCGTTCGACCCCGTGTAGAGGTCGCCGTCGCAGAACCAGTCACCGGGGTTGCAGAACGATCCGCCGCTCGTCCCCGAGACGCCGCCGGCCGCGTGGTACGACACCACCTCGTCGTCCTGGCCGGGGAGGAGGCCCGAGTACAGCGTTCCGCTCGCGCCGGCGAACCTGTACAACCACTTCGAGCGCGTCGTGTTGTGGTTGTAGAGCGCGCGCGTGGTGGTGGTGACGAGATCGGCGGTGAGGTTGTCGGAGACGAACCACTCGCCGGCATCGGCGAGCTCGCTGCCGCCGCCGGCGCCGGCGGCGACGTCGATCCACTTGATGTTCCACCCGACCTGAGTCGTGCCGTCGACGTTGCCGCACACGCCGCTGCTGTTCGCGACCGCGTTCTTCTTGTAACGCGAGCTGCCGCCGTACATCGCCAGCGTGTAGCCGATCTGCGCGTCACCGGCGCTGTGCGCGGCGATGTAGCACCAGTTCGAGCCCGTGCAGAAGCAGTCCAGCGCGTCGCGAACGCGATAGTTGCTGGGGCTGATCCGGTCGACGCCGCCCCAGTTGACCGACTTCTTGTTGACGCCGGCCGAGTACGACGACGGCCCCCAGTACGCGAAGTCTGCGTAGTTGCCCTGGGCCCCGAGGCCGCTGGTGTTGCGGCCGTGGATCCACAGCGAGTAGTTGGTCGCACCCGCCTCGGGGGCGAACGCGAAGACGCTGGCGGCGGCGAGGGTGGAGAGGGCAGCTGCGAGGACGCGCTTCATGGGGGTTGCACGCCCCACTGCAGCCGACGTGCCTATCCGCCCTCACCACGCGTTTTCTCCGAGAAAAACCGGATATGCGAGCTTCGTTCGACCTCTGGATCGCTACGGTCGCGTTCGGAACCTGAACGACCCGCGGTTAAGTTTCCTAACTGGGTTAAGGAAGTGAACGCGGCCGTTCGTACCGTCAGGTGACGCGCCGACGCGAGACCGAGGCGCCGAGCCCGACGCCGGAGATCGCGGCGAGCGTCTCCGGCACCGGCGCGGGGAACAGCGCGAACAGCGCCTGCGTCGACATCGCGACGTGCGCCGCGAGGTGTTGCAGGTCGAGGGGACCTCCCGCCGCGACGGACAGCTCGCGCGCGCCGGCGATGACCCGCCAGTGATCGGGACCGAGCCGCAGGCCCAGCCTCCCGGCCACCGCGTCGGCGCGCTCGGGGGTCCACTCGCGGGTCATGTGAAGATGATCTGCGCGCCGACGCTCAGGTCGTAGAAGTCGCCGGCGGTGATGACGTCCTTGACCTGCGGGATGAGGTCCTTCTTCTCCCGCTTGAACATCTTCATCGCGAGCTCGCAGGCGTAGAGCTCGACGCCGGACTCGTCGAGGATGCCCATCATCTCGCGGACCCCGGGGATGTCGAGCTCGCGCATCTGCTTGCCCATCATCGAGGCGGCGAGCGACTCCATGCCGGGCAGCCCGGCGATCACGGTCGGCATCGTGTTCGACGCGTTGCCGGCGAGGTTGACGTGCAGGGCGTCGATCTTGTTCTCGGTGATCGCGTCGAGGCCCCAGAAGGTGAAGAAGATCATCGCCTCGATGTCGGACTGCCGGGCGGCGTTGGCGAGGATGAGCGAGGGGTAGACCTCGTCGAGCCCGCCGTGCGAGCAGATGAGCGCGACCTTGCGTTGGGTGGGTGCGATGGCGTCCATGGATTTCGTCTCCGGCTCGGTCAGGGGAATGGGCTCACAGGCAGCCGGCCGGCTTGGGGATGCCGGCGATCTTGGCGACCGTGCGCGCGGGGGCCTTGGGGAAGAGGAGGTAGATCTCCTTGGTGGAGAGCCCGACCGCCTGGGTGATGCGGCGGATGTTCGGCGACGCCTTGGTCTCGAGGAACTCCTTGCGCGCGAACTCGATGATCTTCCACTGCACCTCGCCGAGCGGCAGACCCTGCGTCTTGGCGATCTTCTCGCCGAGCTCGCGGGTCCACGCGTTCGGATCGACGACGTGACCGTCGGCGGTGAAGGCGACGCCGTCGATCACGGTCGCGGCGACCACCGGCTCGTTCCGCGGGGTGCAGACCGCGGCGCGCTTCGGCGCCGACCTGTCGACCTTCGTCGGCGCTGCGGGCAGCGCGAGCCGCGCCGATTGCCGAACCACCGCGCGCGGCTTCTTGCTCTTCGACGCGGCCGACGCGGCGCGCCCGACGTGCTTGAGCAGCTCCATCATCACCGCCATGCCGCGCTGCACGTCGTCGTTGCGGGTCGCGCGCATCATGCCGACGATCCCGATCGGCTTCGCTTCGTCGGCGCGCACCAGCACCTGCGAGACCTCGCCGGCGATGGCGAGCACGTCGGGCTGCGTGAGCGCGCGCACGGTGTCGAGGATGGAGACCACCGCGTCGCCGAGCTGCCGGACGTCGTCGGGCGAGAAGCCCTCGACGACGCGATCGACGAGCCCCAGCGCCTCCTTGCCGAAGGCGAAGTAGCCCTTCTTCTCGAAGTGATCGAGGCGATCGGTCGCCGTCGCCATCACCTCCTTGAGGATGGGCGTGAACTCCTCGATCAGCTCCTCGGTCTGCCGCTGTCGCTCGCCGATGCGCGCGATCTCCACGGAGAGGAGGTCGAGCTTCGTCAGAATCGCGTTCGCGGTGCCCAGATCCATCGCCGTTGCCATGCTCAGCTCCACTTCCCCGCCATCGACATGCGGTGATCGAGGGGCAGCTCCTTGCCGCGCAGGAGCTGGTTCCAGTACACCCACTTGAAGGCCAGCTTGCCCCAGTGGTTGGCCGCGCTCTCTTCGAGCAGCGTGAAGGGACCGACGCCGGGCAGCGGGAAGCGGCCGGGCAGCGGCTCGGTCTCGTAGTTGAAGTCGATCAGCATCGCCTTGCCGTGACCGGTCTCGATGAAGCAGTTCGCGTGGCCGTCGAACGCGGGCTCGAGCTCCCGACCGGCGACGAAGCGGAGGATGTTCTCGAGCAGCACGTCGGCCTGGAAGTGCGCGACCGCGCCGGCCTTCGACGAGGGCAGATCCGTCGCGTCGCCGAGCGCGAACACGTTCCGGTGCGCCTTGCTCTGCAGCGTGTGCTTGTGGGTGGGGAACCACCCGCCGGCGTCGGCCATCCCGGAGCTGGCGATGACCTCCGCGCCGGAGTGCAGCGGGATGGAGACCAGCAGGTCGTAGGGCACCTCGCGCCCGTCGAACGCCTTGAGGAGCCGCTTCTCGCCGACGACCTCCGAGGCGTTGAAGTCGGGGATGACCTCGATGCCGCGCCTCTGGAGCATGTCGCCGAGGCGCGAGGCGGCGATCGGCTTGGTGAACGCGGCGCTGAGCGGCGTCGCGTAGGCGAGCTCGACCTTGTCGCGAATGCCTCGCTGCGTGAAGTACGCGTCGGCGAGGAAGAGCATCTCGAGCGGCGCGACCGGGCACTTGATCGGCATCTCGACGACGTTGAGGACGAAGCGGCCACCCTTGAAGCCATCGAGCGTGGCGCCGAGCGCCTTGGCCCCTTCGACCGTGTAGAAGTCGAACGCCGTCTTGCGCCAGCCCTCGCAGGTCAGCCCGGGGGTCTGCTCGGGCAGGATGCGGCTCCCCGTCGCGACGACGAGCACGTCGTAGTGCAGCTTGTGGTGGTCACCGAGGACGACCTGGTTCTTCTCGGGCTCGACGCGCGCGATGCCTTCGAGCCGCACGTCGACGCGCGGATCGAAGAGCACCCGGCGCGATCGCAGGATCTGGCTCTCGCGATACCCGCCGAACGGGATGAACAAGAGCCCCGGCTGGTAGACGTGCACGTCGTCGCGATCGACGACGGTGATCTGCCACTCGTTCTCGGGCAGATGCTGCACGAGCTTGTTGGCCATGGTCGTTCCGGCCGTCCCCGCTCCGAGGATCACGATGCGTTTCAAGGTCACCTCCATGTGCGCCGCCGTTGCGGGCACGCGGAGGGGGACTGCAGAGGTCATGCCCCGGCCGAACGCGCGGAAGCGACCGAAATCACAGGGGCTACCGGTGTTCCAACGCCCGATGTTTCAACAAAACGTCGAAACGACGATCAGCGCCGGACGCCGAGCTCCCGCATCTTCCGCCACAGCGTGGTGCGGCTCATGCCGAGCTCCACGGCGGCCTCGTCGCGCCGCCAGTGGTGCTTCTCGAGCACGCGCCGGAGCTTCTTTCGTTCCAGCTCCGCGGCCGCGCCGGTCGGGTCTTCGTGGGGTGCGCCGCGCTCGGTGAGCTCCTTCGGCAGGTCCTCCGGGTGGATCGTCTGCCCCTCGCACACCGCGACGGCGAACTCGAGCGCGTTCTCGAGCTCGCGCACGTTGCCCGGCCACTCGTACGACAAGAGCACGCGCGCCGCGTCGGGTGACAGGCGGAGCGCGCGACCGCCGCGCGCGCCGACGCGCGCGAGGAGGTACTCGGTCAGCGGCTCGATGTCCGCCCGCCGATTGCGCAGCGGCGGGATCTCGATCGGCACGACGCGCAGGCGATAGAAGAGATCCTCGCGGAAGCTCCCCACCGCGACGGCGCGCGCGAGATCGACGTTGGTCGCCGCGACGATGCGCGCGTTCGACTTGCGGCTCACGTTCTCGCCGATGCGCTCGAACGTGTGCTCCTGCAGCACGCGCAAGAGCTTCACCTGCAGCGGCAGCGGCATGTCGCCGATCTCGTCGAGGAACAGCGTGCCCTTGGACGCGAGCTCGAAGCGGCCGACGCGATCGCGTACGGAGCCGGTGAAGGCGCCGCGCGCGTGGCCGAAGAGCTCGCTCTCCAGCAGCTCGCCGGGCAAGGCGCCGCAGTTGACGGCGACGAACGGGCCGTCGCGGCGCGTGGAGTGCTGGTGGATCGCGCGGGCGACGACCTCCTTGCCGGTCCCGCTCTCGCCGGTGAGCAGGACCGTCGTGTCGGCCTGCTGCAGCTGCTCGATCAGCCGCGCGATGCGGAGCATCGGCGAGGAGCGGGCGATCATGCCGCCGAGCGCGGTCGGCCCCGCGGCGGCGGCCGGATCCTCCTCGGCGGGCCGGATGACCACGATGTAGTGGGCCTCGCGATCGCACACGCCGTACGCGTCGTGGATCAGGCGCGCCGCGGTGACGCTGACGAGCCGCGACCCCTCCGGCTCGAGCCGCAGGGTGGCGCGCCACCCCTCGCACTTCCTGCCGGCGGCCACCTTCTGCCGGAGCGCGCCGTCGCGCCCGAACAGCTCGTTGCCGAGCAGCGCGGCGATCGGCTTGCCGGTGATGCTCTCGCGCGCGCCGTGGCCGAGCAGCTGATCGAGCCGTTCGGAGGTGTGCAGCACGCGGAAGTCGCCGTCGAGCGCCATGCAGAAGCGGCCGAGCGACCCGAACGCGGCGCTCACGGCGGCCCACCCGAGGTGCCGCATGGATTCGAGCTGCTGCGCGTCGGTCATGGCCGTCACCGAACGATAGCGCCGAGCGGCGTCACGCGGCCGTGACGCATGTCTCCCGGGCGGTGCGCGCGGCGCGCGGCGCCCACCGATTTTTTCGGATCGCGCCCGGAGAACGCGCGTCGGGCGCGGCCCCGCGGCCTCGAGCGTCGCGGCACGACCGTTGCTGAGCAGTGCGGCGCCCATGAACCCCCGCTCGCCGAACTCGCCGGGAAGCTCGCGCGGGTCGCGCTGCTCGCCCTGCCCGTGTTGCTCGTCTCCGCGCCCGCGGCGGCCGTGAAGCTCCGGAGGCCGTTCACCTCGGCGACCGCGCGCAACTACGGGTTCGACAACAACGGCGGCGCCGGCGGCTGCACCGACTATGCGTGCAAGGGCGCCTGCTACGACACGCACAGCGGCACGGACTTCCCGATCAAGCTCGGCCTCGTTCTCCTCGACCTTGTACTCGCCGCGGCCGACGGCAAGGTCGTCGCCGTGGTGAACGCGTGCGGCGACTTCGGGTGGGCGGGCAACAGCTGCGGCGGCTACTGCGGCAACTACGTCAAGATCCGACACCCCGACGGATCGCGAACCCCGATCAGGCCGACTCCGACGGTGACGGCATGGGCGACGAGTGCGAGTCGTCCGACACGGTGAGCGGCGATCCGACCGAGGCCGCGCCGCTCGAGGGCGACGTGGGCGGCTGCGCGCTCGGCGCGGGGCCGTCGCGCGGGGGTGCGCCGCTCCTCCTGGCGATCGCGGCGCTGCTCGGCGCGCGCGCGACGCGTCGCAGACCGCGACGGTGATCAGGAGCCCGTGCGCGCCTTCGCCGGGTGCGCCGGGTGCGACACGGCGTCGAGGTCGGGGAGGTGCCGCTCGGCGTGGCGGTAGAGCTTCACCCAGCTCATGTGATCGCTCGGTGCGCCGGCCCTCTTCGCGAACGGGAGCACCCAGGCGATGGCGTCGGTCAGCCGATCGAAGTCGGCCATCTCGGCGCGCGGTCGCGCGAGCTTGATGACCGCGCGTGACGCCAGGCGCATGGCCACCGCGCGCACGCCGCCGAACTCGATGAGCGTCGCGTTGGCGATGACCATGCGGTCGATGGCCCGCAGCGTGTCGGCGAGCTCGCGCACGTTCTTGTCGAAGCCGGGGTCGAGCGGGAAGTGCCGCGAGAGCCGGAAGACGCTGAGGCAGACGAGCCCGGCGGGATGCGCGTCGACGGCGATCTGCAGGGCCTCGCGGATCGCCTTGAGCAGCGGGCCGTGAAGGGGTGCGCGATGGATTCCCACCACCGCGCCCCGATCGGCGGCGAGGCAGAACTCCGGTCGCGCGGCGAGTACGACCGGCTCGGTTACGTGGGTGTGGGAAGACCGCAAGGCTCGACCTCGACACTCGCGCCGCGCTCCGCGCGCGGCACGCGCGTTTGGATGCGACTGTGCGACGTTGGGTTCGTGCGCGATCGCACTCGTCGCGACGTCTCGATCCGAGGCCGGGAGGAGGCCATCCGTGTCGCGCTCGTTCGTCTGCGGAACGCGAGGCCGAGCGGAAGAAGGACGGACGTGGCATCGTTCGAGCTGCGGGGGCGGGGATGAGACGGCGGAAGGCAGTACGACGGAGAGCAGGTGGGGCCCTGCGACGCGACGTGCGGCGTCTCGGCGTCGACCAGCTGCCGGAGGCCGTCTTCGTGATCCGCGCCGGCGTCATCGCCGCGGTGAACGCGCGCGCCGCGGCGCTCATGGGCGCGCCGTCCGAGCGGCTGATCGGGATGGCGCTTTCGGAGATCCTCGCCCCCGGAGAGCTTGGACGCCTCACCGAGATCGAGCGACAGCAGGAGGCCGGGTGGGCGCTCCCCGTCACGTTCCGGGTGCGCCTGGCGCGTCCGAGCGGCGCCGAGGCGCTGGTCGATCTGCGCTCCTTGCGCAGCGGTGACCTGCTGGTCCTCACCGCGCGCGACATGACCGAGACGTCGCGCGCCGAGGCGCTCATCGGGCGGCTCGCGGAGCTCTCCTTCGGCGCCCGCCCCGACGTGCTCGCCTTCCTGAAGAGCGCCGAGCCAGCGTTCGCCGACCTCGGCTGGACCGTCGCCTACAGCGTGATCGAGGCGAGCCGGATCGTGCCCATCTCCGTGCTCGGGCGCGAGGACGATCCGATCACCGCGTACGGGCGAACGCTCATCGGCCGACGGCTCGACCGCGAGAGCTCGCCGATCGCCACCCACGTCGCCGAGACCGGCCGTGCCGTCTTCCTCGACAACCTCCCGTCGACGGCGAACGCGCCGCTGAAGTTCGCCGCAGACCTCGACCGGAGCATGGCCGAGGCGCGCGTGCGCCGCAGCATCTGGTGCCCGATCTGGGCGGAGGGATCGATCGCCGCGGTGCTCTCGGTCGCGGGCGCCGATCTCACCGATCACGACTTCGTCGCCGTCCAGCTCCTGGCGGCGCAGCTCGGCGCGATCGCCCGCAACGCCCGCCTGCAATCGGTGATGTTGCGGCGAGAGCGCCTCGCGGCGATGGGCGAGACCATCGCGGTGGTAGCGCACGAGATCCGACACCCGCTGGCGGTGCTCACCGTCGCGCTCGCCGCGATCGCGCACGAGAGCACGCTGAGCGAGGCGGGACGCACCGCGCTCGCCGCGAGCCGCGAGGAGGCGACGAGGCTGCGCAGGGTCGTCGCCGAGCTGCTGCAGTTCTCCCGCCCGACCGAGACGAATCCGACGGCCGTCTCGCTGCGCGAGGTCGTCGACGACGTCGTGGCCGCCGCGTCCAGCGTCCACCCGGAGGTCCGCGCGCCCGAGGCCGTCGTCGACCCGGCGCTCTGGGTGACCGCCGACCGCGACACGCTGCGTCGCGTGCTCCTCAACCTCGTCGACAACGCGATGAACCACGTCGCGCGCGGAGGGCGCATTCGCATCCACGCGGCGCCGACCGCGGGCGAGTGCCGTCTGCGCGTCCACAACGAGGGCGATCCGATCGACGCCGCGACCGGCCGGCGCATCTTCGAGCCGTTCTTCACCACGCGCGCCGAGGGCACCGGCCTCGGCCTGTTCGTCGTGCAGCACGGCCTGTCGTCGATGGGCGGCCGCGTCGAACTCGACGCCGCCGACGACGGCGTGCAGTTCTCGGTCTACCTGCCGCTCGCGCACACGAACGCGCACACGAACGCGAACGCGAACGCGAACGCGAACGCAAACGCGGACGCGAACGGGGACGCGAACGCGGACGCGGTTACTTCAGCGCCGCCTTGATCTTCGCGACGTTCGCGCGCGCGTAGTAGCTGCAGGCGCCCTTCTTCGCGTCGGGCTGCAGCCCGAGCTCGGTGATCGCCTTCTTCACCTTCGCGTCGCCGACCCCGAGCTCCTTGGCGATGTTGCCCGCGGTCAGCAGCTCGGCCTTCTTCTCCGCCATTCCACACCTCCTCGGCGCGAGCATATCGAAACGCACGCACCGAGGAAGTCGCGGCGATCAGGCGGGCTTCTTCGGCTCGAGTGAACGCACCCAGTCGGCGTACCTCGCGGCGACCTCTTCGAAGGTCGCCGTCTCGGTCGTCGCCAGCACCTCGGCCCCGTGGACCATGCGCAGGGTGAGATCGAGATCGACGGGGCCTCGAGGTCGCGGCCGCTCGGCTGCGCGCGCGAGGCGCTCGCGCTGATCGACGACCGCCTCGTCGGCGGTGCGGGAGACGTCGGCGACGAGCGCGTCGAACGAGAAGGGCGAGCCGGTGAGGCGCGCGAGATAGTCGGTGAAAGTGATCGAGTTGCCCGGGCGCCAGTACTTCTCGCGCAGCGTCGGGCCGATGTTCGGGTTGTCGGTCAGGTAGCCGTCGCGCTGCTCGAAGAAGGCGCGCGTCTGCGCGACGCCGCCGAGGGCGAGCACGTAGCCGTGATAGATGCACGACGACTCGCCCGCGAGCAGGTGCGGCACGGCGAGCGTCGGGCGCGGGCAGCGATCGATGAAGTTCAGCGCGCGCTCCACGCGGTGGATCTCCGCCATGATGCGATCGGCGGACAGCTCGGCCTCGGGGATCTCGTAGATCGCCTTCTCGGCGTAGCAGACCGTCAGCAGGTTGCGCAGGTGCACGACCTCGTTGTCCTGCGTGAGCCGCGTCGCCTTCTCGACGACCTCCCACGGCGCCGGGCGGCCGTCGCGATCGAGCGCGTAGCGCGCCATCCAGTCGGCGTCGGCGAGCAGCGAGTCGCAGAACATCGACTGCGTCTCGGCGAAGGCCGCGCTCGTCGGGGCGAACTCCTGCGAGAAGCAGGGCGCGCCCATCAGCATGTTGGCGAAGTGCGCCGCGTGCCCGCCCTCGTGGAAGAGGGTCTCGGCCGCGCGCTTGCCGGAGCCGACCTGGCCCGGCACCGCGGTGCTCGTGAAGTTCACGCGCGCGCGCACCCGGCCCGTCGCGTCCTCGTAGGGGACCTCCGGCGCGTGGCAGAAGCCGTTCTCGTACTTGCCGTCACGGACGATGAGATCGAGCTGGAGCAGCGCGCCCTCGAAGCGGATGCCGAGCGCGGTGAAGCTGCGGCCCCAGCGCGAGAGCGCGTCGTCGAAGCGGAAGTACGGATCGAGCTCGCGGAGCACGTCGCCCTGCGTGTGGAACCGGAAGTTCCAGGCCGCGAGGGCGCCGTCGCCGTGCGCGGCGCGCACCGCCTCGACGCGCCGACGCCCCGCCTCGCGCGTGCGCGCCTCGAGATCGTCGAGCAGCGCGAACAGGGTCTTCTTGTCGAAGCCCTCGGTCGTCGAGACCTTCCAGTCGTAGTAGTCGGCGTAGCCGAGGCGCCGCGCGAAGCGGTTGCGGCGGCGCACCAGATCGAGGAACCCGCTCTGCAGCGCGAACGTCTCGATGCTCTCGAGCCCGTGGAAGGCGGCCTTGCGCACGCGCTCGTCGGGGTCGGAGGCGACCTTGAGGGCGAGCGCCACCGAGCTGGCGCGCACCGGCTCGCCGGTCTCCGGGTGGGTCCACGCGAGCGGCAGGGCGCCGCGCGCCTTCGCGATCGTGCTCTCGAGCTCGACGGTCTCGGCCGCCTCGCGCTGCGCCGCCGGATCCTCGATCACGCCGCACTCGAAGAAGCGGATCCAGCCGGCGAGCGTCGCGCGCTGCGCGTCGGTCTTCGCCTCGGCGGCGAGCGCGCGCACCCGCGAGAGGCGCGCGGCGTCCTGGCGGAACGCCTGCAGCGCGTTCTCCGCGTCGTTGAACGCGGCGTACTCGCGCGTGATCCCCATCTTCGTCGTCCAGAACAGCTCCTCCTTCTCGGTGTGGAGGGCTGCGTACTCGCGGTTGAGGTCGACGATCGCGCGGTCGATGCTGTCCATCGTGTGCGGCTCCTTGGCGGGTCCGGGAGCGTACTCCGATCCGAGCAAGCCGGGGCTCGGCGCATGCGCCCGAGCGCGCTCAGAGGGGCTCGATCCGCGCGGCGACGCCGTGGCGCCGCAGTCGGTCGACGACCCGCTCGCGATCGGCGGCCGAGGGCGGCTGCAGATCGCGCAGGCGCGGCTCGAGGCCGAGGCTCGCGTACTTGTCGAGGTAGAGCCGGTGATAGGGCACGAGCTCCAGCGCGTGGACGGAGAGCCCCGCGAGGAAGCGCGCGAGCGCGCCGAGGTTCTCGTCGTCGTCGTTCACGCCCGGCAGCAGCGGCATGCGGAACTGCACCGCCGCGCCCCGCTCCGCGAGGAACGCCGCGGCGCGGAGGACGCGCTCGTTGCTCGCGCCGGTGAGCGCGCGATGGCGCCGCGCGTCCATGTGCTTGAGGTCGAGCTGGAAGAGATCGACGAGCCCGAGCACCGCCGCGAGGTTCGCCTCGGGCACCGCCCCCGAGGTCTGCACGCAGGTGTGCAGGTCGTTTCGCCTCGCCTCCTCGAGCAGCGCGCGCACCGGCGCCACGTGGAGGAGCGGGTCGCCCCCCGAGACCGTCAGCCCGCCGCCGCTGACCGCGTAGTAGTCACGGTCCTTCAGCACCTCGGCGATGATCGCCCGCGGCGTCATGAGGTCGGCCGCGTCGGGGCGGAAGGACTCGGGGTTCTGGCAGAAGGCGCAGCGCAGCGGGCAACCCGCGAGGAACACGGTCGTGCGGATGCCGGGCCCGTCGTGGATGGAGAACCGCTGCACGTCGAACACGCGGCAGGCGGTCTCCGCGTTCAGTGACACGGCGAGAGCTCCGTGCGCCCGATGATGTCGTCTTGGATGCGCCGGCCGAGCCGCGTGAAGTACGCCGAGTAGCCGGACACCCGCACGATGAGGTCGGCGTAGGCGGCCGGATCCTTCTGCGCGGCCCGCAGGGTGGCGGTGTCGGCGGCGTTGAACTGCACGTGGAAGCCGCCCTTGTCGAAGTACGCGCGGACGAGGTGCGCCACGCTCTCGACGCCCTTGTCCGACCTCAGGATGCCCAGCGGCAGGCGCATGTTGAGGGAGTTGCCGTAGCCGATGCGCGTCTGATCGATGCGCGAGAGCGAGTTGAGCACCGCCGTCGGACCGCGACGCTCGGCGCCGTTGCTCGGCGACATGCTGTTCGACAGCGGCTCGCCCGCGCCTCGTCCGTCGGGGGTCGCCGGCTCGAGCGCGCCCTCGTACACGTTGAGCCCGTACGAGATGAGGCTCGCCTTGTACCGACCGCCGCAGAAGGTCTTCCGCGCGGACACCATCGCGCAGAAGCGATCGACCAGATCGCGGGCCAGATCGTCGACCTCCTGGAGATCGTTGCCGAAGCGCGGGCCGCTCGCGAGGCGCCGGCGCAGCCCCTCGCGGCCGCGGAAGTCGGTGGCGAGCGCCTCGCGGAGCTCGTCCATCGTCAGCGCCTTCTCCTCGAAGACGAACCTGCGCACGGCGGCGAGCGAGTCGACGACGGTACCGAGCCCGCCGCCGCCGACGGAGCCGAAGTTGTACCGCGCGCCGCCCGCGGTCATGTCCATCGCGCGCTCGATGCAGCCGGCGATCGTGCAGGAGATGAGCGGGTTGTGGAACCGCTCGGCCCAGATCGCGTCGCGCAGGTTGGTCGCCTCGGTGACCCACTCGACCATCGACTCGAGCTGTCGGTAGAACGCCGCGAGGAGCTCGTCGAACGAGCGCATCTCCGCGGGATCGCCGGTGTCGACGCCGTCCTGGCTCCCGAAGAACGTGGTCTTGCCGCGGTTGAACACCAGATCGAGCGCGCTCGGGAAGTAGACCTTCGACCCGCCGGTCGCGCCGTAGGTGTCGCCGTTGCCGCTCGGCTCGACGCAGCCGACGAGGCAGTACTGGCGCGCGTCCTCCAGCGAGTACCCGTCGCGGACCAGCGCCGCGATCGCCGTCTCGTCGTTGAGGAAGGCCGGCGAGTTCGTCTTGCGATGTACCGCCACCACCTGTCGTACGTAGTCTCGCGGGCTCCCCTTCGAGACGCGGAACGACGCGGTGGTCGCCAGGTTGGTGTTTCCGAGGGCCTCGATGAACAGAGACGTCAGCTCGCTGGTCGCGTCGTCGCCCTGCGCGTCGACCCCGCCGAGCGTGATGTTCTCGACGTCCGACCCGAGGTGGTTCAGCTGCACGCCGCCGATGTTCGGCCAGATGACCACGTTGTCGTTCAGCTTGATGACGAATTCCTCGAGCAGCCGCAGCGCGTGCGCGCGGTCGAGCGCGCCGCTCGCGACGTCGGCCGAGAACCACGGATGGAGGAGCTGGTCGACGCGGCCGGGCGTGATGCCGCTGCCGGCGCCGTAGCTGATGATCGCCGCGTTCTGCGTGAACCACATCGACTGCACCGCCTCGGCGAAGCTCCGCGGGGGGAGCCAGGGCACGCGGCCGCAGGCCTCGGCGATGCTCTCGAGCTCGCGACGACGCGCGGGGTCGGAGGTCTCGGCGGCCTCGCCGCGGGCGAGCGCGGCGAAGCGCTCGGAGAAGGCGCGCATCGCGTCGCACACGATCTCGACCGCGTCGAGGAACGCCCGCTCGCCGTCGTCGGTCGCGCGATCCTTGCGCGCGCGCGCCTGCTCGCGGATGCCCGAGAACCCGAGCGAGAGGACCTTCTCGTGCCCGAGGACGATGTGCGCCTGCGTGTCGGTGCAGCGACCGCGGCCCTTGAGGTTGTCGCCGGCGCCGGCGCGCACCGCGCGCGCGAGCCGCGGGAGGTGGGACGCCAGCCGGACCGCGCGCCTCACGCGCGCGACGGAGCGCTCCCCCACCCCTTCGGCGGCGCCGTCGTCCACGAGCCGCAGGAGCTTGCGCACGCCGAAGCTGCGCAGCTTTCGACGGAGCTCCTTCGGCGACACGTCGAGGTGGCTCGACAGGCCGCGCTCCTTCAGCGCGACGATCTTCGCGTCGCGCACCGTCTTGCCCTTCCAGTACGGGATGAGCTCCTCGAACAGCAGGCGCTCGTCTCGGGGATCGATGCGGTAGCCGAACGCCTTCAGGTCGTCGAACAGGTGCTCGAACACGAAGGTGAAGTCGCCGCGCTCGGGCGCGATGGGCGGCGCGATGCGCTTCGACGCGCGGTTGCCGACGAGCAGCTCGTCGGGCTCGATGCGGATGGTCATGTTCTCGAGCACGCGCTGCAGGGCCCGCCCGGCGCACAGCGAGGGGTGCTGCCCCTCGGTCTCGCGGTGCGCCTCGGTGTAGAAGCGCGCCCGCTCCATGCACAGCCAGTGCTCGGCGCGGAGGAGTCGCTCCTTCTGCGCGGCGTTCTTCGGGTGCAGCGGCATCAGCTCCCTCCCTTGCGTCCCGCGCGCGAGGCGGGCTTGCGCTGGATCTCGCGGAGCAAGAGCGACGCGACGCGACGCACGTGGCGCTTGCGGGCCTCGAGCGCCTTCGGCGAGAAGGGATCGGCGCCGGTGAGCCGCTGCAGCACGTGGCCGTGCGTGAAGTAGGTGACGACCATGCCGTACACGCTCGTGAGCACCTGGATGAGCTCGAGCCCCTCCGGCGCGTGCGGCGCGATGCGACCGAGCCACTGCACTCCGACCTGGAAGGCGGGCAGCGTGCGCGCGACGATGCGCTCGACGTGCTGGCCGCTCCCGACCTCGCGCTGCACGATGCAGCAGAAGGTGCGGTTCTCGGCGAGGAAGTCGCCGTAGGCGTCGAGGACGTCCTCCGCCTGCTCCTCCAGCGACCTCCCAGCGCGCGCGCCCAGCGCCGTGAGCAGCGTCTCGGTGAGGCGCGCGTAGTAGCCGTCGAGGAGCGCCTCGAGGAGGTCGTCCTTCGTGCCGAAGTGGTAGTGGATGAGCGCCTTGTTGACGCCCGAGCGCGCGGCGATGTCGCGCGTCGTGGTCGCGTCGAACCCGAGCTCGCCGAACAAGTCGTCGGCGGCGACCAGGATCTTCTCGCGGGTCTCTTCCGGTTTCATGCGCCGACCTGCCTCTTGGGCAAATGGTTTAGGCGCTTGGTCAAACCATGTCAACCCGCAGGCACTGGGACGGCGAGCCGCTCGCGCGAGAGCGCGCGGAGGACGTGCGCGTTCGGCACCTCGTCGAGCGGCGCCTCGAGCCACTTCCCAGCGCGGCCCTTGATGGCCACGCTCTGGGCCGGTCCCTCGAACGCGACCTCCTCGATCGACGGCCACCCGAGCGCGCCGTCGGCGGTGCGCACGCCGTCGGCGTCGAGCGAGAGCGCGCCGAAGGAGACCGTCTCGCCGCGGTCGATGCGCTCGCGAGCGTCGGTCAGCAGCGGCTCGATCGTGCGTGCGCGCAGCAGCTCGAGGAGCGCCTCGAGGTCGACGAGCGCGCACCGCAGCTCGTGGACGCCGCCGTCGCGTGTGCGCACGAAGTGACGATCGAGCACCGCGCTCAGGTGCTGCCGCCGGCCGCCGAGGTGCCGCCTGGTGCGCAGCTCCACGACGTCGGTCCACGACGTGGTGACCTCGCCCCGGCCTTCACCGGAGACCAGCGCGAGCTCGTGCACGCGCACCCGATCGGGCTTGCGACCGAAGAGCATGAGCAGCCCCACGGCCGGAAACACGACGCCCCAGACGGCCACGACGATCCACCCGTTCCAGGACATCTGGCCGGACACGATCGCGCCGAGGTCGACCATCGCACCGATGAGGAGCAGCAGGATCGACGCGACGATCCGCCCTGCGTTTCGCGGTCGGAAGTCGCCGAGGAGCGGCCCGAGCTCCTTCGGCTCCGGCGTTCGGTAGGCCATCGCGCGGCACCGTATCGCACCTCGCGCCGACCTTCATTCGCTACGCGAGGCAAGCGCACCGACCCTTGTCGTCCTCCCCGGGCCGGATGAGATCGTCTCCATGAAGCGATCCCCCCTCCTGCTCGTCGTGCTCGCGTTGGCGGCTGGTCCGGTCATCGTCACCGCGGCGTGTGGAGGAGGCGAGCCGGAGCCGAAGACGGCGACGGTGACCAAGGCGACCGAGACGGTCGCGCCCGCGCCTTCGCCGACGCCGTCACCCGCGGCGACCCCGGAGCCGATCGCCACCACGCCGCTGCCGCCGCCCCCGCCGCCGGTCGTCGAGGACATGGCCCCTAGCGCCGATCCGACGCCGCTGCCCACCGTGAAGATCCTCGCGCCCGCCGAGGGCACCACCGCCGGCGACGTCGAGAAGGCGAAGAACGCGACGGTGCGCCTCGACGTGAAGAACTGGGAGACCAAGGAGGGCGGCAACCACGTCCACCTGATCCTCGACGATCACCCCTACAAGCCCATCTACGACACCAAGGCGCCCGTGAAGATCGCCGAGCTGCTGCCCGCGGGCGTCGACCTCACCGAGGGCCTGCACGTGCTGCACGCGTTCCCGAGCCGCCCCACGCACGAGTCGGTGAAGAGCAAGGGCGCGCTCTCGATGGTGACCTTCTGGGTCGGCAAGAAGGGCAAGGCCACCGTCGACTACAAGAAGCCGCACGTCGTCTACAGCCGCCCCAAGGGCTCCTATGCCGGTCCGGCGGCCAAGGAGCTCTTGCTCGACTTCTACCTGGTGGGCACGACGCTCGAGAAGGGCGACAAGGTCCGCTACACGATCACCGGCCCCGGTCTCGACACGCCGCTCACCGGCGAGTTCACCAAGTGGGCGCCGAAGGTCGTGAAGAACCTCGGCAAGGGCGAGTACTCGTTCAAGCTCGAGTACCTCGACAAGGACGGCAAGGTCATCGCCGCTCCGCTCAACGGCACCACCCGCACCGTGAAGCTCGACCCGACGGCCGAGCCTGGCGCCGATGCGCACGGCGGACACGCGATGCCGATGGGCGCCGGATCGGCGGCGCCTGGTGCGAGCGCCGCGCCGGCTTCGTCGAAGTAGTGCGCTTGGTGCGCCCTGGCTGACATGGTCGAAGGTCGAAGGTCGAAGCGAAAGGCTTCTCGCTGGACCTTGGACCTTCGACGTTTGACCGGGTCTGCGCCAGCGACGAGGACCTGACGTCGACCACAGCCGAGCCGCGCGCCGACGGCCCGAACGCGCCGCGCGTGTTAGAACGTCGCCGATGACGCGCGCCTCGCTCGTCCTGCTCGCCGTCGTGCTCGCCGCCCTGTCCACCGGCTGCATGGGCGTCTACGCCGAGGCGAACGCCACGGTGTACCCGTCGCTCAAGTACAGCGAGAGCGACACCGCGACGCCGCCCAAGCCGCTCCAGCAGGACGGCGGCGGCTACGCGCTCGGGTTCTCGCTCGGCTTCGACTTCGACGTGCGCCGCAGCACGCGCGTCGCGCTCGGCTTCACCGGTCACTCGACGAGCCTCCCGGGCGACGGGTCGGTCCGCGGCAGCCAGGGCGAGCTGCGCCTCGACTTCAAGGTCGCCAAGACGGGCAAGAGCTCGCAGCTACGGATCGGCAGCGGCCTCTCCTACGGCACCGCGACCATCACCATGAAGAGCGAAGGCGGCGAGGTCACCGACAAGCGCAGCCACGGTCAGGTCTTCGCCGGCCCGGTCTTCTCGCAGTACGTCGGCAAGTATCAGGAGCTCAGCGTGATGGGCGCGGGCTCGTACCTCTTCGCCGGCGCCCCCGGCGGATCGATCGGCGGCGTCGGCCTCGGCGCGCGCGTGACGTACTCGCTCCACCTCGGCGACACGCGCCCGAGCAGCACGGCCTACACGCCGCTCGAGAGCGGGAACAACATCCTCGATCTGATCGACGCCGGCGCGAAGCGGCTCGGGTGCGACTCGAAGTACCTGGAGCGCCAGGGCGATCCGGCGGGCGGCGGGAGCGGCCTCACGGCGACGGCGGTGCTCGCGCGCTGCCCGCCGGACGACGAGGAGATCTTCTTCCTGCAGACCGTCGACGGCGTCGCCGTGGAGTGCCCGCACCTCGACGACGACGAGTGCCGCGAGCTGACCGAGCGCATCGTCGACTCGGCGAGCCGCGTGCTGCGCGAGCGGCAGCCCGCGCCACCGCCGGTCGCACCCGCTCCGCCGCCGCCGGTCGGGCCGCCGCCGACGATGCCGGCTCCGTCGAAGCCGGGCGGATTCGTCCCCAAGACCACCGGCGTGATGCCGGCGGCGCAGCCGCCGCCGGCGAGCTAGATCGTCGTTGCGACGGCCGAACGATCGTTGACCTTCGCCCCTCTCGACCCGCGAACCTTGCGGTGGATCAACACAACCCGTCAGATCCGACACCGCGTGACGCTCTCCGTGGGCCCTCCTGACCGAATTCCCGAACCCGCCCCGCGGCGCTTGACGCTCGCTTACGTGGCGCGCCTCAATCAGCGCGTCCGCCGGTCGCCTCGACAAGGGCGCCGCGCGATGAAGCCTTGCGGTCCCCGGAGAAACACGATGCGCACGACAAGTCGATCGAGTCGACGCCGCTTGATGCTGGCCACGCTGGCGGGTGCAGCGATTCTCGGTGGGCACGCGCGTCGTGCGGTCGGAGACGGCTCTCCGCTGCCTGCGCCGGCCACGGCTGTCGACTATGACGTCGCGTACGAAGAGCGCTCCGAGCACCTCGGCGCTCGAGATCCTCCTCGCACCCGCCTACGACGCGTACGACGTGACCGCGTGCGTGGGCCCCGCCTCCGCGCTCGAGGTCATCCGCGACGATTGCACGCTGCAGCGCCGCACCACCTCGTCCGGTGGCACCGCCGTCGATCCCCTGGTCGACCGCGCGCTCATCGGCGACATCGATTTCGAGATCGACCGAGCGGCGCTCGCGGGACGCACGCCGGACACACTCCGACTCATTCTCCGGTACCGGTTCCGGCCATGATCCTGCGTCGCTCCGCCCTCTCCGTGGCAGCCTGGATCTGCTGCACGGCGCTCGCGTGCTCGTCGTGCAGCACGACGAACGACGCGCCCGCAGACGTCGGCGACGCCCAGATCGACGGCTGCGAGGCGCTCGCCACGGCGTATTGCGCGCGGCTCGATGGGTGCGCTCCGGCCGTCGTATTTCGCGCGTTCGGCGACACCGAGACGTGCCGGAAGCGAGTGGTCCTCGACTGCGGCTCCGCGATCGGGGCCGCGGGGGCCCACCTACAGCGAAGCGGCCTCGAGAATTGCGCGGAGGCCGTCACGACGATGGCCTGCACGGACCTCTTCACGGGCTTGCATCCATCGGCGTGCGCAAAGCCGGAGGGCGAGCGGATCAGTGGAGCCGGGTGCAGCTACGCGGCGCAGTGCCGCTCGAGTTGCCTGCGAACGAGCGTGTCCGTCGACCGCTGGTGCGGCCGCTGTGACCCCGAGCCCACGGAACCTGAGTGCGACGCGGTCGCACCCCACGAGTTCCAGCTCGTGAAGCCGATCGATGTCCCCGGGCTGTCGCGGGGGACCGATCGCTCGGGGTGCCCGCAGGGACTGGTCTGCTCCGGCGAAAAGCGCTGCGTGGAGGGCGCCGCGCAGGGTGCGGCGTGCTCGGACACCGAGCCGTGCCTGCGGCCGTTGGTCTGCGACGGCGGCACCTGCAAGAAGCTCGGTGCGCGCGCAGCGCCGTGCGGCCTCGGCATGGTCGCGTGCAACGTCTACGAGGGCCTGTGGTGCGCGAGCGGCAGGTGCGTCGACATACGAAAGGCGGACGAGGGGCAACCGTGCCCGGCCGATCTGGGCGGCAACATTCCTCTGTGCGCCCGGTCGAGCACGTGCGTCGAGGGCACGTGCGTGCCAACCAAGCCCGATGGGGCCGCATGTGTCATGGGCAGCGACTGCCTCTGGCCGGCGGTCTGCCTGCCCGACGGTCCGAGCGGGACGACGAGGAAGTGCGTGGTCGCGGCTTGCAGCACCTGAGCCGCCACGGCACCCGCCAACGAAGACGCCTAGCTCGTCGAGCGCGGCGAGGAACGCCCGCTCAACGCTGCTGAGTACCGAGTCGACCATGGGCCAAACCGCGACGGAGGCGTTCCTCGGGCGTGCGCGCCAGACTGCAGAGCGCGTGGTACACGCCGCTCGGATCGAGCTCGGGGTGCAGCGCGACGATCGCCTTGGCGCGCGCCCAGCGCTCCTCGTACTGCCGCTGCCATTCGCGATCGTCCATGGCCGCAACAAGCAACGTAGCACGCAAGATCCTCGCCGGCGACGAACAGCGGAACAGGACGTCGAAGGCTGGACCTTCGACCGAACTTCGACCGGTCGGCCGAACGTGCCCGGCCTACTTCTTCTTCAACGCCTGCTGCAGCTTCGCGCCGAGCGAGCCGATGCCGCCGCGGGCGCGCTCGTTCTCCTTCGCGCGGTAGTCCTCGAACGTCGCGCGCTCCTCGTCGGCCTTCGCGGCGCTGAGCGAGAGGCGGATCTTGCCGGCCGCGTCGATGGCCACGATCTTCGCCTGCACCTCGGTGCCGACCGGGAACTGCTTGGAGAAGTCGCCGCCGCGCTTCTCGAGCTCGCCGGCGGGGATGAGCCCGCGACCGACGCCGCCCTCGATCTGCACGAACACGCCGAACTTCTCGACCGCGGAGACCTTGCCCTTGACCACCGCGCCCTGCACCAGGGTCGACGCGGCGCGCACGGCGCGCGGCTGACGATCGGACGGGCCGAGCGCGATGCGGCGCTGCGCGAGATCGACCTTGATCACGCGGACCGACACCATGTCGCCGACCTGCGGGAGCTTCGTCTGCCCCTCCTCGCCCGTGAGCTCGCTGACGTGCAAGAGGCCGTCGAGCCCGGGAGCCAGCTGCACGAACGCGCCGAACGGCTGCACGCGCACGACGCGCCCGTCGCGGATGCTGCCCTCGGTCAGCTCCTTGGCGGTGGTCTCCCACGGGTCGCCGGCGAGCGCCTTGAGCGACAGCGTGATCTTCTGCTGACCGGGGCGCTTGTCGTCCTGGCTGACCTCGAGGACCTGCACGCGGATGGTCTCACCCGGCTTGACCACGTCGGCCGGACGGAGCGAGCGATCGTGCGAGAGCTCGCTCGCGGGGAGGAGCGCCTCGACGCCGCCGAGATCGATGAACGCGCCGAACTCGCGCGTGGAGGTGACCACGCCCTCGAGCACCGCGCCGGGCACCAGCTTGTGCCCCATCTTCGCGCGCGCCTCGTCGGCCTCGCGCTCGAGGAACGCGCGGCGCGAGAGCACCACGTCGCGCCCGGAGACCTGCGTGACGAGGAACTTCAGCTTCTGACCGATCCAGACGTTGAGGTCCTGCACGAAGCGCGTATCGACCGCGCGCGCAGGGCAGAAGCAGCGCACGTTGTCGACGGTGACCTCGAGCCCGCCCTTGTTGACGCCGGTGACCGTGCCCTCGACCGGGAGCTGCGCGTCCTTGGCGGCCTGCAGCCCCTCGGCCCCGCGGCCCTTGGGCATGCTCTTGCCCAGGCGGACCGCGCCGTCGCCGTCGCCCGCGTTGATCACGGTGGCGCGGACGATGTCGCCGATGGCCACGGTGACCTCGCCGGACGACTCGTCGCGGACCTCGGTGATCTCGATGTAGCCCTCGCGCTTGCCGTCGAGGTCGAGGAACACCGCGTCTTTGCCGACGCGAACGACCGTGCCCTCGACCACCTCGCCGGGGGAGTACCCGCGGCCGGCGGCGCGGCGCGGCTTGTTCTTCGACTCGGCCTCGAAGAGCGCGGCAAAGGACTCGGACGAGGACCCCTGGTCGTCGGGACGGGACATGGCGGGAGCCTGTTAGCGCGAAGGTCAGCGCGAGGCCACGCCGAAGGCCAGCGCCGCCCACCCGAGCAGCGCGACGCACACGGCCACGGCCACGGCCACGAGCCACCCCGGCGTCCGGCGGCTCGGCCGGCTGGTCCGGGTCGCGTAGAGCTCGTTCGTCGCCAGCAGGGCGATCGCCTGCAGCCGCTTGCGCGCGAGCTCTCCCCGCTCGGGGTCGTCGCGGAGCGCGCCGTAGCGCCGCGCCGCCTCGGGCAGGGCGCCGATCTCGCGGGCGTGGTCGAGGAAGCGGGTGTGGCGGTCCTCGTCGTCCCAGTCGTTGACCACGCCCGTCCAGAGCGCCTGGAGGACGGCCAACTGCGCGTCGGTCGGGCCCTGGTCCGTCTCCCCCCGCGCGCCCACGGTCCGTCTTTATACTCCGCCCCTCGCCGGCGCGCCCGGGCTCGTCGCTCCCACTGCCCACGGCGCGACCCTCTTCTGATTTCTTCGTTTCGCGCGGAGTGCGACCGCGTCCCACCCGACCGAGGACCGCGCGCCGGTCGGGCGCGCGTACGCGAACGCGTGACGGTCGCTCGCCGGAGCGCCCATTCGGCGCCACTCGCGAAATCAAGCGCGCAATACGCGCTTCATGCGCGTTGTCAGCCGCATCCCGGCGCAGGCTTTGCACAGCGGCCTCGTGCGAATCGGGCTCGCTCGTGAGCTTCGCGCACGTGCGACTCGTCCGGCCTGTGTCAGGCCGCCACGCCGACCACCAGCTGCGGCGCGTACCAGTGCAACGGCGCGGTCTGCGCGACGACCTGCTCGTCCGACGCGGGCTGCAAGAGCGGGAACTTCTGCTCGGGCGCCGGCGCCTGCGTCGCGCCACCTGCGGCGACGGCTGCAAGGACGCGAAGCTCTCGGTGTGCGACGGCGCCGGCACCTGCCTCGCGCCGGCGCCCTGCGCGGGCAACCTCGCGTGCGACAGCGCGAAGGCGTGTCGGTCGACCTGCGCGGAGGACGCGCACTGCATCGGCGGCTACCGCTGCGTCGACGGCAAGTGCGCGCCCAAGCCGACGTCGAGCTGCTCGGGCGACGGCCTCTCCTCGATCTCGACCGAGCCGGGCGGCACGCCGCACGTGCGGCACCTCGTCCGACTGCGCGCCGGGCAACATCTGTGATCTCTCGCAGACCCCCGGTCGGTGCACGGCGAGCACGCCGCCGACCGAGGACGGCGGCGGCTGCTCGGTCGGCACCGGCGGGTCCCGCGCTTCGGGCAGCCTCGTCCTGGCGCTCGCAGCCCTGGTTGCGTTGTCGCGGCGGCGTCGCGCGGCCTGAGCGCTGTCGTGTCCGCGCTAGCTGGATCAAGGCTCGCGAAGCCGAGGTCGAAGGTCGAAGGGGAGAGATGACGGCTCAACGACCGGTTCGTGCAGAGCTTGTATCCCCAGCCTGAAGGCTGGGGCAGGGATCGTTTCGGCTGAAGCCCGCCAACGGCGGGCTCCGCGAAGCGTCCCTCGCCGCACGGCGCGTGCGTCCGAAACAGGAGCCCGCCGATACGGCGGGCTTCGGCTGGCAGTGACCTGCCCCGGCCTTCAGGTTCTCCCGATCCGGGAGCTGGCAACGACGAGCTCGCCCCTCTGTTCGGCTGACAGTGGAGGTCTCGTTTCGATGCGAAGACACGGCCCCCCACGCATCAGGGACACGCGCTACTTCTGCTCGAACCAGAGGGGGCCTCGCTCGCCGAAGCCCCCGTGGTAGCTCACCGTGATCTCTTCCCCGGCGGCGATCGCGCGCAGCGCGACGAACGTCAGGATGCCGAGCTCGTACTTGCGCACGTACATCGCGTTCGGATCGTCGCTGTGGTTGTAGAGCGAGCCGAATCCGAGCGCGATGGCGCCCGCGTCGTGCGTGCCGCCCCAGCGGAAGAAGTACTCGTGGAGGATGGTCCCGCCCATCGCCGCCACCTGCTCCTCGGGCACCACGATGACCGGGCAGTCCTCGATGACCTCGCCGTCTTCGATCGGGACGCGGGCGAATACGCCACGGCCGCGATCGGGCGTCAGCCGGACCTCCAGCCGATCGGTCTGCACGGCAGGCAGTGTAGATCCGTTCGCGCGGCGGTTGCTCGCGCCCGCCCGGCGCGGCGAGCGGCGGTGAGAAGTTGGTCGCCTGCGCCTGTGCCGTGTCACGATCGTGGTGATGAGCAGTCGGCGCAACATCGACGAACAGGTGGTCCGCGACCGGCGCGATCCGCGGCGCGAGGAGAGCATTCCGCCGGAGAAGCGGATCTCGGTGGAGCCGGCGCCCTTGCCCTCGGTGGAGCCCGCGCCCGGGCCGTCGCTCGTCACCGGATCGTCGATCCCGGTGCCCGACGTCACCGCGTTGGCGCCGACGTCCTCGGCGCATCCGCCGCGCGAGCCGGCGGCCGAGCGGCCGTCCGAGCGCCCACCCGCCCGCAGCATCGAGGTCGAGGAGCCGCGGCGGCGGCCGGAGCTCGCCACCACGCTCGGCACCGGCGCCGATCGCGCACATGCCGCGCAGCCCCACGTCGTCACCAACGCCGACCCGCGCCTCGAGGTCCTCGAGCCGCTGCTTCGCGCCGGCGACTGGAACGCCGTGCTGCGGGCGCTCGGACCGGCCGAGCAGGCGGGGCGATTGCCGCCGAACCTCGGGCTGATCTACGCCGTCGCACGCAAGGAGAGCGAGGGGCCGACCGACAAGGGCTCGCAGTCGACCGAGCTGGCCATCCGCTGCACCGCCGGCCTGCTCGGCGTCGCGAGCGACAGCGCGATCGCGCTCGTCGTCGCCAAGCGCCTGATCCGGAAGAACCCCGTCGGCTGGCAGCAGCGCCCCGCGCCGCCCGCGCGCGTCTCGGCGCTGATCATGATCGGCGCGCTGGTGATCGGCGGCCTGGTCGGCTGGCTGGTCGCCACCGGCCGCCTGCACCTGCACTGATGCGTGTTCTTGGCTTCGATCTTCGACCCGCGCTTCAGCCGACGCGAGGTCGACGCGCAGCCGAGCGTCTCAGTTCGTCGACGCCGGAGTCGAGGGCTCGTCGTCGACGTCCTCGAGCGTGCCGATCTCGTCCGGGTTCGTCGTCGCCGGCGCGCCGGTGATCTCCGTCTCCGGAGTGGCGTCCTTCGCCTCCTTCGCGGCGACCTTCGGCTCGCCGGTCTTCGCCATGTCGGCCGGCTTCGCCTTCTCGGGCAGCGGCCACTGCTTGACGTAGCTCGGCTTCTCGCCGGGACCGCTGACGTCGATCCAGTACACGTGACCGACGCCGGCGGGGCGCACGTCGACGTGCACGAAGTACGAGTTCGGGTAGTAGCCGCAGCCGGTGTCCTGGAGCGTCTTGCAGTAGGCGACGAGCGCCTCGTTGGTCACGCCGTCGATGCGGAGGTCGAACGCGCGCGCGGCCTGGTGCGGGCTGCCCTTCGACGCGGGACGATAGCCGCTCACCAGCGTGATGGTCTTGCCGGGGAAGCGGTTGGCGATCGCCTGCAGCCGCGACACCATCCCGGGATCGATGCGCCGGATGCCGGGCGCGATCTCGTCGGTCGGCATCGCCAGCGCCTTGCTCGGCTTGGCGGTCTTCTTCGGCAGCGCGAGGATCGCGATCGGCTGGGCGACGTTGGGCGCCGGCACGTCGTAGGGACGCGCGAGGATGCTGAGGTTCTCGACCGCGCCGGGCGCGGTGCCGCCGGCGCAGGTGGTGAGCGAGAAGCTGACGTCGGTGGCCTGACCGAGGCGCGCGAAGGTCACCGCCGGGCTGAGGCAGGCCTTCATCTTCCCCTTCTTCTCGACGAGGGGCTTCTTCTGGAGCTTCTGGAACTCGAGACCGGAGCTCTCCTTCGGGGCTTTTCCGCCGTGCGGCAGCGGGAGGAGCTTGTCGCCCTTCTTCGCGTCGGGCTTGCCGTCCGGCTTCGCCTCGGGCTTGCCGTCCGACTTCGCGTCGTCCTTCTTCGCGTCCTTCTTCTTCTTGTCGGCGAGCTTCTTCTGCGGGAGCGCTCCGGTGAGCTCCTCCGGCGGCTCGTCGGCGTCGGGGGCCTTGGCCGTCTTCGGCTCGGTCTTCGGCGCCTTCTCGGTCTTGTCGGCGACCTTGTCGCTCTTGTCGGCAACCTTGTCGCTCTTGTCTCCGGCCTTGCCGGCCGCGGCCTTGTCGCTCTTGGCCACGGGCTTCTTCTCGGCCTCGGTCTTCGCCGGCTCGATCTTCTTCAGATCGTCCTTCTTCGCCGCGTTCTTGTGATCGAGCTTGTGATCGAGCTTCGCGGTCGGACCGTGCTTCTTCGGCTTTCCGGCCTTGCCGTCCTTCGCGGCGCCGGCGGTCGGAGGGTGCGCCGGCTTCTTCGCGTCGGCGAGCGCGGAGGACGCGAACGTGAGGGACGCGAGGATCAGGGCAGCGAGCGGCAGACGCATGTTCGGCAGTCCTCCGGGCAGCAGGCGCGAGGGGCGCTGCTTGCAGGTGGGCCGAACGAGCCATGGACGCGAGGGCGGGGCCAAGTTCCTGCACGGGGGAACGCACTGGACGTCGATCGATGCGCGCCCGTACGCTCGTTTCATGCGCTCGATCCTCGTCGTGCTCGTCATCGCCGCCTGCCTGGCCGGGTGCGATCGCAAGGACTCCTCCGGCTCGAGCGGCTCGTGCCCGAACGCCTACCCCGTGGCGAAGGGGTGCAACTCCGCGCACCAGGAGTGCCCCTACGTGCAGGACGGCAAGAAGATGAAGTGCACCTGCGAGCCGGACACGCAGGGACCGTCGATGTGGCAGTGCGTGCCGGTCGAGTGATCGCGCGAGCGCGAGCGCGCTCTCCTGCAGGTGACGCTCGCCTCGACCCGACCGCGACCGTCAGACCTCTTCGCCGGTCACGGCGTGCGGCGCGTTGACCGGCTTCGACTCCGGCGAGCCGCGCTGCCGCAGCCCGATGGACAGCAGCACGATCGCGAGGACCGCGAGGAACTCGCTCTGCCAGTTCTGCATCGACTCGAACCAGAACTGGGCGGTGCGCACGTACCCGAGCACCGACAGCCCCTCGCCGCCGTGCAGCCTCATCTCCTCGTTGTGCTTCGCCGCGCCGGAGACCGCGTGCAGCATGAACGAGACGACGAACAACGCCGCCAACGCGATCGAGAGGGAGCTCGAGTACAACTTCAGCAGGAGCCCGCCGCGGAATACGACGCGAGGGGCCCACGGATGCGGCCGCAGCTCCATCTCTTCGCGTTCGTCGGGGCCGAGCGGCTTCGACTCTGCCGAGCCCTTCTGACGCAGCCACGCCGTGAGCCACACGTACGCGGCCATCTGGAGGAACTCGCTCTCCCAGTTCTCCGCCACCGATTCGAGGAAGTGCGAGCTCGTGAGGTACGACGCGAACGCGATCGGCGCCTGCTGGTGGAGCCGCCGCTCCTCCGAGTCGACGTGCCAGCCTGCGAGCGCGTTGCCCGCGAGCGTCGCGAGGAACAACCCGAGCAGGACGAGCCCGAGGGAGTTCTCCCTGAGGAATCGGCGCATGCTCACCGCTGGATGCGCCCGACCAATCCGCTGTTGCTCGGACGGTCATCGCGCGGGCCTCGCCTGCCGCGACGCGACCTCGCGCAGCCGCGTCGCGGACCGTTGCCGCCGAGCGACGCGTCCGCGTTCGCGTGCGCGTTTCGCGTCCGCGTCTACCGTGCCTCAGCCTCCGCCGTCTCCGCCGGCTCCGCCGGCATCGCCCAGCGCGGCCCCGGCTCCGGCGGCAGGAGCACGTGCTCGAGCACCTCGCTCACCTTCTTGACCGGGACCATCTCGATGTCCTTGCGGATCTCCTCGGGGATGTCCTCGAGGTTGCGGATGTTCCGGTGGGGGAAGATGACCTTCTTGATGCCGGCGCGGTGCGCCGCGAGGACCTTCTCCTTGAGGCCGCCGATCGGCAGGACCATGCCGCGGAGCGTGATCTCGCCGGTCATCGCCACGTCGTGACGCACCGGGCAGTGGGTCAGGCGCGAGACGATGGCGGTGAACATCGTGATGCCGGCGCTCGGACCGTCCTTGGGCGTGCCGCCGTGCGGGACGTGCAGGTGGATGTCGAGCTTCTGCTGCACCTCGAGCGGCACGTGCAGATCGGGGAGGTGCGCACGGACGAACGACCACGCGGCGTGCGCCGACTCCTGCATCACGTTGCGCAGGTTGCCGGTGAGCGTGAAGTTCCCCTTGCCCGGCATGGTGTTGCACTCGATGAACAGCAGATCGCCGCCGGACGGCGTCCACGCGAGGCCGGCGACGAGGCCGACCTGCGCGGTGCGCTCGGCGAGATCGGGGACGTGCTTCTCGGGCCCGAGGATCTGCGTGACCAGCTCCGGGGTGACCCTGGCGCGGAGGTCCTCGCCCTCGGCGACCTTCATCGCGGCCCAGCGACACACGCTGCCGATCTCGCGCTCGAGCCCGCGGACGCCGGCCTCGCGCGTGTAGCTGTCGACGATCTTCTCGACGCCATCGGGCAGGAAGTCGACGCGCTCGGGCGTCAGCCCGTGCTCCTGGAGCTGCTTGGGGATCACGTAGTCGATCGCGATGTGCTTCTTCTCCTGCCGCGTGTAGCCGGCGATGTCGATGACCTCCATGCGGTCGAGGAGCGGACCGGGGATCGTGTCGCGGTTGTTCGCCGTCGCGAGGAACATCACCTGCGACAGGTCGAACGGCACGTCGAGGTAGTGGTCGGTGAAGGTGTCGTTCTGCGCCGGGTCGAGCAGCTCGAGGAGCGCCGCCGAGGGATCGCCGCGCGTGTCGACGCCGAGCTTGTCGACCTCGTCGAGCTGCAGGATCGGGTTCTTCGACTTCACCTTGCGCAGCCCCTGGATGATGCGGCCGGGGAGCGCGCCGACGTAGGTGCGGCGATGGCCGCGGATCTCGGCCTCGTCGCGCACGCCGCCGAGCGAGATGCGATGGAGCTTGCGACCGGTGGCGCGCGCGATGGAGCGGCCGAGCGAGGTCTTGCCGACGCCGGGCGGGCCGACGAGGCAGAGGATCGGACCCTTCTTGTTGGGCGCGAGCTTGCGCACGGCGATGTACTCGACGATGCGCTTCTTGATCTTCTCGAGGCCGTAGTGGTCCTCGTCGAGGCAACGCCGGACGTCCTGCACGTCGAGCTTGTCGTCGGTGCGGATGCTCCACGGCAGGTCGGCGATCCAGTCGAGGTAGTTGCGGGTGACGCCGAACTCCGCGCTCTGCTGCGGGATGCTCTGGAGCCGCGCCAGCTGCTTCTTGGCGATCTTGTCGACGTCGGGCGGCAGGCCCGCCTTCGCGATGCGGTCGCGGAGCTCCTCGAGCTCGTCCTCCTCGCCGCCCTCGCCGAGCTCCTCGCGGATGGCCTTCAGCTGCTGGCGGAGGATGTACTCGCGCTGCGACTTGCCCATCTCCTCCTGGACCATGGAGGAGATCTCCTTCTTCACCTTGAGCAGCTCGAGCTGGCGCGAGACGAGCTGCAGCACGAACTTCACGCGCGATTTGACGTCGAACGTCTGCAGCACCTGCTGCTTGTCGTCGATCGACGCGACCTCGGTCGGGAAGTTGGAGGCGATGAGATCGGCGAGCGCGCCGGGCTCGCGCACGTTGTCGAGGATGCCAGCCGTCTCGCGCGGGAGGTTGGTCGACAGCTCGAGCACCTCGCGCGTGGTCTCGCGGAGCGTCGTGCCGAGCGCGTCGAGCTCGACGTCGCGATCGAGCCGGTCGTGCAAGCGCTGGATGCGCGCGCGCATGTACGGCTCGAGGCCGAGCGGCTCGAGGACGCGCATGCGGGCGGCGCCTTGCAGCACCACGCTGTAGCTGCCGGCGCTCATGCGGATGACCTTCACGATCTTGGCGATGACGCCGACCTCGTAGAGATCCTTGAAGCTCGGCTCCTCGACCTCGGCCTTACGCTGCGCCGCGATGGCCACGTACGGCCGCTCGCGGCCGAACAGCTCCTCGATCAGGCGGACGCTGCGGGGGCGCCCGACGTTGATCGGCACCACCTGGGCCGGATAGAGCACCGCATTTCGCAGCGGTAGGACGGGGAGGACCTCGAGATCGCCGGTGCCCTCACCCTTCGGGGAGTTCGCCATGTCGGTAGGATGTACGTACGGCGAGGCGCGCTTCCGCACAAGGCCGCACAATTCGGTCCTGCGTGACTTCACGCATGAACGACGCGCGGCGCGGACTCTGCGCAGCACCCCGGCAGGGCGGAATCTCCGGGCTTTTTCGCGGATCGATGACTCGAAGCATCGATCCTGAGGCGTGGCGGCCGCGCGCACCGTGTGGCACACGCGTGTACAGAACACTGAATTCGTTGAGGAATCTCCTGGACGAAGGCAACGGCATCTCTCATGCTCATCCAAGAAGTCAGATGAGAGTCGTCGCCGCGCTGCTGTCCGCGTCCATCGCTGCCTCGGTCGCCCTCGCGACGGCCGCGGTGAGCGCCTCCACGGCCGATGTCCTCGCCGCGCCGCGCCTGTTCCTGCAGGAGGCCGCGCCCCGTTCCACGCTGACCGCGGACTTCTTCCTGCCGCACGCGATCCTCGATCTTCGCGAGGTGATGGAGCACCCGGTCGTCCGCGCGCGCCAGGACTACTCGCGCATCACCGGGCTGCCGGTGGTCGGCACCTCGACCGCCGCTGCGCTGGCGCTGCCGATGCTCGGCGAGACGCGCACGGTGGAGCTGAGCAAGTCGGTCGTCCTGACGTTCCCGCTCGCCGTGACCGGGCGCAACTTCATGACGGCGGAGTTCGTCGGTGTCGGTCGACTCCTGGTGGCTCCGACCTCCGGCTTCATGGGCCGCGGCGGCGTGTTCGCGTTCTCCAGCGAATTTTGAGCTTCACCGCCGTGGGGCGCTAGGCTCCCGCGAATGGCGCCGACGGAGCGACTCGTGGCGGCCGGCTTCGCCGGCAAGCTCGTCGCCGGGCGCTACAAGCTCGAACGCATGCTCGGCGCGGGCGCCGTCGGCGAGGTCTGGCTCGCCGAGCACCTCCAACTGCGGAAGCGCTACGCGCTGAAGATCCTCGACGCGCGCATCGCCACACCCGAAATCGTGGCGCGCTTCGAGCGCGAGGCGGTCGCCGCGGCGAACGTGACCCATCCCGCGATCGCCGCCGGCACCGACTTCGGTCGCGACGAGGACGGCACCTTCTTCCTGGTGCTCGAGTACGTCGCCGGGCAGAGCCTCCGCAAGACGATCAAGGAGGGCCCGCTGCCTCCCGCGCGCGCGCTCGAGATCGCGCGACGCATTCTCGGCGCGGCCGGCGCGGCGCACGCCAAGGGGGTCGTGCATCGAGACCTCAAGCCCGAGAACGTGATGCTCGCCGATCAGGCGTCGCGGGCGCCCGAGTCCGGCCCGCCGAGCGACGCCCGGACGGCGGTGAAGGTGCTCGACTTCGGCATCGCCAAGGTCGATCCGAAGCAGCTCGACACGCGCGAGAGCGTGCCCCCGCCCGGCAAGAACCTGACGCGCGCCGGCAGGGTGTACGGCACGCCGGTCTACATGCCGCCCGAGCAGGCGCACGGCGAGATCGTCGACGAGCGCGCGGACCTCTACGCCATCGGCGTGATCGTCTTCGAGATGATCACCGGCAAGCTGCCCTTCGAGGGGGAGCCGCTCGAGGCGGTCGCGCACCAGCTCGCCGAGGTCGCGCCGGCGCTCGAGACCAAGGCCCCGGCGGGCGTCACCATCACGCCCGAGCTCGAGACGTTCGTCGCCCGGCTGCTCGAACGGAGCCGCGACGCGCGGCCCGCCGACGTCCCGGCGGCGCTCGCGCTGCTCGAGGCGGCCGAACGCTCGCTGTCGGCGACCCCTGACGAGGCGACCGCGGCTGCGCCGGCGGTCGCGGCCCCGACGGCGAAGCCGTCCGCGCGGCTGCTCGCGTGGGCGCGGCCGCGGCGCGCGTGGGTGGCCGGCGCGATCGCGCTGGTGCTGCTCGCGCCGCTGCTTTTCGTCATGCTGCGCGGCGGCGCTCCGACGACGGACGAAGAAGAAGACGCGAGGCCCCGCCGCAAACCCGCCGCGGCGGCGCACGCGCCCTCGACGTCCGTGTCGGCGTCGGCCTCCGCGGCCCCGTCGGCCTCGACGTCGGCGGCGCCGAAGCCCACCTCGGTGACCAAGAAGTCGTCGGGCAACGAGAAGGGCTTCGGGAAGCTCAAAGGCCTGTTCAAGTGAGGATGGACGCGATGCCCTACGACTCGGCCGACGATCCCGCGTGGAACCCGCTCATCGACGCCGCGCGCGCCGCGATGGCCAACGCGTACGCGCCGTACTCGAGCTACGCGGTCGGCGCCGCGCTCGCGTGCGGAGATGGCTCGGTGGTGGCCGGGTGCAACGTCGAGAACGCGAGCTACGGCGGCACGATCTGCGCGGAGCGCGGCGCGGTGAGCGCCGCCGTCGCGAGCGGCCGTCGCATCTACGACGCGTGCGTGGTGATGACCCGCGCCGCCGAGCCGGCGTATCCGTGCGGGTTGTGCCGGCAGACGCTGAACGAGTTCGCGCCGCGGCTGCCGATCCTGCTGGTATCGCAGACGACGGGGGCGCGGAGGCTCGTGCGGCTCGACGAGATCCTGCCGGGGGCGTTCGGGCCGGCGAGCCTGAAGCTCTAGAACACGAACGCGAACGCGGAAGCGGACGGGCGGGCGAGGCGGGGGAAGGCTCGCCGCGAGCGCCCCTTTCTCAATTTTCGCAACCGTGATCTCCTGGGGCCAAGGGGGCAGCGGAGTCATGAGGCGAACGTTCGTCGGCTTGGGTCGTGTGTTGGCGATCGCGCTGGCGGCGGGGTGCGACGGTGCGAGCGGGTCCGTCGTCGACGCGGGTGCGTCGGCGTTTGCGCACGCTCATGCAGGCACGGAGGAGGCGCGCGTCGCGCGGCGTGCGCTGCGCGCGCTCGACGGCGATCGCCCGGGCGCCGCGGATCCGCGTGCGTTCGTCGTCCCCTCGTCCTTCGTGAAGACGACGGATGGCTCCGAGCGGTTCGTGCTGCGGCGACGAGAGTCGTCGGCGTTCTTCGACGACGAGGGGTTCGCACTCTCGCTCGCGGTGGACGGGGGCCGATTCGGCGTACGGGCCCGGCTCGTGGGCGCACGTCGGCAGGGGCCCGTCGCGGAGCGCCCGCTGCGCGGCGTGGTGAACGATCACGTCGGGGACTCGTCGCGATGGCGCGCCGGCGCGCCGACCTTCGGGCAGCTCGCGTGGGAGGAGGCCTATCCCGGGATCGATCTCGTCGTCGAGCCCGCGCGCGGCGGGTTCGCGTATCGATTCGTCCTCTCGCCCGGCGCCGATCCCCGCGCAATCGCGCTGCAGTGGACGGGACCGCGCGAAGTTCGCGTCGCAAACGAGGGGCGCGATCTCGAGGTCGACACCGGCCGTGGCCTGCTGCGCGTCACCGGGTTGCGCGCGTTCGCGGTCGACGCCGGCCAGCGCCGCGAGCTCGGGATCCGCCACGTCGCGCGCGACGGTCACGTCGGATTCGAGCTCGACGGGTGGAGCGGCGACGTGCCTGTCGTGATCGATCCCGCGGTGTCGTGGTCTTCGTACCTCGGCGGCGGCGGCGACGAGGGCACCGTCGCGATGACGATCGACGCGGCCGGGAACGTCCTCCTCGCGGGTAGCACGAAATCCGGCGATTTCCCGGCGACCGCGGGGCTCGACACCTCGTTCGGCGGCGGCGAACGCGACGCGTTCGTGACGAAGGTCACGGCCTCCGGAGCGCACGTCTGGTCGACGTACCTGGGCGGCGCGGGCGACGACGGCGCAAACGGGATCGCCGTCGACGGGAGCGGGAACGTCTTCGTCACGGGCGGCACCGACTCCGCCGACTTCCCGGCCACGGGCGGGTTCGACACGACGCTGAACCTCATGGACGGCTTCGTGACGAAGCTCGGGAGCGCCGGGACGATCGCGTGGTCGTCGTATCTCGGCGGCAGCGCGCCCGACTACGCGAGCAGCGTCGCCGTCGATACTGGCGGGAACCTCTTCGTCGTGGGCGCCACGACCTCGGCCGACTTCCCGAGCAGCGGCGGGTTCGACACGAGTCTCGGCGGCAGCGGCGGCGCCTACGACGCGTTCATCACGAAGATCAGCGGCGCCGGAGCGATCGCCTGGTCGTCGTATCTCGGCGGATCGAGCCACGACTTCGCGCGCGGCGTCGCCATCGACCCGAGCGGCGACGCGCTGGTCGTCGGCATGGTGCAGTCGGCCGATTTCCCGACCACCGGCGGATTCCAGACCACCTACGGCGGCCTCTCCGACGCGTTCGTCACCAAGGTGAGCAGCGGGGGCACGCTCGCGTGGTCGTCGTATCTCGGAGGGAACGACATCGAGAACGGCGCCTCCGTCGCGATCGACGCGAGCGGAGCCGTGCTGCTCGTGGGTCAGACCCGCTCGGGCAATTTCCCGAGCACCGGCGGGTTCGACACGATCTGGGGTGGCGGGTCGTGCGGACCCCAGCGGTGCGACGACGCGTTCGTCACGAAGGTGAGCGGGGCGGGCACGCTCGTGTGGTCGAGCTATCTCGGCGGCACGGGCGGCGACGGCGCGACGAGAGTCACGACGGACGGCAGCGGCAACGTGCTGGTCGCGGGGTACGCGCAGTCGTCCGACTTCCCGTCCAAGGGCGGCTTCGACACGACGCTCGGCGGCGCCTCCGACGCGTTCCTCACCAAGGTGGCCAGCGGCGGCACGCTCGTCTGGTCTTCGTACCTCGGCGGCGCCGGATACGACGGCGCCAACGCCATCGCGTTCCACCCGGGCGGGACGCTGTACGTCGCGGGCACCACGCAGTCGGCCGACTTCCCGACCGCCGGCGCCTTCGACGCGACGCTCGGCGGCCCGTCGGACGCGTTCGTCGCGAAGCTCCCGCAGCTACCGCTTTCGGGCGCGTGCACCGAGGACTTCAACTGCCTGTCGGGGAGCTGCGCCGACGGCGTCTGCTGCGACAAGGCGTGCACCGCGCCGTGCGAAGCCTGCTCGGCCGTGCGCAAGGGCAGCGGCTCCGACGGAACGTGCGGATTCGCGGCCGCCGGCACCGATCCGCGGAAGCTCTGCGCGCCCGCGACGTGCGCCGACGCTTCGACCTCCACCAACGCGCAGGTGTGCGACGGCGCCGGTGCGTGCAAGGCGAACGGCACGACGGCGTGCGGCCGGTACGTGTGCAAGGCGGGCGTCTGCCCCGCCACCTGCGCCGCCGACGGCGACTGCGCGACCGCCAACTACTGCCTTGCGACAGTTTGTGTCGCAAAGCGCGCCGCCGGCGCGAGCTGCTCCGAGGCGCGCGAGTGCCTCAGCGGCTCGTGCGTCGATGGCGTCTGCTGCGACAAACCTTGCACGAGCAAGTGCGAGGCCTGCAGCGCAGCCAAGAAGGGCTCCGGCGTCGACGGCGCATGCGGCCCGGTGACGGCCGGCACGGATCCCGACGGCGAGTGCGCGATCGATCCGGGCTATCCCGGCTCGTGCAAGGCCGACGGCATGTGCGACGGCAAGGGCGCGTGCCGCACCTTCGCGAGCGCGGGCACGCCGTGCGGGTCCGGATCGACGTCGTGCACGGGCGGCAGCGTCACCGGCAGCACGTGCAACGGCAGCGGCTTGTGCAACACGGCGACGGTCCCCTGTGCGCCGTTCGCCTGCGGCGCCACCGCGTGCAAGGCGACCTGCAGCGCAGACACCGACTGCGCGTCGGACGCGTACTGCACGACGACCGGCGCGTGCCTCTCCAAGTTCCGCAACGGCGACAAGTGCGCCGCCGGCCGCGAGTGCACGTCGGGTCGCTGCGTCGACGGTGTGTGCTGCGACGTCGCGTGCACCGGCAGCTGCGAGGCGTGCGATCTGCCGGGCAGCGAGGGGCTCTGCGCGAAGGTCAAAGGCGCGCCGCGCGGCGGACGCGCGCCGTGCGCCGGGGCCGGGACGCCTTGCGCCGGAACCTGCGACGGAGCCGCGGCGACCTGCGCGTTCCCGGACGCGAAGACCGCGTGCGGCGCCGGGTGCGCCGACGCGAAGCTCGCGAGCTGCGACGGCAAGGGCGCGTGCTCTTCGCCCGAGGCCTGTCCGGGCAACTACGCGTGCGCGAGCCCGAGCGCCTGCGCGGCGACGTGCGCGGGCGACCCCGGCTGCGCCCCTGGCTACGGCTGCGCGGCCGGCAGCTGCGTGCCGAAGACGGCGAAGTGCAGCGACGATCGCTCCCAGGCGATCGCGACGGACGGGACGGCGAGCGCGTGCGGCGCTTACCTCTGCGATCCTCCGAGCGGGACCTGCCCCAAGCAGTGCACGCAGACGACCGACTGCGCGGCCGGGTTCGCGTGCGACGGCGCGAAGTGCGTCGCGCTGGCGAGCGAGGCGGACGACGACGCGGGCTGCGGGTGCGGCGTGCCCGGGCGCGCGCGCTCGTCCGAGGCAGCGTGGCTCGCGGTCGCCGCTGCGATCGTCGCGATCGCGCGACGGCGGCACAAACATGACGAGGCCTCCCTCGTACGAGAGAGGCCTCGGTCATGATCGCCTCGCGAGGCGTCAGCTCTTGGCGGCGCCGACGACGGCCTTGAACGCCTCGGGGTGCACGACGGCGAGGTCGGCGAGGACCTTGCGGTCGAGGCCGATGTTCGCCTGCTTCAGCGCGTGGACCAGCTTCGAGTAGCTGGTGCCGAGCGAGCGGGCCGCGGCGTTGATGCGCGCGATCCACAGGCGGCGGAACTCACGCTTCTTCGTGCGGCGGTGGATGTACGAGTACTGCCACGCGTTGCGCACCGCCTCGACGGCCGACGCGAACTGGCGGCCGCGCGCCGAGTAGAAACCACTCGCGTGGCGCATCACGCGGTTACGACGACGACGCGCCTTGAACCCTCGTTTGACCCTGGGCATGGCTCAGTCTCCTGCCTTTCAGCCGTAGGGGAGCAGACGCTTGATCTGCTTCTCGCGGGTCGAGTCGACCATGTCGTTGTTGCGGAGGCGGCGAATTCGCTTGCGCGACTTCTCCTGCATCATGTGGTTGCCGCCGGCCTTGGAGCGCCGGACACGGCCCGAGCCGCTGATCTTGAAGCGCTTCGCGGCTGCGCGGTTGGTCTTCGTCTTCGGCATGGTGCCGTCCTTTCCTTTCCGCCCCCGCCGCAAGGCGGGGAGGGGCGCGATTCGTCCCGCTCGGCCGGGTCCGCGCGGACCGGGCTCGATGCGGAGCCCTTCGGGACCGTAGGTCCTTGGGGGGGTGCGCACTCTAGTCGGGCCGTATCATTCGTCAAGCTCCAGGGCGGCCCCCCCCGCCGGCCACGGCGGGCCATGCGACGAGGCCACGGCGGCCATGCGACGAGGGCACGGCGGCCATGCGACGAGGGCGGGCGGACGCGCTAAAGGGGGTCTGGCCGCGATGTCCGCCCTCCCCATGCTCGAAAAGCCGCCGGAAAACGCGCCCCCCGGCCCGGCCGCCGGGCGCCGTCCCCACCGTCCCACCCGTCCCCACGGTCCCCAGCGAAAGGGCGACTGGCACTGGCAGGCGCGCAACGCCATCACGACGGTCGAGGCGCTCGAAGCCGCCCTCGACCTCACCGACGCCGAGCGGCGCGGCGCCCGTCGGGCGGTCGCCGCCGGGTTCCCGATGTCGATCACGCCCTACTACCTGTCGCTCTGCGACGCGCGTGATCCCGCCTGCCCGATCCGGCGGCAGTGCGTGCCCACGGCCGAAGAGGGGGCCGAGGTGCCGGGCGATCTCCGCGATCCGCTCGGCGAGGAGGAGCACGAGGTCGTGCCGTCGCTGGTGCGGCGGTACCCCGATCGGGTGCTCCTGCTCGCGACCGATCGCTGCGGCGTCTACTGCCGGTTCTGCACGCGGTCGCGCATGGTCGGCGACGGCGGCGGCGCCATCGCCCGCGACAAGCTCGAGCGCATCGTGTCGTGGCTGCACGCGCACCCGGAGGTGCGCGACGTGATCGTCTCCGGCGGCGATCCGCTGCTGATGGCGACCGACCGCCTGCGCGCGGTGCTCGCCGCGGTCCGCGCGGTGCCGTCGATCGACACCATCCGCCTCGCCAGCCGCTGTCCGGTGACGATGCCGCAGCGGATCACGACCGAGCTCGTGCGCGCGCTCAAGGGGCTCCACCCGATCTGGCTGATGACCCACTTCAACCACCCGAAGGAGCTGACGCCTGCGAGCGAGCGCGCGGTGGCGCGGCTGGTCGATGCGGGCTTCCCGGTGATGAACCAGACGGTGCTCCTGCGCGGCGTCAACGACGACGCCGACGTGCTCGAGCAGCTGTTCCGCGGGCTGATCAGGCGAAGGGTGCGCCCGTACTACCTGTTGCAGGCCGATCCGGTGCGGGGCACCGGGCACCTCCGCACGCCGCTCTCCACCGGCATCGCGATCATGGAGCGCCTGCAGGGGCGCCTCACCGGGATCGCGCTCCCGAAGCTGATCGTCGACACGCCCGGCGGCCGCGGAAAGGTCCCCGTCGGCCCCGAGTACGTGATCGCCCGCGGCGAGGGCACGACCTCGCTGCGGACCTTCCGCGGCGAGATCGTCGACTACGTCGATCCGCCGGTCGTCAGCCGTCAGTCGTCGGTCGACAGCAGCGCCCGCGCGCACCAGAAACGGACGACCTAGCGCGCCGCGCCGTCGCGCCAGCGCTGCCGCGCGCTGCGCACGCACGCCGCGACCTCGCCGCGGAGGCGCTCGTCCTTGCGGATCACGCTGGTGATCCCGAGGGAGCGCAGCAGCTCGACGTCGCCGGGCATCGCGCCGGCGCTGACGATGGCGATGTGCGCGCGGTGCGCCCCGCCGAGGTACATGACCAGCTCGAGGCCGCTCATCTGCGGCATCTGCAGATCGACGAGCGCGAGGTCGGGCGGCGTCTCCGCCATGAGCCGCAGCGCGGTGCGCGCGTCGGGCGCCGTCGCCACCTCGGCGTCGGGCGCCGTCGACTTCACGTAGTGCTGGATCACGCGCGCGACGTTGGGATCGTCGTCGACGACCAGCACGCGGAACGGCGCGGCGAGCATCGCGCTGCGGATGCTCCGCAGGCGCTCCACGACGACCGCGGCGGAGCGCGGCCGCGCGTCGGGGTTCTTCTCGAGCAGCTCGTTGACCAGCGCCTCGAGCGCGGCCGGGACGTCGGGCCGGAGCTTCAGCAGGCTCGGCACCGTCGACTGCACCTGCTTGCGCATCGTCGCGTACGCGCTGCCGCGGCCGAACGGCAGCTCGCCGGTCAGCAGCTCGAAGGCGACCACGCCGATCGCGTAGATGTCCACGAGGTACTCGTCGCGCGGCTGCACCAGGCCGGTGGCCGTCTCGGGCGCCATGTAGTCGGGCGTGCCGGAGACCTCGAGCGTCGCGCCGGTGCCGTCGGTGCCGAACAGGCCGAAGTCCATCAGCACCAGGCGCCGGTTCGGCAGCAACATGATGTTCGACGGCTTGACGTCGCGGTGCACGATGCCGGTGTCGTGCACCGCGACCAGGGCGTCGGCGAGCGCGATGAGGATCTCGGTCACCTCGGTGACGGCCAGGCGGCCGCGGCGGGCGAGGTGGACGTCGAGCGGCTCTCCGCGCAGCCGCTCCATCGCGACGAACCAGGTGCCCTGGTGGCATCCGCTCGCGTAGACGGTCACCGCCGCGGGGTGCCGGATGGCCGCGAGCGCCTGCGCCTCGCGCTTGAGGAACGACGGATCGACGTGCGGCCACGAGGCCTTGATCGCGACGTTGCGCGCGACGTTGCGATCGTAGGCCTCGAAGACCTGGCCCATCCCGCCTTCGCCGATCAGCTCGCGGATGACGTACGTGTCGGCGATGACCTGCCCGGGAGAGAACACGTCGTGCTCGCGGATGAGGACCTCCGGCTGGGTCGCGGCCTTCGCCACCGACGACGCGAACGCGCGCCGACGTCCGGTCGCCGCGACGGCGGGGAGCGCGACCGGGTCGCGCGGCGTGCGCGGCGCCTCGTGACGTGCGGCCGAGTTCCTTCTTTCGGTTGCCATGTTTTGCCTCCGTGCGCCGGCGGAGCCCGCCGGACCCCAAGCATGTCCATAATATGCCAAGTTGCCCAAATATGCACAGGCCCGTCGCAGACGGCCCCGGCGCGCGCGCATCTCGGTCCCCCCGGCGCGGGAAATGCCGGGAGATCGGGCCAATTGACTTTGAGCACATAATGCTCAAACTAGCCGTGGGAAGGCCACCGAGGATCCCCGGCCCCGTCGGGGGCCGGCCCGTGCTCCCCTCCTCTTCGAGGTCCCCATGTCCCTCGCCCTGCACACCGATCGCTACCAGCTCACGATGCTCGCCGCGTATGCGCGCACGGGGCTCGCGGAGCGAAGAGCGGCGTTCGAGTTGTTCGTGCGCCGGCTGCCGCCGTCGCGGCGGTTCCTCGTCGCCTGCGGCGTCGGCCGCGCGGTCGAGGCGCTGCGTGAGCTGCGCTTCTCCTCGGACGATCTCGCCTGGCTCGAGGCCGACTCGTTCCTCGGCCCGGCCTTCCGGCATCGCTCCGTCCGAGACCTCTTCGAGCGGTTCCGGTTCCGCGGGCGGGTCCTCGCGGTGCCCGAGGGCCGCGTCTGCTTCCCGGGCGAGCCGCTGCTCCGCGTCGAGGGCACCCTCGCCGAGGCGCAGCTCGTCGAGACGCTGCTGCTCTCGATCATCAACCACGACACGCGCGTCGCCTCGAAGTGCGCCCGCATCGTGCTCGCCGCGCGGGGTCGCGACTGCTTCGAGTTCGGCACCCGGCGCACGCACGAGCACGCCGCGGTCGCGGCGGCGCGGGCGGCGTGGATCGCCGGGTTCGCCGGCACCTCCAACGAGGAGGCCGCGCGCCGGTGGGGCGTCCCCGTGAGCGGCACCATGGCGCACGCCTTCGTGCTCGCGCACGCGGCCGACCACGGCGAGGAGGGCGAGCGCGCGTCGTTCGAGGCGTTCGCCGAGACCTTCGAGGTCCCGGCCACGGCGCTGGTCGACACCTTCGACACCCTGCGCGGCGTCGACCGGGCCATCGCCGCGTCGAACGGCGCGCGCACCTCGCGCCCCTCGATCGGCGGCGTGCGCATCGACTCGGGCGACCTGGCGACCCTCGCCCTGCACGCGCGCACGCGGCTCGACGTCGCCGGCATGGCGGGCACCCGCATCGTGCTGTCGGACGACCTCGACGAGCACCGCATCGACGCGCTCACCCGCGGGCACGTCCCGGTCGACGCGTTCGGCGTAGGCACGATGGCGGTGGCGACGCCGGACGCCCCGTCGCTCGGCGCGGTCTACAAGCTGGTCGCGCTCGAGGACGCCGCCGGCCGCCTGGTCGCGGTGCAGAAGCGCTCGTCGGGCAAGGGCTCCTCGGCAGGCCCGAAGCAGGTCTTCCGCAGCGGGCTCGACGACGCCGGCCTCGAGGACGTGGTCGGCGTCGACGGCGAGCCGCTGCCGGGCGAGCCCGTCCTGCAAGAGGTCTTCGGTCCGCGGGTCGGCGTCGATCTCTCGGCGGCCGCCGCCCGCGCCCGCTGCGCCGCCGATCTGGCGTTGCTCCCCGCCCGCCTCCGTTCGATCGATCCTCGCGGCGGCGACGAGGACTTCCCGGTGCGAAAGAGCGCGGCCCTCACGGCTCTGCACGACACCGTCGATCGCGAGGGGCGCGCGGTGCTCTGACCGGACTTCGACCTTCGACCTGCGATCTTCGACCTTCGACCCGGAGGTTCCCCGATGCGCCCGATCCTCATCGACGTCGACACCCAGCACGACTTCTGCGATCCGAACGGCGCGCTGTTCGTCCGCGGCGCCGACGCGCTCGCCCCTCGGTTCCAGGCGCTCGTCGCCCGCGCCGTCGATACGGGCACCCCCATCGTCGGCTCGGTCGACTCGCACGCCTTCGACGCCTGGGAGTTCGCCGGCGCGCACGACGCCGGCCCCAACGGCGAACGGCCCGGCTTCCCGCCGCACTGCGTGAAGGGCACCCGTGGCTGGCTGAAGGTCGCCGGCACCCTGCCGCCGCGCACCCGCTTCGTGCCCAACGTGCGGCTGCCCGACGACGAGCTCGCGGCGCTGGTCGAGCGTCGGTCTCCGCACGCGCTCATGCTCGAGAAGGAGGTCTACTCCTTCTTCGCCAACCCGAACGCCGAGGCGGCGCTCGCGCGCGTCGCGCGGGGCGCCGCGCGCTTCCTGGTGTTCGGCGTGGCCACCGACTACTGCGTGCGCGCCGCCGCGCTCGGCCTCTGCGACTGGCTCGCGAAGGACCGGCGCGAGGGCGACGTCTGGCTCGTCGGCGACGCGATCGCCGCCGTCGACCCGGCCGGCGGCGAGGCCGCGCTCGCCGAGTGCCTGGCCCGCGGCGCTCGAACGGTCACCACGAGAGAGGCCCTCGCGGCCATGGCAGGTCCCGCATGAAACGCATCGCGCTCGCGCAACTCGATCCGATCGTCGGCGACGTCGACGGCAACGTCCGCTCCATCCTCGAGGCGTGCGCCGAGGCCAAGGCGCAAGGCGCCGAGCTGGTCGTCCTCTCGGAGCTGATCATCACCGGGTACCCGCCGCGCGATCTGCTGAACATCGCCGAGTTCCGGCAGGTGTGCGACGCGGCGGTCGACCGCCTGGTGCGCGAGCTCCCCGACGATCTCCACGTCATCTTCGGCGCCCCGCGCGCGCGCGAGCGCAACGGCTTCGGCGGCCGCGCGCTGTGGAACTCGGCGGTCGTCGCGCGGCGCGGCGAGATCATCGCCGAGATCCCCAAGGCGCTGCTGCCCACCTACGACGTGTTCGACGAGCGGCGATATTTCGAGCCGGCGCCGGAGCACACCACGCGCGTGTTCGATCTCGGCGGCGCGCGCGTCGGCATCACCATCTGCGAAGACATGTGGAACGATCGCCTCTTCTGGGGCGACGCGCGCCTCTACGATCGCGACCCGGTCGCCGAGGCGATGGAGCAGGGCGCCGAGCTGATCGTGAACGTCAGCGCCTCGCCCTACGCGCAGCGCAAGTTCGAGGTGCGGCGCAAGATGGTGAGCCACGCCGCGCGCCGCTGGGGCGTGCCGATCGTGTACGTCAACGCCGTCGGCGGGAACGACGGCCTGCTCTTCGACGGCCACTCGCACGCCTTCGCCGCCGACGGCTCGCCGATCGTCGAGCTCCCGCTGTTCGAGCGCGCGGTGCGCACCGTCGATCTCGCCGAGCGCTGCGCGCTCCCGGAGATCGACCCGACCGACGTGCTGCAGCGCGCGCTGGTGAGCGGCGTCCGCGACTACGCGCGCAAGACAGGGATGTCCCGCTGGGTGATCGGCCTCTCCGGCGGCGTCGACTCGGCGCTGGTCGCGGCGATCGGCAGCCTCGCGCTCGGGGCGGAGAACGGCATGGCGCTCGGAATGCCGAGCCGCTACTCGTCCGATCACTCGGTCGCCGACGCGCGCGCCCTCGCCTCGCGCCTGCGGCTCCCGTTCGAGGTCGTGCCGATCGAGCCGGCCCACGCGGCGTACGAGGCCATGCTCGGCCCGGCGCTCGAGCGCGACCCGGCCGGCCCCGGCGACGTCACCTGGGAGAACGTGCAGGCGCGCATCCGCGGCGCGACGCTGATGGCGTGGGCGAACCGCACCGGCGCGCTGCTCCTGACCACGGGCAACAAGAGCGAGTGCGCGGTCGGCTACTGCACGCTGTACGGCGACATGTGCGGCGGCCTCGCGGTCATCGCCGACGTGTACAAGCACGAGGTGTACGGGCTCTGCCGCTGGCTGAACGATCACCTCCTCGACGGCGCCATCCCCGAGCGCACGCTGACCAAGCCGCCGAGCGCCGAGCTGCGCCCCGGGCAGCGCGACGATCAGTCGCTGCCCCCATACGACGTGCTCGATCCGATCCTCGCGAGCCTCGTCGATCACGAGCGCGGCGCGCACGAGACGGCCCGCATCACCGGCCAGCCGCTGGAGCTCGTGCGCAACGTCGCGCGCATGGTGCACCGCGCGGAGTACAAGCGGCAGCAGTTCGCGCCGTCGCTCAAGGTCAGCCCGCGCGCGTGGGTCGGCCGCGACTACCCGATCGCGATGGGATGGCGCCCGTGAAGCTCGAAGGAGGCATGACCCCCGAGGCGATCGCCGCCTGGCAGGCCAGGTGGGGCAAGGGCCCGCACGTCACCGCCGACGTCGTGGTGTTCACGCTCTCGCCGGACGGGCGCCTGTCGGTCCTCTTGATCGAGCGCGGGATCCCGCCGTTCCAGGGGCGGTACGCGCTGCCGGGCGGGTTCGTACGGCTCGACGAGGACCTCGAGGCCGCCGCGCGCCGCGAGCTCGCCGAGGAGACGGGCGTCACCGATCGCGTGCCGATCGATCAGCTGGCCACGTTCGGCGCGCCCGGCCGCGATCCGCGCGGCCGCACGGTGACGGTCGCCTACCTCGCGCTGGTCCCCTGGGATCGGGTCGCGCACGCCAAGGGGGGCGACGACGCGGCCGCCGCGCGGTTCTTCGCCATCGAGGGCGATCGGCCGGTCGATGCCCGCGGTCGCCAGCTGCCCCTGGCCTTCGATCACGACGAGATCGTGCGCGTCGCGGTCGAGCGGCTTCGCGGCCGGGTGACCTACACGACGGCGCCGTTCGCGCTGATGCCGCCGGAGTTCACGCTGTCCGATCTGCAGCACGCCTACGAGGCGATCCTCGGCCGTGAGCTGCACCGTCGCGCGTTCCGACAGCGCGTCGAGGGCGAGGGCTGGGTGGTCGAGACGGGCCGCACGCGCGGCGGCGCGCATCGCCCGGCGCGCCTGTTCCGCGCTGCGACGCGCGAGCTCCTGTGGATGCGTCCGTGGCCGGAGGCGGCGAAGGTCACCGGCGGGATGAAGACGCGCGCGCCGAGTCGTCGTAAGCGAGCGACATGAAGCTCGCGGTCACGGCGGTCCTCTGCACGGCCCTCTCGGCTTCGCCGTCCCTCGCGCGCGCGGCAGACGCCACGGAGGCGAAGCCCGGCAAGGGCACGTGGATCGTCACCGAGGTCGGCGCGTCCATCTGGAACGCGTCGTGGTCGGCGTCGAACGCCGACACCGGCCGCTTCGGGCGCGGCGGCATCGACGGCGCCGGCGTGCGCGTGCGCACCGGCATCCTCTTCGGCGTCGCGCCGGGCTTCGCGCTCGGACCGATGGCCGGCGGCGACATGGCGTTCACCCGGGCCTCGACGGAGCTGTGCTGCGGGAAGGTGAGCCGCGTCGACACCGCGCGCGTCGGGGTCGAGGGCGCATGGTGGCCCGATCCGAACGTCGGCTTCCACGTGCACGCCGGGTTCGGCCTCGCCGCCGCGGCGACGCGCCCCGACGACGCGGGCCGGAAGAACCCCGGCGTGCTCGGGGCCGCCTACCCGAGCGGGTCGTATTTCACCGCGGCCATCGCGCGCGACGTGCGGATCGGGCCGCGCACCCGCATCGGCGGAGTGCTGAGGCTGGAGGCCGACTTCCTCGCCGGAGACGACGGACCGGCCGCCTACCGGATGCACACGTTCCTCCCGAGCCTTTCCCTGGTCGTGCTGACGCAGTGACCAAGCTGAATCAGCGGTCGCAATCGCGGGACGTCCGATTGTGGCTGGCGGCGCAGACTGGGTCATCAGTCATCAGTCATCAGTCATCAGTCATCAGGCGTCAGAGCGAAGACTGAGAACTGTCCTGTCCTCCGTTCGGTTGGGCTGATGACTGACGACTGACGACTGACGACCAAGCCGATACAGCGACAGGCAGGCGGTGTCCCGGAATCGCGACCGCTGATGTAGGATCCGTCCCGTGACGCGGGAACAGGTCCAGGCCGCGGTCTCCGCATACCTGCGCGGCGAGTTCGGCAAGCTGCTCGTCGTGCGCGAGCTGCGCCGCGTCCACCACGTCGACGCGTACGGCTGGAAGGTGCGCATCGTCGCGCCCCTGAAGAGCGGCGACGTCGACATCGCGGAGCTCGAGGTCGACGAGCGCGGCGTGCTCTCGCCGCTGCTCGATCCGGACGGCGTGGTCGAGGTGCTGCGCGCGAGCCGCGAGGAGGAGCCGCCGGCGTCGGTGCGCCTCGACTCGCTCGACCTCGGCGGGCTCGACGAGCAGCCGCCCGCGTCGCTCGAGATGCCCGGGACGACCACGGTCCTTGGCCGCATCCGCTCGCACCTCGCGAAGAACGAGCTCGAGCGGGCGCGCTCGCTGTACCCGCGCGTCCTCGCCGATCCGGAGGTCCGCGCGTCGGCGCTGCTCGGCATGGCGGACATCGAGCGCCGGCTCGGCAACACGCAGACGGCCCTCGGCTACCTCGAGGCCGCCGCCCGCGAGTTCGCCGATCGCTTCGATCTCGAGGGCCTGGAGGACGCGGCGACCGCGGCGCTCGATCTGGTCGGCCAGACGTCGTTCGCGAAGACGCCGATCCACTCGCTCCTCGAGCGCAGCCGCGCGCGCATCCAGCCGATCGCCAGCGTGACGATGGCCCCTGCCCTCGCGGGCGCGACGCCGAGCGAGCGGGCGTGGCTCGAGAAGAACGCCGAGATCCAGACCGTCCGCCGCGGCGAGTTCCTGGTGCGCGAGGGCGATCCGTCGCGCGCGGTGTTCGTCATCCGCTCGGGGATCATCGCCGTGATGCTCGAGAAGCCCGACGGCGGCCAGCGCATGGTCCGCTGCTGCTTCCCCGGCTGGCTGCTCGGCGAGGCGAGCGTGCTCTCCGACGGCGCGCGCTGCTCGGCCTCGCTCCGGGCCGAGCGCATCACCGAGCTGTTCCGCATCGACGCCGCGCTGCTGAAGACGGTGATGGAGAAGAACCCGACGCTCCGTGATCGCATCGCGCAGACGAAGCAGATCCACCGCATCGACTCGTTCTTCGCGATGCACGAGACGATGGGTCAGCTCGACGCGCTGGTGCGCGACGAGATGCTCGCCTGCCTCGATCGCATCCAGTCGTTCGACGAGGACACGCTGCTGTTCCCCTCGGGGGAGGTGCCGGCGCAGGCCTGTCTGGTGGCGCGCGGCGAGCTCGCGCTGCACAAGGGCTGGGAGCTCGACACGCCTCCGGTCGCGACGATCGGGGTCGATCACTTCGCGAACGTGCGCGACGCGGTCCACATGATCGAGAGCCCGTTCACCACGCTGGCGAAGGCCGGGTCGACGATCGCGTTCTTCGACGGGAAGAAGCTGCGGGCGCTCGCGGAGGCGAGCCCGCCGAACGTATCGGCGGTGTTGGAGCGGCTGGGCTGAAGGCGACCGAGCGCTCGCGACGCCCGCCGTCTCGCACGCGACGTCGAGGTTCTCGCCGGCCGCGAGGAGCAGGTCGAGGTCCTTCGTGGCGCGCGGCTGGACGTGGAACGCGAAGGCACCTTCTCGTCGTTCTTGGCGGAGACGCGCATGACGGTCCCGTCGACGGACGCCTCGACGTCTTGCGCGACGCCGTGGCGCACGTGGCCGGCGCCCCGAACACGGTGGGGCCGAAGGAGACGCCTTCGATGACGCAGCGGCCAGTCCCGTGCGTGTTCTTCGGCCCCATCTTCAGCGGAGCGACTCGCCGATGAGGAAACGCAGCATCCCGCGATCGAACGGCTTCTCCACGCGCGGGTTCGGCACCTCATCGAGGAAGTCACGAGCGCGCGAGGTGAACGTTCCGCCGGTCATGAAGATCATGCGTTCGGCCTGGCCGGGCGCGACGAGCGAGAGCTCTGCATGCAGGTCCATGCCGGTCACCTCGGGCATCATCAGATCGCAGAGGATCGCGTCGAAGCGCTCGCCGCCGGAGACGCGCTGCAGCGCTTCGCGGCCGCTGGCGGTCACGACGACGTCGTGGTCCGACGCGAGCATCCGCCGGATGGCGGTGCAAAGCGCGGGCTCGTCGTCGACGACGAGGACCTTGCCGCGTCGCAGAGGAGCGGCCCGCGGCCGGGACGCCGGGGCCGACACGAACCCCTCGCTCGCGACGGGCAGGTGCACTCGGAACGTCGTCCCGCCGCCGACCCTGCTGTCGACGTCGATGCGGCCGCCGGCAGCGGCCACGATGCGATGACAGATCGCGAGCCCGAGGCCGGTGCCGACGCCGATCGGCTTGGTCGTGAAGAACGGGTCGAAGATCCGTGTGAGGTCGGCTTCGGGGATGCCCGCGCCCGTGTCGCGCACCTCGATGACTACCCGACCGTCGCCAGTCGGGCGCGTGACGATCCGGATCTCGTTCTCGTCGGCGCGGCCCTCGGGGATCGCCTGTGCGGCGTTGATGATGAGGTTGAGGAAGACCTGGCCGAGCCGCCCCTCATCCCCCTGGACCGGTGGCAGGTCGGCGTAGTCCTTGACGAGGCGCGCCCGGTGCCGGATCTCGTTCCACGCCATGCGGAGCGTCGACTCGATGATGCGGCGGACGTCGGCGACGCCCGGCCTCTCGTCGGCAGAGCGCGAGAACGTCTTCAGGTCGCGGACGATCTCCCGGATGCGATCGGCCGACTCGCGTGCGTCCCGGAGCGGGTCCTCGACCTCCTCGAGGCTGCGGGCGATCCCGACGATGCTCCCTTCGCATTGGGGCTGGCTGCAGCCGCTCGAACGGGCCTCGCCGCGAAGCTTCGCGATCTCGTCGGCGGCGAAGGCGAGGTTCGCGATCAACGCGGCGAGCGGGTTGTTGATCTCGTGCGCCACGCCGGCAGCCAGCGTTCCCACCGACGCCATGCGCTCGGAGATCAGCAGTTGCTCCTGCATCTTCGCCCGCTCGGCGCGGAGCGCGGCCTCGCGGATCTCCCGCTCGACCGCCGGGATCAGCCGGGCGTACTCGCCCTTCACCATGAAGTCGTGCGCGCCGGCCCGCATCGCCTTGACTGCGGTCTCTTCGCCGATGGTGCCGGACACGATGATGAAGGGCAGGTCGAGCTTGCGGTCGTTGACCAGCGCCAGGGCCGCGGGCGCGCTGAAGCGCGGCATGGTGTAGTCGGAGATGACGATGTCCCAGCGCTGCCGATCGAGCGCGAGGGACATCGCCTCCGCGGTGTCGACGCGGTCGAAGGTCACGTCGAAGCCGCCACGTTTGAGCTCGCGGACGAGCAGGTCGGCGTCGCGCTCGACGTCCTCGACGATGAGGGCTCGCAGCATCGTGCTCACGCGCGTGACCTGCTCGAAGACGGGGGGCCCTCGTTCAGGACGAGCCAGTAGAGGCCGAGCTGCCGTACGGCCTCGCTGAACTGCACGAAGTCGACCGGTTTGCGCACGTAGCTGTTGGCGCCGAGGCTGTAGCCGCGCACGAGGTCCTGCTCCTCGACCGACGAGGTGAGGATCACGACCGGGACGAGCTTCGTGCGCTCGTCGAGCCGCAGCATCCTGAGCACCTCCAAGCCGTCGAGCTTGGGCAGCTTGAGATCGAGGAGGACGAGCTGCGGCAAGGCGGGAGGCGCGCCCGCGTACGCGCCCCGGCCGAACAGGTAGTCGAGCGCCTCGACGCCGTCGCGGGCGACGAAGACCGGATTGAGGACGTTGCTCCTCTTCAGCGCGCGCAGCGTGAGATCTTCGTCTCGCGGGTTGTCCTCGACCAGCAGGATGAACTTGTCTTTGCCCGTAGCGTTCATGCAATGCGCTCCCGTCGTCGCGACTCGACGCGCTCCTATCATGGTAACGTGAAGTACAGCGTCGCCCCCACCCCGACCTCGCCCTCCGCCCAGACCCGCCCACCGTGGCGGCGAATGATGCGCTGCACGGTCGCGAGCCCCACGCCGGTCCCCTCGAACTCCGTCATGGAGTGCAAGCGCTGGAACACGCCGAACAGCTTGTTCGCGTAGGTCATGTCGAACCCGGCGCCGTTGTCGCGCACGAAGAACGTGGGCGCGCCGTCGCGCGTGACGGCGCCGAGCTCGATGCGCGCACGCGCGCGCTTCGAGGTGAACTTCCAGGCGTTGCCGAGCAGGTTGTCGAGCGCCACCGCGAGGAGTCGCGGATCGCCCTCGACCATGAGCCCGTCCTCGACGATCGCCTCGACGTCCCGGCCCGGATAGGTCGACGCGAGGCGGGCCAGCATGCTGCTCGCCAGCGCCGAGAGGTCGACGCGCTCGCGCACGAGCTCGGCCCGGGTGACTCGAGACAGGTTGAGCAGATCGTCGATGAGCTGCGCCATCAGCTGGGCCGCTTCGCGGACGTAGCGCAGGTACTTGCTGCCCTCGTCGTCGAGCACGCCGGCGTAGTCCTCGAGGAGCGCCTGACTGAACCCGTCGATGCTTCGCAGCGGCGCGCGCAGATCGTGGGCGACGGAGTAGCTGAACGCCTCGAGTTCGGCGTTGGCGGCCTCGGTGGCCTCTTTGGCGGCCACGAGCTCACGCTGCATGCGCTTGCTCGCGGTGATGTCGCGCACGATCTTCGAGATACCGCTCACCGTCCCGGCGCAGTCCCGGATCGGCGACAGCGTGACCGAGACGTCGATCTCCGAGCCGTCCTTGCGCCTCCGGACCGTCTCGTAGTGGGTGATGCGCTCGCCCGCCACGATGCGGGCGGCGAGGGCGGCTTCCTGGTGCTCGATGCGTGCCGGGAACAGCGACGAGATGGGCTGGCCGATCATCTCGGCAGCCGAGTACCCGAACATCCGCTCGGCGCTCTCGTTCCAGCTGGTGACGACGCCCTCGAGGGTCCTCGCGATGATCGCGTCGTCGGAGCTCTCGACGATCGCGGCGAGCCGCGCGCGCGACTCCGTGGCCGCTTTCAGCTCGGTGATGTCTTCGGAGATCCCGAGCAGGAAACGGGGCCGGCCGTCCCCGTCGAGGATGGGCACCTTCTTCGTTTGCAGCAGCCGCCTGCCCCGCTTGGTCTGGATCGGCTCCTCGGGGATGTCGACGAGGGTCCCGTCGCGGAGCACCAGCCGGTCCTTCGCCTGAAAGAACTCGGCCTGCTCTTTCGGGAAGAAATCGTAGTCGTTCTTCCCGAGCAGCTCGGCGCGCGAGAGGCCGAGCAGCTCCTCCCCCGCCCGGTTGAAACGGACGAACGCGAGGCGCTCGGCGTCCTTGACGAACACCATGTGGGGGATGTTCTCGATGACCGCCTCGAGGAAGCGATTGGCCTCGCGAACCGAGTCCTCGGCGCGCCTGCGCTCGCTGTCGTCGTGAACGTGGACCGCGCGATAGAGGACCTCACCCGACGCGTCTCGGACCGCCGTGACGTCGACGAGGACCGGAAACGTGGTCCCGTCCTTGCGCAGGTGGACCGATTCGAACGTATGTCGGCCCTTCGCGTGCGAACGTTGGATGTGACCCGCGATGGTGTGGCGCACCTCGGGCGCGAACACGTCGAGGATCGGTCGGCCGACGAGCTCCTCGACGGACCAGCCGTGCATGCGAGCGAACTCGGCGTTGATCCGCTCGAGCGTCGTCCCGTCCCTCGAGCCGATGACGATTCCCCAGCCCGCGTTCTCGAAGACGTGCGCCCAGCGCTCGAGCGCCTGCTCGGCGCGCCTTTGCTCGGTCACGTCACGGGCGACCGCGTACACGTTGCCCGCCGCGTCGGGTGCTGCGTTCCACGACAACGACCGGTAGCAGCCGTCCCTGCACCGATAGCGGTTCTCGAACCCGACCGTGCGGGTGCCGCGGGCCAGCTTGTCGAGCTCCACCTGCGTGGCCGCTCGATCGTCGGGGTGGACGAGCTCCAGGAACGGCAAGGAGAGGAGCTCCTCGCGCCCGTAGCCGAGCGCGTCGAAGGCGGGGTTCACCCGCCTGAAGTAGCCGTCGACGCCCGCGACGCAGAGCATGTCGACAGAGAGTTCGAAGAAGCGATCGAGCGCGTCGTCGGCCACCGTTCATCCCTCCCCGAGAGCTCGCCGCCCGGTGTCGCACAGCAACAAGAGGCGAGTCGTTCGATCGGCGCCGCCGTTGCGACGGAGTGGGCGTCTCGCCGACCGACCTTCGCACGGGTCGGGCGAGAGTCAATGATCGATGATCAGTCCTTGCCGGCGATGACCCGAGCCGGGCGCCGGGTCATGCTCGCCCACGTCGTCGGTCTCCGGGTCGACCACCGGGACGAGGGACTTCGCGCGGGCGGGCGTCGCCCGAGAGTGTGGGAAGGACGGAGGCGGCCTTCATGGCCGCGCGGCGGCCTCGGCGGGATCGAGCATCCGCACGTTGGCGATGCGGCCCGCGCGCTGCCGCAGCCTCAGCGCGCGGTCGGATCGAACGGCGAGAGATCGCGATCGGTGCGGCCGAGCGCGACGAGATCGGCGACGACGCGCGCCGTCTCCGGCGCGAGCAGCACGCCGTTGCGGTGGTGCCCGGTGGCGACGAACAGGCCGGGCTCCACGGCGCCGATGAGCGCGCGATCCTCGCGCGTCGCCGGGCGGAAGCCGCACCAGGTGGCGGAGATCGGCGCTGCGGCGAGCGCCGGGAACAGCCCGAGCGCGGTCGAGAGCACCGCGTGCACGCCGCCGACGGTGACGTCCTTGACGTGGCCGACCTCCTCCATCGTGGAGCCGAGGAGCGCGCGACCGTCGGGCCGCGGGACGACGTAGCCCCGCTCGCCGAACACGATGTTCCGCGCGATGGGCGGGCGCGTCTCGACCGCGACGATCTGGCCGCGCACCGGCCGCACGCGACGGAGTCGCTCGGGCAGCCCGGCGATCATCGACGACCAGCTGCCCGCGGCGACGACCACCGCGGAGGCCTCGACGATGCCGTCGTGCACCTCGACGCCGACCACGCGCCCGTTCGTACGCGCGATGCCGCGCACCGTGGTCCCGGTCATGAACTTCACGCCCGCCGCCGCGCACCCCTGCTGCAGCGCGCGGAGCAGCTGCGGCGGATCGACCTGCGCCTCGTCGGGCAGGTGCACCGCCGAGTCGATCGCGGTCGACAGCTGCGGCTCGATGCGGCGCGCCTCGTCGCCGCCGAGGAAGGAGATGCGCACGTCGCGATCGCGCTGCCAGCCGTACTGCGCCTCGAGGTCGTCGCGGAAGGACACCTTGAGGACGCCGCAGCGGCGGAAGCCGGTGCCGACGCCGACCGCCTCCTGCAGCCGCGCGTCGAGCTCCGCGTGCCGCTCGCGGCTCGCGAGGAGGAACCCGAACAACGCCGGCTCGAGGGGCTTGCCGTGCGACTCGATCTGCGCGCCGAGGATGCCGCCGGCCGCGCTCGACGCCTCGGCGCCGGGGACCGCGCGCTCGAGGATCGTCACCTTCACGCGATGACGGGCGGCGAGCTCGAAGGCCACGCAGCAGCCGATCACGCCTCCACCGATCACGATCACGTCGCTCATGTCGCTCATGACGTCTCTCCTGTGACGATCACCCGCTTCTCGGTGACCACCACACCGACGGGGACGTCGTGCTCGCCGCGCGGGAGCTCCATCGCGAGCTGGAAATCGAAGGCGATGCCGACCGTCGTCGCCCCGGGGAAACGCGGCAACGCTCGATCGTAAAGACCGGCGCCGTACCCGACGCGATACCCCGCCGGGTCGAACGCGAGGCCGGGGACGATCACCAGATCGAGCGTCTCGACCGGCGGCGCCTCTCGAGGCGGCTCGGGGAAGCCGCGGCCGCGCGACGCCAACGAGGCGAGATCGTCGACCCAACGGAACCCCATCGACGCGTCCTCGATCGGGACTTCAGGGGAGCCGCGGTCGTCAGCCGCGAGGTCGCCCTCGATCACCGGGTAGGCCACGCGCTTGCCAGCCGCGCGCGCAGCGGCGTCGAGCGCGCCGGTGTCGACCTCCGCCTTGCGGACGATGGACCGGAACAGGGCCACGGAGCGCGCGTCGGCCCACGCCTTCAGCCCGATGACGCGGTCGACGATGGCCCGCGACGCCGCGGCGCGTTGCTCGGCGGGCATCATCGTCCGCGTCCGCATCATCGACGTGCGCACCTCGGCCTTCATCGTGCGGCCGAGCGCGGTGACCTCGTGGGGCTCGATGTGTCGCCGGATATGTCGCCGTAAATGTCGATCGGTGGGCATGGCGAAGCGGAGACGTGTCATACTCGTTCGAGCCCAAGGTGTCGCCCTACGAGCACCCGAGCCGCCCGCGCGGCCCCAACGATCCCGGCCCCGGCAGGCGGCCCCCGCGCATCGCCTTCGTCGGCTCCGGAGGAGCCGCGCGCGGTATCGCCCACCTCGGCGTGCTCAAGGCATGCGAGGAGCTCGGCATCAAGTTCGACGTCTTCGTCGGCGCCTCTGCCGGCGCGATCGTCGGCGCCACGTACGGCCAGGGCATCCCGGTCGACGTGCTCATCGACGCCTATCGACTGCCCTGGCGCCGCAAGTACGACGGCGTGCTGCGCCTCGACATGGGCAGCTTCTTCGGCGCCCCGCGCGCCCGCGATCTCTTGCGCCCCGGCTACCTGACGAGCGGCCTCTTCGATATCGGCAAGCTCGACCGTGTCCTCCGCAAGCACCTGCCGCAGAACGACTTCCGCCGGATCGACAAGACCATCCTCATCACCGCGGTCGACGTCGACGGACGCGGGCGCGTGGTGTTCGGCAAGGGCTACAACGACAGCACCCTGGTCTCCGAAGCGGTGGCCGCGAGCTGCTGCGTGCCTGGGTTGTTCCGTCCGTTCGAGATCAACGGCCGCTTCCACCTCGACGGCGAGCTCGTGCGCACTTTGTCGGCGGACCTCGCCGTCGAAGCGGGCGTCGACATCGTCATCGTCTCGAACATCTACCGGCAGGAGACGGTCCGCGACGGGCGTCGCAGCATCGCGCTCCGCGGGCCGATGGGCGTGTTGACGCAGTCGCTCAACATCGTGCTCTCCGAGAAGGAGCGGCGCGGCCTCGATCTGTACGCGCGCACGTATCCGAAGGTCACCTTCATCAACGTGTCGCCCGACATCGGCAACGTCGGCTACCTCGATCGGTGGGCGGCGCGCACGCTGGTGATGCGCGGCTATCGCGAGGCGCTCCGCGAGCTCGCCGCCGCCAAGGACCGCGGCGTCTTCGAGCCACGCCCCGAGCTGAAGCTCGTCAGCGGCGGTTGACCTCGCGACGCTGAAGCTTCTGGCTGCAAGGGTGAAACGCGACGGCGGCATCGCCTTTGCGAAATCATCGAAATCATTCGAACCGTCGATTGGCCCCAGTCTTGCGAGGGGGGCGCTCGATCATGCTGGACGGTGGGGCGCGGCGGATCCTGGAGCTGCTCGAGGGGTCGGTACCGCCGCCGCGGCGCGGCACGCGCTTGCTCGATCAGGCGCTCGAGCTCGCCGGGTTGGCGACGCTCCCGGGGACCAACGTCGAGCTGCGCGAGTTCGTACGCAAGGCGCTGCGACCCGTGCTCGCCGTGGAGCTCGGCGACCGCCTCGCCGGCGAGGTCGCCCACGATCTCGAGGCGGCGCTCTCGCCGGCCCTGCGCCGCATCGACACCGTTCCGTCGTCCCCTTCCTCGAGGCGGATGCGCGCGACCGCCGCGCCGACGAGCGCGGTCTCGAGCGCACCGTCGAGCGCGCCTAGCAGACCGCCGTCGAGCGGTCCGGTCGCCAGCGTGCGCGGAGAAGGACGCATCGTGATCGTGCTCGGCCACGATCGCCTGGCGACCTCGACGATCGCGCGCGCGCTGATCGGCTGCGGGTTCCAGGTCAGCGTTGCGCACGACGCGCAAGAATTGCTCCTCGCGGTCGCCGGCGGCAATCCGAGCGCTGTGCTTTGCGACGACTCGAGCGCCCGCGAGCATGCGGCCGAGTTGAAGCGGCTCGCCGGGTCCGCCGTCGTCGTCCACGGTTGCCGCGATCCGAAATCGACGGAGCACGCGCTGGCCGACGCCGGGCTCGACCGCGCGGTCGGCGTCGCGGATCGGGCGAGCTCGCGCGATCTGGTGGTCGCAGTCGCCCGCTTGACGGGCGCGTGTGCGGGCGTTTGACGGGCGTATGACGAGCTGACGCGACGCGCTGACCGTCGGGGGTTATCCCGCTCGCCGGCCTCTGCTATCTCGCCCGTCCCGAACCCTTTCGTGCGAGCGCCGCGCGAGCCGGGTCGGCCCGACGCCGTTTGCATCGGGTCGACATCGGAACAACGATCACGAGGAACCATGTCGACCCCCGAAAGCCATCTCGAGGCACGCTCCGCCGGGCTCCCCGTCATCGGGAGCCCCGCGCGCAGAGACGACGAGATCCGCCCGCTCAAGCCGCCGGTCGATCCGTCGACGCTCACGCACAAGCAGCTGCTCGGCGGCGAGTTCTGGCGGCGGCTGCCTGCCTATCGCGACGTCACCGAAGAGCAGTTCCTCGACCACAGCTGGCAGAGCAAGCACACGATCATCAAGCCCGAGAAGCTCCTCGACACCGTGCAGGGCCTGGTGTCGCCGGAGTTCATCGAGGACTGCCGCGTCGGCTTCGAGCGCGCGCCGATGTCGCTGCGCGTGTCGCCGTACCTGCTCTCGCTCATCGACTGGGAGCACCCGTACGAGGATCCGCTGCGCATCCAGTTCATCCCGGTGGGGTCGCGGCTGCTCCCCGATCACCCGAAGCTCGGGCTCGACTCGCTGCACGAGCAGGCCGACTCGCCGGTCGCCGGGCTCACGCACCGCTACCCCGACAAGGCCCTCTTCCTGCCGCTCGACACCTGCCCGGTGTACTGCCGGTTCTGCACGCGCAGCTACGCCATCGGCGTCGACACCGACGAGGTCGAGAAGGTCCACTTCAAGGCGAAGGTCGAGCGCTGGCACGCCGCGTTCACGTACATCGCGTCGCGCCCCGAGCTCGAAGACATCGTGGTGAGCGGCGGCGACGCGTACAACCTACGCCCCACGCAGGTCACCGAGATCGGCGAGGCGCTGCTGGCCATCCCGCACATCCGCCGCATTCGCTTCGCGACCAAGGGTCCGGCGGTCATGCCGCAGAAGATCCTCAGCGATCACGCGTGGACCGACGCGGTCACCGCGATCGTCGAGAAGGGCCGCAGGCTGCACAAAGAGGTGGTCCTCCACACCCACTTCAACCACCCGAAGGAGATCACCGAGATCACCGAGCGGGCGATGAACCTGCTGCACGAGCGCGGGATCTTCGTGCGCAACCAGACGGTGCTGCAGCGCGGCGTCAACGACACCGTCGACACCATGAAGCTGCTGGTCAAGCGGCTCGGGCACGTCAACGTGCACCCGTACTACGTGTACGTGCACGACCTGGTGAAGGGCGTCGAAGACCTGCGCACCACGCTCGACACCGCGCTCGTCCTCGAGAAGCACGTCCGCGGCGCGACCGCCGGCTTCAACACGCCGACGTTCGTGGTCGACGCCCCCGGCGGCGGCGGCAAGCGCGACGCGCACTCCTTCGAGACCTACGATCGCGAGAACGGCATCAGCGTCTTCACCTCGCCGAACGTGAGGCAGGGGCAGTTCTACCTGTACTACGACCCGCTGCAGCTCTTGTCGGCCGAGGCGCAGGAGCGCTGGAAGGATCCCGCCCAGCAGCAGCGGATGATCGACGCCGCGATCGAGCGGGCGAAGGGGCAGGTCCGGCCGTTCCGCTGACCGACTGCGTTCGCGCAGGTTCGTCTCGGCCGCGTTGCGGTACGTTGCAGCGGTGATCTCCCGCGCGGATGACCGAGTTCGCGCTGGGCGAGGCCGCGGTCCTCGGGTTGATGGCCGAGCGCGGGATCGTGCGGCTGCTCGGCGAGGCGATGCGCGATCCGGCCGAGGCGCGCGGCGTGCCGCGCGCGGAGCTGTACCTGGTCGTCGACGACGCCGACGTCTTCCAACGCCGCGCGCTCGCCGCCGGCGCCCGCGAGATCGACGGCGTGCGCGCGCGCGATTGGGGTCATCGCGCGGGGTATGTGGCGGATCCGGACGGGCACGTGGTTGCGTTTGCCAGCCGGTTGGTTTGAGGCGAACGCGAACGCGAACGCGAAGGCGGACGCGGACGCGGACGCGGAGGCGGAGGCGGACGCGGACGCGGACGCGGAAGCGGAAGCGAAGAGACAGTAGGCGCTCAGCCGCCGTCGATGCCATCTGCGTCGGTCGCGCCGTCCGGTCCCGCATCGTCGATCGCGGTGCAAGGCTCGACGGCGAGCGTGTATGGACTCGGCGTCTTGCAGCGCGTGCCTTCCGGACAGGTCACGGTCACGGACGTCGGCTCGCACGAGCCGCCGCCGCACGGCTGCTTGCCGCAGCGGAACGTGCAATCGTGCGACTCCATCCGACGCGCCACCTTCTCGCTGTCGCAGCTCCAGATCCCCGAACACGGATAATCGACGTAACACGTCGGGCCCGCAGAATCGGTACCGGCAACGTCGCCGTCTTCGGTCGAATCGACCGTCTCGTCGCTCCCGACGTCGGCGATACCAGGCGGTCCCGGGTCGTCGTAGCGGGCAACGCAACCGGCGAAGACGGCGGGCAGCACCAAAGCGCGAAGCCCGCGATGGCTGCAGAGGACCATACGGCTATCGGTAGCAAGCTGCAGGCCGCTCGAGTTCCTGCGGTCGTTTCAGATCAGAGTCGCTCGTCAACCGTGTGCCAACGTGCGCCTCTCCGATGCGAGGCTAGATGCCGCCACCAACGCGGCGAGGCGGCCCACGTCCAAGCTGCGCCAGCCTCTCCGACGGCGTGCGCAGTTCAACCGGGCCGCAGACGGGTCGGCACCGAGCCGGTACTCGGTGCGATGACCTCACGTTCTTCGACCGGCCCGATACCGCTCCACCGGCGAACTGGTCGGCTCCACCGGGACCGTGATCCGCCTCGCGGCAGCGTACATCCGAAGGCCCACGCACCACGCGGTTCGCTTCGCACTCACCAGTACACGTCGATGTACGCGACGCGGTCCTTCCACGACGCAGGCCCCGTCGCGTAAATGGTGCCGTCCGGAGCGATCGCGACGCGGCCGTTATAGGCTCCGGCTTCGAGCGGCGCACCGCTACGCGGTAGCGTGTAGAGCACGCGGCCGTCGAGGACGCCGTGCAGCGCCGGGGTCTCGTCGGTCACGATCAGGGTGCCGTCGCCGGCGAGCGCCATCCACTCCCACGCGTGGAAGTCACGCGATGGCCGAGTCTTTGCCTCAACCGTCCACACGAGCGTTCCGTCGGATCGCACCGCAAACGGGCCGCCCGCGCTCGGCACGTAGGCAACGCCGTCTGCGGCGACGACCGGCGGCTGCGCGATGACCTTGTGGAGGAAGAACTCGAACGTCCGCTCGCCGTCTTCGCGGATGCCGACGACGCCGTATCCGCGCGAGCTGTCCTCCACGACGATCCGCGGCGTCCCGTCGTCCGCGAGCACGACAGCGTGGAGAGGGAAGTGGTGCAGACGCGGAAGGAGCTCGCCTTTCGCGCTGAGGCGCGTGAGGCCATCGCCCGCCGCGACCCAGACCGTCCCGTCCGGAGCAATGGTGGGCAGGCTCGCGCCACGACCGACAGCAGTGCACCAGCTGTCCGCTGCGCACACGTACCACTCGGTGTCCTGGTGATACGTGACGAACACGTTGTCATGCGCAATCACCGGGGCGGACGCGTTGTGGGTGCCGGTCCGGACGACGACAGAGCCGAGCTCTCGCCCGTCGCGATCGAAGCGATAGAGCAACCCGTCACGCGTCGTCGCGATCACCGTTCGTTCGCCCATCAGAGCCACGCCCGCGACCTTGGGGACCTCGCGCGTCCAACGAATCGCACCGGAGCTATCGAACGCGCGGACGGAGTCGGCGCTCGCGACGTACGGACGCGACAGCTCGTCGATCACCAGGACGGGGATCAGCCATTCGTCGAGCGCAACCGCGATCGTGTGGCGACGCCGCGGATTCCGGGCGGGACTCGCCGTGCTTCGTGCCGTGTGTCGCGCGTCGTGGCCCACTTGCAGCCACGCGTCGCCCGGGATCGGTCCGCGCGGCGGGGCCGCCGTCTCCACGCTACCCGCATCGTCCTCGACCGACGCTGTTTCAACCTCCTCGATTGGCAGCGTCGTGCGGCTGCAGCCCTCGATGATCGCGACCAGGATCGCGGCGCAGGCCAGCAGGGGATTCATCTGCAACCGAGCCAACTCATACCTCACGCTACCGTGAGACCGCGCACGTACACTTCGAGATCGGCGCCCACTTCGCGATCCGGCGCCTAGGAATCCGACGGCTTGCTCCGCGGATTCCAGGTGGCGACTCTCGGTTCAGTGATAGCACGTCGTTCACGCCTGAGGGCCGACTCCGAAGGGACCCGCGTCGGCACATGAGGCCTGCGCTCGGGAACGCGAACGCAAAATGGGAACGGACGGCTACGTCCGGAGATCGGTCTCCGCCTCCGCGAGCGCCGCCGCCGCCGCCTTCGCCCGACCGAGCAGCGGCCGCCGCTGCAACCACGCGAAGGCGACGAGCGCGATCGCGCCCCCGGCCAGCTCCGCCACCACGAACGTCGGCACGTCGACCGGCCGGATGCCCGCGAACGTGTTGGTCGCCGCGCGCGCCAGGGTCACCGCGGGGTTGGCGAACGACGTCGACGCGGCGAACCAGTAGGCGGCGGTGATGTACGCGCCGACGACGAACGGAGCGGACGCCGGACGGCGCGCCTCGGTCGCTAGGATCACCGCTACGAGGCCGAAGGTGGCGACGACCTCGCTCAGCGCCTGTGCGCCGCCGGCGCGGACGTGCGTGGACGCCGAGAGCATCGGCTCGCCGAACATCGCGTGCGCGAGCACCACCCCGGCGAACGCGCCGAGCACCTGCGCGGCGACGTAGGCCGGGACCTCGCGCGCGGGGAGCGCACGGCGAAGCGCCTGCACCAGCGTGACCACGGGGTTGAAGTGCGCGCCGGAGATCGGCGCGAACGCGGAGATCAGGGCGACCAGCGCCGCGCCGGTCGCCAGCGTGTTGGCGAGCAGCGCGAGGGCGACGTTCCCGCCGGCGAGGCGCTCGCCCATGATCCCGGAGCCGACGATCGTCGCGAGCAGGAGCGCGGAGCCGAGCCCCTCCGCGAGGACGCGGCGATCCAGTCCGTACCGGGGCCTGGCACGGCGCTTTCGCGTCCGACGTTGGCGCACCACGCGACCTCCGCCGAGGTGGGAGCCGGCGATGGCGCCGGTAGGGTTCGCCGCCGACGGACGAAATGTCACCCCGCATGACGCGCTCCTCCGCCGCTTGAACCCGACCGGGCCGCCGCGGCATCGTTCGCGTGCATGCCGACCCTCGACGATCTCCGCTCGACCGTGATGTCCGCCGCCCAGGGCGCGATGACCCTGCAGCTCGCGTACATCGGCGTCACCAACGATCTCTTCGAGTCCCTCGCCCGCGACGGGTCGGCGTCTGCCGACGAGCTCGCGGCGCGCGCGGGCGTCGACGCGGGTTACGTCCGTCGCTTCTGCGACGCCGCCTATGCGTTCGGGTTGCTCGACGCGCGCGACGATCGCTTCGAGCTCACCGACCTCGGCCACGCGTTCCGGCCGTCGACGCGGGGAACCCTCATGCCCTTCGCCGTCCAAGCCGTCCTCGGCGCGCACATGGCCGAGCGCGCCGCCGGGTTGATGAAGACCGGCGAGCGCCCCGGCGAGTCGGTGCTCGCCGAGCGCGCGACCGTGCTGCCCTGGTTCGGCCCGATGCTCGAGGCCTCCTTCGCGGGGCTGTTCGAGCGCGAGATCGTGCCGTGGCTCGAGGTCTACCGCGACCTCGAGGCGCGCGGCGGCGTGGCCGTCGATCTCGGGTGCGGCAACGGCTGGTACCTGCGCAAGCTGGTCGCCCGCTACCCGCACGTACGCGGCGTCGGCCTCGACGGCTTCGAGGAGAACGTGCGGCACGCGCAGGCCGAGGCGGAGCGCGCCGGCCTCGCCGATCGGCTCTCGTTCCGCACCGGCGACATCCACCATTTCACGGTCGACGAGCCGGTCTCGCTCGTCGCGATGAACCGCGCGCTCCACCACGTGTGGGATCGGCGCGAGAAGGTGTTCTCCACCCTGCGCGACGCGGTGGTGCCCGGCGGCGCGGTGGTGATCTGGGAGCCGTCCTGGCCCGAGGACCGCGCGTCGCTGCGCGATCCCCGCCGACGAGGGATGGCGTTCCAGAACCTCAGCGAGCACGTGCAGGGGAACCACTTCTTGCGCCCGGCCGAGATCGAGGAGGCGATGCGCAGCGTGGGGCTGACGCCGCGCACGCACCTGTTCGCCGAAGGCGCGGAGGCGGTCGTCGTCGGAACGAAGGCCTGAGCGGGCACCCTCGGGCGCCGCGCCTCCGCGCGGCGATCACGGGCACGCGCCGGGGAACGTCTTCGCCGGCGCGGCCGGGATCGCCGAGACCAGATCGGCCGCCGAGAGCGGCGATTTGGGGCAGGAGCACGTGACGAATCCGCAGAGGTGACGCTCGATGCGGTGCCGCAGGATCTCGTCCGTCGGCGCCTCGCGCAGCCGCGCCTCGGTCGCGGCGCGCGCGGCCTTGGCGTCGTAAGGCGCGACGTTGATCCGGAGATCGCTCGTCACCGAGGGCGCGCCGGCGAGGAGCTTCGCGCACCCGGGATCGAGCCACGACGGCAGCGGGTCCTCGTGGATCGGGACGACGTCGCACGACAGCGGGACCGGCGATCCGGGCTTGGTGATCGTCATCGCCATGGTGGTGAAGCGACGGTGCACGCTCACGCGGTAGGAGCCCGGCGTCGCGAGCGCGGGGCACGCGGGGTTCAGCACCACGCGCTCACGGAACGTGTCGCCGACGGGGATCACTCGATCGCTGCCCATCCCGCCGAAGCTCGGGAACGGCGGCTTGTCGACGAGATCGCACACCAGGGCGCCGCTCGCGTCCCAGGCGCGCACGCCGAAGCGCAGCGGGTAGTTGGCGACGTTGCGCATGTCGCCGCCGACGAACACCGTGAGCGGCGCCTTGGTGGGCCGTGCCGCGAGCTCGACGACGATCGGCTCGCCGACCACGACACGGTCGCTCGCCAGCCCGAAGCGCCCGTCGAGATCGCCGCGGACGCGGTGCGCGGGAGCGGGCTTCGGCGCGGGCGACGGCGGCGCGGGCGAAGGGGACGGCGGCGTCGGATCGGGGCGGACGTCGACCGGCGCGTCGCGCCGGCACGCGAGCGCGATCATCGAGGCGAGGAGGGCCCATCGCATGACGTGAGCGTACGCGAGGCACGCGGTCGAGGCGCTCCTCGGCGGCGAGCGCTCGATCAGGGCGGCGCCGGTGGCAGCTTCACCGTCGCGACCACCGGGTAGTGATCGGAGGGGTAGCGGCCGTCGACGTTGTAGTGATCGATCTGCGCGCTCAGCACGTTCTTCGTCGCCATGTAGATGTAGTCGATCTTGTCGCCCTTGATGGCGCCGCCGAAGCCGTGCGCGGTGCGGGCGTTCGGATCGTCGGGGTGGAGGACGCGGAACGTGTCGAACAGCGGGATCGGGTTCGCCTCGCCGCCGATCTTCGCGGCGCCCTTGAAGTAACGGGTGACGACGTTGTCTTCCTGCACGTTCAGATCGCCCATCACCAGGAACGGCGCCTTCGGCAGCTGCTTGTCGATCGTCGACATGACGAGCATCGCGCTCTTCTCGCGCGAGCTCTGCGAGATGTGATCGAAGTGCGTGTTGTAGAGGTAGAAGTCGTAGCCCGTCTCGCGCACGGCGAGGCGCGCCCAGGTCACCACGCGAGGGAGGTCATTGCCCCAGGTCGTCGAGCCGGGGACCAGCGGCTTGTCGGACAGCCAGAACGTGCCGGAGTCCTTCAGGGCCAGCGTCGAGGTCCGATACAGGATGGCGCAGTGCTCGCCGTCGCTCTTGCCGTCCTTCGCGCCGACGCCGACGCGCTTGTAGCCGGGCACCGCGTCCTGGATGGCCAGGAGCTGGAAGCGGAGGTCCTCCTGCAGGCCGACCACGTCGGCGTCGTGGTTCTTCAGCACGTCGAACACGAGGCCCTTGCGGAGATCCCAGTGGTTCGGGCCGTCGGCGGCGGTGCCGACCCGGATGTTGAAGGTCATGAACTTCAGCTTGGGACCGGGGACGAGCGCCGCGTCGCCGACCTCGCCGATCGCACCGTCGACACCGACGTCGCTCGCGCCGGTCTCGGCGCTGCCGGTCTCACCGGGGGCCGGCGCGTCGACCGCCGCGGCGCCCGAGTCGATGGGCGTGTCGTCGCCCGGCTCGGCGGCGCCGCCGCAGCCGACGAAGGTCAGCGTGACGCAGGAGGCGAGCACGCCGCACCAGGCCGTCTTCATGCGATCGAGTGTGCGGGAGGCCGCGCACGACAACAAGCGCCGCGGCGTCGCCAAGGAATGCGATCGTCAGCGAGGCCGGCGAGCGGAGCGGTGACGCGCGGCGATCAGCGCCAGCGCGGCGGCCACCGCGGCGGCCACCGACGATCCGGTGCGCCCCGGCACGCCGCACCCGCAGCCGCTCCCGCCGGGGACGGTCGCGTCGGCGCGGCCGCGGATCAGCGGCGCGGTCGTCGTCGCCACGTTGCCCGCCTCGTCGGTCGCGCGCACCGCGATCGCGGCCGCCTCGAAGGGCACGCGCAGCACGCGCGCGCCGGCCGCGAAGGGGACGTCGATCCACGGGCCGTCGTCGACCTTCGCCTCGACCTTCACGTCGGCGGCGGCGCTGACGATGTCGGCGGCGACGATCTTCACCGTCCCCGCGGTCGTGCTCTGCGCCTTCACCCGCGGCGGCAGCACGTCGATGAGCACCGGCAACGAGACCGGCTCGCCCTCGCTCTCGATCACGCCCGAGACGCGCGAGGTCACCTCGATGGTGTGCTTGCCCTGCAGCACGAAGAACGGCGAGGTGACCACGAAGTCGCGCTCGGGGAAGAACGTGGACCACACGCCGCGATCGACCCGATAGGCGTACTCGACCTTTCGGCTGCCGTCGTCCTCGGCGGCCTTCGCGTGCACCGTCACGCGCGGCGGGGCGTCGCCGAGCGTGGCGAGCACGAAGTTCCTCGGATCGACCACGACCTCTGCGACACGCGCGGTCGTCTTCGTCGTGGGGATCGCGGCGGCGGCCGCCTCGAGGTAGCCGAACACGCCGAGGAAGCGGTCCTCGTTCTTCTCCAGCTTGCGGATGCCGCCCTCGGGGATGGTCAGCTTCAGCCCGAACGACGCCAGCGCGGAGTCGAGCTTGATCGGCGCGATGCTGGAGAAGGTCGACGCCGGGATGAGACCCCCGACGCTCTCGACCAGCTTGCCGACCTCGGCGTCGGACTCGAGGAGCACCGTGTTGTTGCTCACCCGCGGGTTCTTGAAGCTGAGCGGCGTCTTCGCCGGGAACTTGAGGGCGATGCCGTCCTTGCCGGGCTCGAGGTTGATGGGGACGCCGACGTCGATGCGCCCCGTGAACAGGCGGATGAACCGATCGTGCGACCACATGTAGAAGTCGAGATCCGTGTCGGGCATCGAAAGCTGCAGCAGCGGGCTCGAGAAATCGGGCGTGTTGTCGCCGACACGGATCGTCGGCGGCTTCTGCGGGCGGATGGCCAGCGCCATCGCCGGCTTCGTCTCGCCCGGCTCGAACCGATCGGCGAGCCCCTCGATCGACGGCAAGAGCAGCGAGAACAGCCCGCCGTTGAGCTGCGCGACCTGCTCGCTCGAGATGCCGATGCACAAGAGGCCGCTGTTGTAGGCGCCGAGCGCCGCGTGATTCAGGTATCGCTCGGCGAGCCCGATGCCGAGGTGCGCCGGCGTGGTCGCCTTCCAGTCGGGGACCTCGTTGGCCGAGAGGAGATCGGGCAGCTCGATGCCCGTCGGGACGACGCCCTCCGCGCGCGGCACGCAGGTGCTGATCGGCTGCGGCTCGGCGCCGCCGAGCATGCCGAGGGTGACGCCGTTGACGGTGGGACCGGTGCCCGGCGCCGGCTTCATGTCGCCGCCGGAAGCGAGCAGGAAATCGAGGCCGCCGCTGCTGCCCGGCGACACCGAGGCGAGCAGCCCGGCGAGGTCGAAGCGCGACTCCATGCCGAGCAGCATCGGCACGCACTCGCCGTCGTCCTTGTCGACGTAGCGACAGGTGCCCTTCCGGTCGAAGGTGCCGGTCGGGCACTGCGCGGTGCCGTCGGGGAGCACCTGCGCCTTCATGCAGGTCGCCTCGGCGAGCGGCGCGGCGAGCTTGTCGCCGAGGGAGCCGACGATGGAGTCGGCGATGAGGCCCTTGAACAGGTTGAGGAACCCGTCCATCGCGGACCCGCCGCAGAACTTGAAGTTGTCTTTGATCTTCTGCTGATCTAAGGTGAACTTCTTGCTGTCGATGTTGATCTTCGTGTAGCCGGCGCGCACCGCATGGAGCGGATCGCCCGGGACCTGCTCGAGCGAGACGTCGGCGGTGACCGGCAGCGGGACGTACTTCACGTCGTCGCAGGTCCCTTCGCCGACGGTCGCCGACGCGTACGCGGGCGAGTTGCCGAGCAGATCGCGCGTCTCGATGGGGAGCCGCTGCAAGCGCATCGGGACCTTCGCGGTGATCTTCAGCGAGTGCGGGGTGATCGCCTCCAGCTTGACGTCGTGGATGCTCCCGACGTCGATCTCGACCTCGCACTTCGGCGGCTTCTCGGTCGGCTTCGGCCCGCCGTAACAGAGCTTGTACTTGAGGATGGCCATCTCCCCGCTCGACTCGGGGATCTCGAACGTGATGACGCCACCGGGCGCGGAGCTGGCGAGCGCGGTGCGCACGATCGCGGGCAGCTGCTTCTGGAGGAAGTCGAGCCCCGGCCTCGTCAGGCGGACGCCGGCGGCGTTCTGGGCGCGCCGCTCCTTCGGGAAGCCGCCCGGGATGACGCTCGATCCCGCGCAGCCGCCGCCGCAGCCGCCGCCGCCGCACGCGTTCGACGCGGCGAGGAGCCCGACGACGATCGCGGTGTTCTTCAGGGCGAACGCGAGATCGCGAAAGGCGAAGCGGTGCATGGGGCGAGAAGGTATCACCGTCGCGCCGCCGCCCGCGCGTCACGCGGTCACGACGGCGCGGTGTTGACCTGGCGCAGCGTCAGTCGGCGGAGGCGTCGGTCGCGGGGAGCGTCTCCGCGTCGGATGCGGGCGGCGTCGCGTCGCCGCCCGCGTCGGCGGCGGGCGGGGCATCCTCGGCGGCGTCGGCGACCGGCGGCGTCTCGTCGGTCGCGGCGTCGGCGGCCCCCGTCTCGCTCGGGGCCGCGTCGCCCGCGGCCCCGTCGCTCGCGCCCGCGTCGCTGCAGGTCGGCGACTTCACGCTCCACTTCTGCGTCGCGCCGTCGCACACCGCGTCGGCGAGGCCGCACGCCGCGGTGTAGCTGCACTTGGATGGCAGATACATCGCGCAGCCGCACGCCTGACCGTCGCGCGGCGTGTCTTTCGGGCAGGAGATCGGCCCGTCGAGCAGCTTGCTGCCGAACGACCATTTGCCGCTGTCGCAGCTGTAGTAGTTCGTCTCGATGGGGATCAGCGGGCAGAGGTTCTCGTAGGCGCACGTGCTCTTCGTCGAGCACGCCGAGCCGATCGCCGGCTCGGTCTTCGGGCAGTCCGCCGGGTTCGCGGTGTCGGCGCCGAGGTCCGCGCCCGTGTCGACCGGCCCCGAGTCGTACGGATAGGGCGGATAGCACGGCCCGCCGCCGCACGGATCGTACGGCGGCGGCGGCTCGACGTCGTAGTCCCGGTCCATCTCCATGTGGCACGACGCCGCACCGAACGCGCCGAGCGCGGCCAGGGCGAGCGAAGCGAGGGACGTGATCGACGGACGGCGGATGGACGCAAGACGCATGGCGCTCCTCGGTGCCTGAGCTCGTGCGGAAGGCTCGGATGGCAAGCATGACCGCTGGCGCGGTCGGGTGCATTAGGGAACCTGGCCGGAGGTCGGGCGCGGGCCCGGCCGCGCCGCGAGCCATCCCGCGGCGCGAGCGACGCGACCGGAGCCGCCGCTACTTGCAGGTAGAAGCGTCGGGCAGGCGGCAGACGTTGGCGACGCACTCGGCCGGCTCGAGGCAGCCGGGGCCCTTGAAGCCATCGGTCTCGGGGATGCACGCCTCGCCGTCGGCGGCGGCCTGCACGCAGGTCCCCTTGAACACCGGCGGCTTCGCCTCGAAGTCGACGCCCTTGCAGTAGCCCCCCTTCTCGCAGATGGTGAAGCTCTTGACCGTGAAGGTGGCCGCCTCGATGTCGGCGCCGCACTCCTGGCCGACGCTGGCGACCTTCGCCTTCATGCACTTGTTGACGCCGGGCAGGCAGAGGAAGCCCTGCAGGCCGTCGCACCCCGCTGCGGTCTTCAGCGCAGGATCGCAGACGGCGCCTTCGGTCGCCTGATCCTTGGTGCACTTGCCGGCGAAGCAAGAGGTTCCCGCCGCGCACGGCTTGGCGTCATCGCAGGCGCCGCCCTCGGCGACGGCCTTCGCGCACGTGTCGTTGCGCGCGCACTTCAGGCCCTGCGCGCACTTGCCGCGGTTGCACTTGCCGCCCTCGCCCGGCTTCGACGCGCAGATGCCGCAGACCTCCTTGTCGTCGTCGATCGCGCAGAAGGCGGTCTTGCACTGGGAGTCGGTGGCGCACGGCTTGCCCTCGTCGAGGCCGCCGGGCTTCGCCAGGCACGACGCCGGGGGGTTGTTGTCGAGGAGCGCGGAGCACGTCACGGTCTTCGCGTCGTTCACGCAAGCGACCATGTCGTTCGGCGTCTGGCTGGTGCTCGGCGCGGCGAGGCCCGCCTTGCACTCGAGCATCACGCGCGTCTTGCAGGTCGCGATGTCGCCGTACCCCATCGTCAGGTAGGTCGGCGCGCAGGTCTGCACCTTCGCGCACAGCATGTCGACGAACTGCGTGCAGGCCTCGTCCGCCGTGTAGGCGGGCGACCCACCGTCGCTCGACGAGCAGCCGACGACCACTACGAGCACGCCCAAAGCGAATCCGAAGCTACGCATGCGAAGCCCTCCTGCCCGATCGATCCGGCGCTGTCCCAGCAAGTTCCGTGCGCCGCCCCTCGATCGTGGCGCGACCGCGGCCGGGCGGCAAAAAAGGAGGGCCCGGAGGAGGGGGTGTGATCGGCGCTTCACGCCCTGCTGGCGCCGGACGTTCCGAGGGCCTAAGTGTCGGCGCCATGGAGGAAGTCCGACACCTGATCGTCGGCGCAGGCATCAGCGGCCTCGCCACCGCGGCGTTCCTGGCCGACCGGGACTACCTGGTCCTCGAGGCCGACCGCGAGATCGGCGGCTACTGCAAGACCGTCCGCAAGGAGGGCTTCGTCTGGGACTACTCCGGGCACTTCTTCCACTTCAAGCACCCCGAGATCGAGGGGTGGCTCCGGGCGCGCATGCCCGACCAGCGCATCCTGAAGGTCGAGAAGAAGTCGTTCATCGCCTACCCGACCGAGGGCGGGTCGAGGTGGATCGACTTCCCGTTCCAGAAGAACATCCACCAGCTGCCGCAGCAGGACTTCATCGACTGCCTGCACGACCTCTACTTCGCCCGCGCCACCGGCCAGAAGCACGACGAGCGGAACTTCAAGGAGATGCTCTACGCGCGCTTCGGCCGGAGCATCGCCGAGAAGTTCCTCATTCCCTACAACGAGAAGCTCTATGCGACCGACCTCGCGAACCTCGACAAGGACGCGATGGGCCGGTTCTTCCCTCACGCCGATCTGACCGACATCGTGCGGAACATGAAGGTGGCCGACAACGCGACCTACAACGCGACGTTCACCTATCCCGAGGGCGGCGCCATCGAGTACGTCAAGGCGCTGGCGAGCGAGGTCGACCCGAAGAAGATCGCCCTCGAGGAGCGGCTCGAGTCGATCGACCTGAAGCGCCGCGTGGCGAAGACCGATCGCCGGAGCATCCACTTCGAGCGCCTGGTGTCGTCGGCGCCCTTCGACCGCCTGGTGCGCATGACCGGCCTCGCGCACGACGCGTCGGCGTTCACCTGGAACAAGGTGCTGGTCTTCAACCTCGGCTTCGACAAGAAGGGCCAGCGCGGCGTGCACTGGGCCTACTTCCCGAACCGCGACCGCGTGTTCTACCGCCTCGGCTGGTACGACAACATCTTCGACGCCGATCGCCTCTCGCTCTACGTGGAGATCGGCTTCCCGCACGACGCCGAGGTCGACGTCGAGGCCAGCCGTCGTCGCGTCCTCGAGGACCTGCGCAAGGAGGGCGTGATCACCGATCACCAGCTCGTCGCCGAGCACCACGTGGTGATGGACCCGGCCTACGTGCACATCACGCGGGGCTCGCTCTCGGAGGTCGCGCGCTTGAAGCGCATCCTCGCGGCGCACGGCGTCTACTCGATCGGCCGCTACGGCGGGTGGACCTACTGCAGCATCGAAGACAACATCGTCGAGGCGCGGGCGCTGGCGGCGGACTTCTCCGCTTCGTGAAGTCCTGCTTCGGCGCGCGCTCGACAGCCTGCGCCGCGCCCGCTAGGGTTCCCGCCCCGCCATGGCTTCGGGACCTTCGCCGCACGTCTCCATCGTCATCCCGGTCTATAACGAGGAGGCCATCCTCTTCGATGCGGTCACCGGGCTCCGCGAGCACCTCGCCGAGCGCGGGTGGTCGTACGAGATCATCGTCGCCGAGAACGGCAGCCGCGACCGCACGGTGCAGATCGGCGAGGAGCTCTCCACGAAGTACCCGGAGGTCTCCTTCTTCAGCCTCGGCGAGCCGAACTACGGCAAGGCGCTCAAAGAGGGAATCCTCCGCGCCCGCGGCACCTTCGTCATCTGCGAGGAGATCGACCTCTGCGACGTCGACTTCCACGCGCGGGCGCTCGCCGTCCTCGAGACGAGCGAGGCCGACCTGGTCATCGGGAGCAAGCTGCTCGGCGAAGCCCAGGACGACCGGCCCTTCATCCGTCACGCGGCGTCGCACTTCTACAACGGCCTGCTCCGCGTCACCCTCGGGTTCCGAGGCACCGACACGCACGGCCTGAAGGCGTTCCGACGCAGCGCGCTGCTCGACACGGTGCGGGCGTGCCTCGTCGACAAGGACGTGTTCGCCAGCGAGTTCGTCATCCGCGCCGAGCGCGGGGGCATCCGCATCAAGGAGATCCCGGTGCGGGTCATCGAGAAGCGCCCCCCGTCGATCAACCTGTTCAAGCGGGTCCCGAACGTCCTCAAGAACGTCGCCAAGCTCACGTTCGCCATCCGGGTCCGCGGCTGACACGCCACGACTGGGTCAAAGGTTCGACCCTGTCCGCCCACGCAGAGACGACGCGGCAGCCAGCACGGCCGCGTCGCGGTCGAGCCCACCTCGGCCGAGGGCGCACGTCGGTTTCGACATCCGCCGCGGCGCTTGATACCTTGGCGATCCGCGCATGGGCAGGATCATCGGCATCGATCTCGGGACGACCAACTCGTGCGTCGCGGTCATCGACGGCACGGAGACGAAGGTCATCCCGAACGCCGAGGGCGCCCGCACGACGCCCTCCATCGTCGGCTTCACGTCCGGCGGCGAGCGCCTCGTCGGGCAGATCGCCAAGCGTCAGGCGGTCACCAACTCGAGCAACACGGTCTACGCGGTCAAGCGCCTCATGGGGCGCAAGATGATCGAGCCCGAGGTGCTCAAGCAGCTCGAGCTCGCCCCGTACAAGATCGTCAGCGCCGCCAACGGCGACGCCTGGGTGCAGGTGCAGGGGCGCGACCTCAGCCCGCCCGAGGTCTCGGCGATGATCCTCTCGAAGATGAAGGAGATCGCCGAGTCCTACCTGGGCGAGCCGGTCACCGAGGCCGTCATCACGGTCCCCGCATACTTCGACGACGCCCAGCGTCAGGCCACCAAGGACGCCGGGAAGATCGCCGGCCTCGAGGTGCGCCGCATCATCAACGAGCCGACGGCCGCCGCGCTCGCCTACGGGCTCGACCGGCAGGCCGCCGAGCGCATCGCGGTCTACGACCTCGGCGGCGGCACGTTCGACATCTCGATCCTCGAGATCGCCAACGGCGTCTTCCAGGTGAAGGCGACCAACGGCGACACGCACCTCGGCGGCGAGGACTTCGATCAGCGCATCATCGACGAGCTCTCGCGTCAGTTCCTCGAAGACACCGCCATCGACCTGAAGAAGGACCGCATGGCCCTCCAGCGGCTCAAGGAGGCCGCCGAGAAGGCCAAGCACGAGCTGTCGTCCTCGCTCGAGACGGAGATCAACCTCCCCTTCATCGCCGTCGGCAAGGCCGGTCCGCTCCACCTCGTGCGCACCATGAAGCGCGCAGAGCTCGAGACGCTCACCGCCGATCTCATCGATCGCACGATCGAGCCGTGCCAGAAGGCCCTCGCCGACGCCAAGCTCAAGATCTCCGACATCGACAGCATCGTCCTCGTCGGCGGCATGACCCGCATGCCGGCGGTGCAGCGCTCGGTGAAGGAGTTCTTCGGCAAGGACCCGCACAAGGGCGTCAACCCCGACGAGGTCGTCGCCGTCGGCGCCGCGATCCAGGGCGCGGCGCTGACCGGGCAGGTCGAGGACGTCCTGCTGCTCGACGTCACCCCGCTCTCGCTCGGCGTCGAGACGGGCGGCGGCGTGTTCACGCGCCTCATCGAGCGCAACACCACCATCCCGACCGAGAAGAGCGAGATCTTCACCACCTCGCTCGACAACCAGCCGTTCGTGCCGATCCACGTGCTCCAGGGCGAGCGCGAGATGGCCGCCGACAACCGCTCGCTGGCGCGCTTCGAGCTCACCGGCATCCCTCCGGCGCCGCGCGGCGTCCCCAAGATCCAGGTCACCTTCAAGATCGACGCGAACGGCATCGTCTCCGTCGAGGCGAAGGACCTCGGCACCAGCCGCGCGACGTCGATCAACGTCACGCCGTCCTCCGGCCTGTCGACCGAAGACGTCGACCGCCTCGTGCGCGACGCCGAGAAGCACAAGAACGACGACTCGCTCCGCCGCGAGCTCGCCGAGCTGCGCAACCAGGCCGAGACGCTCCTCTACACCACCGAGGCCGCCCTCGACGGCTACCGCGACCTGGTCGAGGCCGGCGTGCTCGAGAGCCTGAAGGGCGACGCCGCCGATCTGCGCAAGCACCTCGACGCCGGCGCCGACATCGAGGCGATCCGCGGCGCGTATCAGAAGCTCGAGACCGCCACGTTCTCGATCGCCGAGACGCTCTACGGCGGCGAAGCCCCGCCGCAGTGATCGCCGGGGCGGCCGCGAGGTCGTCGATTCTCGCGGTGAGTCGTCAGTGGCTTTGCACCAAAACTCCGTCCGGCGCGAGATGCGGTCTCGAGAGAGGTCCCAGCGAAGCACTCCGGTTTCAGGGCCCGCGTCAGGTTCCCGCTAGAGGTGTTCCACGGCGAGAGGCACCTCGCGAGTTCTGGTGCAAAGCCAGTCGTCAGTCTTCAGTCGTCAGCCATGACGGAGAGCGCTGCTCCTCTCTCTGACTGACGACTGACGACTGACGACTGACGACTTGCATCAGGCGCGCAGCGCGCGCAGCGCGTCTCGATAGAGCTGCGCCTCGACGGCGCGCCCCTGCGCGTCTGCGGCGACGGCGAGGCGCTCGAGGACCGCGCGCTGCGAGGGCAGGAGGCGCTTGCGCTCCTCGGCGGTCGCGTCCTCCCAGCGCGCCGAGAGCAGCGCGAACAGCTCCGCGTCGCGGCCGAGGCGGCCGAGCAGATCGACCAGCTCGGCGACCGCGTCGTGGTCGTCCGGATCGGCCTTCATGCGCGCGAGCAGCAGCTGCGCGCGCGCCTCGTCGACCGCGCGCACCGGCGCGCCCTCTTCTTCGTCATCGCGCAGGTCGCTCAGATCGAGCGCGCCGGCGATCGGGGTGCCGGAGACCAGCCCCGGATCGGTCTTCGGCTCCTCGACGATCTCGGTGACGTGCACGCGGTCGGCGATGGAGCGGCCGAGCGAGCCGACCAGCCCGCGCACGTCGGGGTCGTCGGGGGCCAGCGAGAGCGCGGCCATCGCGAGCCGCATGGCGAGCGCCACGCGCCCCTCGCCCTTGGACACGCGCGCGCCGCCCGCGAACAGCTGCCGCACCGCCTCCGCGTCGCCGCTCGGCACGCCGCGGCGCTCCACGATGTCGGCCGCGGCCGCGTACGCCTGCTCGGCGCCGACCGGATCGCCGAGCTGGAGGCGGCACGCGCCCTCGAGCGCGCGCGCCCACGCGGCGTGCGGATCGTCGAGGGAGACCTCGCGCGTCCGCGCGATCGCCGAGGGCAGATCGCCCACGCGCTCGGCGAGCGCGCGCGCGAGCTCGAGCAGGATCGGCGCGCGCCCGGCGACGTCGCCGGGGAGCGTGAGCGCGTGCGCGAGCAGCCCGATGCCGCGCGCGGTCTCGCCGCTCGCGAGCAGCGCGGCGCCGAGCCCGGCGACCGTCGCGCGATCCTCGGGCGCGTGGCGGAGCGCGCGCTCCCACGCGGGCACCGCGCGATCGATGCGTCCGGCGGCGTGCCAGAGCGACGCGGCGCGCATCAGCGTGCGCCGGCGCGCCTCGCGCCCCTTGGCCTGCGCCTCGAGGTGCTGCACGTCCTCCATCGCGCGCGCGTCCTCGCGCCCGCGCACGAGCAGCGCCGCGCGTCGCCAGCGCGCGTCGACCTCGGTCGGATCGGCGGCGAGCGCGCGATCGAGCAGCGCGGCGAGCTGCGGATCGTCGTCGCGACAGACGCCGGCGGCGCGCGCGAACGCGCGGGCGGCGAGGCGTGGCTCGCCGCGATCCCAGGCCTCCTGTCCTCCGCGCTCCCATGCGCCGCGTGCGCGCCCGTGGGCGCCGATGCGCTCGTTCATCGCGGCGGAGATCAGCAGCCGGCCGAGATCGTTTCCGTCGAGGCCGCGCCGGGTGCGCCCCCGCTGCGCGTCGCGCAGCCACGACAGCGCCGCCTCGGCGCGCTCGCCGACGCTCGCGTCGATCTCGGCGAGGCGCGTGAGGATGGCGCGGTGGCGCGGCGCGCGATCGAGCGCGCGCACGTAGCCGTCGCGCGCGCGATCGAGATCGCCGCTCACCAGCGCGACATCGGCGTCTCCTACGAAGCGATCGAGCTCGTCGAGCGCGACGAACACGGACGACGGCGCCGCCGGCGTCTCGCCGCGGCGGAGCTCCACGACGAAGCGCTCGACGGCGGCCGCGGTGCGGGTGACCACCAGCTCTTCGCGCGAAGGGATGCGCGCGCCGCGCGTGACGAACGCCTGCATCGCCGCGGCCCTGGTCGGATCGCGGAGCTCGAGGCGCAGCCCGCGCGCCTCGCCCTCGAGCGCCCGCGCGAGGCGGACGAGGAGCGCGCCGACGATGGCGCTCGGCGGGCGCGCCACGCCGATCGCGCGCACGCGGTGGGCGAGCAGGGTGAGCCCGCTGCCCTGCGGCGCGAGCGCGAGATCGCACGCGAGGATCGTCGCGTCGCCGGTGAGCTCGAGCCGGACGTTGCCCGAGGACCAGACCACGCGCTCCTCGCGCTCTGCCGCCGACTCGCCCACGCCGACGTCGGGCGGCGCGACCCACAGAATCCGCGCCTCGGCGGGCCCGCGCCCGATCAGCCCCTCGGTGAGGGTGGACAGCCAGCGCTCGGCCGGCCCGTGCTCCACCGCGAGCCCGAACGCCTCGAGCGTGGTGCGCCGGTGGCGGAAGCGGTCGACGCCGCCGCTGACGTCGAGCGGAAAGCCGACCCCGATCAGGCGCGACCGCGCGTGGAGGAGGGTCACCGGCCCGAGCTCGACGGCACGCGAGAGCTCGAGACCCACCCCCTCACGCCCGATGGCGAGCTGGAGCGACGCCTCGGGCCCGCCCTGAACGGGGGGCTCGCGGTCGCGCAGCCGGTGCTCGAGTGGGCCGCCGCGTTTGCGGCGGACAGGGAGGGGCATGATGGAGATCCCAGCCTAGCGCGCGGCCTCCCGATCACGCGAGAAACCCGCGGTTTACCGTGCTAACGCGCGGCATGGCCGACCGCACGCACGCCCAGTACGCCCAGGACACCCTCGCCATCCACGCCGGCTACGAGCCCGACCCGGTCACGGGCGCGGTCATGCCGCCGATCGTCCTCTCGACGACCTTCGCCCAGGAGGGGCCGGGCCAGCACAAGGGCTTCGAGTACGGCCGCAGCGGCAACCCGACGCGCAACGCGCTCGAGGGCTGCCTCGCCGCGCTCGAGGGCGCGAAGCACGGCCTCGCCTACGCGTCCGGGTGCGCGGCGACCGTCAACGTGCTGCACCTGCTCTCGCCCGGCGATCACGTGGTGTGCGGCGACGACGTCTACGGCGGCACGTTCCGCATCTTCGACCGGATCATGAAGCCGTTCGGGCTCCAGGCCTCCTTCGTCGACATGAGCGATCTCGGCAACGTGAAGAAGGCCTTCACCGCCAAGACGAAGCTCGTGTGGATGGAGACGCCCTCCAACCCCATGCTCAAGATCTTCGACATCGCCGGCGTCGCCGAGATCGCCCGCGCGCACGGCGCCCCGCTGGTCGTCGACAACACCTTCGCCACGCCGATCCTGCAGCACCCGCTCGACCTCGGCGCGGCGATCGTCGTGCACTCGACGACCAAGTACCTCAACGGTCACAGCGACGCGGTCGGCGGCGCGGTCATGACGCGCGACGACGCGCTGGCCGAGCGCCTGCGCTACCTCCAGAACGCGATCGGCGCCGTCCCCAGCCCGTTCGACTGCTACCTCGTGCTGCGCGGCCTCAAGACGCTCCCGGTGCGCGTGCGCCAGCACGTCGCCTCCGCGCGCGTCGTCGCCGAGCGCCTCGAGAAGCACCCGCAGGTCGCGCGCGTGATCTACCCGGGCCTCGCGTCCCACCCGGGGCATGCGCTGGCCAACCGGCAGATGAAGGGTCCGGGCGGGATGATCTCCTTCGATCTGAAGGGTGATCTCGGTCAGGCTTCGGCCTTCCTGAAGGCGCTCCGCATCTTCGCCTGCGCCGAGAGCCTCGGTGGCGTCGAGTCGCTCGCCGAGCACCCCGCGATCATGACCCACGCGTCCATCCCCGCCGAGAATCGCCGTGCGCTCGGCATCGGCGACGGCCTGATCCGGCTCTCGGTCGGGCTCGAGGACGTCGACGATCTGTGGGCCGACCTCGAGCGTGGGTTCGCCGCCGCGCGCGGGTGAGTTCCTGGGCGGCGGCCGGCGATGTTTGCTATGCCATTGCAGCGCCCGCCCGCGTGTCGGGGGGGCGCATTGGAGATGAGGCCATGAACCCTCGGTCGTTCGCTTCGCTCGCCGCCCTTCCCTTCGTGATCGCCGCCGCGTCCTGCTCGTCGGAGGCGAAGCCCACCGTCAGCGGAGGCGCGCAGTTCACGCTGCGCAACGTGGCGATCGCCGACAACCCGTCGAAGCTCGGGAACTGCCTCGATCCCGGTCAGAAGACCATCGCGCAGCGCGACGCCGAGGGTCGGCTCAAGCTGGTCGTCGACGGCGCCGACGAAGCGCGGGTCACCTGCCGGGTCACCGGCAACCGCTTCGAGCTCTCCGTGTCGCGCAGCGAAGGCTCCTTCTCCGCGTCCGGCAGCTACACCGGCACGCAGTCGACCGACGCCGACGTGAACTTCGTCACCGCGACGAACAGCTACCGCACGTTCACGCGGAAGTGCACGGTCGACATCGACGAGAACGGCGACCACAAGTTCCGCGGTCGCGTGACCTGCCCGATCGTCGAGCACCGCACGCTGCCGAACGCGTGCTCCTCGACCGGCGACATCGGCGCCGACAACGCGACGAAGACCTACTTCAGCTTCCAGAACTGCGAAGGCTGATTCAGCACGGGCGCGGCTGGCCGCGCCCCGACGGCGCTGGCGATGTGGTCGCTCACGATCTTCACCGGCTTCGCGATCCTGCTCGCGTTGGTCTTGGTGCGCGTGTGGCGCGACCGCATGCTCGCCGACAAGCGCGCGGCCGAGAACGAGGAGCGCGCCGCGGTGGCCGAGGCGGTCCACGCCGTGTCGCACGACGTCGACAACCTCTTCGCCGTGCTCCTCGGCAACCTCTCCGCCGCCCAGGACATGCGCGCGGAGGAGGTCGCCGAGATGCTCGCCGATCTCGAGCCGGCCGCGCGCGCCGCCAAGGATCTCTTCCACTCGCTGCGCGGCGATCGCACCGGCGTCGTCTCCGCCGAGTCGTTCGCCACCATCGTGCGCGTCCTCGTGGGCATGCAGCGCCGCCGCGGCATCGACGTCGCGCTCGAGATGAAGGGCGATCTCGACTACGTGGGCCGCCCGGGTCACGGCTTCCGCATCGTCTACAACCTCCTCGCCAACGCCGCGCGCGAGGTCGAGAAGATCGCCGGCGGGCGCATCGAGGTCAGGCTCACGAACGACGAGCTCTCGATCCGCAACCCGCTGCGCCCGGGCCACACGATCGACGATCGGGTGTTCGAGACCGGGGTCAGCGGGTATGGCTCGAGCGGCCTCGGTCTGGCCAACGCCCGCGAAGCAGCGGCGGCGATCGGCCTCGCCATCAGCTACCTGGTCGAGGGTAGCGCCGTGACGTTCAAGGTCGCGCGCGCGGCGCAGCCCGGCGTCGAGGCAGAGCCGGAAGGCCAAGCCTCCGGGGAGGCTCAGGCGTCGTCGCCGTCGTCGTCCGCGTCGCGATCGTCGTCCGACTCGAGCCTCGCCCAGCGCCGACCGAGCGCCTTGCGCGACACGCCGAGCAGCCGCGCCGCCGCGGAGCGGTTCCCGCCCGTCTGATCGAGCGCGCGGCGGATCATCGCCCGCTCGACGAGCCGATACGGCGAGTCGGCCTCGCCCGTGCTCCCGAGCACCTCGTCGACCAGCGCCTCGACGCTCGACGCCGGACCGCGCTCCGGACGCCCGCTGAGCGCCTCGAGCGTCGCAACGTCGATGAGCGCCACCTCGGCCATGATCGACAGCCGGCGCACGAAGTTCTTCAGCTCGCGCACGTTGCCGGGCCACGGCCGTGCGACCAGCCACTCGATGGCCTCGGGCGTGTAGCGGAGCCGGCGTGGCTGCGACGCGGTGAACGTGAAGAGGAGCTCCTCGAGATCGGCCCGGCCACGCTCGGCCAGCGACGGCACGTGAATGGTGACCACGTCGAGCCGGTAGTAGAGGTCGCTGCGGAACCGCCCCTCTTGCACGCGCCGCGCGAGATCGACGTTGGTCGCGGCGACCACGCGCGCCTGGAGCGGTCGATCGCGATCGGCGCCGACCGGAAGGATGCGCCGCTCCTCGAGCACGCGCAGCAGCTTGCTCTGCACGTCGAGCGGGAGATCCCCGATCTCGTCGAGGAGGATCGTGCCCTTGCCCGCGGCGGCCATGCGCCCGGCGCGCTGGCGATCGGCGCCGGTGAAAGCGCCCTTCTCGTGGCCGAACAGCATCGACTCGAGGAGCGCCGAAGGGATCGCCGTGCAGTTGACGGCGACGAACGGTTGCTCGTGACGCGCGCTCGCGTGATGGATCGCGCGCGCGACCATCTCCTTGCCGACGCCGGTCTCGCCGAGGATGAGCACGGGCGCGTCGGCGTTGGCCACGCGCGCGATCGTCCTTCGTACCCGATCCATCGTCGGCGAGCTCCCGACGATCGCCTCGATGCCCCAGGCGTCTTCGACCTGGGCGCGGAGGCGCCGGACCTCGCCGTCGAGCGTGATGCGCTCGCGGAACGACTCGACGATGGGGAGGACGACCTCCTCGCAGAGGTGATCCTTGAGGACGTAATCGCGCGCGCCGAGGCGCATAGCGTCGCGCAGGTCGGCGGTGGCGCTCGAGCCGGAGACGATCACCACCGGCAGCGAGCTGCCCGAGCGCCGGATCTCGCGCAGCAGGGTGAGGCCGGAGCGGTCGGAGGGATCGTCCGACAGCCGCACGTCGACGAGCGCGAGGTCGATGCCATCGAGCCGCGCCAGCGCCGTATCGACGCCCTCGGCTTCCACCACCTCGACGTCACCGGCGCGCCGCAGCAACCGACCGATAGCGGCCCTGATCTCCCGGTCATCGTCCACGACGAGGATGCGCAAAACGGTGTCTCCGAACGATCGCGCCGTGCAAGAGATGGGCTCGGGCGGCCCAAGCGCAGATCCTGCACGAATTCGGACTTTGCGGGTCGGAGGGCTGGCCGTTTCCGGCCACCCCCTGGCCGTTTCCGGCCAACTCGGGGCGTCGCCGGCCCCCGCTTCCGGTAGACTGGTCGGGCGATGAACCGTCCCTTCCGCGTGGTCTACGGCTGGCCTCGCCGCCAGATCGTCCATCAGGAGTGCTCGTCGCTCGAGCACGCCCACGCGTTCGTCGAGTCGATCCGGAGCGTCCGCGACGTCGAGTTCGGGCTCATCCGCATCGAGCGGTGGCTCGAGAACCGCCGCCGCTGGGAGCACGTTCCCGCGGACTGAGTGAGTCCCCGGGGTCTTCCTTGCCCCGTCAGTGCAGATCGTCGTCGTCGCGCTCGTCGAGCCCGAGGTCGAGCCGCTCCCACCGTCGCGCCATCGCCTTGCGATCCATGCCGAGCAGCCGCGCTGCGGCGGAGTGGTTGCCGCCCGTCTGATCGAGCGCGCGACGCAGCAGCGCCCGCTCGACCTCGCGGTACTTCGAGGCCCCCGCGTCGGGCGCAGCGAGGATGGCGTCGACGAGCGCGTCGATCGCCTGCGGCGGCGAGACGTTGCTCGCGCCCACGAGCTCCTCGAGCACCGGGACGTCGATCTCGTCGCCCTCGGCCATGATCGAGAGCCGCCGGATGACGTTCTTCAGCTCGCGCACGTTGCCCGGCCAGGGGCGGCGCTGCAGCCACGCCACGGCGCGCTCGGTGAAACGCAGGCGACGCGGCAGCTCGTCGGCGAACGACGTGAGCAGCTCCAGGAAGTCCGTCGGCCCGCGCTCGGCGAGCGACGGAACATGGATGGTCACCACGTCGAGGCGGTAGAAGAGATCGCTGCGGAAGGTGCCCTGCTGCACGCGTTTCTGCAGGTCGGCGTTGGTCGCCGCGATCACCCGGCCGCGCAGCGGCAGCTCCTCTTCGGCGCCGACCGGGAGGAACTTCCGATCTTCGAGGACGCGCAGCAGCTTGCCCTGCACCTCGAGCGGCAGATCGCCGATCTCGTCGAGCAGCAGCGTGCCGGCCTCGGCCGCCGCGATGCGCCCGCGGCGGCGACGATCGGCGCCGGTGAACGCCCCCTTCTCGTGGCCGAAGAGCAGCGACTCGAGGAGCGTGCCCGGAATCGCCGTGCAGTTGATCGCGACGAACGGCTCGTCGCGGCGCGGGCCCGCCTGATGGATGGCGCGCGCGACCATCTCCTTTCCGCTGCCGGTCTCGCCGAGGATCAGCACCGGCGCGTCGGCCGCCGCCACGCGCGCCACGGTCTTGCGCACGCGCTCCATCGCGGGGGACGAGCCGAGGAGCGCAGAGATGCCCCACTCGCCGTCGACGCGGGCGCGGAGCTTCTGCACCTCTCCGTCGAGCGCGAGGCGCTCACGGAACGACTCGACGATCGGGACGACCAGCTCCTCGCAGAGCTCGTCCTTCAGGATGTAGTCGCGCGCGCCGAGCTGCATCGCCTCGCGCAGATCGGCGGTGGCGGACGACGCGCTGACCATGACCGCCGGGATCCTGCGGCCGGAGCGCTGCACCTCGCGCAACAGGTCGAGGCCGCCGCGGTCGCGCGGGTCGTCGGACAGGCGCACGTCGACGAGCATGAGGTCCACGCCTTCGAGGGCTGCCAGCCCCTCGGCGGCGCTCGCGGCCTCGACGATCTCGACGCCCTCGACACGGCGGAGCAGCCTGCGGATGGTCGAGCGGACGTGGCGGTGATCGTCGACGATGAGAATGCGCACGGAAGCGCTCATGATTCCCGTCGCGGCGCGTGCGCCGCAACGGCGAAGATCACGGGAGAGGTGCGAGCGCCACGCCACGGAAGGCCGTGTTGGCGGGCGCGGAGGCGAGCGCGACGGGCGTCGGGGCGGTCGGGCTCGTCGGATCGTCGACGAACATCACGAGCCGATGCGGGGTCTCGCCGGTCACGGCGAGGACGACGTAGTTGCTGCCCTGCGGGTAGGCGGTGATGCCGCGGCAACCGGCCGCGAGCGTCGCCTTGAGGACCGCCTTCTCCTCCCAGGACCCGCCGGTGTTCACCCAGCGGTGCACGCCGCCGGTGCTGCTGACCGCGTTGTCGTCGCAGACGTAGATGAGGTCCGCCGACGCTCCGGTGCGCGCGAAGCCGACGATGCCGTACGGCGATCCGACGGTCGTCGACACGCCGGGCAGGTTCACCGGCGTGGTCGCGACGGTGGGCAGCGCGCCGCCGAAATCGAAGACGCGGAAGCCGCTCGCCCCGGAGGTCGCGAAGAGGGCCCCGCCGATGATCGTGACGTCGCGGACGTTGACGACGCTCGCCGTCGTCGTCGTCGAGATCGCGATGGCGGCGCCCGAGCTCCCGAGACCGCTCACGTGACCGACGCCTGGCGTCGTGCCCGTCAGCCAGAAATCGGTGCCGGTGTCGGAGATCACCGCGCGGAGGTTTCCGCCCGCGAACGAGGTGGTCGAAGTGCTGGTGTCGACGTTGCGGGCCGCGTCGACGCGCGCAATCACGCGCGGGAACGTGGCCGTGGTGCTCGTCACGCCGGTCGTACCGGGGACCGCGCCGTAGCCGCCGAGCGTCACGTAGCGGCCGTCGGCCGAGCGGTGGATCATCCCCTCGGACACGGCGGTCCCCGAGACGGTCAGCGGCCGGTGCGGCGCGGCCTCGGCCACGGGCATCGGGATCGAACCGAGCAGCGCGCCGCTCGGGATCGCGAAGCGATCGAGGTTCACCACCGCCGCGACGCCGGAGGCGAGAACGTCGGTGCCGTTGCCGACGCGCACGACCCACGCTTCGCTCGGCCCGCCGCCGGAGTCGGCAGCGTCGGCAGCGTCGGCGGCGTCGGCGGCGTCGCTCGCGTCGGCGGCGTCGGGGCCGCTCGCGTCGGCGGCGTCGCCCGCATCGGCCGCATCGGAGCCGCTCGCATCGGCGGCGTCCGCGGCCGCCGTGTCGGATCCGGACGCGTCGCCGCCGGTGTCGAGCACCGCGGTCTCCGGCGCGTCCGGCGCTTCTGGTGAATCCGAAGCATCCGCGCCGTCGGAGATCACGGCGTCGGGCGCGTCGGCGGCAACGTCCGCGTCGTCGCCGGACTCGGCGCCCACGTCGTCGCCGGATTCGGTCGGCGCGTCGGCGGCGTCGTCGACCGTGCCGTCGGCCGTCGTGTCGGCGAGCGCGTCGAGGCCGGAATCCGTGCGTTCCGCCACCACCTCGCCGGGCTCGGCGCACCCGAGGAGGACCGTCGCAACGAGGACTGGAGCTACGCGCCGCATCGACATGGATCGGCGGACGCTATCAAACGGCCGCGCCGGCGGTCTTGAGAATCATCAGTAACGGAAAGCTACGATCCCGACGTGACGCGGCGCGATCGCACCCGCCGCGGAAGGACCGGAATGCGCCCGCGCCGACGGGGCGTGTCGTGCGTGACCGCGACCGCGTGCGAGCTCGAGCGGTGCGCGTGCGTCGAGCCCGCCGCGGCGAGCGCCGTCGCCTTGGCGACGAGGAGCTCGGTGAGGCCGCGCAGCGCGGCGCCGAGATCTTCGAGGGCGCTTTCGAGCTGATCGAGGGTCATGTCTTCGGTCGGCTCGCTCGTGACGGCAGGCGTCTCGGGCTGGGGGCAGATGCGCGGCATGGGGGCGACTGCAGCAACTGCCGTTCCGACCGCGATCGCCAGGGAATCCCTCCTGCGCACACCCCCATGTTGGCCGGAACCGGCCAGACGGTGGTCGAATTCGGGCAGCGCGGCCCGTCCCATCCGGCTGCCCGCGGCGTAGCTGCGTCGACCGTGAGGCGCGGCGGCTCAGCGCCCTTCGATGTTGCCGATCACCGGCAGCGTGACGCGGGGGCGTCGAGCGGTGAGCTGCGCGCGACGGCGCGCCGTCGCCGCCTCGCCTTCGCTGCGGGGCAAGAGCTCGCCCACGACGTCGTAGTCGGCCGCCTGCGTGATGACCACGCGGCGGAGCTCGGCGGCGCGCGCGTCCTCGACCTCCGGTCCTTCGAGGTAGACCTGTCCGTCGACCTCCGGCGCCTGCCCCCGGTGCCGAGCCATCTGCACGTACTCGTGCTCGTCGCTCGTGCCCTCGACGAGCACCTCGAGCTCCTGGCCGATCATCGCCTTGCTCTTCTTGTGCGCGATCGCCTTCTGCGTCTTCATCAGCCTGCGATAGCGCTGCGCGGCGACCTTCGCCGGCACCTTGCCCGGAAGCTCGAACGACGCGCACGTCTCCTCGTCGGAGTAGCGGAACGCGGCGAGCCGCTCGAACTCCGCCCATTTCACGAACTCGAGCAGCTCCTCGAACTCGGCGTCGGTCTCGCCGGGGTGGCCGACGATGAAGGCGGTGCGGAAGGTGAGCTCGGGGATCGACTTGCGCAGCTTCTCGACCACGCGCCGCTGCCGGTCGATGCCGTGCCCGCGCTTCATGCGCTTCAACATCGCGTCGGACGCGTGCTGGAGCGGCATGTCGACGTACGGCATCACGCGCGGGTGCTGGGCGAGCAGCTCGATCAGCTTCGGGTCGATGGTCTCGGGGTAGAGGTAGAACAGGCGCACCCACGAGAGGCCCTTCACCTCCGCGACGCGCTCGACCAGCTCGGCGAGCTTCCTGCCGCGCGCCGCCTCGTCGCCGCCGCTGCCGGGGAGGTCGCGGCCCCAGGAGATGGTGTCCTGCGAGATGAGGTTCACCTCGCGCACGCCCTGCGCGACGAGCTGCTCGACCTCGGCGACGACATCGTCGATGCCGCGCGAGCGCTGCTTGCCGCGCATGTCGGGGATGACGCAGAACGAGCAGGAGCGGTTGCAGCCCTCGGCGACTTTCACGTACGCGAAGTGCCGGCCGAGCGAGAGCACGCGCGGATCGCTCTTGCTGTAGACCCACTCGGCGGGGTTGCCGACGAGCATGCGATCCTTCGCGCCGGCGAGGACGTCGCCGAGCTTGAGCATGTCGCTCGAGCCCATGAAGTGATCGACCTCGGGGATCTCCTTGGCGAGCTCGTCGGCGTAGCGCTGCGAGAGGCAGCCGGCCACGACCAGCTTCTTCATGCGGCCGCGGCCGCTGTCGCGCATGTCGGCGACCTCGAGGATGGTGTCGATCGACTCCTTCTTCGCCTCGCCGATGAAGCCGCAGGTGTTGATGACGACGACGTCGGCCTCCTCGGCGTCGCCCACGAGATCGAGCCCGGCGCCCTCGGCCACCCCGACCATCACCTCGGTGTCGACGCGGTTCTTCGCGCAGCCGAGGCTCACGAAATGGACGGTGCGCAGGCGGTCGGACATCGGGGGCCCAAACATTGTGGCCCCCGACCCGCGATGCAAGCTCGACCTCGTCAGTCGGCGGTCTTGGGAGGCGGCCCGAGCTGGATGCGCTCGCCGAGGTAGCTGCCGATCAGCGCGAACAGGATGCCGATGCCGCCCATGACCACGTAGAGGAAGGGCGGCAGCGTGAAGACCGTCTGGCTGCGGTAGAGGTACAGCACCGTCGGGATCGCGATGATGAACGACGCGATGAACGGCTCGAGGAAGGTGCGGCCCGGGCTGATCATGCCGACGAGCATGCCGCCGACGAACCAGATGCCGATCGACGCGATCATGCCGTGGCTGCCCTCGAAATCGAGGGCGCTGACGACCTGCGGCAGGCCGAGGATGATGGCGCCCGTGAGGACCGCCTGCACGACGACGGCGATCAGCAGCCACAGCAGGCTGAACGCCTCCTGCTGATAGCGCCTCTCGAGCTGCTCCTGCTTCGAGCGCACGACCACGCTCAGCTCGGTGGTCTTGGCGCCGCAGGAGACGCAGCGCTTCACGCCCGCCGCGTTCTTGAACCCGCAGGAGGGGCAGACGATGCTCTTTTCGGCCATGATCCGGTCCGCGCAGCGTAGCGGTCGGAAGGCCTCCGACGCAACGTTGCGATCGGCGGTGGCTCCGGGCGCCTACGGGGGGAGGAGGCGCAGCGCCCCGAGCCGCTGCAGGATCGCCTGCAGCTCGTCGACGCTCATGTCGACGTGCTCGACCACGCGGCCGTACAGCTGCGCGGTGGCCACGCTGCGCCCGCCCGGATCGCCGCCGCGGCCACGGGAACGCTCGGCCTGGAGCTCGCCGAGGACCCAAAGCACGACGCGCTCCTTGCGGTCGAGGCCGTCGCGCACGTCGGGGAGGACGTCGCGCCAGTCGGCCACGTTCAGGCGCGCGGGTTCGGCGTCACCGAGGGATGATGCTCGGCGCGGCGGCTTCACGGAGTGACGTTGGCCGGACCTGCCGCGGCGGGGGCCGCGGGGACCATCGGCGACTTCGGGCCGTTCTTCATGTCGTACTTCGAGGGGCACTTCGCGAGCACGTTGTTCGCCTGGAACTCACCGTTCGCGAGGAGCTTGCCCTCGGCGGTGACCCCGACGTCGGGCATGTCGTCGCGGAGCGTGTCGGGCTTGATGCACGACGGATAGCGGATGTGGATCGTCGCCCCGCCCTTGAAGGCGTCGAACTGGTATTCGCAGGGCTTCTCCTGGAACTTCATCGTGCCCTGCACCAGCGTGCCCTCGACGCGAACCGAGCGGCCGACCCAGCGGTCCTTCTCGGCGAGGAGCTGGTCGACGCCCTTGGCGTAGACCGTCGCGTCCTTGAAGTTGGTGAGGACGAGCCCGACGATGGTCGCGGCACCGGCGATCAGCGCGCCGACGATGATCAGACCCTTGCGGTCGAAGCTGCCGTTCTTCTTTTGCGGCGGCGGCGGGGGGGGGAGCTCGACCGGAGCAGGATCGGCATCGTGGCGGGGCTGTTCCATGACAGAACCACCCTAGTGCCGGTTTCGGCCCGCCGCCAGGAGCGCCCTGACGGATGGCAGGCCCGAAAGGAGCCGAAGCGGGACGGGGGAAGGTGTTGGGCAGTTGGCCCACCAGACTCGCGGAGGTGCTAGGGTCGGCCGTGAATGGCACGCCGCGATCGCCCGGACTCTGAGCCGCCGCCCGCGGCTTACGACAGCGCCCGGAAGCGCCTCGAGGCCGTGATTCCTGACCTCATCAAGAAGGCCGTCATCGGGAGCGTCGAGCGTGGCGTCGAGTCCGCTGACGCCGTGCGGCACTTCATCTCCGAGCAGAAGCTCCCGAAGGAGATCGCCAACGCGATCCTGTCGCAGATCGACGAGACGAAGAACGGGCTGTTCCGCGTCGTCGCCAAGGAGCTGCGCAGCTTCCTCGAGGCGGTCGACTGGCAGCGCGAGCTCCAGAAGCTCCTGACGACGGTCTCCTTCGAGATCAAGACCGAGATCCGCTTCATCCCGAACGACGCCGCCCCCGAGAAGCTCGGTCGCCCCGAGGTCAAGGCGGGGATGAAGGTCAAGCGAAACGAGATCCACGAGGAGCGCCGCAAGAAGAAGCGCACGCCCCGTCACGACGAGGAGCGCCGCCGCCGCTTCACCGAGAGCGAGCCCTCGCCCGCGGTCGAACCGAACGCCGAAGGCGACGGCGACGTCGAGACGTCCCCGCCCCCCGAGGTGATGACCGACGAGGACTCCGATCTCTGAAGTCGTCAGTCGATCTCTCGTCGACGTGGTCGAAGATCGAGAAGTCGAACGTCGAACCAGGGGCAAGCCCCTGGAACCCCGGGTGTTCTGCTCTCGCAGCGACCTTCGATCTTCGACCGGGCCGCCACGGCGGATCGGGCATCGCCGACGATCGAGATCCACGGCACGCTTGCGATGAGCGTGCGCCGAGTGCCTCATCCCAAGCGCAACGGCTCCTGATAGATTGCCGCGAGCATGTCCCGCGCGCACCTCGCGATCGCCAGCGTCCTCGTCGTCCTCGTCGCCTGTGGCGGAAGGAAGGCCGGGCGCGATCCCGACTTCGGCAACGCGCTCAAATCCGGATCGGTGGAGCCGCCGTCGGAGCCGACCGCGGAGCCGGAGCCCGAGAAGACCGAGATCACCGCCACGATCACCAACGCGGGCGAGCTCTATTCGACCATCAACCTCGGCGACTGCCTGGTGTGGCCGAGCGACTGGGCGAAGAAGCACGGCGGGTCCAACGCGTGGGGCGGCTGGTATCCGGCCAACGGCATGACCGGCAAGGTCGTCGCGACGTCGAAGCACTGCAGCGACTCGTCGGTCACCGTGTTCATCATCGATTTCGGGGATGACCACTTCGCCGCGCTGAACAACAAGGGCCTGAGCTTCTCCAAGGGCGCGGCGCCGGCCGCGGCGCCCGTGGCGCCGAAGGGCGGACCGGCCGTGAAGATCGTGTCCGCGGGCAAGGTCTACCCGATGATCAACACCGGTGACTGTCTCACGTGGCCCGACGCGATGAGCAAGGCCAACGGCGGCACCGGCGCGTGGGGCGGATGGTCACCGAAGAACGGCGACGTCGGCCTCGCGGTCGCCAAGTCGAAGCACTGCTCGCAGGCCGTCACCGTCATCATCGTGAAGATCGGCGACCACTACGTGCCGATCGACGAGAAGGGCCTGATCTACGTGTCGGGCGACGGCGACCAGGTCCCGTGGGCCACCGGCGGCGGCAGCCCGAAGCCGATGTCCACGGCGGGCGCCGGCACCGTCGAATCCGGCCGCGTCCGCCTCGTCGACGTCGGCCAGGTCTACGCGACGATCAACACCTCGACGTGCCTCGAGTGGCCGGACGAGGAGATGAAGAAGCTCGGCGGCTCGTCGTCGTGGGGCGGGTGGAAGCCCAAGAACGGCGACGCCGGCGTGGTGCTCGGCAAGGCGACGCACTGCACCTCGGGCAAGATCGTGCTGTTCGTGCGGGTCGACAACCACGTGGTGCCGATCGCGAAGGACGGCGTCGCGCCCGAGTGAACCGCGCGCCTGCGCGTGGCATCCTGGGCGGCATGGAACGAGCCCTGATCCTCGTCGCTGCGCTCGCCGGGTGCGCGAACACGGACGCGAACACGGACGCGAACGCGAACGCAGACGCGGACGCGAACGCGAACGCAGACGCGAACGCGAACGCAGACGCGAACGCGAACGCAGACGCGGACGCGGACGCGGAGGCGGATGGGGGCGCGGCGGTGGCGCGATGCGCGCCGTTGGGGCCGCCTTCGACGGGGGCGATCGTCGTGTCGACCGTGCCGGCGCTGCGCGATGCGATCTCGAAGGCGCCGGAGGGCGCCGAGATCGTGCTCGAGGACGGCGTCTACGATGTCGGTTCGTCCATCGCCGTCTCCGGCAAGAAGGGGCTGACCATCCGCGGGCGGCCGGGGCGACGGGACGCGGTCGTGCTCCGGGGCACGGGCGCGAGGGTCGGCTGTCCAGACAACCGCGTCGGCTTCTTCCTCGACGCGTCACCGAACGTCACCATCAGCGAGCTGACGATCACGGACATGCAGTGCCACGCGATCCAGGTGCAGGGCACGGGGGTGACGAACCTCCGCGTGCACCGCGTGACGATGCTCGACGCCGGGCAGCAGCTGTTCAAGGCGAGCGCGAAGATCACCGCCTACAGCGACGACGGCATCGTCGAGTGCTCGACCGTCGGCTACACCACGACGGTCGTCCCGGCGGGCAACACGTACTCGCAAGGCATCGACATCCACTCGGGCGCGCGGTGGAAGATCCGCGACAACATCGTCAAGAACGTCCGCTCGACGCTGCCCGGCGGCGAGGTGGTCGCCGGCTCGATCTCGCTGTGGAACGGCAGCTTCGACTCGATCGTCGAGCGCAACGTCGTGATCGACTGCTGGCAGGGCATCCAGCTCGGCGGCAACTCGACCGCGTCGTCGCCCGACACGGTGCGCACCGGCGGCTTCCAGCACACGGGCGGAATCGTCCGCAACAACCTGATCGTCCGCGCGCGTGATTTCGGCGTCCAGCTCGCGCGCAGCAAGGGCGCGCGCGTGTTCCACAACACCGTGTGGACGCCCGGGTACTCGAACTCGATCGAGACCCGCGCCCAGGGCGACGTGAAGGGCGCGCCCCACTGGATCGGCAACAACCTGATGAGCGGCGTCGTCGGCCTCCGCGACGGCGACGGCCCGGCGAACGTCGTCGTGGTGAACGATCTCACCGCGCCCGCGGACTGGTTCGTCGACGCCGCCGGCGGCGACTTCCACCTGGTCACGAAGGCGAAGGCGATCGACGCCGCCCTGCCCCTCGACGCCGCCGAGCTGTTCGACGACCTCGACGGCAAGGCGCGCCCGGGCGGCAACGCGAACGACGTGGGCGCGTACGAGCGCTGACGGGCGCGTTTCGCGTCTAGAGGACCTTCACGCCGACGACCAGCGCGCCGGTCTTGTAGGGCGTGCTCACCGGCAGGAAGCGCTTGCCCTTGGGCGACGAGTAGGTGCCCTTCGACACCTGCGCGCCCTTGCTGTCCTTGAGGACCAGCTCGAACTTCACCTTCGGGTTGCTGTCGTCGAGCAGCGTCGCCTCGAGCGACGAGCCGTCGGGGAGCGACTCCTTCGAAGGGCTGCCCTTCTTGAGGGCGAGCGTCTTGGTGCTGAGGATCTCGTACCGGTTGTAGGCGTTGAAGGGCGGGTCCGCGAGCTCCGGCCAGCCCGACGGGATCGCGCTCGCCGAGGCCTTGGTGCCGTGCAGCAGCGTGACCTCGAGCTCCGGGGCGGATGGGCCTTGGATGGCCGCGGACGCGGTGCCGACGCCGAGGGTCATCGCGGCGACGCCGATCCATCGCAGGAGCGATCGGCGCGCGGGCTTGTCGATGATGTGCGAGCCGTTCATGACTTTTATTTCGCCTCGCGACCGGTGATCCAGACGACGGGCGACGAGCCTTCCTCGCCGCGGGTGTAGATGACGGTGGCGCCCGAACCGACCTCGAGGTCCTCGACCTCGACGGTCGAAGCGCTCTCGGGGACGGGTGCCGGGGGATTGGACGGCGGCGGCGGCGGAGTGTTCACCACGGCGACCGTCTCGGCGGTCTTCGCGCTGGTGGACGCCACGGGGGCGACGCCCCGGGGCTCGTGCACGCCCGTCCACACGACGAGCGCCGCCGCGGCCGCGGCGACCCCGCCGAAGGCCACCCAGATGACCGTGTTCTTCTTCTGGCGCGTCAGGCGCGAGGTCGGCGGGGCGATCTGCGAGATCGGGATGACCTCGGCCATCACGTCGCGCGGCGATGGCGCCGCGACTCGCGGCTCGGACTCCGCGCGCACCTTCGCCATGACCTGGTCGGCGATCGAGTCGACCATCGCGGCGCGGTAGATGCGGTCGGCGTCTTTGCGGAGGAACTCGCCCACCGCCTCGAGCGCGCGCAGGCGGGCAGCGTACCCGCGGTCGGTGCGCAAGCGCTCCTCGACCTTGGCCAGGCGGTCCCCCTCGAGCTCGCCGTCGAGGTACGCGAGCAGATCGAGCTCGCCCTGGTCGAGCAGCTCGAGATCGTCGCGTCCTTCGTCGTGCCCGGGGGTCATTGCCCGTTCTCCTCTGCGTAACGGTCGGCGAGCGCCTTCTGGAGTTTCTGCCTTGCGTGGAAGAGGCGCGACATGATGGTCCCCTTCGAGACCTGCATCGCCTCCGCCATCTCCTCGTAGGACATGCCCTCGACCTCGCGCATCAGGATGACCGCCTTGTGGTACGAGGGGAGCGCGTCGATCGCGGCTCGCATGCGATCGGCCAGCTCTTTGCGGCGCATGACGTCGACCGGATCGGCGCCATCGATGCGCGAGACCCACATCGGGTCGGGTTGATCGGCACCGCCGGGGTTCGAGGAGCGCTGCCGCTCCTCTTCGAGCTCGTCGGTGTTGCGGCCGGGCCGGCGGACCAGATCGATCGCGAGGTTCGTGACGATGCGATAGAGCCAGGTGAAGAAGCTCGAGCTGCCCTGGAAGGAGGGGAGTGACTTGTGGACGCGGAGGAAGGCGTCCTGGACGATGTCGCGGGCGTCTTGCTCGTGCCGAACGAGCGAGAGCGCGATGGCGAACGCGCGCCGCTGATGACGCTCGACCAGCTGCCGGAAGGCAGCCTCAGCCTCGTCACCTTTCTGTGCGCGCCGAACGAGCTCAAGATCCACCTCCGCCTCGCCCTCGCGCGCGGCCTTGAGGGCACGCGCCCGCGCTGCGGGACCCACATCTGCGGCGGAGCTCGGCTCCGGAGGCGGGGGTCGCGAGGGCACGGGCGCCGCGGTTGCCGAAGAAAGCATCTGCTGCGCCCTTCGGTTCGACGGCCCCTCCCCTCCCGTATTCACCCCGGTCGCGACATCGGGACCAGCCCCGGTCGCGCCGGTCGCGCCGGCCGCGCGTCCTTTCGGCTTGCCGGCGGGAGAGGCGGGGTGGGACATGGCGGTTCGCAGGGTAGCAGGCACGGACCGGACCCTGTGAGGGGGAAGGAAGAGGTGCGCCGGAGGCCGCCGGCTCCGGCCTCCGCCCTGCTCGGCCGCGGCGGTCTATGCTTCGCGCCCCGTGAACCTGCGCGTCCGACTCGCGATGGCGCTCGCCGCCATCGGGCTGATCACCAGCCTGTTCGTCGCGATCGGCGTGCGCGGCGCGCTCGTGGCCGAGGAGCGCAACCGCTTCGAGAACCGCGTCGCCTCGGCGGTGGGCGACGTGCGCCGCGCCATCGATCGCAGGGTCGCCGCCGATCGCGCCGCGCTCGACCGTACCTGCGCCGCCGATCCGATCGTCGATCGCGCGCTCGTCGCGGCCAAGGCACGCGCCGACATCGAGAAGCTGTCGCCGAGCGACTCGGAGCTCGCGCGCCTCGAGGTCGCGGCCGTGCAGGCGCGCGCGGCGGTCGCCGCCGGCGTCAACGCGCTCGGCGCCGCGCTCGGCTCCGAGGAGGTCTGGATCGTCGACGCCCGCGACGGCTTCGTGCTCGCCGCGCCGAAGTCGAGCCGCGCCGTGGTCGGCACCAAGGACCCGCGTCGGCTCAAGCTCGCGATGGAGCGCGGCACGGCCGTCCGGCGCGGGAACGCCGCGGCGCTGGTCTCGCGGTGCGCGCGCGAGGAGCGCGGCGAGGCGGTGGTCGTCGCCACGTTCCGCAAGCTCGATCGCGCGTTCTTCGATCGCATCGCCGAGGAGGTGCGCGGCATCCGCATCCTCGAGACGGGCGACGCGCCGCACCGCGACGAGGCGGTGCGCTCCTTCACGCTGCCGACCGTGTCGTTCGACGACGTCGAGCCCGGCGTCCCGGCGGCGGCCCTCGAGCTCCGCGTCGGCGTCAGCGGCGTCGCGCTGGCGTCGGCGATCGCGCGCATCGACCAGGTCATCGTCGTGGCGACGCTCATCTCCATCGCCTTCGGCGCGTTCGTCGGGTTCGCGGTCGCCCGCCGGCTGGTGTCGCCGCTCGGCGCGCTGGCGAGCGAGGCGCGCAAGGTGGCCGAGGGCACCGCGGCGCCGGTCGAGGTCCGCGGCCGCGACGAGGTCGCCGAGCTGGCCATCGCGTTCAACGCCATGATCGAGGACCTCGAGACGACGCGCCGGCGCCTGCACGCGGCCGAGCGCGTCGCCGCGTGGCGCGAGGCCGCGCGGCGCATCGCCCACGAGATCAAGAACCCGCTCGCGCCGATCCGCGCGTCGATCGAGACGCTGCGCCGCCTTCGCGCGCGCGAGGATCCGGCGTTCGACGGCTACTTCGACGAGGCGACGAGCACGGTGCTGCAGGAGGTCCGTCGCGTGACCTCGATCGTCGACGAGTTCTCGCGCTACGCGCGCATCGCGCCGCCGCGGCCCGCGGAGGTCGATCCGGTCGAGGTCGCGCGGCACGTCGTCGGCCTGTTCCAGAACGCCGACGCGTCGACCGGCGGCGAGGTCGGGAGCGCCGTCAGCGCCATCAATCAGGCGAACGATCCGCAGCCGCGGCTGTCGCTCGTGGCGTCGCCGTCGGGCGGCATCCGCGCCGATCGCGAGCAGCTGGTGCAGGTGCTCGTGAACCTGGTGAAGAACGCGCTCGAGGCGACGCGACCGAAGGACGGCAAGCCGGCGGGCCACGTGCGCGTCGAGGTCGAGCCGGCGGGCCCCGAGGCGGTCCGCTTCGTGGTCCGCGACGACGGCCCCGGCGTCGATCCGGCGGTGTTGTCGCGCCTGTTCGAGCCATACGCGTCGACCAAGCAGGGCGGCACCGGCCTCGGCCTCGCGATCGCGCAGCGCATCGCCGTCGAGCACGGCGGCGCGATCGCCTACGCGCGCGGCCCCAAGGGCGGCGCGGTGTTCCGCCTGATCCTCCCGCGCAAGGGACCGAAGGAGCCGGTCTCCGACTCGGTGACGCCGCGCCCGAACGCGGCGGCGACCTGAACGCTCAGCGCGTTTCGCACGCGTCGGTGCCACCGGCGGCGGGGAACCGGAACCCGAGCGGCGCGGCCCCCTGCTTCACGCTGGTGACGCCGTTCTTCGTGCTGCCCTCGTACGCACCGCACCCAGGTGCTCCCCGCAACGTGACCGATCCGCCGTTCGGGGGGATGACGCCGGCGTGCACGGCGGCCGCGCAGATCGATGATTGCTCCGCGTAGTTGCCCGCTCCGTACACCGGCCCGGTCGCGAGGGCGGCGTCGCACACGCAGGCGAGCTCCGTCGCGAGCTTCCGATCGGCGAGGTCCTTGAACGTCTTCGGGCACGGCCCCGACGGCAGCGGCGGCGGGCACTTCCCGTTGCTCACCGAGGGAAAGTAGAAGCTCCGCTCGGTCGCCTGCGCGGCGAGCGCGGCGACCCCGTTGCTGGTGCTCCCGGGGTAGCTCGCACAACCCGGCGAGAAGAGGAGCGTCACCATCCCTCCTTCGCGTCCCACGGCGCCGGTGTGGCGCGCGGCCGCGCAGACCGACGATGCGAGCGTGTAGATGCCGGAGCCCCACACCGTGCCCTTCGCGTCGCCCGCGGGGCAACGGCACGTGCGCTCGCCGTTCGCGTCTGCGGCGGCGAGCGCGCCGAACGACTCGGGGCACGCGTCCTTGTCGACGACGGCCGGCGCCGGCGCGCTCGAATCGGCGCTGCTTCCGCCGGCCGGCGGCTGCTTCTCCGACCGACACCCTCCGCAGATCGCGAGCGCCAAGGCGATCGAAAGCCAGGCGAACCATGATGAAGACCTCATGTTCGCTCCATGATCGTTCGCGGGAAGGGGCGCCGCTACTGATCGCCCGCGCGACGCGAACGCCGCGCGAGGACGATCGCCAGGCCGAGGAGGACCAGCGCGCCGGCCGTGGCGCCGTCGTGTCGTCCCGCGGCGCGGCACCCGCAGGAGCCGTCGTCGGTCGACCCGTTCGGCGGCGGCTCGCCCGCGTCGTCCGAGGCGTCGGCGGCATCCGCCTCGGCGTCGCCCGCCTCGGAGTCGCCCGCCTCGGAGTCGCCCGCCTCGGCGTCGCTCGCGGCGGAGTCGTCGCCGCTGTCGTCCGCGGCGTCTCCGATGGCCGCGCCATCCGCGGCGTCTTCGTCGGCGTCCCCTTCGACCTCGCCTTCGTCCGCCGCGTCGGCCGCGCCCTCGGCCGCGTCGACCGCGTCGAGGACCTCGTCGGCGTCGCTCGCGTCCGCGGCGTCGGCTCCGGCGTCGAGCTCGTAGAGGATGCACACGCCGGCGAGGCACGCGCGACCGTCGGCGCAGGTGCCGCACGCGATCGTCGTCCCGCAGCCCGTCGCCAGATCGCCGCACTCCTTGCCCTCGCCGGCGCAGGTCTTGGGCGTGCAGCCGCACGTGTTCGTCGTTCCGCCGCCGCCGCAGGTCTCGGGCGCCGTGCAGGTCCCGCAGTCGAGCGCCCCACCGCACGCCGCAGTCCTTCCCGGCGCCCGCGCACGTCGTGGGCGTGCAGCCGCACACGTTCGGAGTCCCGCCGCCGCCGCAGGTCTTCGGCGCGGCGCATGTCCCGCATCCGAGCGTGCCGCCGCAGCCATCGGGGACGCTGCCGCAGTCCTTGCCCGCGGCCGCGCACGTCGTGGGCGTGCAGCCGCACACGTTCGGAGTCCCGCCGCCGCCGCACGTACCGGACGTGCAGGTGCCGCAGTCGAGCGTGCCGCCGCACCCGTCGGAGATGCTGCCGCAGTTCTTCCCCGCGGCCGCGCACGTCGTCGGCGCGCAGCCGCACACGTTCGCCGCCCCACCGCCGCCGCAGGTCGCCGGCGACGTGCAGGTCCCGCACGACAGCGTGCCGCCGCACCCGTCGGAGACGCTGCCGCAGTTCTTGCCCGCGGCCGCGCACGTCGTCGGCGCGCAGCCGCACACGTTCGCCGCCCCGCCGCCGCCGCAGGTCGCCGGCGCCGAGCACGCACCGCAGTCGAGCGTGCCGCCGCAGCCGTCGGAGATGCTGCCGCAGTTCTTCCCCGACGCCGCGCACGTCGTCGGTGCGCAGCCGCACACGTTCGCCGCTCCGCCGCCGCCGCAGGTCGCCGGCGACGTGCAGGTCCCGCACGACAGCGTGGCGCCGCAGCCATCGGGGATGCTGCCGCAGTTCTTCCCCGACGCCGCGCAGGTCGTCGGCGTGCAGCCGCACACGTTCGGCGTCCCACCGCCGCCGCACGTGCCCGACGTGCACGATCCGCAGTCGAGCGTGCCGCCGCACCCGTCGGCGATCGTGCCGCATGTCTTCCCGGCCGCGATGCAGGTGGTCGGGACGCACGAGCCCCTGCCGCATACGTTCGGAGTGCCGCCGCCGCCGCAGGTGTCGGCCCCCTTGCAGGTCCCGCAGCTCACGGTCCCGCCGCAGCCGTCGGCGATCGTGCCGCAGTCCTTCCCCTGCGCCGCGCACGTGGTCGGCGTGCAGCCGCACACGTTCGCCGTCCCGCCGCCGCCGCAGGTCCCGCTCGTGCAAGTCCCGCAGTCCAGCGTGCCCCCGCAGCCGTTCGGGATCGTCCCGCAGTTCTTCCCCGCAGCCGCGCAGGTCGTCGGCGTGCAACCGCACACGTTCGCCGTCCCGCCGCCGCCGCAGGTCCCGCTCGCGCACGTCCCGCAGTCCAGCGTGCCCCCGCAGCCGTTCGGGATCGTCCCGCAGTTCTTCCCCGCAGCCGCACAGGTCGTCGGCGTGCAACCGCACACGTTCGGCGTGCCTCCGCC
>JACPFM010000070.1 GCA_016182965.1 Deltaproteobacteria bacterium | reverse complement strand
AACGTCGTGCGCGTCCACGAGGTTCGTTAACGGTCAGGGGGAGCGCCTCTGTCGCTCCCCCCGACACCCCCCACCAGCGGTTCGCCACGCGGCGCGCTGCGCGGCGCCGCGGGCTCACGTCGGGGGTGTTGGCACACCCCCGATCCCCCGCTGCGGCTGCCTGATGCCCGCCAGACAGCCTCGGGGGCTGTCTCTCTCCGATCGTCTCGGGTCTCGGGTCTCGGGTCTCGGTCTCGGTCTCGGGTTTCGGGCTTCGACCTTCGACCTTCGACGTTCGACCGGCGGCGACTGCGCCAGCCGCCTGCGAGTGCGGCGACCTGGCGACTGCGCCAGCCGCCTGCGAGTGCGGCGACCTGGCGACTGCGCCAGCCACCTGCGAGTGCGGCGACCCGGCGACTCCGCCAGCCCCCTGCGAGTGCGGCGACCCGGCGACTGCGCCAGCCGCCTGCGAGTGCGGCACCCTGGCGACTCCGCCAGCCGCCTGCGAGTGCGGCGATACTGGCGACGCCGCCAGCCGCCCGCGAGTGCGGCGACAACGGACTGACGACTGACGACTGACGACTGACGACTCAGAAGAGGCCGGCGATGCCTGCGCCGTAGGCGGGGAGCTCCGGGGTGCCCATGGCCGCGATGGTCGGGACCAGGCGGGTGGCGGAGGGCTTGGGCGGAGGGCTCTCGCGGGTCAGCAGCCAGGCGACCGAACCGCCGAGCACGGTGCCGCCGAGGACGCTCGCGAGGAACCAGCGGGTCTTCGGCCCGGAGTCGGTCTCGAACACCAGCGGGCTCGCCACGGAGGCGCCCGCCAGCGCGCCAAGGCCGGCCCCGAGGTCCACCAGCATCACGCGCTGGGCGGAGGTCTTGAGGAACGAGGCGAGCACGCTGCCGCCAAGGAAACCGGCCGCCGCGCCGACGCCCGCGCCGGATGCCGGACTCGCGTCGAGCGTCCCCCGGACGAGCAGGTCGGTGACCCCGCCGGTGAACGTGCCGAGCGCGGCGCCGGAGTGCACGAGCGTCGCGCCGCCGTCGTCGAAGCGCTTCACCGCGGTCCACGCGGTCGCCACCGTGGTGCCGACCAGACCTCCCGCGAGGCCCCACGCGTAGCGATCGTCGGCCGGGTGGACGTCGCGGCCCGCCGCCCAGTTCAGGCCGGCGACCACGCCCCACCACGAGCCCGCGGCGATCGTCCAGGCGTCGGCCGGGGTGACGTTCCACTCGTCGGCCACGAGCAGCGACGCGCCGAGGCCGAGGCCGCTCCCGAGCGCCAGCAACGGGTAGAGCAGGCGCGGATCGTCGCGCCCCGACACGCGGTGGATCGCGAACGCGGTGTAGAGGCCGAAGAGCGTCGAGGAGACCGCGAGGACCGGGCGCCCTTTGGAGCGTCGGTGCTCCTCCTCGGGCGGCGGCGGGGACTCGTCGGGCGCGATCGCGGCGCCCGAGGGACCGAGCTTCATCTGCACGAAGTCGCGGAGGATCACCGTGGCCCGCGCGGCGAGGTGCGCGCCGTCGGTGCGATCGACGCGCACCAGCATCGCGGGCGACTTCGGCGGCACGGCGACCATGCGCAGCACGAACGAGTCGCCGCCGATCTGCTCGAGGCGCGGCGAGATCACCCAGAGGCCTGCGGCGGCGCTCTTGATCAGATCGGCGTCGCGGACGCCGTCGCCCTGGAGCGGGGAGCCGAAATCGACCGCGAGCCCGAGATCCTGCGCGGCCCCGCGGAGCGCGAGCTCCACCTCGCGCGCGCGCGCGGCGAGCGGCTCGGTCGCGAGCACCTTGCGGAAGGAGATCTCGCGATCGCCCTTCGCGGTCGCGCCGTCGGTGGTGAGCACCGGCCCGATCACCGCGTGCGCGACGATCTCCGGACCGGCGATCGCCGACGGATCCCCAGGCGCAGGCGCAGGCGGCGCTGCGGGCGCGTCGGCGCGCACACCGCTCGCGAAGACGAGCGGGCAGGCGGCCAGAAGGGCCGTCAGAACATCACGGTGCCGGATACCCACGCGTCCCAGATGAAGGTTTCGGCGACGCGGAACCTCCGACCGGGCAGATCGATCACCGGCCGGTGATTCGGGTTCGGCGCGCCGGTCACGTTTCCGGTGCCGCCGGTGCGGCAGCGGCCCGCGGCGCCCTGGCTCGGCGTGAAGTCGGGGTTGCACGCGTCGGACGCGCTGACCAGGTGCGACTGCACGTACGAGACACCGCCGCCGATGTTGAAGCGGATGTACTGCGCGGCCTGCACGATGAAGCCGACATGCCCGCCGAAGATGCCGTGCGCCTCGACGTCGGTGACGCCGGTGAACGCGAAGGGCTTGCGGTAGTTGCCGACGCTCTTGGGCTGGCCCGTGGCGGGATCGATGTCGCCGGTGCGGTACTCGGCCGGGTTCGGCGCGACGAGCGACGTCGCATTCGACGAGCCGAGCGCGTCGAAGAGCGGCGTGTAGTCGCGGCCCTGCGAGACGTACTGCGCATCGAAGCGCAGATCGATGGTGAACCGCTGGTACTGCTCGCGGTTCTCCCACGGGTGGAGCATCAGGCCGCCGGCGAGGCCGCCGCGGAGCGGCGGGCGGTTGGTGATGATCCCCTCGATGTCGCCGTAGTTGCCGATGTCGGTACCCGACTTCTGCCACTCGGCCATGAACCAGAAGCCGCCGTAGGGCTCGACGTACCGGAAGCGGTTGCTGAACAGCGTGCCGACGCGGATGGCGTTGGTGCCGCGCGAGATGCCCGGCTTGCGGCCGGCGAGGTTCGGGTTGCGGTACCAGCGGCCGTCGGCGCCGTTGAGCGGCGCCTGGTCGGGATCGCTGGTCAGCCCGGGGCACTCCGGGTAGGTGCCGCCGCGCGTGGACGAGCCGGCCGCGGCGTACGCGGCGTCGGGGATCTTTTCGGGGTTGGCGTTGCACGCGTGCAGCGGCTCGCCGACGCCGAAGCGCCCTTCGACCTCCCACGTCCAGGTGGGCTTGGTGAGATCACGCGTGTGGTTGAACACGCTCCAGCGAAGGCCGGCCGCGATGTAGTCGACGCCGCTGCGCGTGGGCGAGTTGAACGGCACCTTGAACATCGGATCGCCGGTGGCCGGATCGGCGACGCGGCCGAACGCCGCGTTGACCGGCTTGCCCGACCCATCGAGCTCGCTGAGCGAACGGTCGTCGGCGAGGATCAGCGGGACGCGGAAGAACAGCGCGAGGTCTTTGTACAGACCGACGTCGGCGCGCATGTTGAGCGTCGACACGGTGTGCTTGTAGTTCGCGATGTTCTCGATGTTCGAGACGAACCCGCCGGTGGAGGTCTGATCGTCGGGGCCGATGTAGCTCTCGCGGCGGATCTTCCCGCGCTCCCAGCTCTGGTGGAAGCCGAGCGACAGGTTCAAATCGAACGGGTCGCCCTTCTCGGTGTCGAAGGCGTCGACGACGTCGACGACCTCGCCGGGCTCCGACATGAGCGTCGGTTCGGTGGGCTTGAGCGGCTCGTCGGCGCGCGCACCGCGCGCATGCAGCGAAACGCCCGCGAACAGCGCTAGGAGGGTCGCAGAGCGACCCGTGATCGTCGTGAGCCTTCGCGAGGTCATGGGACGGGACCTCCGCACGCTATCGACCTGCGGAAGGTGCTGTCAACGAGTCTTCCGCTCCCGCTCCTCGTCACGCCTCCAAACGAGGCGCCCGTCGTGCGTGGGCGGCGGTCGCGAAGCTCGGGGACGCGAGGCGCGCCGCGCCGGAGGTGCGCGCATGATCAGGGGGAGGCCGAAGGCTTGGGCGGCGGCGCCCCCGGGGGGATCGGCCCGGAGACGATCGCCTTGGCTTCGTGCTCGCGAACGCGGAGATATCCGCCCGCCGCGCAGCCCGGGACCGCCGCATCGGCCTCGCCCGAGAGCCAATCGCACGACAGCGCGAACGCCTCGGCGAACGCACAATCGAGGACCCGCTCGCGTGCGAGCTTGGTCCGGCGCATGGTCAGGATGCCGACGGAGGCCGACGGAAGCGGAGCTGCAGCGTCGCCGAGCTCGAGGCCGTGGAGCATCCGCTCGGCGGCGGCCGCCGCCGCCGCCTGGACGCCACAGCGCGTGACCAGCACGCCGCCCTCCTCGTAGCGCTTGAGGCTCCCGCGGTCCTTGCCCACCACCAGCTTCGGCTGGTCGAGGTTCGTGATGGTGACCTCGCCGTCGTCGACCTCCCACGCTCCGTTGGCGGCGGCGGCGCGGACGCGCATGGTCGCGCGCGAGACGATCGCGACGAACGACGGAGTGGCGACGAACAGCTCGGCGCCCGGTCGGACCGGCGCGGCGCCGTCGGTCGAGACGAAGCCGTTGGCGAGGAGGATGACCTCGGGATCGTCGGCGGTGCAGGCGCGGAGCACCGCCGGCCCCTTCACCAGCACCTGATGGCCGGTGGCGCGGACGGCGATGGTCAGCGACGCGCCGTCGGGCACCCGCAGCGGCACGGGGGCGCGCGACAGGTCCTCGCCGAGCGCGGGCCCGCCGCCGGCCGGGTAGCTCGCCGTCGCGACCGAGCACGGCGCGGCGTCGGCATTCGGGGCCACGACCGACGCGGAGGTCGTCGGCGTGCTCGTAGGTGGCGCGTCGGAGTCGGCCGTGATGCCCGGGGTGGAGTCGGCGAGCGCGACGTCGTGGCCGCGCGGCCGGCACCCGTCGATCGCGGCCACGGTCCCGGCGCCGACGAGGATCGTCGCCATCAACGCGCTCTTCGACGGATTACGCACGGCGGCGCGGGTCCGTCGCGGACGCCGCCTCGACTTCGGGGAAGATCTCGTCGGTGATGTCCTCGATCTGCGCCTCTTCGCGCGCGGTGCGGAGATCGCGCGACGTCGCGTCGAGGCGGTCGGCGAGGACGCCGAGGAACTGCCAGAGGAACTTGATGGCGAGCTCGTGCTCGCGGCGGAGGATCTCGAAGAAGTCGCTCCGCTTGATGACGACCATCTCGGACGGCACCTCGGCCATGACGCTGGCCGAGCGCGGCACCGCCCGGATGAGGGCCATCTCGCCGACGTGCTCGCCGGGCCCGAGGTGCGCCAGCGTGGCCTCGCCGCGCACCACCGCGACCTTGCCCGAGAGGACGATGAACAGCTCGTCGCCTTTGTCGCCCTCGCGCATGATCACGTCGCCGGCGCGGTACTCGCGGATCTCGGCGGCCTGCATCACGCGCAGCAGCTCGCGCTCGGTGAGGCGCGAGAACAGCTGCATCTTCGCCAGGATCTCGCGCTTCTGCGCGAGCCTTCGGGCGCGCGCCTTGTCGGCCTCGCTGCCCTCGACCCGGACGAGGATGGTGGTGACGTTGTCCTTGCCGCCGCTCTCGTTGGCGTGATCGATGAGCGCCTGCGCCTGCAGGTCGGGCGACACGTCGCGGAGGATGCGCGCGAGGGCGTCGTTGCCGTCGAGGTAGCCGTGCAGGCCGTCGGAGCAGAGGATGAAGAGGTCGCCCGGGAGGACCTCGAGGGCCAGGGTGTCGACCTCGACGCGCTCGTAGACGCCGACCGCGCGGGTGATCGCGTTCTTGTGCGCGACCTTCTCGATCTGCTCGCGCGAGAGCTTGCCGCGCTTGATCAGCTCGTTGAAGACGGTGTGGTCCTCGGTGACCTGCTGGATGCGGCCGTCGCGCTGGAGGTAGATGCGCGAGTCGCCGACGTGGGCGATGAAGCCCTTGTTGCCGACGAAGAGCATCGACGAGAGCGTGGTGCCCATGCCGCGCTTCTGCGCGTCGGCCACCGCCTCTTCGTGGATGCGCGCGCACGCCCGCTGCACCGAGTACTCGAGGAGGTTGAGCACGTCGCGCGCGGACACCGCGCTCGCGCCGGTGGCGCCCGTCTCGAAGTCCTCGATGAGCTGGCGCTGCTTGCGGATCTCCTCGTGCACCGTGCGCACGGCGAGCGCGCTCGCGACCTCGCCGGCGGCGTGGCCGCCCATGCCGTCGGCGACGATGAACAGCGCGAGCTTCTTGTCGACGAGGTAGTTGTCCTCGTTGTGGTCGCGGACGCGACCGACGTCGGTCGCGGCGAAGAAGCGGATGCCGTCGGCGAGACCCATCGTCGCTGCCTTCCCTGGTATCACGGGGTGCGCGCTGGCCCAAGAGCGCTGGTCGTGCCGACCCTCGGGCCCTCGCCGGGGCCGACGTCTCCGCGAGGGCCGGGGCCGTTGGACCCGCCGCGTGTCGCGTTCAGGTCGCGCTTGGTGACGTCGCTCGCCCGAACGGTCGACGAACGACCGCTCGACGCCGACGGTCGCCACGTTGCCTGGCGCGTCCTTGCCGACGGGGCACGCGCTTCACGGTCGAACCAGGGCGCAGGCGGCTCACCGCGCCCGCGGTACCGTCACGCGCGACACCAGATGGCGCATCGCCCGAGGCCACCGAAAGACGAGGTGCGCGGGGGAGCGCGAGCGTTGCTCGACCGTGGGCGATTCCCTCACGGAACGCTTGCCGAGGCCTCGAACCCGGGTGACGATCCGATTCGTTCGATGGACGAATCGACGGCGGGAGTCACGCTGAACGCCAGCCTCGTCCTGACGGTGATCGAGCCGTTCCGGGGCATGGAGCGGCTGTGCGCGCCGCTGTTCGAGATGGTCCGCGACATCGATCCCGCGTCGCGCCCCCACGCGCCGATCGCGCTCTACAACGACGTGTGCGCGTGGATCGAAGACAACCTCGGGGCGGCGCACCTGCGCGCCGCCGGCGCCTCCATCGGACGCAGCGCCTTCATGCGCCTGCGCCGCGAAGGCGCGATCGCCCCCGACGCCGGGCCCACCGAGGCGCTCGCGGCGCTGGCGCGCGCGGTGCTCGTCACCATCCAGGACCCGAAGAAGCGCGGCTGGGAGCTCCTCGACTCCACCGAGGGCCGCGTGATACTCCGCCGCACGCAGACGTTCAACTGCGTGATGCAGGAGGGCGCGCTGCTCGAGTTCGTCCGAGGCACCGCCGTGACGATGCCCCGCGTCGATCAGCTTCACTGCACGAGGCGCGGCGAGAGCTTCTGCGAGTACGAGATCAAGTGGCTGCCCAAGCGGCAGTCGCGGACGATGACGCCGGTGCGCGGGTGAGAGCCGGGTCGCGAGGTCTGTGAGGAGTCAGGGTCTAGAGTCTAGAGTCTAGAGTCAGGGGCCCAGAGACGCGGACGCGAACGCGCGCGCGAACGCGAACGCGAACGCGAAGGCGAACGCGCACGCGAAGGCGCACGCGAACGCTGTGGGGCTCGGACTCTAGACTCTAGACTCTAGACTCTAGACCTCTCCCCGATGCTACGCCGCCGCCCTGAACTTGCGGTCGAACAGGCGGACGCGACGGATGGCCAGATCGATCACGAACACGATGATCGCCAGCTTCACGAACTTCTGCCAGAGGTCCTCGTGGTAGCTGATCTTCTCGCCGGCCGGGTCGACGATCGCGGCGAGCGAGGCGTCCATGCCGCCGCCGGTCGCGGCGGCGAGGCGTGACATCAGCGGCAGGTCGGGCTCGAAGGCGGCGTACTCGCGCGGGTAGGGGTTGCTCACGTGGCCGAACGACTCGGCGACGGTGGCGCCGCTCGAGGTCAGATCGCCGGTGAGCACGAACGACCCGAACTGATCGAGGACGTGCTTCGCCTCGTAGCGCCCGGGGGCGACCTGCTGCAGCGGCACCACGACCTTGTCGGCCTTCGGGGCGGGGCCGATGATCGTGACCTTGCCCTCGTAGCCGTTCTGGAAGCGATCGTCGCCGCCGATCGCGTCGACGGACGCCTTCACCACGCCGTCGATCAGCTCGACCTTCATGTCGAGCTGCTGGCGCTTCTTCTGGCGCATGTGCTCGCGCACCAGCTGCCCCCAGAACTGCGGGTACTGCGCCCAACGCAGCCACTCGACGGCCCAGAGGTTCTTGACGTCGCTCGTCCAGGCGAGCGTCCACCCGAGGCCGACGCGCCAGCGCGCGAGCAGCGGCTCCTCGTGCTCGCCGGGCGTGAGCACCAGCTGCGCGGGCGCGGGCTTCAGCTGCGTGGCCACGTAGCCGTGCAGGTAGGGCGAGCCCTCGACGTCGAGGCCGCGGATGAAGTCGGCCATCGAGACGAGCGTCGGCTGGAAGTACTCGTCGATCGCGCTCGACTTGGAGACGAGCTCCGTCTCCTTGGTGAAGATGCGCGGCAGCGCGTTGGGATCCTTGACGAAGTAGAAGCGGCCGCCGCCGGTCTCGGCGACCATCTTCATGAGGTTCTTGTCGGCGTCCTCGCCGAGGGCCACCGCCGACGCGGTCATGCCCTCGCTGACCATGTCCTGCACGAGCTCCTTGATCCCGCCGATCGGCGCCTCGCCGTCGGAGAGCAGGATGACGTGCTTGCGCTTGGCGGGGACCAGGGCGAGATCGTCGTTGGCCATCTGCATGGCCGGGAAGATGTCGGTGCCGCCGTTGGGCGTCAGGCGCGAGATGTCGCTGAGGATGCGCATGCGGTTGCGCGCGCTCTGCATGCGCACGAGCCGCTGCGGCTGGCTGTCGAACGCGATGACCTCGATGTAGTCGTCGGGCGAGAGGACCTCGGCGGTCGCCTTGGCGGCCTCCTTGGCCATCTCGATCTTCTGGCCGCTCATCGAGCCGGAGCGGTCGATGACCAGGCAGAGCGCGATGGACGGCTGATCCTTCTTCTTCTCGGCGTCCATGCGCACCGGGAGGATCTTCTCGATCTTGGTGTGCCTCCATCCGCCGAGGCCGAACGAGTTCTGGCCGCCGGCCATGAGGAACCCGCCGCCGAGGTCCTTCACGTACGACTCGAGCAGGTCCTGCTGCGCGTAGCTCACGCGATCGGCCGAGACGTCGCTGAGGACCACGAAGTCGTAGCGCTCGATCTCCTTGAGCGAGGTCGGGATGCCGTCCGGTCCGCGGAGATCGACCTCGAACTCCTGCGCGACCAGCGCGTTGGTGAGGTAGCTGCCGTGGCCCTGATCGCCCTCGACGTAGAGCACGCTGGGACGGCCGGGCACCGCCACGGTCACCGCGTACTTGTTGTTCTCGACGAAGCGATCGAGGCCGGGCTTGGGACCGGGCTTGCCCGGCGCCGGCGCGACCGAGGCGACCGCGGAGGCAGCGGGCGGCGGCGCGGACCCGGCCGTCGCGGCGGAGCCCGACGCGGCGGGCGCGGCGGTGAGCACGCCGAGCGGCTCGACGTCGAGCGCGTAGGTCACGCTGCCCGGCACGCGCACCACGCTCTTGAAGGCGACGTCGTTCTCGCCCGGCTTCAGATCGAGATCGCGGATGCCGTCGAGGCCGTTGAGCGCCTCGCCCTGGTACAGACGGGCGCGCACCTTGGCGGGGCGGTTGGAGAAGATGATCGCGCGCAGCTCGAACGCCTCGCCGACCTTGATCTTCGAGGGAACGCGCAGCTCGCGGACGGCGACCTCCGCGGGCACCGGCCGTTTGTAGGGCACCGTGTACAGCCGGACGCCGAACTCGCGCGCGCGGCCCGCCTCGGCGAGCGCGTCGCCGGCCGTCTGCACGCCGTCGCTGTAGAGGACGACGCGCTTCAGGTAGCCTTGCGGGAACAGGCCGTAGGCGAGCTGCAGCGCGGCCTGCACGTTGGAGCCGGCGCCGTGCACGCGCTCGCCGGGCGCGTCGTGCCGCTCGATCTTCGGGGACGGGAGCTTCGGATCGGCTGGATCGGTCGCGGCGATCACCCGCGGGCGGACCGCGAAGGTGATCACGCGCACCTCTCCTTCGCCGCGCTCGTTCCACGCCCTCTCGATCGCGGCCTGCGCGTCGGCGAGCGCCTCGTCGGGGACGCTCTCGCTCACGTCGACCACGTGGACGGTGCAGACCTTGTGCGAGTACGCCGTCTTGGCGACGCGGCCGAGGCCGACGGCCAGCAGCACGACGAAGGCGGTGCGCAGGACCCACGACAGGACCCGCTGCGGCCACGGCAGATCGGCGAGCGACTTGCCGGTGACGTAGAGGAAGTACGGCGCGAGGAGGATCAGCCCGAGCATCTTCGGGCTGAGCAGCTCGTAGGTGTCTTCGCCGCGCTTCCACTGCAGCACCGGGCCGCCGCGGACGCCGAGCTTCACGAAGAGCGAGACGGCGACCGCGCCGACGCCGAGCACGGCGAGCGCGAACAGCACGCGCGCGATCCACGGGCGCGGCTTGCGCGGCGCCGGACCGCTCGGACGCGCGGGGACGCTCGCGCGGATGCGCTGCGAGACCGGCGGGCTCATACCGTGACCCTCCGGTGGTAGGTCGCCCACTCGATGGCGCTGATCATCGCGACCGCGAGGAGGATGTAGATCCAGAGCTCGCGACGGACGCCGACCTTGAACCCGGCGACCTCGCCGCCCTTCTTTCCGTCGACGATCAGATCGGTCTTCGGCGCGATCGCGCTCTCGACCGGATCGACGAGGTTGGCCGCGAAGACCACGTCGTTGCCCGGCGGATCGCCCGGGCGATTCGGCTTCTTCAGCCGGTGGAACCCGGCCTTGGTCCCGAAGTACACCGCGCGGCCGTCCTGCACCGGCACGCGGTGCTCCTTGCCGCCGGGCTCGACGAGCGTGACCTCGTTGGTGGCGCCGAGCGGCGCCGGGACGTGCCACACGTCGCCGGTCTTGAACGAGGAGAGGTACTCGGTGTCCTCCTCGACGAACCAGTTGATGGTGTTGAGGAGGAAGACCGGCCAGGCGATGCGCAGCGGCAGGTCGCTCTGGCGCACGTCGAACCCGAGCGCGACGAACTTGGTGCCCTGCCGCGCGCCGGCGACGAGGAGCGCGCCCTCCTCGGAGCCGCCGACGACCTTGTCGCCCTCGGCGGGCAGCAGCTTCACGCCGCTCGCGATGCCCACGTTCTCGAGCGCCGTCCACCGGAGGATCGGGTGCTTGCGCTCGAGCTTGTCGAACGTGGGCTCGACCATCGGCTTCTTCGCGTCGACCTTGATCGGACCGCCGTCGCGCGGGTCGAGGTAGAGCGTCGGCAGCCCGGGCCGCAGCGACGCGCTCACCCCGTCGAGGATGGCGACGTCGAACTTCTGGACGCCCATCGTCGCCTGCAGCTGGCTCGGCGCGATGGTGGTCACGTCGAGGTACTCGTCGAGGAGCAGCGCCGCCTCGAGGTAGGTGTTGCCGGCGGTGACCGCGAGGACCTTGGTGCGCCGGCGCTCGGGGAGCACCGCGTAGGCGCGATCGTCGGCGGGCAGATCGTCGCTCTCCGTCTTCGCGTTGGGGACCGGCGCGGGCGCGAGGCCGAGGCGCGCTTCGAGCGTGCGGCTCGCGCCGCCGAGCGAGGGATAGAAGCGCGGGAGCCGCTCGCCCGCCTTGAGGTGGAGCTTGGTCAGATCGACGAGCACGTCGTCGCCGAACAGCGACAGCTCGACGTCCTCCTCGCGATCGCCGAGGTTCTGCACCTCGATCATCACCTCGTAGCGCGCCTTGTCGAGCGGGTAGCGGCGCACGGCGAACTGCGTGATCGCGACGTTGCGCTTGCCCTTGCCGACCGGGAGATAGCTCAGCTTCACGTCGCCGAGCTTCACGCTTCCGAGGCCGTCCTTCGCCTCGCCGAGGCCGCCGTCGCTGACGACCACCACCTCGGGCTCGCGGGTGCTGCGCAGCGTGTCGAGCGCGTAGCGGAGGCCGCGCGTGAAGTCGGCGCGGCAGTCGCTGGCGTCGAGGCGCCCCGCCGCGTCGTCGAGCACGCCCGTGTCCGACGTCAGCGGCGACATCGGCGTGACCACCGCGTCCATCGACGCGATCAGCATGCGATCGCTCGCACCGAGGCCCTTCACCAGCTTCTTGACCTCGTCGCGCGCCAGCTCGAGGCGCGAGCGACCGCCGTCGCCGTCGCGCGCCTTCATCGACGCCGAGGTGTCGACCAGCACGACCAGCGTGCGCCCCTTCACGACCTCGACCGCGGTGCGCGGATCGCCCAGCGCGAAGACCAGCGCCGCGAGGATCGCGAGCTGCAAGAGCAGCGAGAGGAGCCGCTTCAGGCGCGAGAAGAGGCTCGTCGCCTCCTTGTCGCGGAGGATGCGCTCCCACAGCCGCTCGAACGGCACGGCGACGGGCCGCCGGCGCAGCTTGAGGATGTACAGGCCGACGACGGCCGCAGCGGCGACGCCGAAGATCGGGAGCAGCTGGGCGAGGGGGATGCCGACGAGGTGCATCAGCGCAGGAACCCTCCGCGCCGGAACACCTGCAGGATCAGATCGTCGAACGGCAGATCGACCGGCGCGCGGAAGTAGGGCACCTGCTTCAGCGTGCAGAAGACCTCGATCTCCTTGAGGTACTCCTCGTACGCCTTCGCGTATTTCTCGAGGACGCCCTTGGTGACGGTGACCTCGCGCTCGGTGCCGGTCTCGACGTCGAAGATGCGCACGTCGCCGCTCAGATCGGGGTGCGCGTCCTCCGGGTCGACGACGTGCAGCACGAACGGCTCGAACTTGTTGTAGCGGAGCACGTTGATCGCCTGCTCGAACCCCTTCGGATCGAAGAGGTCGCTGATCAGCACCGCCAGGCCCCGGCGCTTGTTCTGCGCGACGAACTGCTTGAGGCTCTCCTCGAGGCCGGTGGCGCCCTCGGCGTCGACGCCGCGGAGGAACTCGAAGACGCGGTGGATGCGCTGCTTGCCGCGGGTGGCGGGCATGCGATCGCGCACGCGGTTGGTGAGCGCGGCGACGCTCACGCGGTCGAGGTTCGACAGCCCGATGTAGCAGAGCGCGGCGGCGAGGCGCTTGGCCTGCGCCAGCTTCGGCCCCCGGAAGACCGTCGCGTCGCGGTGCTTCATGTCGAAGCCCATCGAGCGCGAGCAGTCGACCAGCAGGTAAATCGAGAGGTCCTCCTCCTCCTCGAACAGCCGCAGGAGCAGGCGCCCGAAGCGCTGGTAGACGTTCCAGTCGAGGTAGCGGATGTCGTCGCCGGCGTTGTAGGAGCGGTGGTCGGCGAACTCGATGCCCGCGCCGGTCTTCTTGGTGCGGCGCTCGGCGCGCATGCGGCCGGCGAACACGCGGCGCGAGACGATGGCGAGGTACTCGAGCTTTCGCTGGAACTCGTCGTCGAACAGATCCTCGTCCGTGACGACCGCGCGCGCGCCCCGGCCGCCGCGAATGGACGCGGGGGCTTTGGAGCGGAGGAAATCGAGGAGGCCCATTCTAGTCGTCAGTCGTCAGTCGTCAGTCGTCAGAGTCGTCAGTCGTCAGTCGTCAGTCGTCAGTCGAGAGAATCGGCGGCGAGATTGGCAGGAGAGGCCTTGCAGGAGAGGCAGCGTCGGGTGGTCGGCAGGAGTCTCTCGTCTCGGCTGACGACGGATGACTGACGACTGACGACTATGCTTTCGCCTCCGGCAGCGACTCGATGATGCCCTCGATCACCTGATCGCTCCGCACGCCCTCGGCCTCGCCCTCGAAGTTGAGGAGCACGCGGTGGCGGAGCGCGGGGAGGGCGACCTTGCGCACGTCGTCGATCGACGCCGCGAAACGGCCGTCGAACAGCGCCTGGATCTTGCCGGCGAGGAGCAGCGCCTGCGCGCCGCGCGGCGACGCGCCGAACCGCACGTAACGCTTGGTCAGCGGGTGCGCGTCGGGCGTGTCGGGGTGCGTCGCCCGGAGCAGGCGGATCGCGTAGTCCTGCACGTGCCGCGCGACCGGCACGTCGCGCACGAGCCTCATCATCTCGAGGATGCGCGGCCCGTCGAGCACTGGCGAGACGTCGATGTCCTGCGAGCCGGTGGTGCGCTCGAGGATGTCGTGCAGCTCCGCGCGATCCGGGAACGGCACGTTGAGCTTGAAGAGGAAGCGATCGAGCTGCGCCTCGGGCAGCGGGTAGGTGCCCTCCATCTCGAGCGGGTTCTGCGTCGCGAGGACGAGGAACGGCGGGTCGAGCGTGTAGCTCTTGTTGCCCACCGTCACGACCTGCTCCTGCATCGCCTGCAGCAGCGCCGATTGGGTCTTCGGCGTGGCGCGGTTCACCTCGTCGGCGAGGATGATGTTGCCGAAGATCGGCCCCTTGCGGAACGAGAACACCTTCGCGTGGTTCTCGTCCTCCTCGATGATCGTGGTGCCGAGGATGTCGGCCGGCATCAGGTCCGGCGTGAACTGGACGCGCGAGAACTCGAGGTGCAGGGCGCGCGCCAGCGTGCGGACGAACATCGTCTTGCCGAGACCGGGCACGCCCTCGAGCAGCGCGTGACCGCCGGCGAGCAGGCAGGTGATCGACCCGTCGACGACCTCCTTGTTGCCGACGATGACCTTGCCGACCTCGGTGCGCAGCTTGTCGATCGAGACGCGGAACGCGTCGACGGCCTTGTGCACGACGCTGCTGCTCGGCGCGGCGGAGACGGGGGCGGTGTGTTCGGTCATGGGTCCTTGATGCGAGAGTCGCGGGGCCTTGTCCCCCGGTCCAGAGTCTAGAGTCCAGAGTCTAGAGTGCGCCCTGCGCGCGCCGTCGGAGAGTGCGCGCAGAGGAGAGCATGATTGCGTGCGCGTGTGGCCTCGGTCTCGGTCTTGGGCTCTAGACTCTAGACCCTAGACTCTAGACCGGCGAGCGGAGCGAGCATCAGTCCCGCGGGCGGATGAGATCGAAGTAACGTCGCACGTAGAAGCGGTAGCCGGCGGGGATCTCGTCCTGCTTGAGCGCCTCCTCGGCGACGGTCTTGTACTCGGTGTAGACCTTCTTGTAGCCCTTCACGACGAAGCCTTTGTCGGCGGCCCCGAGGATGACCTCGCTGCGCTTCGGGCCCTTGCCCGCGTCCTGACCGGCGACCTGGATGTCGGTGGTGCCGACCTTGTTCGCCGTCTTCTTGCCGAGCATCTTCGGATCGTGGCCGACGCCCCAGCCGGGGCCCGGCTGCTTGCCGTCGCCGCCAGGCTGGCCACCGGGCTGACCCGCACCTGGCTGGCCCGCACCGGCGCCGGCGCCCGGCATCGGGATCGGCTTGCCGTCGGGGCCGAGCGTCCAGTCCTTCGGCTCGCCGTCGCCGTCGTCGCCGTCGCCGTCCTGATCGCCCTTGTCGTCGCCGCCGCCGCTCGGATCGAGGTCGGGGTTGAACTTGCCCATCTTCCCGGGCTTCTTCTTCTTGCCGGCCTTGGCGCTCTTGCCGCCCTTGGCCTTCTTCATGAACTCCTTGAGCTTCGCGAGCTGCTCGGGGGTGAGCTTGCCCTGCTGCACGAGGAGATCGTGGAGCTCCTTGATGCGCTGACGGAGCTCTTCCTTCTCTTCGGCGGTCAGATCGTCCTCGGCCATCTTGTTGATGTCCTCGGCGCCGGCATCGAGATCGGCGGCCGAGAGCCCGAGGTCCTTCATGATGTCGTGGGCCGCCTGCTCCAGATCGCGATCGAGCTTCTCGAGCTGACGATCGGCGGAGGCCTGCTCCTTCTCCTCGCGATCGAGGCGATCGAGCTCGCGCTCCTTCTGCTTGCGGTCCTTCTCCATCTCCGGCGTCTCTTTGCCGCCGTTCTTCTCCTTCTCGGCGCGGAGCTTCTCGAGCTCGGCGACCAGCTTGTCGCGCTTGGCCTTCATCTCGGCGAGCGCCTTCTCGCGATCGCGGTTGGCCGCCTTCTTCAGTGCCTCGGCGAGCTGCTTCTTCTGCTCCTCGGAGAGCTTCAGCTGGTTGGACTTGAGCTTGGCCGCGAGCTCCTTGAGCTTCTTCTCGGCCTCCTTCTTGTCGCCCTTCTCGAGCGCGTGGCCGACATCCTTGGTGAGGTCGTTCTTCTTCAGCTCGGAGCCGACCTTCTTCATCGCCTCCTCGAGCGCCTTCTTGTCGAGCTCACCGGACTTCTGGAGCTTGGTGTCGAGCTCCGCCATCCGCCGGAAGGCCTCGTTGCGGTCGATGCGCTTGTTCTTCAGGTCCTCGACGAGCTTGTTGAACTCCTGCACCGCCGCCTTCATGTCGTCGTCGGCGTGCGGCTGATCCTTCAGCTGGTTGGCGAAGTCGGCGAGCGCCTCGAGATCGTCCGGGTCCATCTCGAGGGCGTTGATCGTCGGCGCCTGCGCCTCGTGCACGTACTTGCGGACCTCGAGCAGGCCGACGACGGCGACGACGCCGGAGAGCGCGACGACCGCCACGAGATCGCGCGGGACGGGGATGGGCACGGCGCGCGAGGGCTTCGCGCGGTGCGCGTGGGCGATGCCGTCGGCGATCGCCGCGCGCTCGAACTCGTTGTTCGCGCCCTTGCTCGCGCCCTTGTCCGCGAAGGCGAGCGCCGTCGCGATGCGGTCGCGGAGGCCGGCCTCGCGGTCGAGGGCGATCGCGCCGGCGAGCGGCGGCAGGCGTCGCATCCACGCGATCACCGCGGCCAGGAGCGGCGTGAGCGCGAGGGCGATGAGCAACCGCCGCGCGGCAGGATCGGCGAGGCGGGTGGTCTTGGCGGCCGCGAGCACCGCCGCCGCCACGAGCAGCGCGCCGGCCGCCGTGGTGATGAAGACGCCGAGCGCTCGCCCGAGGCGCATGCGCAGCTCGGCGACCGCGGCGAGCGTGCGCAAGCGCCCTACGTCGAGATCGTGCCCGGTCGAGCGCGGCGCAGGCGTCGGGTCGGCGGCAGGCGCCGGCTCGCCTTCGGGCGCAGGTCCGTCGCCGGAGCGGACCGTCCCCGGAGGAACGGTGACCCTGTGTTCGGTGTTCCCGTGGTCGCCGTCGCGGCTCATGTCTCTCCTGGTCGTCCTGTCCCGAGCGGCCTTGCCCACTGGCCTACTGGCCTACTGGCCTGCTCACGTCCTGACGTACGGGGGCCCCGAAAGTTCCGGAAAGCCTAGCCTGTGGCCGGGGAACGAGCGAGCCCGGGTCCCCGCTCCCTCTGACCAACGTTCGAGACCGTGCTTGGCTTTCACCCGCCGGCCGGTCCACCTCTCTGGAGCCCGCGCCTCAGGAGCGCCAGACCATCAGCACGAACGTCACGGTCCGCAGCAGGTGCAGCACGCCGTTGAACGCGGCGAACCGGCGGGCGCCACCGCGAGCTTCGTCTGCCCGGCCCTCGGCGAGCGCGTCCCCCATCGAGCGGAACGCGCCATTGAGCACGCCCGCCTCGATGCTCAGCGCGACGAGCGACAGCGCGAAGCCGATATGTATGCGCACGGGAACGGCCTTGAAGCCGCCCGCCGCGAAGACGAGGCCGAGCCCGGAGGCGATGACGAACAGGCCGGCGACCGACGACAGCACGAGGCTCCGACGCACCCGGTCGAGCATGGCTGGGCAGTGCGGCCCGCCGCGGTCGACGGAGCGCCGGACGTCCCCAGCCGTCGTCAGGGTCGAGGCGAACCAGACGGCGGTCGAGAGGAGGTGGACGAGCCGGAGGGCGAGGTGCACGCGCCACGCACCCTAGGGTCCAACCGGGACCCCGTCCAGCGCGGTCCGGCGCGAGCGCTCAGGTCGGTCGCGCCCACCTCGGACAAAAGGTTAGACTCGCGCTCCATGTCGACTGGCCACCGCCGCCTCGGAGAGCTCCTCGTCCGCGAAAACCTGATCTCGCTCCAGCAGCTTCGTCAGGCGCAGGACGAACAAAAGCGCAGCGGCGTCCCGCTCGGCGCGGCGCTCGCGAAGCTCGGGTTCGCCAGCGAGACGGAGATCACGCAGTTCCTCTCGCAGCAGTACCGCGTCCCGGCGGTCAACCTCGACGACTTCGAGATCGACCCCGACGTGATCAAGCTGATCCCGAAGGAGGTCTGCGAGAAGCACAAGATCATCCCGCTCTCGCGCGCCGGCACGCAGATCGTCGTCGCGATGGCCGACCCGACCAACCTGCACGCCATCGACGACATCAAGTTCCTCACGGGCTTGAACGTCGAGCCGGTCGTCGCAGGCGAGGGCGCGATCGGACAGGCCATCGAGCGCAACTACACGCCGCAGGGCCCCTCGTACGACGAGGTGATGGCGGGCTTCGACGAGAACGAGATCCAGGTCTCGGAGATCGAGGAGAACGTCGACCTCAACAGCCTGCAGAAGGAGTCCGAGGACGCGCCGGTCGTGCGCCTCGTGAACATGATCCTGCTGAACGCGATCAAGAAGGGCGCGAGCGACATCCACATCGAGCCCTACGAGAAGAAGTTCCGCGTTCGCTACCGCATCGACGGCGTGCTCCAGGAGGAGATGTCGCCGCCCCTCAAGCTGAAGAACGCGATCGCCTCGCGCGTGAAGATCATGTCGTCGCTCGACATCTCCGAGCGTCGCCTCCCGCAGGACGGCCGCATCAAGCTGAAGCTCGGCGGCGGCCGCGAGATGGACTTCCGCGTCTCGGTGCTCCCCACGCTCTGGGGCGAGAAGATCGTCATGCGTCTTCTCGACAAGTCGAACCTGCAGCTCGACATGACGAAGCTCGGCTTCGATCAGAAGCCGCTCGACGACTTCAAGTGGGCCATCAACCAGCCGTGGGGCATGGTGCTCGTCACCGGTCCGACCGGCTCCGGCAAGACGACCACGCTGTACTCCGCGCTCTCGGAGCTGAACAAGCCCGCCCACAACATCTCGACCGCCGAGGATCCGGTCGAGTTCAACCTGATGGGCATCAACCAGGTGCAGATGCACGACGAGATCGGCCTCAACTTCGCCGCCTCGCTGCGCTCGTTCCTCCGCCAGGATCCCGACATCATCATGGTCGGCGAGATCCGCGACTTCGAGACGGCCGAAATCGCCGTCAAGGCGGCGCTCACCGGCCACCTCGTGCTCTCGACGCTGCACACCAACGACGCGCCGGCGACGATCTCCCGCCTCCTCAACATGGGCGTCGAGCCGTTCCTCATCACCGCGTCGGTGAACCTGGTCCTCGCCCAGCGCCTCGCGCGCAAGGTCTGCAAGGACTGCACGCAGCCGCACGAGTACGACTACAAGATCCTCAAGGACCTCGGCGCCACCGACGATCAGATCAACGCGTCGCGCGCCAAGACGGCCAAGGGCGCCGGCTGCAAGACCTGCAACGGCACCGGCTACAAGGGCCGCGTGGCGCTCTACGAGGTGATGCGCTTCACCGACAACCTGAAGGAGCTCGTGCTCCAGGGGTCGTCGTCCGCCGAGCTGAAGGCCGGCGCCATCAAGAACGGCATGACCAGCCTCCGCATGGCCGGCATCCTCAAGGTGCTGAACGGCACCACCACGCCGGAGGAGGTCCTCCGCGTGACGATGGCGGACTGATCCGAGTCGTCAGTCGTCAGTCGTCAGTCGTCAGCCGAGACGACCGACGCCATGCAGCGCCGGCAGCGCTGCGCGCAGCGTGGGCAGATGAGCGCCCGTTCGTGGCTGCTGACTGACGACTGACGACTGATGACTGATGACCGGGCCTGCGCCGGCCGCCGCGCGCCCGGTCGAAGGTTGAACGTCGGAGGTCGGGGCAGTCTCGGGCGGACGACTGACGACTGACGACTGACGACCGGGCCTGCGCCGGCGGCGAAAGCGTCACCGGCGACAGCGACGATCAGAGATCGACCGCGCCCTCGAGCTCGTCCTCGCTCATCTCGGCGGCCTTCGTGATGGCGTCGCCCAGATCCTTGGCGGGGACCGTGAGCGTCACGGTGACCTTGCTGCCGTCGACCTTCACCTTCGCGTTGCCGATGTCGTCGGCGATCTTCTTGAAGGGACCCTTCTTGAGCTTGTCCTCGAGGGCCTCCTTCTGCATGTCGAAGCCCTTCTTGAACGCCTTGGGATCGCCCTCGATCTTGTCGCCGGTGTCGCCGGCGAAGTCGGCGGTCACCTTGAGGTCGAGATCGTCGCCGTTCTCGGTGATGGTGCCGCTGAACTTGCCGTCCTTCTTCGAGGCGAACTTGAAGGAGATGATCCGGCCCTTGGCGACGTCCCAGTCGGTGTCCTTGCCCTCGCCCGTCTTCAGGTCGGCGAACTTCGCCTTGGAGCGCGTGACCACGAGGACGTTCGGCGCGACCGCGCCGACGTAGTCCTTGCCGTCCTTCACGTACTGGACGCCGTCGGTCTCCTTCTCCTCGAGCTCCTTCTCGCCGGCCTCTTCGGTCGCCTTGGCGATCGCCTTGATCGGGTCCTTGCCGGCGAAGTTGCCGCCGATGGCGATGGTGAACTCGTCGAGCGAGGCGTCGCCGCAGACGGCGATCTCCTTGATGTCGCGCGCCGGATCGATGCCGGACTTCTTGAGCGACTTGAGGGCCTTGCCCATCGCCTTGGAGTCCTTCTTCTTCATGCCAGTGGAGAGCTTGTCCTCGAGGGCCTCGGCGCTCTTCTCGACCGCCTCGTTCTTCAGGAACAGGCCGAGGTTCACGTAGACGCGCGCGCCCTTGCACGACGACGGGACGTACTTGAACACGTCGCCGGTCGCGTACTTCTCGTCGGACTTGCTCTTCTTCTTGCCCTCGTCGTCCTTGGTGGCCTTCTCCGACTTCTCGGACGACTCGGCCTTGTCCTTCTTGCCGCACCCGACGACCGGCGTCAGGAACAGCACGGAACCCACCACGGCGACCCACCCCACGAGCGAACGCGACGTCGACATATCGGACCTCCCGAGACAGAGCCCGGAGGGTACACCCGACCGCGGTCGCAAGCACAGTGGCGAGCGGGCCTGCCGAACGGCTAAGCTTCCCGTTCGGAGCGCCAAGCGCGGCGCGCCGGCGTCGGAGAGGAAGAGACGAATGTCAGCAGCGAGCGGCAGCAGCTTGACGGTGAACCTTCACCAGCTGCTCAAGACGATGATCGACAAGGGAGCGAGCGACCTCCACATCACCACCGGGTCGGCGCCGCTCCTGCGCATCGACGGTCAGATCGTGCCGCTGCGGCTGCCGCCCCTCACGCCGATCGACACCAAGCAGCTCATCTACTCGATCCTGACCGAGGAGCAGAAGGTCCACTTCGAGAAGAACAACGAGCTCGATCTCTCGTTCGGCGTGAAGAACCTCTCGCGGTTCCGCTGCAACGTGTTCATGCAGCGTGGCGCCATCGCCGCGGCGTTCCGCGCGATCCCCTTCAAGATCATGTCGTTCGAGGACCTCGGCCTCCCGGCGATCGTCTCCGAGCTGTGCGCCAAGCCGCGCGGTCTGGTCCTCGTCACGGGCGCGACCGGCTCCGGCAAGTCGACGACCCTCGCGACGATGGTCGACAAGATCAACAGCGAGAACCGGCTCCACATCATGACGGTCGAGGACCCGATCGAGTTCCTCCACCCGCACAAGATGTGTCTGGTGAACCAGCGCGAGGTCGGCGCCGACACCTCCTCGTTCAAGACCGCGCTCAAGTACATCCTGCGCCAGGACCCGGACGTCGTGCTCGTCGGCGAGATGCGTGACCTCGAGACGATCGAGGCCGCGCTCACGATCGCGGAGACCGGTCACCTCGTCTTCGCCACGTTGCACACCAACTCCTGCGCGCAGACGATCAACCGCATCATCGACGTCTTCCCCGCCAACCAGCAGCAGCAGATCCGCGCGCAGCTGTCCTTCACGCTCCAGGGCGTCATCTCGCAGACGCTCCTGCCGCGCATGGGTCAGCCCGGCCGCGCGCTCGCCATGGAGATCATGGTCCCGAACGCCGCCATCCGGAACCTCATCCGCGAAGACAAGATCCACCAGATCTACTCGCAGATGCAGGTCGGTCAGGAGAAGTACGGGATGATGACGTTCAACCAGAGCCTCTTCAACCTGTTCACCCGCAGGCTCGTGTCTGTCGAGGAGGCGATCGCCGCCTCGCAGGATCCCGAGGAGCTCAAGATGATGATCGAGCGCGGCTCCGCGCACCTGGCGCCGGGCGTTCGCCCCGGCCAGCAGCAGCAGCAGCGCTGATCGCAGCGACCACGCGTCGCGCGAAGCCCTACTTCTTGAAGTGCGGGTTCACCTCGGCGGCCGGGGCGATCTTCACGTTGCCCAGGTTGCCGGCGGGCCCGCCGCCGTGCGGGTGATCGTGACCGGCGTGCGGATCCCCGCCGGGCGCGGCGGGCGCGGGGACGGCGGTGAGGGACGGCGCCGCGGCGGCCGACGCCGACGCGGCCGCGGCCGCGGCCTCTGCCTCCTCCTTGGCGCTGGGCATCGACAGCCACCAGACGAGCAGGATGCCCGCGAACGCGAGCCCGAGGTACGGCAGCCACATCGGGGAGCGCGGCTCCTCGATCACCGGACCGTGGTGCGGGAGATCGTCGCCTTCGTGCAGCGGGGCGTGATCATTCTGGTGATCATCTCGGTGAGCATCGTGCGCCATGGCGCGCGAACGCTCGCCCGGAGCGGCGCCCCGCGTCAAGGGGGGCGGCCGTTCAGCGACCGTTGCGGCGAGCGGCGCCGACCGTGAACGCGGGCGCGTTCACGCTGCCAGGTCGAGCGTCGAAGGTCGCGAGTCGAAGAGGGACCGGCCCGACGTCACTCGAACGTAGTCTCGACCTTCGGCTTGGGCTTCTCTTTGGGCGGCGGCGGCGCGGCGCCACCGGTGTTGGCCGGCGCGGCCGCGGTCTGCGTCGCTGCTGCCGTCGTCGCCCCGCCCGGACCGGGCTTCTTCGGGAGCGGCTTGGCGACCACCTGCTCGCCCTTGTCGACGTCGACGTCGGAGGGGATGGGGCCGCTCTCGTCCATGAACACCTTCTGCACGAGCAGCAGCTTGGTGCCTTGGTAGATGCTGAGCACGAAGGGCTGGCCGACCGGCCCGCTGAGCTCGACGCGGCCCTTGGAGTCGAGCTTCACCTCGTCCTTGCCGAGCTTCACCTTCGCGTCTTTCGGCGCCTTGATGGTGACGAAGCCGGTGACCTTGTCGTCGGCGGGCGGCGGCGGTGGCTCGGCCGTCGGCGCGCTCGAGGGCTTGGTCGCCGCCGTCTCGGTGGGCTGCGCGGCGACCGCGCTGCCCTTGTCCTTGCCGTCGTCGCCCGAGCGCGTGGCGAAGAAGATGCCGCCGCCGATCGCGATCACCGCGACGGCGCCGAGCGCGGCGAAGAGCGGGGCCGAGGACTTCTTCTGTTTGGCCTCCTCGGCGGCGCGCGTCTGGCCGGCCGAGCTCGACGTCAGGGCGACGCCGGTCTGCGAGGCCTGCGGCAGCGCGGCGCGCGGCTGCACCTGCACGCGCGCGGCCTCTTCGACGCCGAGCAGCACCTCGGGCGTGATCTGGAAAGAGCCCTGCGCGAAGGGGCGCAGCGCATCGGCCAGCGCGCGCGCGCCCGGACACCGCTGGCTCACGTCGCGCGCCAGGCACCAGTGCACGACCTGCGCGAGCTCCGGCGGAACCCACGGCGCCAGATCCTGCAGCGGCGCGACGTCGCGCGAGCAGATGGAGAGGATCAGCGCGCCGAGCGTGTCGACGTCTCCCCAGGGGGTGCGCCCGGAGAGCGCCTCGTAGAGGCACATGCCGAGCGACCAGATGTCGGTGCGCGCGTCGATGGTCTTGAGGCCCTGCGCCTGCTCGGGAGACATGTAGAGCGGCGTGCCGAGCATCGAGCCGGTCTTGGTGAGGCCCGCGCCTTCGTTCGACGAGAGCGCCTCGATCTGCTGCTTGGCGATGCCGAAGTCGAGGATCTTCACGACCGAGTCGCCGCTCTCGCGCATGGTCATGAAGATGTTGGCGGGCTTGATGTCGCGGTGGACGATGCCCGACTCGTGCGCCTTCCCGAGGCCGTTGGCGGCCTGGGCGATGACGCGCGCCGCCCCTACCGTGTTCAGCGCGCCGACGCGCGCGATGGTGTGCTCGAGATCCTCGCCCTTGAGGAGCTCCATGATGATGAACGGGAACTGGGTCTCGGGATCGACGCCGGTGTCGTACACCTCGACGATGTGCTCGCTCTCGATCGCCGCCGACGCCTTCGCCTCACGGAAGAAGCGCGCGGTCAGCCCCGGGTCCTGCGCGAACTCCGCCTTCAGCAGGAGCTTCACCGCGAACCGCTTCCCGAGGTGGTTGCGCGCCTCGTACACGGCGCCCATGCCACCCTGCCCGAGGAGGCGTACCAGCTCGTATTTCTGCGCGAGGACGCGCCCCTCCATCACCACGTCGGACATCTTCGCTCCGCTTCCCCCCCTTCCGACCCTCTCGGAGAGGCTGACTTTGGGTGGGGCCAGATCTTGGTCCCGGCGAGTCGAGGCTGCAAGAGAATCGCCGCCAGCGCGGGGCGGCCGTGCAGTGGTCCTCGGCCTGAATTGTGTCCCAGCGGGACCGGGGCCGTTACGGCCCCGGCCGGCACCGCGGCGTCTTGCCGCGGTTTCGAACCGTGCTGGACAGCGGATGCCCCCCCTGATAGACGCGCGCCGCCCGCCCGCACCCTCTTTCGAGGCCCCGCGCGCGGGCTTCCCCCAGGCGATCATGGTCCTTTCGTCCGTTCAGACCGGCGCCCTCGCGGATTTGCTCCGCGATTCCGGCGCCTCCGCCTCCGGCGGCGTGGTGGTCGATCTCGATTTGACCTTCGTCGGTCAGATCGTCCTCTTCTTCCTGCTGTTCCTCGCGCTCAAGCCCATCCTCTTCGATCCGATGGTCAAGCTCTTCGAGGAGCGCGAGCGTCGCATCGGCGGGGCGAAGGACGACGCGCGGAAGCTGTACGCCGACGCCGACGAGAAGATGGCCCGCTACGAGGAGGAGGTCCTCGTGGTGAAGCGCCAGGCCGGCGAGGAGCGCGACCGCATCCGTCAGGAGGGCCTCCGCAAGGAGCAGCAGATCCTCGCGCAGGTCCGCAAGGACACCAACGACATGGTCGATCAGGGGCGCGAGCGCATCGCCAAGGAGCGCGAGGCGCTGCGCACCGAGCTCCGCGTCACTTCGCAGCAGCTCGCCCGCGACATCGCCTCGCGCGTGATCGGCCGGGAGGTGCAGTCGTGAGCCCGCGCGCCCTCCTCGACGCGGTGCGCCGCTGGCTGCGTTCCCGCCAGGGACGCCTGATCCTCGTCGGCGCCGTGACCGCCACGATGGTCACCGGCGTCGCCGCCGCCCAGGAGCCCACCGCGACTGCGCCCGCTCCGACCGCGCCCGCTCCGACCGCGCCCGCTCCGACCGCCACCGTCCCCGCGGTCGCCGAGCAGCCGATGGCGCACCCCGCGGCGACGCACCCGCCCGCCGAGCAGGCCGGCGCCGCCGCGCACGGCGCAGCGACACCGGCGCCGCATGGAGCGGCGACGGCGCCCCACGGCGCTCCGGCCGCACACGGCGCCCCTGCCGGTCACGCCGAGGGTGGTCACGGCGAGGCCGCGGTCCATCACCCCGAGAAGTTCAACTTCGCCGACGTCTCGCGCTTCCAGCACGAGAAGGAGCAGGCGGCGCGCGGCGAGAAAGACGCGCACGGCAACCCGGTCGTGCCGGTCACGCCCTACGCGTACCTGCTGATCAACGCCGCGATCCTCTTCTTCATCTACTACCGCGCCGGCAAGAAGCCGGTCACCGAGGGCCTGCAGTCGCGCCACGACACCGTGGCGAAGGAGCTCGCCGAGGCGTCGAAGATCAAGGCCGAGGCCGAGGCACGCGCCAAGGAGTACGACGAGAAGCTCGCGCAGCTCGAGACCGAGCTGCAGCGGATCAAGGCCGACATCGTGAAGGCCGGCGAGGGCGATCGCGCGCGCATCGTGAAGGAGGCCGAGGAGAAGGCCGAGCGCATGAAGAAAGACGCGCAGTTCCTCCTCGATCAGGAGCTGAAGCAGCTGCGCAACGACATGCTCGCCTTCACCGCCGAGGCCGCGGTCGCCGCCGCCGAGGCCGTGCTCGCCACCAAGGTCACCGCCGCCGACCACGATCGGCTGTCCGCCGAGTACCTCGACGAGGTCGCCGGCAAGAAGAAGCCCGCCACTCCCGGAGGTCTGTCGTGATCGGCAGCGTCGTCGCCCGCCGCTACGCGCGTGCGCTCATCGATCTCGGCGTCGAGACCAACACGCTCGACGCGCTGGTCCGCGACATCACCGCCATCGCCGAGCTCGTCGACCAGAACGCCGAGCTCCGCGACGTCCGCGACAACCCGCAGGTCCCGATCGGCGCCCGCAAGGCCGTCTTCGCCGAGGTCACCCAGCGCCTCGGCGCCGGCCAGATGGCGAAGAACACGATCATGCTCCTCGCCGACAACGGGCGCCTCCGCGTGCTGCCCGCCATCGCGCGCGCGCTCCGCGAGGAGGCCGATCGCCGCGCCGGCATCGTCCGCGCCCAGGTCACGAGCGCGACGCCGCTCTCCGACGCGTACGTGGCGCGCCTCCAGCAGGTGCTCGAAGCGCGCTTCGCCCGCAAGGTCGTCGTGCAGCGCACCGTCGACCCGACGCTCATCGCCGGCGTCGTCACCCGCGTCGGCGACACGATCATCGACGGGTCCGTCCGGGCCCGCTTGAACGAGCTCAAGAGTGAGTTGATGCCGCAATGAAGTCGTCAGTCGTCAGTCGTCAGTCGTCAGCACGCCGTGCTCGACTGGCGACGCCCCTCGGGCCCGAAACCCGCAGGACGCCGGCGACACCCAACGGACTCCGAGACTCGAGACTGACGACCGAAGACTGAAGACTGACGACTGGAGTAAGACCCCGATGCAGCTCCGCGCCGAAGAAATCAGCCAGATCATCAAGAAGCAGATCGCCAACTACGAGAAGGCCGCGCAGGTCAGCGAGACCGGCACGATCCTCACCGTCGGCGACGGCATCGCGCGCATCTACGGCCTCGAGGGCGCGATGGCCGGCGAGCTCCTCGAGTTCCCCGGCGGCCTCTACGGCATCGTCCTCAACCTCGAAGAGGACAACGTCGGCGCCGCGATCTTCGGCGGCACCGAGATCATCAAGGAAGGCGACTCGGTCAAGCGCACCGGCCGCATCGCCGACGTGCCCGTCGGCGAGGCGCTCGTCGGCCGCGTGGTCAACACGCTCGGCCAGCCGATCGACGGCAAGGGCCCGATCGACAGCAAGCACCGCCGCCGCATCGAGGTGAAGGCGCCCGGCATCATCATCCGCCAGCCGGTGAAGGAGCCGCTCCAGACCGGCCTCAAGGCGATCGACTCGATGATCCCGATCGGCCGCGGCCAGCGCGAGCTGATCATCGGCGACCGCCAGACCGGCAAGACCGCCGTCGCGCTCGACACGATCATCAACCAGAAGGGCCAGGGCGTTCACTGCTTCTACGCGGCCATCGGCCAGAAGCAGTCGACCATCGCCAACGTCGTCGACAAGCTCTCGTCGTTCGGCGCCATGGAGTACACGACGATCGTCGTCGCGAGCGCGTCCGAGCCGGCGCCGCTGCAGTTCCTCTGCCCGTACACCGCGGTCACCATGGGCGAGTACTTCCGCGACAGCGGTCGTCATGCCCTCTGCATCTACGACGACCTGTCGAAGCACGCGGTGGCCTATCGCCAGCTGTCGCTGCTCCTCCGCCGTCCGCCGGGCCGCGAGGCGTACCCGGGCGACGTCTTCTACCTCCACAGCCGCCTCCTCGAGCGCGCCGCGAAGATGGGCGAGCGCCGCTACATCGTGCCGAAGGGCGGCAAGGTCCCCGAGGGCGACCTCGCCTTCCGCGGCGCCGACGGCAAGATGCACGTCGGCGACGAGGGCAAGCACGCCGCCGAGGCCGCGCTGAAGAACCACGCCGATCACGAGATCGTCAAGGACCCGATGTCGGGCGGCTCGCTCACCGCGCTGCCGATCATCGAGACCCAGGCGGGCGACGTCTCGGCGTACATCCCGACGAACGTCATCTCGATCACCGACGGGCAGATCTTCCTCGAGACCGACCTCTTCTACTCGGGCGTCCGTCCCGCCATCAACGTCGGCATCAGCGTGTCGCGCGTCGGCGGCAACGCGCAGATCCCTGCGATGAAGAAGATCGCCGGCACCCTCCGCCTCGACCTCGCGCAGTACCGCGAGATGGCGGCCTTCGCGCAGTTCGCCTCCGACCTCGACGCCGCCACCCGCCAGCAGCTCGAGCGCGGCCAGCGCCTGGTCGAGATCCTCAAGCAGGGCCAGTACGTCCCGCAGCCGGTCGAGAAGCAGATCATCACCATCTGGGCGGCGACCAACGGCTACGTCGACAAGTTCCCGGTCACCTCGCTCGGCCGCTGGGAGACGGAGCTCTACGCGTTCGTCGACGCCAAGCACGCGAGCCTCCTCGACCTGATCCGCACCAAGAAGAAGCTCGACGACGACGTGGTCGCCGGCCTCAAGAAGGCGATCACCGCGTTCAACGACGGCTTCGTCGCCGAGCCCGGCAAGGAGGAGAAGAAGGCCTCCGCGAAGGGCAAGGACGAGAAGAAGCCCGCGAAGAAGGAAGCCGCGGTCGAGGAGCACTGAATCGGAGTCGTCAGTCGTCAGTCGTCAGTCGTCAGCCCGCATCGCTCGGCTGGTTCCGGGCCGCGGGCGGCGACGGTGGACGGCGGCGACGACGACCCTCTCGACTGATGACTGACGACTGACGACTGACGACTGGACTGAAATGCCCTCCCTCAAAGCCATCCGAAAGCGCATCTCGTCGGTCAAATCGACGCAGAAGATCACGCGCGCGATGAAGATGATCTCTGCCGCGCGGCTCCGTCGCGCGCAGCAGCGGATCACCGAGCTGCGGCCCTTCGCCGTGAAGACGGCCGAGGTGCTGCACCACGTCGCGCTGCGCGTCGGTCCCGAAGAGAGCGGCCACCCGCTGCTCTTCCGCCGGCCGGAGCGCGAGGTGCTGCTCGTCGTGGTCGGCAGCGATCGCGGTCTCGCCGGCGGCTTCAACGCGAACATCAACCGCGCCGCCGAGCGCCGGTGGAAGGAGCTGGTCGCCGAGGGCAAACACGTCGCCTTCGTGACCATCGGCCGCCGCCCGCGCGACTACTTCCGCCGTCGCGGCGCCGAGATCATCGCGGAGCTCCCCGGAGCCAGCGAGAAGATCGAGCTCGGGCACGCCGACGAGATCGCCGCGCAGCTGATCGACCTCTACACCGGCGAGCGGCACAAGACCGAGCACGTCGAGGGCGTCGAGCCGCCGTCCGAGCCGGGGCCCCGCTTCGACGCGGTGTACTTCATGTACAACGAGTTCAAGTCGGCGATGACCCAGATGGTCCGGAGCGAGAAGCTGCTCCCGGTCGAGCCGGAGGGCGGCGCGGAGGCGGGCTCCGAGCAGGACTTCATGTACGAGCCGGATCGCACCGCGATGCTCGATCGCCTGCTGCCGCTCTACATCCAGATCGGCGTGTTCCGCGGGCTGCTCGAGTCGGTCGCGTCGGAGCACGGCGCGCGCATGACCGCGATGGACGCCGCGACCAACAACGCGAAGGACATGATCGGGCGCCTGACGCTCGACTACAACCGCGCGCGTCAGGCGGCGATCACCAAGGAGCTCATGGAGATCATCGGCGGCGCCGAGGCGTTGAAGTAGTCGCCTTCGATGTGTTCGCGAGACGGCTGCGCCCTCGGGCGTGGCCGTTTTGTCTTGGTCTAGAGTCTAGAGTCTAGAGTCTAGAGTCCAGAGTTGATCCGCGCTGCAGCCCGCAGGTGCGAGGGAGACAGCGCGCTCCTGTCTCTAGATCTCGAGAGAGCGCCGGGACCGCCTTCGGCGGTCCCGGGAATTGCCCTCACCCAACCCTCTCCCGAAGGGAGAGGGCCGAGAACTGCGGGCACTTCTCGCTCCCTCTACCTCTGGGAGAGGTCGGGGTGAGGGCAAAGGTCCCAGCGAAGCACTCCGGTTTCAGGAGCCCGCGTCAGGTTTCCGCTAGAGGTGTTCCACGGCGAGAGGGCACCTCGCGAGTTCTGGTGCAAGCCACTCTAGACTCTAGACTCTCGACTCTAGACCCAAGCACGCGCGAGCAACGACAGGTGGCGGCCCGCGCGAGCCTCAGAAGGCGAGGCGAACGAACAGCGCCGTGCGCGGCAGGATGAAGGTGCCGATGGCGCTCTCGGGCTGCAGGTTCGGCTGCGGAACGAAGCCGATCGCCTTGCAGCCGGTGGGGGCGGGCGTCTGCGCGCAGTTGAGCGTCGGGTCGGGGACCTTCGGCTGCGGATCGGGCGTGCACCCGACGGCGCCCGGCGGGCAGGTGACCGCCTGCGGGGTCTGGATGATCTTCGGCCGCGCGTCGGTGATGCCGATGAAGGCGCCGAACGAGAGGCCGATCTGGATCGAGTCGGTGATCGGGTACGCGATGCGGATCTCGGGGGCGAACCACGGGAAGGTCTGTTTCACCGTGTCGATGTCGGGGAGCATCGACCGCTGCGTGCCCGAGTTCACGCCGGAGGCGACCTCGGCCGAGGAGCAGTTGGCCGCGCCCGAGAGGCCGCTGCCGTCGGTGGTCAGGCAGGGCGTGTCTCCGCCGCGGCGATCGCGCACGCGGGCGCCGAAGATGACGCCGCCGGTGATCGCGCCGTAGACCGCGAGCGGCTTGCGGAGGAAGCGGTACGACGCGCCGACGCCGGCGAGGAAGCCGGACATGCTCCACTCGTCGGTGATGTCGACCTTCACCGGCGTCGACTGCTCACCGAGCAGCCGCGTGGTGCGCGACAGCGACGACTTCACGTACGCGTAGCCGAGATCGAGCTCGAGCGAGAGGCCCGGTGCGATCTCGTAGCCGGCCCGGGCGCCGCCGATGAAGCCCACCGGCTTGGAGCGGTCGTAGCAGTTGGTGTTGGCGTTGTTGCAGCTCTTCTCGTAGTCGCCGCCGAACCCGAACAGGCCGTAGACCCCGGAGCCGAACACGCCGAACGAGATCGGGCGCGTGCGGCCCTGCGTCCAGAAGGGGCTGTTCTCGTCGCGGTCGAGCGAGATCTTGAGCGTCGTCTTGCCGTCGGCCTTGGCGTCGAGCGTCTTCGTCGTGCGGAAGTAGCCCTCGCTCGTCGCGTCGACCTTGTGGGCGCCGAGCCGCAGCCGGCCCTCCCACGAGCCCTGTCCGACGGGCACGCCGTCGAGCACGATGGCCGCGCCGACCGGATCGGTCTCGATGCGCGCCTCGGCGGGGAGCTCCTCGAGCTTGAGGCGCAGCGTGAACGTCTGATCGACTTGCACGTTGACCGGCGCCGGCTGCGTGCCGAGGTTGCCGGGACCGCGCAGCGCGACCCAGTGGTTGCCGGGGCCGATCTTCTCGGAGTACGGGGTCTTGCCCGTCTTGCCCTTGGGCGCGCCGTCGACGATGACGTCGGCCTCGGCGCCGGTCTCCTCGATGACCTGCAGCGAGCCGGAGCGCGCCAGGACCTCGAGCTTCGCGGGGATGGTGACCGTCTGCTTGCCGAGCACCGCCTGCGTCGTCTCGAAGGGGACGTAGCCCTCCTTGAGCACGCGGACCGTATGGGTGCCCTGACCGACGCGGATCGGACCGAGCGGCGTGGTGCCGCGCGGCTTGCTGTCGATGATCACGGTGGCGCCCGCGACGCTGGACTCGATGACGATGAAGCCGGTGACGTTCTTCAGGTCGGCGATGGCCTTGTTGACCTGCTCGGCGTCGGCGGGCGGCAGCTGGCCGCCGAACTCCTTGAGGAGCATCTCGTACTCGTCGAGCGCCTCGGCGAAGCGCCCGAGCTGACGGAGGCACACCGCCGCGTTCTTGCGCGCGTTGCGGGTCGGGAACATCTGCAGCGACGCCTTGAACTCGACGAGCGCCGCGTCCCACTGCTCCTCCTGCATCATGGTCACGCCCTTGAGGAAGTGCTCCTTGGCCTCTTCCTTCGCCTTCGCGATGTCGTCGGGCGAGGCGGAGCCGGCGGCGGCCGGCGCAGACGCGGACGCGGCGCCCGCCCCGGTCTGGCCGAGGACGGTGGTCGTGATCGGCGCGGCGGCGACGACGAAGGGCGCGGCCAGCGCGCACACGACGACTGAGGCGAAGATCGACCTTGAGCGTGCCATCGAGGACCCTGGCGCCACGGCCGGACGGGGCCGGGAGCGCCGGGGAGACTACATCGAAAATGGACGAAGCGGGCGTCCATCCGCTCCGACAGAGCGCCGGTCAACTCGCGATGAGCACGGCGATGGCGGCTTCGAGCTCCGCGAACGAAAACGGCTTGCGCAGCACGGGAACGGCGGCGGCCTCGAGCTGCGAGTCGATCTCGCGCGAGATCGCGCCGCCCGTGATCAAGAGGAAGCGGCCGACGAGCTCCGGCCAGCGCTTTCGCACCGTCGCGAGCACGTCGAGGCCGGTGCGCTCCGGCATGACCACGTCGCACACCACCACGTCGATGCGCGCGTCGACGTCGAGCGCTGCGAGCGCCTCGTCGTACGACGAGGCTGTGCGCACCTCGTGTCGTAGCGTGAGCAACCGAGCGAGCGCGCTGCGCACCGCAGGGTCGTCGTCCACGAGGAGGATCCGCATCCGGCCCTTGCGTAATCGACGCGCGCGTGTGGCGCAAAGCATGCAAAGGCGGTCGCACCGTTTTTCTTGGGATCCACGGCGCGGCGCCGGGCAGCTGACGAGCCCGATGCGCGTCACGAGAGGACCCATGGCCGGCGCCGTCCGCCGGCAAGATCACGCAATTTCAAGTCGTTCCGCCGCGGTTCGGGCCGCCCCGAGCTTCGGTCGCGCGGCGCATCATCTGCGCGTTCTCGCGGCCCGTCGTCAGGCGATCCGGATAACGGAGCGCGGGCATGGTCGGCGGTACCGGCATACGCACATGCGACCGATGGTGTCGCAACGAGCGCGCGCGTGTGTCACGGCGTCGCCTCGTCGTAGACGCAGCGGAGCCCGATCCAGTCGTGTCGCGAGCCGTCGATCACCACGCGTCGCCAGCGCGGGCGCAGCGCCATCGCGTCGTGCTCACGAAACGATCCGCCGCGGACCGCGACGTCGCCGGCGGGCGCGCCATCGTCGACCCACTCGGCCACGTTGCCGGCCAGATCGTGGACGCCTGAAGGGGTCTTCCCCCAGGGGCGCGCGCCCGCGGTATCGGGACCGGTCGCGCCGCGCGCGCACCGCCCGTCGAGCGCGAAGGCGGCGCGGAGGCAGAGCGCATCGGGATCGCCCCAGGGATATCGCCGCTCGACGTCGCCGATGGCGGCGCGCAGCCACTCGGCGTCCGTCGGTAGTCGCCCGCCGACGAAGCGACAGAAGAGGCGCGCCTCGTCGCGGGTCACCCCCGAGACCGCCTGGCCGGGATCGCCGGCCGGCAGGGAGGGGCAGCGCTGCGCCGCCACGCAGCGGGCCCACGCGTCCCAGGTCACCTCGTAGGCGTCGATCGCGAACGCCCCGGTGCGGGCGATCTCCCCCGCTCCGGCGGTGTCGTCCGGCGGACGCCAGGAAGACTGCCCGGCGCCGACCGGGACGCGACGTCGAGGCGCCACGCAACCTTCGGTACTTCCAGTGCGGCGCTCGAGGCCCTCGCCGCACGCACGCGGCGCACCCACGCAAAGACCGGCTTCGAGGCGTTGACCGAGCCCGCAGCACCGGGCGCCGAGCGGCTCCATCCCGGCCGGACAGCGGGGCACGACGCGGTGGGTCGAGGCGAGCACGACGATCAACGCCGTGCAGGCGGCCCCGAGCAGCCAGCCGACGGTCCGGTCGAGCACCGCCAGGCGGTACCGCGGGCCCGCCGAGGCGGGAAGCGGGCAATCCGCGGGGCCCCGGCCAGGATGCCTGGGATCCCCGGGGCTCAGCGGGGACTCCGAGCCCCGAGCGCGCATCACACCAGGCGAGCGTTGACCCGCCCGCCCCGCGAGCGGAGAAACACCTCCCCCTTCTCTGCCGGAGCGAAGACCCGATGGCGAGCCAGAACGTCGTCCACCTCAACGACCTGAACTTCCAGAAAGAAGTGCTCGAGAGCGACAAGCCCGTGCTCGTCGACTTCACCGCCACGTGGTGCGGTCCCTGCCGCGCGATCGCGCCCATGGTCGACGAGCTCGCGAACGAGACCGTCGGCACCTACAAGGTAGCGAAGCTCGACATCGACGAGGCGCCGGCGACCGCCGCCAAGTTCGGGATCCGCGGCGTGCCCACGCTCCTGGCGTTCAAGGGCGGCAAGGAGATCGCCCGCCACGTCGGCGCGAACACGTCGAAGGCGAAGCTGAAGACGATGCTCGCCGGCAACGTAGATTAGTTAGGCCTGCGGGCTCGCTCCTTCACTGCTTGCCGAGCGCGAGGTCGTACGTCGCGCCCACGCCGAGGCCGAGGAACGAGAACGAGGCGGTCTTGTCGATCTCCTCGTCTCGGTTCTTGCTCGGATCCGCGACGACCTCGTAGGTGAACGAGCCGTAGCTGCCGAGCGAGAGCCACCCGAACGCCAGCAAGGTGATCGTCGGCGTCGGCTTGTACGCCGCGCCGAGCTTCAGCCCGAGCTCGTTCCCGGTGAAGCTCGCCTTCTCGCCGCCGGAGCGGTCGTCGTAGACGGTCGTGCGCCGGGCGACGGACACGTCCGCGTAGCCGCCGAACGCGCCGTTCGGGTGCGTGAGCAGCGACGCGCCGAGGCCGATGGCGTCGGTCGCCGCGCGGAAGTCGGACGAGTCCTGCGAGTGGCCGCTCTTGCCGAGGAAGCCGTGCTGCCAGAAGGCGTACGCGGTCAGCGGGCGCAGGAAGCGGAGGCCGACGCGCGGCTCGAGGGCGACGCCGGAGCCGTAGTACTCCAGCTGATCGCTGTTCCCGGCCCGCGCGAAGTTCGGCAGGTTGATGGTGGCCGGATCGACGATCTGCCCGCCGGGCACGATGTTGCCGAGACCGAGGCCGATCACCAGCGCGAGCCTCGGCGCTTCGGGGCGCGGTGACGGCTTCGCGGGCTCTTTGGGCTTCGCCTTCGCCGGCTCCGGCGGCGCCGGCTTCGGCGCGTCGGCCGGCTTCTCGGCGCCCTTGTCGGGAGCGCTCACCGGAGGCGCCACGGCGCTCGCCTCCTTCGCCTCGAACGAGACCTCGCGCGTCTCCTTCTCTCCGACGGTGATCTCCTGCGCCGCGGGCGCGATGCCCTCGCCGCTCAGCTCGACGAGGTGCTTGCCGACGTCGACCGGAACCGGCGTGTCGAGGAGCGCCGCGCTGATCGGGGTGCCGTCGATGCGGATCTCCCACTTGCCCTTCTGCGTGCCGGTCACCTTCGCGCGGATGCGCGGCACGCGCGGGCGCAGCGCGGCGTCGGCCTTGCGCGCGGCGTCGACGGCGTTCTTCTGCTTCGGATCGCCCTGGCCCTCGATCGTCGCCTTGGCGTAGGCGTCGAGCGCCTCGATCCACCGACCGAGCTTCTCGGCGCAGAAGCCCTCGTGGTAGCGCACGATGGCCGTCGACTTGATCGCGCCGACCTTGCGGAACTTCTCGAGCGCCCCGGCGTAGTCCTTCTTCTTCTCGAGCTCGACGCCCTCGGCGAACAGCGCGCGCGCCGCGACCAGCTCGGCGGCGGTCTGCGCGTGCGCCTCGTGCTGGAGCGCGACCAGGCTCCCGCCCGCGATGGCGGCCGAGAGGACGGCGAGGAGGATCCGCCGGCGCATCGCCGGGGAGCTTGCACCGGACGCTGGCGGGAAGGCCAGCGCCTTCGGTCAGAAGCCGGGGCCGGCGCCGACGTTGGCGGGGCCGTCGTCGGTGGGCTTGGGCTTCGGTTTGAACGGCACCGGAGCCGAGATCGACGGCTTCGGCTTGGCGCTCGCGCTCGCAGAGGGCACCGGCTCCGTGCTCGCCGCCGACGAGGCGGCAGCAGAGGATGATGGCTCGGGGGACGTGGCCGCCGACGGCGCGGGCGTGGCGCTCGTCGCGGCGGACGCGGGCTGCGCCGTCGCTGCGGGCGGCACCTCGGAGACCGACGCCGCGGGGCGCGCGCGGTCTCTCTGCGTCGACCACACGCCGACGCCGGCGCCCACCAGCAGAAGCGCGGTGACTCCGGCCATCGCCGCCGCGTTGCGGCGCGCGCGGTGCTTCGGCGGATCGACCACCGTCACCGCGCCGCCCACGGTCACCTGCGCGGGATCCTGCGCCCGCCCGCTGACGACCGTGTCCTTCTCGGCCGGCGGTTTGCTCGGGATCGCGCGCGGGATCGCGTACGCGCCGAGCCGTGCGCTCGTCGGCTTGCGGGGCCTGTCGGCGCCGACGTCGATCGGAGGGATGCCGTACGCGGCGCGCGGCGCGACGTATGCGTCGAGCAGGGCCGCGAGCGAGTCCATCGACGGCGGGCGTTGATCGCGATCCTTCTGAAGGCACGCGTCGACGATGGCGACGAAGTCGTCGTCGACGGCCGGCGCCACCGTCGCGAGCGGCTTCGGCGGATCGAGCGAGATCGCCATCATCATCTGGTTGTAGTTCTCGCCGGTGAAGGGGAGCTTCCCGCTCACCGCCTCGTAGAGGATCACGCCGACCGCCCAGATGTCCGCGCGGCCGTCGATGTCGGTGCGACCGGCCGCCTGCTCCGGAGACATGTACGCCGGGCTGCCGAGCACCGCGCCGGTGCGGGTCATCCGCACGTCGCCGCCGATCGACGACGTGATCTTCGAGATGCCGAAGTCGAGGATCTTCGGGAGGAGCTGCTCACCCCTCTTCGCGACGAGGATGTTCGCCGGCTTCAGATCGCGGTGCACGATGCCCGCGGCGTGCGCCGCGGCGAGCGCGTGCGTCACGTCGAGCATCACCGCGGCGATCTGGATGGGCACCAGCGGCTCGCGATCGATGATCTGCTCGAGGGAGCGCCCGTCGAGGTACTCCATGACCATGAACGGCGCGTTGTCCTCCAACGTGCCGAGGTCGAGGACGTCGACGATGGACGGGTGATCGATGCGCGCGCTCGCCTTGGCCTCGCGGAAGAACCGCTGGACGGTGTCGGGCGAGGTGGCGAGCTCGGGCAGCATGAATTTGATCGCCACCCGCCGCTCGGTCAGCTGGTTCTTCGCCTCCCAGACCTGACCCATTCCGCCGCTCGCGAGCGGTCGCTGCAGCTCGTACTTGTCGGCGATCAGATCGCCCGGCTGCCAGGTCTTGCCGGCGTCGGCCATGGAGACTCCGAGCCTACTGGCACGCGCACGCGCGCGCCATCCGGGGAGCGCCGACATCCGAGGCGTGACGACGGGCACCCGGCTTGCTGTCTGATCTGAACGACGGTCGCGTGTGCAACGCGGCAGAAAGGGACGCGAATGGGCAATCGGGACCGCAAGAACGAGGGCAAGCTCGAGCAGGTCGGCGGGAAGATCAAGGGCGCGGTGGGCAGCCTCGTCGGCAACGAGCGCGTGCGCGCCGAAGGCGACGCGCAGCGGCTCCGCGGCGAGGAGCGCGAGAGCGACGCGAAGGCGGCCGAGCGCGCCGAGGGCGCGGTCGAGGAGATCGGCGGCAAGATCAAGAACCGCGTCGGCGCGCTCGTCGGAGACCGCCGAATGCAGTCCGAGGGCCGCGCCAAGGAGATCAAGGGCGAGGAGCGGCAGGCCGAGAACCGCCCGAGCACGCCCTCGATCCACTGACGCGCGATCAGCTCTTGATCGAGCGCTTGCGCAGATCGTGGAGCGCGTCGAACGTCCGGCTGCCCTGACGGTCCGCCAGGATCGTCGGCGGCAGCGGACCCTCGACGTCGGCCGCGCCGGGACGGAACGGAACGGCCAGCTTCGCCACGATCGCGCGGGCCGGGGCGTCGTCGGTCTCCGGGATCTCGACGACCACCTGCACGCGCGCCCATTGATCGGCGCCGACGCGCAGGGTGCGCCCGCCGATCTTCGCGTCGGCGAGCGGGACTCGGAAGATCGTCTGATCCTTGCGACGCAGGAGCAGCACGTCGCCTTCGAGCAGGAGGTCGCCGCGCACGACCGAGCGGTCACGTCGGCGCGACTCGAACGCGAACGCCGCTGCGCCCGCGATGGGCGCGACGGCGGCGACCCACAGGCGGCCGAGCGCCGCCGCGGCGCCGAGCACCGCACAAACGACGAGCGCCGCGGCGAACACCGCGGCGCTCTTCGCGCGTCTCGATTCGCTCGCGAGGACGAACGTACCGAGATCGGCCATTCGTCAGGTCAGGCCTTGGCCGCGCCCGACGCCTGCTGCTGCAGCTGCTGGAGGATCTTCGCGATGCCCTGCGCGCGCTCCTGCGCGAAGGCCTTGACCTGCGCGTTCTCGGCGCGGACCAGGGTGTTGAGGAAGCGCGTGACCTTCTCGATCTGACGCGACTGCCATAGGCACTCGAAGTAGTTGTTCGCGAGGCGCACGTCGGTGAGCATCTTGCTCTCGTGCGGGCGGAGGAGCTTCTCGACCTCGTCGAGGCGGCCCTGCTGGCCGTAGATCGCCGAGAGGCAGAGCAGCGACATCGGGTCGTTGGAGTCGCGCTCCACCGCCTTCTTCGCGTAGGCGAGGGCCTTCTCGCGCGTCGCCTCTTCGTTCACGTAGAAGCCCTGGAGCGCGATGTACGGCGCGGCGAACTTCTTGTTCTTCTCGTTGTTGGCGAGCTCTTCGAGGGTGTTCTCGGCCGCGGCCTCGCCGCCCCCGTGCTCCTTGACGTTCGAGTAGAGGCCGATCCACGCGTCGAGGAAGTTGCCGGCGATGTCGATCGCGCCGGTGAGCGTCTGGCGGACCTTCTCGTTGTCGCCCTTGAGCTCGTACACCTTGGCGAGGTGGATGAGCGGGATCGGCGACTCCTTGGCGAGGTTGGCCGCGCCCTTGAGCGTGCCCTCGGCCTTGTCGAACTTCTTGAGGTTCGTCTGCACGACGCCGAGGGCGAGCCAGTCGTCGGCGTCGCCGCCGCGCGCGACGAGCTTGCCGATGATCTGCTCGGCCTTGTCGAAGCGCTCGTGCTTCATCAGCTCCTGCGCGTAGACGCGCGCGCGCTGGGTGTCGGAAGGGTCCTGCTTGTACATCTGCTCGAGGCCGTTCAGCAGGTCCTCGAGGCCGATGAGCACCGGACGGCCTTCCTGATCCTGCACCTGCACGGCGGGGCCGTTGAAGCCGAGGAGCTTCCACATCTGCTCGTTGGTGAGCGCGACGGGTCCCTCGACGAGCGGCTTCGGCAGCGCCTCGCCGTCGGCGCCGATCGGCACGACGATCATCGCGCCGGGCGGCAGCTGACCGTTCGCGAATGCCGTGGGCGGCGCGAGGATCGCGGCGCCGGAAGGCTTGAAGCCCTCGCCGCCGGTGAGGAGGTTCCCAGTGTTGTTGTCGTCGGCCATGTCCGCTGTTCTCCGTCCGCCCCTGCGAGCAGCTCCGAGGGGACGGGCAACCTAGCAACGAAGCGCAGCGCCGACTACCCCCCGGGGATCAGGGCTTCTTGGGCGCCGCGGGGGCCGCCGGCGGGGCCGCCCCGGGCTTCGGGGCCTTCGTCGGCGGCTCGGGCGGCGTGGGCTCGTCGGGCGCCGTCGGCGCGACGGGCCCGCCGGCAGGCGCGGTCGAGGCCGGCACGATGGTGAAGGCGACGTTCGCCTTTCCGCCGGCCTTCTGGTCCCACGGCACCGCCTCGGCGACGCCGCCGGTGTGCGCAAGCCGGACGAGCGCCTCGACGATCGAGATCGCGCGCGTGTCGGCGAGCTTCACCGCATCATCGCCCTTGCCCTCCGGCTTGACCGACACGCGCACGCGCGCGCCCGGATGCGCGAGCAGCCACGCGGCCACCGCGCGCAGCTCGCCGGTGCTCTGCTTGGCCGCCGCCGTACCGTCGAAGGAGAGCGGTCGGGCGAGCACGAGGGCGCCCTTCACCTCGGTCACCAGCGGCTTGGGCGCGGGCTTGCCCTTGGGGACGGGCGCCTCGTCGGGGCAGCCGTCTTCGTCGGTCACGCCGTCGAACACCTCGGGCTGATCGGGGCAGTGATCGACCGCGTCGAGGAAGGTGTCGCCGTCCTTGTCGTTCTCGGGGCAGCCGTCGTCGTCCTCGTAGCCGTTCTTCGTCTCCGGCTGATCGGGGCACTTGTCGAGCTCGTCGGCGATGCCGTCGGCGTCGGCGTCGGCGGAGGCGACGGGCGGCGGCGTGGGCTCCGGCGTGGGCTCCTCGACCGGGCCCGCCGGCGACAATTCGCTCGTCTCCTCTCCTTCGTAGTCGGGGCAGCCGTCGCGCGGCTTCTTGCCGTGTCCGTCCTCCGGAAGGCCCGGGCACTCGTCGACCTCGTCGGCCACGCCGTCGTGGTCGTCGTCGATGACCGTCGGCGCGTAGGTGATGGCGAACACCCCGCGGAGGGCCGGCGCGCCGATCGCGGAGTCGAGGCCCTGCTCGACGCCGGCGAACAGCGAGAAGCTCTTGTCGATCTCGTAGCGCGTCGACACGCCGAGGAACGCCGGTGACACGCGCGACGACGCGAGGAACGCGTTGGGGACGGCGCCGATCTCGCCGTGCGCCTCGACGTTCACCTTCCACCGACCCGCCGAGTCGACCCCGAGCGCGCGTGGCTTGAGCGAGACCGTGAGCCCCCAGGGGATCGTGTCGCCGATGGTGACGTTGGTCACGTCGTGGTGCACGAAGCGCATGCGGTACCCGGCGAGCGCGGTGATCTGGAACAGGTGCATCAGGTCGACGCCCGCCATCGCGCGCAGGTCGACGATCGCCCCGCGATCGCTGGTGAACGACGCGCGATCGCCCGTCGGCAGCTGCACGCGCGAGACGAACGACAGCCCCGGCTTGGCCGCGTCGGGGTCGGCCTCGATGGCGACGGCCTTGGCGGTGAACGCGAGATCGCCGATCGCCGTCGACGCGGGCGCGCGGCCGTCGGAGAGGATCGACGCGGCGCCGTCCTGGTAGAAGACGTAGGGGAGGGCGGCGCCGATCGCGGCGCGCCGGCCGAGGCCGAGGGCGATCGTCGGCTCGCCGAGCAGGCGTGGACCGAGCGCGCGGGTGCGCCGCAGTTCGCTCCCGACCGGCTCGTCGACCCGCAGCGACGCGGTCTCGAACACGAACCAGTGCTGCAGCTCCAACTTCAGGTGACCCGGCGTGCGGAGCCCCTCGGTGGCCAGCGTGCCGTGACGATCGGTCGACGCGCGGAAGCTCCGCAGATCCGCGTCGAGCGCGCCGTCGGCGCGCGCCAGCGAGGGGAGGGCGACCGCGAGCGCGGCAGGGAGCAAGCTGAGGCGGCGCAAGGTGGACGGGAACGTATCTCACCGCGCGCCCGCGCGTTAAGAGGCGACGCGCCGGCGGACCTCCGCCAGCGCCTCGCGAGCGCGGGTCTGCAGCGTCGCGAGATCGGCGTCGTTGTGGATGACCACGTCGGCGGCGGCGATCTTCGCCTCGACCGGCGCCTGCGCGGCGACGCGCGCCGCGGCCTCGGCCTCGGAGGCGCCGTCGCGCGCGACGAGGCGCGCGCGCTGCAGCGCCGGATCGGCGGCGACCACCACCAGCGGCCGGAACGCGTCGACGATGCCGCGCTCCACGATGAGCGCCGCGTCGTAGCAGACCAGCGGGTGACCCTCGCCCGCGAGCCGCGCGAAGCGCGCCGCGCTGGCCGCCGCGATCGCGGGGTGGATGATCCCGTTCAACCGCGCGCGCGCCTCGTCGTCGGCGAAGACGATCGCGGCCACCCGCTTGCGATCGAGCGTGCCGTCGGCCTGCAGCACCTCGGGGCCGAACGCCGCGACGATCGCCTCGAGCGCGGGCTGCCCGGGCTCGACGACCTCCCGCGCGAGCTCGTCTGCGTCGACGACGGGGACCCCCTCGGCGCGGAACACCGCGGCCACGGTCGACTTCCCGGAGGCGATGCCGCCGGTCAGCCCGAAGACGTGCACCCGCTAGCCCCCGACGCCGGCGCGCTTGCGCGCCTCGACGTAGGTGTCGGAGATGGCGAAGAGCACCATGTCGCGCGCGGCGGGGTTCTGCGCGAGCCACGCCCGCAGCGCGGCGGGATCGCGCGGGACCTCTTTCTGGCCGACGGTCCACGCGACGCCGCGGAGCGCCGCGCCGAGATCGCCGACCGCGAGCAGGGCGACGCGATCGCCCCACACCGCTGCGGCGTTGGCGAGGCGCTCCACGTCGACGAGGCCGTGCGCGTCGAGATCGGAGGCGAGCTTCTTCAGCTCGGGCTCGTCCTTGCGCGGGATGAAGCGCTGCAGGCGCTTGGTGATCTCGTCGAGCCGCTCGGCGTCGATCGCGGGCGCCGCGTGCTCGGGGTGGAGGTGGTGCAGCAGCGCGTCGACGTAGGTGGCCAGATCGGCCGGCGGTACGCGCACGAGCGAGGCGCAGCGGGTGCTGCACAGCTTCATGGTGCGCGCGAGCGCGAACCGACGCGCGCTCTCGTCGTCGGTCGACACCAGCCCTTCGCCGATGACGATCTGGAAGGGCTTGGCTCCGACCGGCAGGCAGAGCAGCGGCATCGCGCGCGAGATGACCACGTCGGCGTCGGGCAGGCCGAAGCCGTGCGCGATGGCGTCGATCTTCGCCTTGAGCGGCGGGTTCGTCGTGCCGAGCTTCGCGGCCTTGAGCGCGCGGAGATCGACGGGCACCGACTTCTCGATCGCCTCGCCGGCCTTGTCGAGGAAGGCGCGGAGCGGCGGGGAGAGCTCGGTGGGGCAGAGCAGCTCGTCGAGCTCGGGGATGGAGGCCGCGTCCTCAGCGCCGATCAGCTCACCCGGCTCGCCGGAGAGACCGGCGACGGCGGCGCGGATCACGCGCGCGGCGTCGTCGCGGCCGCGCAGCGAGAGGATCTTCGCGAGCTGCTGCAGGCGACCGAGATCGCCCGGATCGGCGGCGAGGCGCGTGCGCAGCTCCTCGATCGCCTGGTCGAGCGCGGCGGCGATCGCGTCGGGGCGACCGTGCCTGGTGTGGAACTCGGCGAGCGCGGTGAGCGCCACGAGATCGGACGGATCGCTGGCGCGCGCCTGCTCGAGGGCCTTGAGCGCCCGCTCCGGATCGTTGGAGACCTCGTCGAGCAGCCGCGCGAGCTCGAGGAGGCGGGCGCGGCGCACGGCCGGATCGTTGGCGAGCCGCACGCGCTCCTGGTGCGTCTCGACGGCCATCTCCGCGTCGCCGAGCTCGACGTAGATCGCGACGAGGCGCGCGCGGATCTCGTCGTTGCTCTCCTCGTGCTCGAGGATCTTGCGGTAGACAGCCTCGGCGCGCGACGGGTTCGGCAGGTCGCCCTCGTACAGGGCGCCGAGCCGCTTGAGCACGGCGACCTGGCCTTCGACCTCCGGCTGCACCCTCGAGAGCTTGATGAGCAGCTGCTCGAACTCCGGCCAGTCCGCGGACTGCTCGGCGAGCCGCAGCGCGCTCTCGAGCGCCACGAGGTGACCGGGCACGAGCTCGAGCGCCGCGGCGAGCGTGGCGCGGGCCGCGTCGCGCTCACCGAGCTCGACGAGCACGCCCGCGTACTCCACCTGGAACTGCGCGCGTGCGCTCGGATCTTCGATCTGGGCGATGCGGCGCTGGTAGAGGTCGGCGACGACCTCGTTCTCGTGCGCTCTCCGGGCGATACCGACCAGTCGGTCGAAAACGTCGGCGTACCGGAGATCGATCTCCGCTGCGCGCTCGAGCGCCGCGCGGCCGCGCGCTTCGTCCTGCACCTTGTCGAGCCAGAGCACGGCGGCAGCGTGCCAGTCCTCGAGTCGATGCTCGGCGACCAGCTGGTTCTGCGCCATGGCCTCGATGGCCTCGGCGGCGCCGCGGAAGTCCTGCGCGCTCCGGCGCAGCTCGGCGAGCGACGCGAGCGCGGTCGGGTGCTGGGGATCTGCTTCGAGGGCGCGTTCGAGGTAGGCGCGGGCGCGACCGACGTCGCCGAGCCGGAACGAGGACTCGGCCGCGCGGGTGGCGAGCGCCGCCACCTCGATCGGTCGATCGGCGCGCGCGAGCAGGAGATCGAGCGCCCGAAGCCGGATGACGTCGTCGTTCCTGGCGCGCGCCAGGGCGTCGAGCATGCGGGTGGCCCAGAGGGACGGGTTGTCGCGGACCGTGGCCGCGTCGATCAGGTCGCCGACGGAATCCCACTCGGCGCCGGGCTGGCGGAGGCGCAACCGGGCCGCGACCTCCGCGTGCGCGTCGCGGCTGTCGGGAGGCAATACGCGCGCGAGCTGCGAGGCGATTCCCTCGTAGTCCTCCTCGCGGCCGACCGAGATGAGCATGTGCTCGAGCCGGCGAAGGCTCGGCAGGTGCTCCGGGGTCGTCTCGAGGATCGCTTGGTGCCACATGATCGCGCTCGCGGTGTCGCCGCGGGCGAACAGATCGAGATCGGCGAGCGCCTCGTACGCCTCGCGCTGACCCTCGGGGTCGGTGGCCCTCTTCGCCGCCTCGAGCAGCTCGTCGGCGAGGCGCGCCGCGCCGTCGCCGCGGGCCTGCGCGCGGTGCCGCAGCGCGGCCGCTTCGGGGCCCATCCCGGCCTGCTCGGCGGCGGCCGCGTACTTCTCGGCCGCGTCGTGATCGTCGCGAAGCTCGGCCTCGCGCGCCGCGTCGAGCAGCGTCTCGGCTCGGGTGCGGCCCTCGAGCGTCTCGGCGATCTCGGCGCGCCACTCGGCGCGGCCCTGGGCGGCCTCGCCGGCGATGCGCTCGTAGAGCGCGCGCAGGGTGACGTCGAGCGGGAGCAGCTGGGAGGCCTCGGCGGCCCGCTCGACCGACGTGCTCGTGTCGGTCCCCATCAGCAGGAGGACCTCGCGCGCGAAGTTGCTCGCGCGCGCGACCGGATCGGTCTCGGCCGCGCTGCGCGCGCGGATGGCCTCGATGACGCCGTCGAAGTCGCCGCCGCGGCGCGCGCGGAGCTCGGAGAGGAACGCCGCGGCCACGTCGTCGGCCTTGGTGGCGAGCGCCACGTCGGACGCGCGCTTGGCGGCGTCGAGATCGTTGCGGCGAATCGCGGCGATCGCGAGCCGGATCGCCAGCATCGCGCCGCGCGCCTCGGCGGGCGTGCCCTCCGCGGTCGCGATGGCGATCGACTCGGCGTCCTCGGTCGCGAACCCGAGCAGGGCCAGCGCCGCGGGGAACGCCGTCGGATCGATCGCCGCGGCCTGACGGGCGGCCTCGATCGCCGCGGCCACGTCGGCCTCGGCGAGGCCGGCGAGCATCTTCACCAGGGCCTCGTCGGCCGGCGTGTCGTCCCAGGCGAGCAGCGGGGTGAGCGCCTCGACGGTCGCGCGCGGTCCACCGCCGCCGATGGCGTCGGCGAGCGCGAAGCCGAACTGCGCGCCGCGCGAGGTCTTGTCGCGCAGCACCGGATCGACGTGTCCGCCGCCGGCGAGGCGACGGGCGACGCGCGAGGACGCGTCGAGCGCGTCGTCCGCGGCGAAGGGTGCGGGCGGGTCTTCGTCCGCGGCGAGCGCGAACCCTCGCGCGAGGGTCGCGACACCCGGCGCGCCGGCGAAGCTCGCGAGCGCGGCGGCCTGCGGGGTCGCGCCGCCCAGCGCCTCGAGCGTCTGGTGGACGATCGTGCCCTCGACCGAGCTCCGCTGCTGCGCGAGGGTGGCAGCCGCGGCGCGCGCGCGCGTCACGTCGCCGAGGTCGAGCGACAGCTGCAGACGCGCTTCGTGCGCGGCGCGCGACTCGCCCAATCCCTCGAGCCGCTCGACGGCCGCGCGTCGCGTGCCCGGCCTCGCGGCCTCGAGCCCGAGGCGGACCCAGCGGCCCGCGTCGGCCAGGCTCTCGCTCTTCGACGCGAGCTCGTCGAATGCCTGCACGAGCTCTCCGTCGACCGCACCACCCTCGGCGAACGCTCCGATGCCCTCGAGGATCGTGGCGAGCTGCGTGTCCTCGGTGGGCTCTCCGCCGCGCGCGCGGCGCACGACCGCCTCGGCGAGCGGCTCGGCGCCGACGTTCTGCGGCCAGCGCAGGAGCGGCAGCGGCTTGCCCTGCGCGATGGCCCCGACCGCGCGCGCGATCGACGGGCGGATGTCGTGCGACGACACGCGCTGCGCAGCCTCGAACAGCTTGGTGGCCTCGTCGGGCGCGGCACGCGCGATGCGCGCGGCGTCGGCGGCGAGGAGCGCCGCGTGCGCCTTGACGTTCGGATCGCTCCCCGTCTTCGCCTCGCCCTCGAGCAGCGGCGCGACCTCTTCCCACCGACCCTCGGCCGCGAGCAGCTGGCGGAGCTGGCGCACGACGAGCGGATCGTTCGGGGTCTCGTTCCACGCCTCCTCGGCGAGCTCGATGGCCCGCGCGCGATCGCCGGCGATCGCCGCGAGCTCCGACGCGACCACGAGGCCGCGGGACATGCGGGCCTTCGGGAGCGTGCGCGCGTCGGCGGCGACGCGCTCGGAGCGGGCGCGCCAGGCGTCGACCTGCGCCGCGACCCACTCCGCGGCCGGGCGACCGCCGTCGCCGATCGACGAGATCGCCGGCAGCGCGTCGCTGCTCGCGTCTTCGCCGTGCAGCAGGTCGATGATCCCGGCGGCCTCCGCGTCGTCGGCCTCGACCGCCGCGAGCTGCGCGTCTTCGTCGCTGCCCGCGAAGGGATCGCGCGTGGCGAACGGATCGGCGCCGGCGAACGGGGTCGCGGTCTCGATCGTGGCGTCGGCGTCGCGCGGCGCGGCGCGCGGAGCGGTGTGCGGGAGGCCGAGCAGCTTCTTGTCGAAGACCGCCGTCGCGTCGTCGGCGCTGTGCACGCGCTGCTCGGGGGCGATCAGCTTCGGCCCGCCGACCGTCTCGGAGACCGGCGGCTCGAGGTCCATGCCGTGGAACGGATCGAACTTGCCGTCGCGGACGGGCGCTTCGGCGGTGCGCGCCGCCGGCGCCCGGACGTCGGCCGGCTTGCCCGCGCCGCGCGTGCGCACGTCGGGCGCGGACGTGACGACCGAGGAGTCCTCGACCTGCGGTCCGGGATGCTCCTGCGTGTGCTCCTCGCCGGCGTCCTCCATGCCGCCGAGATCGATCTCGACCGGCGAGGCGGCCTGCGCGGCCTTCGCGCGCGGCTCGTTCGCGCGCGCGGCCGCCGGCTTCTTCGCGGCCGGGGGGGACGCGTCGGGGATGAGGTTCCGCGCGCCGCGCCGGATGCCCGCGGCTTCGAGCTGATCGAGGAGATCCTGCGAGACCGGGGCGACGACGGTGCGTCCCTCGTCGTCATCGTGATCGTGCCGGTCGTCGTGCTCGGAGGAGGGCCCGCCGCCCCTGGTCCGGATCTGATGCGCGTCACCCTCGTCTTCGAGGATCGAGGGGAGCGGACGATCGGAGGTCTTCTTGGGCGGCGGCGGGAAGGCGGGGGCGTGGGAGCCCGATGCGCGACCACCGGGCGGCGGTCGGTACAGCGGCTTGGCGCCGGCCTTGGGCGCAGGCGTCGCCAGCCGGGCGGCGTCTGGCTGCGGCACCGTCTGCGGTGCGCTGGACGGCGCGACCGCGGGCGGCGGACGCGAGAACGCCTCCGGCACCTCGGCGCCGCCGGGCTGGGCGGTCGAATGATCCCAGTTCTCGAGCTCGGCCTCCCAGTCGAGGCCCGCGAACGGATCGTCACCGTCGGACTTTTTCTGCTCGCTCACGTGGTCACCCGATCCCGAGGCCTAGCTGCTTGCGCAGCGCGAAATAGTCTTCGCTCCACACGAACTTGAGCATCGCCGATGCCCTTCCGTCGGCGGCGATCTTCGCCGCCGCGGCGCGCTCGCCGACGACGCCGACGAGCGCGGCTCCGATGTCACCTGCCGCGACCGCCGCCGCCCGACCGAGCGTGCGCAGGGCGTGCCCGCGGAACGTGCGCAGATCTCCGCCGCCGCCGAGGTGGCGAGCGACCGCTTGCGCGACCTCCGGCAGGGCCTTCTTCGTCTTGCGCGCGATCGCCTTCGACAGCATGCGCTGGGTCTCGGCGAGCACCGAGTACGCGGGCGTCTGCAGCTGCACCTCGCCGAGCGCGCAGCTCGCCACGATGACGGCCGCGACCGTGACGTCGTCGCGCACCAGGGTGATCGTGGTGCCGCGCTCCATCGCGACCAGCTCGCGAACGAGCCGGGCGCGGTCGACCAGCGAAAGCGGCGCACGGAGGGAGCTGCCGACGACGAGCGAGGGCACCTCGCCGGGCACGCCCTGCAGGAGGTTCGCGTCCCGGCCCCCGACGTAGAGCTCGAACTCGGGGATGCCGAGCGCGCCGGCCCACGCGGCGACCTCGTTGCGGAGGGCGCTTCCGGCGCGCGCGTCGACGCGCTCGCGACGGCCGACGCCCAGCGCCTCGAGCGTGGGGCCGAGCGCCTCGGCGATCGTCGGACCCATCAGGCGGAACAGATCGAGGATCGGACCGAGCTCCTCGGCGGCGGCGAGCCGACGAGCGCTCGTCGGATCGAGCGCGACGGCGGGGGCCGTGCCGAGGCGCGCGACCAGCGACCCGTGCGCCCGGTGCTCGGTCTCGGTCGCGACGTCGAGGGCGACGAGCAGCGAGAGCGCGACCTGCTCGAAGTCGATGCGCCCGAGCAGCGCCGCGGTGCGCGCGGCGATGCGGGCGAGACGGCTGTCGGCGGGCGTGTGGATCAGCGCCTCGTGCGCGTGGTCGAACACGTCGGTGATCGTCTCGCGGTGTCGTTCGATCGTGGGGCCCGCGTCGAGGAACTGCTCGGCCGCCTCGAGATCGGCGGTCGACTCGCGGAGCAGCGCGACCAGCGCGGGGATGGCGCCGCTCGGATCGTCGAGCCGATCGCGGAAGATGGCGGCGCAGAGCCGCGCCGCCTCGATGCGCCCCTTCGGCTCGTTGCGCTCGCGAACCAGCTTCATCAGGTACGCGGTGGCCGGCACCCACGCCTCGGCGCGGGCCGCGGCGCGCGCGACGCGCTCGTGGATCGCCACGTCGGACATGCCCGCCTTGTCGAGCGCGACGAGGACGTCGAGCGCGGCCTCGGGGCGGTCGAGCTTCGTCTCGTAGAGATCGGCCGCGCCGATGCCGGCGCCGAGTCGCTGCTGGGCCGGGACGTTCTGCCGCGACAGCCGGTCGAGCGCCGCGGCGGCCTCCTCGTACTGCTGGCGACCGACGTAGATCTCGGCCGACAGCGCGAGCGCGCCGACGTGATCGGGCTCGAGCATCGCGACGTGCTCGAGCGAGGAGAGCGCGCCGTCCTTGTCGCCCTTCGAGCGGAGCACACGCGCCTGCTCCCAGAACAGCTTGGTGAGCTCGGGCGGATCGTCGGCCACGTCGAGGCGGCGGCGCACGAGCTGCAGCAGGCGATCGTCCTCTTTGCGCGCGCGGACGGCGCGGAACACGCGATCGAACGCGGCGCGACGGGTGTTGTCGCGCGCGAACGCCTCGGCGAAGGCGCGCTCGCCGCGCGCGGTGTCGCCGATGTTGTTCCACCACGCGTGACCGACCTGTTCCCAGAGCTCCGCGGCGCCGGCGACGTCGCCGCGACCTTCGACGTGGCGGGCGAGGCGCTCGACGAGCTCGGCCCACGTCGCGGTCGGCCGACCGCCGGCGGCCAGGAGCTCGGTCTCGACCGCGCCCTCGAGCGCCGAGCGGGGCTCCTCGGCGGCGAGCTGCGCGAGCTCCAGCGAGCGCGCGAACAGCGCGCGGGCCGAGCCGAAGTCGTTGCGCGCGAGCGCCGACCAGGCGGCCATCTCGTGCAGCGTGGTCGACGACGAGTCGAGCACGTCGGCGAGCCCGCGCAGCGCCACCTCGCGGTGGCTCGGGTCGGCCCCCGGCGGCGCGAGCTCGGCGCGCGCCAGCGCGAGCAGCGGCGCGATCTGCGGATCGCGCGCGGTCGGCACCGGCGGCGCCGGGAGGTCGGCGACGTGCGCGATCATCGACGCGCTCGCGGCGACGAGATCGGCAGCCGTGCCTTCGAGCGAAGAGGCGAGCGCGAGCCGCGCGCGCACCTCGGCGTCGTTGTCGTTGGCCTGCTCGGCCGCGATGATCATCTCGAGCGCGGCAGGGATGCCGCCGCCGACCCGGTGCCAGCCCTCGGCGGCGATGATCGCGGTCGGAGCGTCTGCGTCGCGCGTGGCGCGGCGCAACGCGGCGCGCTCGATCTGACGGGCCGCGTCGGGGCCGAGCGACTCGAACGCCCCGAGCGCCTGCTCCTTGGTCTCGGGAGAGACGTTGCCGTCGGGCCAGATCACCTGGAGCAGCAGCGCGGCGCGCGAGAGGCCGACGTCCTCGTTGTCACGCAAGGTGGCGAGCAGCTCCTCGGCGCCCGGGCCTTCGGCCGTCGGGTCGGTGATGCGCTCGATCGCCCGCTCGAGCGGGCCGAAATTCGGCGCGTCGCTCGCCTCGAGGGCCTCGCGACGCACGTCCTCGTCGCCCTTGGCGAGCAGGCGCCGGAGCGCGGCGTGCGCCGGAGCGAACGCGGCGCGCGCGTCGGACTCGAGCTCGTCGATCGCCTCGTTCGCGGCGGCAGCGTCGCCGGCCTTGGCGAGCAGCACGGCCGCGCCGGTGCGCAGCACGTCGCGCAGGTCGGCGGCGTCTTCGGTGCGCGACAGCTCGCGCAGGATCGCCGCTGCGCCCTTCGGATCGTCGCCGACGAGCGACGACGCGCGTACCAGCGCAGCGAGGGGATCGTCCTCGGCGGCGGCGCCGAGGGCTTCGACGGCGGCCGCGCGTGCGTCGGCCTCGTCGCGGCGGCTCGCGCGGACCGCGCGGGCGACGGCGAACGCGATGGCTGCGTCGCCGGTGGCGCCATCGGCGAGGCGCGCGAGGAGCGCGTCGCCCGCGGCGTCTCCGCCGAGCACCAGGCGCGCGACGCGTGCGAGCAGCGCGCGCGGCGCCTCGTCGGCGACGCGTTCGAGCGCGGCTCGCGCGCCGTCGCGATCGCCGCGAGCGAGCCTCGTGCGCGCGATCTCGACGTCGAGATCGCTGCGCTCGGCCGGGTCACGCGAGGCCGCGCGGAGCGCCGCGGCGGCCTCCTCGTACCAGGCGAGGTGGAACGGCAGCATGCCGCCGTCCTCGGTGGCCATCGGCGTCGCGCCCGCGAGCGCGAGGCCGAGGCGCGCGACGTACGCCGGGCTCTCCCCGTTCGCCTCCGCCTGGCCGAGCGAGGCCTTGGCGCCGTCGGCGTCGCCGGCGAAGAGCGCGTGCACGGTGGCGGCGGCGAGGAAGCCGCGCGCGCGTCCTTCGCTCGTGGGGCGCGCCGCCGCGTCGGCGTCGAGCAGCTGCGCGAGCCGCGCGGGATCGGAGCCGTCGAGGAGCAGGTCGATGAGGAGCGTCTTCGGGACGACGGCCGTGCGGCCCTGCTCGCCGTCGCGGGCGGCCTCGAGCAGCCTGCCGCACGCGTCGATGACGCCTTCGCGATCGCCGCGCGCCAGCGCCGCCTCGGCGACGGCGAGCCACAGGTGCGTCGCGAGCTCCGGACGGCCGCCGCGGGCGAGCAGCGAGCGCGCGATGTCGGAGGCGCGCTCGAGATCGCCGAGGCGCGTCGCCGCGGCGATGCGCGCGAGGTGCGGCATCGTCGCGTCGGGGTCGACGGAGATGGCGCGCTCGAGCGTCGCGAGCTCGTCCTCGGTGCGGCCGAGGGCGCGGTAGCACGCGGCCGCGCGCACGTAGGCGTCGGCGGCCACGCCCGCGCGACGGAGCGCGCGCGGGACGCCGCGGCCGCGCGCCGTCGGCGGATCGCCGAGGCCTTCGAGCACGATGTCGCCGCGTTGCACCAGAGCCCACGCCTCGCGGTCCTGTCGCTCGGCCTTGCGCGCGAGCCGCTCGGCGACCTCGCAGGCGCGGAACGCCGCCTCGTCCTGGGACGTCACGACCTCGACGAGCACGTCGAGCGCGTCGTCGTGCTCGCCGCCGTTCGCCTTCTCTTCGGCGAGGTCGACGCGCAGCAGACCGGCCCACTTCGGATCGATCGCCAGATCGACCCGCCGGGCCAGCGCGCGGCGGCGCGCGTCGCCGTCGTTGCGGAGCGCCGCGTCGATCTCGAGCATGAGCCAGCCGGCCTGATCGGACGCGTCGGCGTCGACGGCCTGCTCGAGGTAGTCGCGCGCGCCGTCGCGATCGTCCTTGACGTCGATGGCGTCGGCGGCGAGCGCCCGCAGCGCCCGCGCGCGCTCCTCGCTCGTCTCGGCCGACTTCGCCAGGCTGTCGAGGACGCGGCCGAGGTTCTTCAGCGAGCGGCGGCGCTCGAGGATGCGGACCAGCGCCTCGAGCGGCTCCCGGAAGGTGTTCTCGAGGTTGAACGCCTCGAGGTACTCGCGCGCCGCGCCGAGCTCGTCGCCGGCGGCGCGCTCTTCGAGCTCGGCGGCCTCGTGGAGGAGGACGGCCTTGCGCGTCGGATCGTCGCACGCGTCGGCCTCGGCGCGCAGGCGCGCGATCATGTCGTTGCCGGTCGCCGAAGGGGGCGCCGACGCGGTGGAGTGCGCCGGCGGCTCGATCACCGGAGCGGGCTCGTCCGGCGCGTGCGCGACGTGCGTCGACTCGACAACGGGCGACTCCGGGACGTCCACGGACGGGTCGCTCGGCTGGGCAGACGGCAACTCTTCGATCTCGTTCGGTTCGAGCGAGATGAGCTCGTCCCCACCTTGGTTGGTGGCGTCGTCGTTGGGGTCGGACATCCGAGGCTGGCCTCGCGGGCGTCAGGATGCGTCGCGGTCAACTATCCCGTGAATGGGTGGCACGCCGTGGTCGATTCGGAACGCGGGTGCCATCCCCCAGGCTAGGCGGGTCGCGCCAACGATTCCAGGGGTATTCCAGGCCCTACGGACCCCGTGACGACGAACTGACGGAGGCGTGTTACCTTCGCTTCGAGGCGTGGACCGGCTCCAACCCCGGCCGCGACCTGGAGGCACATGTACGGTCCCGCCAAAGGGGGCGACGCCCCCATCCGCAAGGTGACGGTTCCCGATCTGCGCGCCCGGAAGGAAGCCGGGCCGCCGATCGCCATGGTGACTGCCTACGACTACACGATGGCCCTGCTCCTCGACGAGGGGGGTGTCGACGTCGTGCTCGTGGGGGACTCGCTGGGGATGGTCGTCCAGGGGCTCCCGACGACCCTGCCCGTCACCCTGGAAGATGTGATTTATCACGGCCGCGCGGTCAGCCGAGCGCTGCGGCGCGCCCACCTGGTCGGCGACATGCCGTTCATGAGCTTCCAGGTGTCGCCCGAGACGGCGCTCGAGAACGCCGGCCGCCTCATGAAGGACGGCGGCTTCGAGTCGGTGAAGCTCGAGGGCGGCGCCGAGGTCGCGGAGCACGTCAACCGCATCGTCTGCGCCGGCATCCCCGTGATGGGGCACGTCGGGCTGCTGCCCCAGAGCGTGCACGCGATGGGCGGCTTCAAGGTGCAGGGCAAGCGCGAGAGCGACGCCGATCGCATCGTGCGCGACGCGCGCGCCCTCGAAGACGCGGGCTGCTACTCGATCGTCATCGAGGGCGTCCCGGCCGACGTCGCGGCGCGCGTCACCGAGGCGGTCGCCATCCCGACCATCGGCATCGGCGCCGGCCCGCAGTGCGATGGCCAGGTGCTCGTCTGCTACGACTTCCTCGGCATGTTCCGCGGGATGCGCCCGAAGTTCGTCAAGCGCTACGCGGAGCTCGGCGACGCCGTCGTCGACGCCACGCGCCGCTACGTCGACGAGGTCCGCAGCGGGGAGTTCCCGGCGCAGGAGCACTCGTTCGGAATGAAGATCGTCCAGTCGAAGACCGGCTGATCCTCAGAACAGCCACGCCGGCCGCAGCGCCGCGACCCGCGTGAACTTTCCTTGGACCCACCTCACCAGCGCGGTGACCGGGTCGTCGCTCTCGATACCCTTCGGCTGCTCCTTCACCTCGATGCCAGCGAGGTGCTGCTCGAGGACCTCGCTCACGAGCGCGCTCATGTCGCGATCGTGCGTCTTGCAGTGCGCGGCGAGCTTCTCGACCAGCGCGTCGGGGAGGTAGAGCGTCAGGGCGCGGAAGCCCGCCTTGCTCGAGACCGTGCTCGAGACCGTGCTCGAGACCCTGCTCGAGGCCGTGGCGCCGGCGACGAAGGAGTCCCTGTCGGCGGGCTTCGCCGCCTCACTCGGCGGCGCAGACGACGCTTTGCGGATCGTGACGGACAGGGGCTTCTTCGCCATGGAGGAACCTCTCGAGCTCTGCGAAAAGGGAGACGATCTCTTTGGCCGCGGGGTCGCGCGGCGCGTACTTCGTGACGCCCAGGCCGGCGGCGATCGCCTCCTGGTAGGCGATGCGCTGACCGAGCTCGGTCTTCAGCACGGGAATGCCGGACGACTCGAGCACGTTGCGCGCGCCCTTGCCGAGCGCGGTGCGGCCCTGCTTGCGGGTCAGGAGGATGCACGCGCGAAGCTCGTCACGGAGCGTCCGCGCCTCGGAGATGACCTCGAGCGTCCCGGCCAGCGCCCAGGCGTCGGCGGCCGAGGGCCCGCAGGGGAGCACCGCGATGTCGGCGATCATCAGCGCCGAGCGCTGGATGTCGCCGTGCCGCGGCGGGCAATCGATGACGACGAGGTCGTAGCCGGCCGCGACGGCAGCGAGCTGCCCGGGCTTGTGCATGTTCGACCCCATCGCGACCACGGTCGGGGTCTCGTGGCCGTTCTCGGCCGCGACCTCCCCCCACGTGCGTGCGGTGGCCTGGGGATCGGCATCGACCAGCAGCACCTTCTTCCCGCGCGCGAGCGCGGCAGCTGCGAGGTTGATCGCGGTGGTGCTCTTGCCGACCCCGCCCTTCTGTCCGGTGAGCGCTACGATCATGGCGCGCTCTCTACGCACCGCGGCATGGGCGGGGCCAAATTTTGTCCACCTCGTCCGTCCGCCGAGCCCGACGCGGCCGCTCCCGGGCCGAACGCGCCGGGAAATCCTCCGGGAATGCGGCACCTCGGCGCGGGCTCCTTATATTCGCGGTGAATGGTCCGTCGCGATGGACCGTCGTTCCCAGGAGCTGCTGCCATGCGTCGCATGACGTTCGCGCTCGTCGCCCCCGCGCTGGTGTTCGCGCTGCTCCCCGTGTCCGCCGGGGCTCACCCAGAAGTGCAGCCGGAGCCGGCTGCCGACGCCGGTCCGGCGCCCTGCGTGAGGTTCTGGGGCGAGGCGCGGCCGACCGGGTACGGCTATCGCCACGTCGTCGTGCTCGAGAGCAAGTGCAAGACGAAGCAGACATGCGACGTGTCGACCGACGTGAACCCCGAGGTGCAGAAGGTCCCCGTCGACCCCGGGCAGACGAAGGAGGTCGTCACCTTCCTCGAGTCGCCCGCGAGCGCGTTCACCCCGCGCGTCGTCTGCAAGTGAGCAGCGCGCAGGCCGCGAAGCTCGCTCGGGTCCGCAGGCCTCTCGGCGCCGATCCCGAGCGGGCGCGGCGTATACTCGCGCGATGAGCGCCTTCCCGTTCCGTGTGGTCGCCGCGGGTCTCGCCGACATCGGACGCGTGCGAAAGCACAACGAGGACGCGGTCCTGCTGCGGGACGATCTGAAGCTCTACCTCGTCGCGGACGGCGCCGGCGGGCACGAGGCGGGCAACGTGGCGAGCGCGCTGGCGATCACCGTCATCGCGCACCACTTCGAGGACACCGAGGACGGGTACCGCGATCGGCCCGATTTCGACGCCTACGGCCTGTCGTCGGCCCTGCGGCGGCTGTCGATGGCGCTGCACCAGGCCAACCGCGAGGTGCTCGACGTGGCCGTCGCGTCGAACCGGCACAAGGGCATGGGCACCACGGTCGTGGCGGCCTGGCTCGACGATCGCAGCGGAATGCTGCACGTCGGTCACGTCGGCGACAGCCGATTGTACCGGCTGCGAGGTCGTCGGCTCGAGCCGCTCACCCAGGATCACTCGCTCCTCAACGAGGTGCTCGAGATGCGGCCCGACGTCGACGACGACGTGCTCTCGCGCCTGCCGCGCCACGTCATCACACGGGCGCTCGGCATGGGCGAGACCATCCGGACGACCTTGCGCTCGTACGAGCTCGCGCCGGGCGACAAGTACCTCCTCTGCTCGGACGGCCTGCACGGCGCGGTGCCGGACGAGCAGATCGCCGAGGCGCTCGCCCTCGAGCGCACGGTGGAGGATCAGGCGCGGCTGCTGGTCGAGATGGCCAAGGACGCCGGCTCGCGCGACAACGTCTCCGCCCTGGTGATCGACTGCGAGCCGCTGCCCGAGATCCTGCAGCTGCCGCGTCCGAGCCCCGAGCGGCCGCGGCGGAGCGCCCCGACGGCGAGCCCGACGGTCACCGAGGACTCCTCGCCCGAGATCATCGTGGTCGACGAGCACGTCGATCCGAACGAGCTCGCCGTGGTGCCGGCCGAGAGCCGGAGCTCGGGGGTCATGCGCGCGGTCGAGGGGTTCATCGGGCCGATGCGCCCGCGGCTGCCCAAGAAGCCCTGACGAACGAGCCCTGACTGGGAGGGCCCCGAGCGTCCGCGCCCGGAGCCCGGGGCGCATCCGCGAAAGCGTGCAGGCCCGGCGGACGCGCGCTGCGTGGACGTTCGGCGCGCCGGCGGGCGGCCTGCGCGGGCCGGACCGGCCGTAGGCTGCGCGCCCCATGACCAACGGCCCCGACACGCGCGGAATAGCGCCCCCCGGCGCGAAGGGTGTTACCTTCCCCGCACCGATGCACCCCGCGCAGATGGACGAGCTCGTTCGTCGCCTCGTCGCGAATCCGAACGATCAAGCGGCACTCGGCGCCGCGTATCAGGAGGGCCAGCAGGACCCGCGCGGCTATGCCGCGATCCTCGAGCGCGTCGGCGATCAGACGCAGGACACGACGTTCGCCGCACACTGGCTCTCGGAGGCGGCGCACGTCTGGTCGACGACGCTCGGCGACGCACGCCGCGCAGCCACGCTGTTGATGCGCGCCATCGAGAAGGATCCGGCGAGCGATCTCGCGAGCGAACGTCTGGCGTCGCTCTACCGCGAGAAGGGCGATCACCGCGCGCTCGTGGCCTTGTTCGAGCGCCGCGCGAAGGCGCTCGGCGCGGTCGCGAACAACGCGCCCGAGGTCGTCCAGCGCGTGTCGATGCTCCACGAAGAGGCGGCGCGCCTCTGGCAGGAGCCGCCGCTCTCGCAGCCGCGCAAGGCCGTCGAGAACTACAAGAAGGCCTTCGAGATCGACCCGACGGCCGTCGGCGCGATCTACTCCGCGCGCGAGCTGCTCAAGGCCGAGGGAAACGTCAAGGACGCGCTTCCCCTCTACGAGCTCGAGATCCGCGCCATCGACGACAACGAGCGCAAGCTCGCCCTCTATCGCGACGAGGCCGCGGTCCGGCAGGAGAACGGCGACGCCAAGGGCGCGACCGCCGCGCTGCGCAGCGCGCTCGCGCTCGATCCGCAGGACAGCGCGCTCCAGTACGAGCTCGCCACCTCCATCATCACGCGGATCCAGGCCAACGATCCGGTCTCCGAGGCCGAGCGTCGCGAGGCCGCCGAGCTGCTGGTCGGCATGGCCCAGATGTACGACGGGGAGCACGCGCTCGCGTACTCCGACGCGGCCCTCGACGCCGAGCCCGGCCACGACCGCGCGATGCAGCTCGCCGCACACTGGGCGAAGGATCTCGGGCGAGAGGCACAGCTCGACGCGCGCTGGTCGGCGTACGTCGCGGCCAACCCCCAGGGCGCGCTCGCGGCCGAGGCCCGCCGCCGCGCGGCGCAGTCGCTCGAGGCCGAAGGGAAGCTCGAAGAGGCGATCAAGGTCCTCGAGCCGATCCGCGACGACGCGTCGGTCGCGATGCGCCTCGGCGATCTCTACGCGAAGACCGGCAAGACCACCGAGCTCGCCGCCTTCATGGACCGGCACGCCGCCGCGCTGCCGCCCACCGAGCGCATCTCCAAGGTGCTCGAGATCGGCGCCATGCTGGCGCAGAAGGGCGACAAGAAGGGCGCGCTCGCGAAGTACCGCGAGGTGCTCGAGGTCGATCCGCAGCACCCCGAGGCGCTCTCGTACGTCGAAGACGCGCTCCGCGCCACCCGTCAGTACAAGGACCTGCGCGACGTGCTCCTCGCAGCCGCGCGCACCTCGGGCTCGCCGGTCGACTCGCGTCGCGCGCAGCTTCGTGAGGTCGCCGGTCTCTCCGAGACGCAGCTCAAGGATCCCGAGGGCGCGATCGTCGCGTACCGGCAGCTGCTCTCGCTCGATCGCAGCGACGACTCCGCCCGCGCGTCGCTCCACCGCCTCCTCGAGAAGGGGCACCGGTGGGACGACCTCGCCGCGCTCCTCGAGCAGGAAGCGATGGGAGCGGCCGACGTCGAGGAGCGCATCACGCTCGAGAAGCGCCTCGCCGACCTCCACGAGAAGAAGCGCGGCGACAAGCGCGAGGCGGCCGAGGCGCTCCTGCGCGTGGTCACCAGCGCGCCGAAGGACGAGGAGTCGCTCGCGCGCGCGGTGAAGCTCCTCCGCGAGGTCGACGAGTTCCAGCGCGCCGCGGCGGCGATCGACGAGAACGTCGGCGCGCTCGACTCCGGCCCGAGCAAGGGCCAGCTGCTGCTCGAGCTCGGGGAGCTGCGCGATCGTATCGGCGACGTCGCCGCCGCGTCCGACGCGTACGCCGAGGCCGGCGAGATCCTCCACGAGCCGGACGTGTGGCGCCGCGCCGAAGAGGCGGCGGCGAAGGCCGAGCGCTGGGAGCAGGCGGCGGCCGCCGCAGGGCACCGCGGCGACCTCGAGAAGGAGCCGCACGCCGAGGCGAAGCTCCGCGCGGTCGAGGCCGACTACCTCGTGCGCGCGGGCGACGCGGCGACCGCGATGGTGCGCCTCGAGCAGGCCTACGATCTCGCGCCGGCCGACGACGATCTGGCCGCGCGCCTCGAGCAGCTCTACGAGCAGGAGGGTCGCCTCGACGAGATCGCCGCCTTCCTCGTGCGGCGCGCCGAGCAGGCCAAGGATCCGGGCGTCTCCGTCGGGCACCTCAAGCGCGCGGCCGCGTTCCGGCGCGAGCGCCTCGCCGATCCCGACGGCGCGCGCGAGCTGCTCCTGCGCGTCGTGTCGACGAGCGACGATCTCGAGGCGCTGTCGTCGCTCGCCGACGACGCCGCCGCGCGCGAGGATCACGCCGGCGCCATCCAGTACCTCGAGCGCCTCGAGCCGCTCGCCCAGGAGAAGGACCAAAAGATCCGCCTCGTGCTGCGCCAGGCGTCGCTCCTCGCCGAGGGCGTCGGCGACGTCGACGCGGCGGTGGCGCGCTACCAGCGCGTGCTCGACACGCTCGACGAGAACTGTCGCGAGGCGCTGCAGGCGATCGCCGATCTCGAAGAGACGCGCGAGCGCTTCCCGCAGGCCGCCGACGCCCTCGAGCGCGATCTCGAGCTCGCCGCGCCCGGCGAGGAGAAGGCGAACATCGCGCGCCGGCTCGGCGAGATCTACATCGAGCAGACCCGCGAGCTCGGCAAGTCGCTCGCCGCCTACGAGACGGTCCTCCGAGAAGATCCCGAGGACTTCGCCGCGCTGCAGAAGCTGCGCGAGCTGTGCGAGCGCGCCGAGAAGTGGCCGCGCGTGCTGGAGCTGCTCGACGCGCAGGTCGAGGTCGAGGGCGACGACGACGAGATCGCCGCGCTCACCGCGCGCAAGGCAGAGATCCTCGCCGACCACATGGGGCAGATCGAAGACGCGCTGCGCACGCTCGCCCCGCTGACCATGGCGGGCTCCGACGTCGCGCGCGTCACCGCGATGGCCATCGCCGATCGCCACAAGGCCGACGCGCAGATCGGCGGCCAGATCCTCGCCTGGGCCCGCACCACCGGCGGTCCCGAAGGGCAGCGGCTGCTCGGCGAGGCGTTCGATCGGTTCCTCGCCGGCAACGCCGTCGATCGCGCCCTCGAGATCGCGCCCGACGTCCTGCGCACCCCGCGCGGCAAGGACCACGCGTTCCTCGAGCAGGTCGAGCCGCTCGCCGTCTCGGCGCGCGCGACCGAGCTGGTGTTCGAGATCCACGATCGACGCGGCGCCGGACTGTCCGGCGCGGCGCGCGCGCAGGAGCTCATTCGCCAGGCGCGCGTGCGCATCGATCTCGGGACCGATCGCCGCGAGGCCATCGAGCACGGAGAGATCGGCCTCGCCGCCGTGCCGCCGTCGGAGGCGGGCCCGATGCTCCTCGACCTCGCCGAGCTGTGCCCCGACGCGCTCGGCGCCGTCGAGCTCCTCGAGCGGCACGTCGGCCGCTGCAAGCAGCCGGCCGATCGCCTCGCGGCGATCGTGCGCGCGTACCGGCGCGCGATCGTCTCCGAGGGCCTCGACGACAAGGCGCGCGAGCTCGCCGAGCAGGCCCTCGCCATCGGCAACGCCGACGATCCGTTCGACGCGCTGTGGGCCGAGGCGCGCGACGCCGACGAGGTCGACGGCACCGCCGATCGGCGCCGCGCCCTGCTCGACGTGCTGATCACGACCACCGCCGGTCCGCGCGACGGCGGCCGCACGCGGTCTGCGCAGCTGCGCCGGGCCGCCGAGCGCATGCGCCTCGAGACCGGCGACGACGACGCCGCCTTCGAGCTGCTCGCCCGCGCGCTCATCACCCACGTCGACGCGGCGACCCTCGACGCGATCGAAGCCACCGCCGACCCGACGCGCGCGTCGGCGATCTACACGCGCGCGCTCGAAGACGTGTTCGACGGGCCGCTCGTCCGGCAGATCATCTCCCGCCGCGCGACGCTGCGCCGCGAGCAGCTGAACGATCTCGACGGCGCCATCCGCGACCTCAAGAAGCTGCACGAGCTCGCGCCGGCCGATCAGCAGGTGACCGAGCGCTATCGCGAGGTCCTCGACGAAGCGCACGACTACCGCGGCCTCATCCAGCTGTGCGAGGACCAGATCCTCCGCAGCAAGGATCAGGGCGTCCGCGCCGATCTCGCGCGCCAGATCGCCCGCCTGTGGGAGGAGCGCCTCGGCGACTCGCGCGAGACGGCCGACGCGTGGCGCCGCGTGCTCCGGCTCAAGCCGCAGGACCCGGAGGCGACCGCCGGCCTCGACCGCGCCAAGCGCAACAAGCTGCAGTTCGAAGAGGGCAAGCACCCGCCGCAGCACGTCGTGCCCGACGTCTCCATCGCGCCGCCGCCCAACGCCGCGCCGCGCACGACGTTCTCGGCGAAGGGCTCGGCGAAGGGCTCGGCGAAGGGCGGCGCCGCGCCGGTCCCGCCGGCGCGCAGCTCCGGGCTGCCTCCGCGCGGCTCGATGGCGCCCGCGCGCACGTCGGGCATCCCGGCCCGTTCGTCGACGGCGCCGCTCCGCCCCTCCACGCCGCCGATGCGTCGGTCCTCCGCGCCGCCGCCTCCGCGTGGCTCCACGCCGCCGCCCCCGCGCGTCTCCGACGTGCCGGCGCCGCCGTTCCCCGGGTACGGCTCCGAGACGATGACCTCGATGCCGGTCAACGAGGGGTACTCGTCCGAGCACACCGCGCCCGAGCAGGATCTCGACACCGGCGTCGGTCCGCTCGGCGTGCGCCACCAGCGGAGCGTCGAGGTCACCGACATCCCCGAGACGACCTCCGAGCTGCCGTTCCACCCCGCCGCGACCGACGCGTACCCGTCGCTCGCCTCGATCCACGACGACGACTCGGAGGACATGCCGACGCTCGCCGGAGACTCCGCGCTGCTCGCGCAGCGTGACGGGTTCGACACCGGCGTGAAGATGCCGTCCGACAGCAACCCGCCGGCGCGCACCGACGAGATCGCCGCGCTGAAGCTCCCGACCGCCGCGCGTCACGCCGACCCCGATGCGAGCGCCGAGATCATCGGCGACGACGAGGTCGAAGAGGTGGTCGACGACGCCGAGCTGCTCGACGAAGAGCCCAAGAAGTAGGCGCTAGTACGGCGCACTGGAAGTTCGTACCTGGTTCATTTCCCAACGCTGGAGCGCCGCACTAGGAAAGTCGCTCCGCGACTTCGCTAGAGCCTGTTGCGGAAGTCAGCCCGCTCGCTGCGCTCGCGGGCAAGTTGCCCTCACCCCGCCCCCTCTCCC